>JAVBNF010000004.1:0-58500 GCA_031551725.1 Bacteroidales bacterium
AAAGGCGGAAATGAAGTCGCTGTTATTTGAATATGTTGAAATATATTACAATCAAGATCGAAGACATTCGGCTTTAGGGAATTTGACAATCAAAGAATTTGAAAGATTAAAATTAAAAAGTATTGCTTAAATTAAAAAAAACACTTATCTTTGTGGACGGAATTAGTTATAAAGACCACTTTTAGTTTTTTGCTTTTGTACAATACGACACATACTGATGCTTCCATTTTGATTTTTGGTTTAAACACGGTTTAAACATGGTTTAAACAACACAACCCAAAAACATCATAATTAACTGAATATCATAACAAAGTTCGGTTGAAACATTTTTAGCGATTTTTGGTCAATTGTTCCGTTTTAACATCCAAAGTTCTCTCAAAAAGTAATTCTGAAAACCAAAAATGCAAGTTCAAAAAAACCACAACAAAAATTTATTTGACTGACAATCAGCTAAATTTAATTTTTTATTTTTAATTCTTAATTTTTTTTCGTACCTTTGCACTCCCATTTGGGAAATTCGGGATGTAGCGCAGTCCGGCTAGCGCACCTGCTTTGGGAGCAGGGGGTCCCAGGTTCGAATCCTGGTATCCCGACGATTTACACGATAGACCACTGATTTTCAGTGGTCTTTTTGTTTTTAAAAACAAAATTAAAAACGCTTTCTACTACAAAAACCTTAATTTGACATAGTTCATTTTTTTTCGTACATTTGTATGCTTTAACTTAATCAAAATAAAATGAGAAGATATCTTACTATTTTAAGCATCGTCATTCTTTTTGCATCCTGCTCGAAAGACAAAAACTCCGACACTCCCATTTATCTGGAAGAGGCGAAAAAAACCGGCGGTGTAAGCAAAGAATTGTTGAAGCAAGCGCTTATCCAACAAGGACTTGAAGCATACGCCTCTCTCCCGCAAAGCGCGATAACAACCTATGCTGTTACGTACAAAACCAAATATCCGTCCGATAAAACAATTACAGCGTCTGGCGTATTTATTGTCCCGGCAAATGTAAACACAAGTTTTCCACTCGTTGTCTATACCCATGGAACAATCACAGAAGATGATGCACCATCACTAAAAACAGCCTCCATCTTTCAGTACTCACAAGATGTTTTCCTTGCAACATTAATTGCATCCAGTTTCAACTGTATTGTGCTACTCCCTGATTATATCGGATACAACGCAAGTGCAAACATCACGCATCCTTATATCCACGGCCCTTCATTGGCTCAAGCCTCCATTGACCTTATTCAGGCTTACCGCGAATTCGCTTTTATGAATAGTCTTCCGTTTCGCAAAGACCTCTTCATTACCGGTTATTCCGAAGGCGGTTATGCCGCAGTGGCGGTACAAAAAGCCGTTCAAGAATTGTATGGTTCCAATCTATTTATTGAAAAAACCGTTGCAGGTTCGGGGCCTTACGACAATGTTTCTTTCGCAAAAGCATTTTTGGCAAAAGACACTATTCTTGGAATTTATGAAGTCGGGAGCTACTTATGGGCCATCGATATGTTTAAGCGAGATTATAATTACAGCAAAAGCTACAGCGATATTTTCTCAGAAGAAGACAATCAAATTCTAAGAAACGACAATTATGATTTAGGATATTTTCATCCGAGCTATTTGCCTATTCATACGAATCCTAAAAAATTATTCAACCCTGCATTCATTAATGGTATCCTCGATAATTCCGACACAGAATTTTTAGAAGCTACACGCCAAAATTCACTCATGGATTTTACGCCTACCGACAGTTTAATTTTTGTGTATGGAGCTGCCGACACTTGGGTGTATCCAATCAACACACTCAATGCTTACAATGCGATGTCTGCCAAAGGCTGTAAAGTTGCAATTTATGAAGATCCGGAAGGCGATCATTACACAACGATGAACCTTTATTTACAGGTTTTATTGAACAGTTTAACAGAAGTTAAAAACCGAAAGGCAGCTGTCGATCCAGAGCCTCAACCATACGAACCTATTGCAAAAAAATGAAAGATTTTGCCGCCATCGACTTTGAAACCGCCAATGAAAACTACTCCAGCGTTTGCAGCGTGGGGGTTGTGATTGTAAAAAATGGCAAGATTACAGAAAAATTATATTCGCTCATTCATCCGGAACCGAATTTTTACAGATATTGGAATACGAAAGTTCATGGTTTAAGCGCTAAAGACACGTGCAATGCTCCTATTTTTCCCGAAGCATGGTCGGCCATTGCGCCTAAAATTGTCGGACTTCCATTAATTGCGCATAACAGCCTGTTTGACGAAGGCTGCCTAAAAGCCGTGCACAAATTTTACAGCATGCCTTATCCCGAGTACAAATTTCATTGTACCGTACGCGCCTCAAGGAAAGTATTTCCAGATCTGGTAAATCATAAACTTCCCACCGTTTCTACACATGTAGGCTACGACCTTTCTCAACATCACCATGCTTTAGCTGATGCGGAAGCCTGTGCCGAAATCGCAAAAGTGGTATTTGAATCGTAAAAACCGATAATTTACCCCATGCATAGGTGAAAATATCGGATAATTCACCCCATGCTTAGATTCACTCTAAATAAAAACATTGAAATCTTCATAAAATGCATGGATGGAAGATTTCAACGAGTTTTTTTTCAGGAGGATGTGACCATTTGTAGATTAAAAAATCAACAATAAACCACTCTTCTGAGTTTTTATTCAAAATCTCCACTCTCTCTAAGTAGCCACTTCCACACAGGTATTACATTAATCTGTGTGCCCGATTCGTTAATAATTGACTCTTCGTCCCAAGTAACAATTTCAAGTCGGCTCACTTTATAAACGGTATTAAGTCTGAGCAATGCTTTTATTTCACGCTGTTTTGTTGTTTCATCCGAAAGACTATAGGACACTTGCACCGCTCTATGAGCATCCGGCATAAAGAAATCGACTTCTATATTTTTATTGTAAAAGAACAAATCGTTATCATACCTCTTCTTCAAAGTTACTGCAACAATGTTTTCCAATAATTTTGTTTCCGGATCGAAAAGAAAATTATTGAGTATTCCGTTATCAAAAAAATACCGCTTCTTAAACGTCTCTTTTTCAACCAATTTATCAGAAAAATTAGAAATACTAAAAATCAAATATGCATCGGACGCAAATTGAAGATAATCGATCAGCGTATTTCTTGCCAAACTGGTTCCGGTTGAATCAATTACATGCTTGATTCTTGTGAGCGAAGACGGTTGCATTATGCTTTCCGCCAGTTTTTTCATCAATACCCTTATCGCATTTTCATTTCGAATATCATTTCGCGAAATAATATCACCCAAAAGCACTTTTTGATACAGCGCATTAAGCCAGCTTCGTTTATCCTTCAACGGAAATAATTCGGCAAATCCGCCGTAATAAAAATAATCTTTAAACAGTCGGACAATCTGCAATCGTTGGTCATTAAATTCCCAATTCTTTTTTAAAATCATTCCGTGATAATCCAGATATTCTTTGAATGAGAAAGGGAACACTTCTTTGGCTATAAAGCGTCCTCCGAGCGTGGTATGGATTTCTTTACTGAGCATTTTAGCATTACTTCCGGTAATAAAAACCCGGTATTTCGAATCGGCCAAACGACGAGCAAATTTTTCCCATTTATCAATATTCTGTATTTCGTCTAAATAAATCAGCGGTTTACGGTCATACATTTCTTTATAGCACTCTATAAACAAATGCAAATCATCAACGTTGACGGACGAAATACGCTCGTCTTCGAAGTTTACGTACAAAATATCTTCGATAGATGCTTTTCCGGATCGTATTAAATGTTTGATGTGCTGATACAACAAATAAGACTTCCCAGCACGACGAATACCCACCAAAACATAATTGACAGTTTCCTCGAATTCAATAGGACGTTCTACTAAATCAATGTTTTGAATTTCAGCCTGTTTTTCCAAAATAAGGCTTTTTATGACCTGTTTTTCCATAAATTAATCAATTTATTGATGCAAATATAAGAATTATTTATCAATATATTAATTAATAATATAAATTTATTTACTATTATACTGAATAAAAACAATAAATTGCTCCTTAAAAAATAGATACGTATGTTTAACCTTGTCAAAGACAATTCAGTTTCGCTTTTTGCTCTCAAGCAATGTTCCGCCTTCAGACCTTTGGATTAAACAAAACCAAAATCATTGCACAACGAAATAATCGACATTTTCAACAAACAACGCGAAAGGTATAAGAAAACAAAATAAAAATGAAAGTTATTTATTTCCAATTATTCAAATCTAATTATTCAATTTCAATAATTTGATTTCAATAATCCTCAAAATAAAAGACTTCTATGATTAATATTTAATCTTTTTTGCTTCCCCATCCCTTACAAATCGAATTTCTTTCAAATTCTCTTGTTTGGAAATCCGCAAAAGCGAGAAAGGAAGCATGTCGTAAGATTGTTTGTCGTCACGGGTGATTGTATAGTTTACAATCAAAGTATCATTTTCATTTTTCACAGAAGAAAATTGAATATCCGTTTTTCTATTTGTTGGCGGACAAGCAATGGCTACAGCACATTCATTTGCAAAATCAATGGTATCAAAATTACCGCCCATCACACGTGCAATACCAACATATCGTTCAAATTCCTGCGCATTCCTGAACACAAAAAATTCAATGGAATCGGTAAATTGATAATCATTTTTCAAAAAATAACCATTCAACGTTTTCACCGAAACCTGGCTTGAAATTTGGGTTTCAGTATTTTTTTCTGTAGAAAATGAGCATGCACACAAAGCAGCAGCTAAAATCAAAAAACAAGATAAACGGGCTACCATAATTTTTTTTAATTAAAATGATTTTTCAAAATTTCTTCTATGATCTTGCGGTCATTCGCCAAGCGTGGCACTTTATGCTGACCGCCCAGCTTGCCTTTCGACTTCATCCAGTTGTAAAATGTTCCTTTCGGAAGGCTTCGCACCAAAGGTTCTTTAAGCATCAAATTATGATAGCGTTTGGCTTCGTAATCGCTATTGCAAGATTTCAAAGCATTATCCAATACTTCCGTAAAATAAGCCAAATCATCGGGCACTTTCCGGAATTCTATCAACCATTCGTGACATGCATTTTTTCCATCCTCCAAAAACACAGGCGCAGCGGTATATTCGGAGATCTCGGCATGTGTTTTCGCGCAAGCGGAAGCCAAAGCCTGCTGCGCATTATCTTCAATCAGTTCCTCGCCGAAAGCGTTGATAAAACTGCGCGTACGGCCGCTGATTTTAATTCTATACGGACTCAAAGACGTAAAAACCACCGTATCGCCAATCATATAGCGCCACAAACCGGAATTGGTGGAAATAACAATCGCATAATTTTTATTCAGTTCGACCTCGTCCAAACGCAGTGTTTTCGGATGTTCTTCATGAATTTGATCCATCGGAACAAATTCGTAATAAATACCATAATCGAGCATCAACAGCATTTCGTTGGAATGCGTTTGGTCTTGAATGCCGAAAAAGCCTTCGGTCGCGTTGTACGTTTCCACGTAATTCACGCTATCGGACGGCAATAATTCCTGAAATTGCTTTTTATAAGGCGTAAAGCTGATTCCGCCATGGAAAAAAGCCTCGAAATTAGGCCATACTTCCAACAGATTTTGCTTGCCGGTAATTTCTAAAACATGTTTAAACAGCAATAGCGTCCACGACGGCACGCCGGCAGCATTGGTAACATTGTACGAAATGGTGGCTCGCGCCATTTTATCAATCTTCGATTCCCATTCGTTCATCAAAGCAATTTCAAGGTTAGGCACGCGCAAAAACTCGGCCCAGAACGGCAAATTTTGAATCAAGATAGCCGATAAATCGCCGGTATAAGCATTCGGATTGATTTCACATACGTGATGACTGCCTCCCATTGCCAAATTCATTCCGTCAAAAACGCTCGATTCGGGATGATTATTCATGTAAATGGCATACATGTCCTTTCCGCCTTTAAAATGGCATTCCTGCAAAGATTCCTGACTAACGGGAATAAACTTGCTTTTGTCACTCGTTGTTCCGGACGATTTGGCAAACCATTTGATGTTGGAATTCCACAATACATTGCGCTCGCCTTTGTGCATGCGATCAATATATGGGCGTAAAGAATTGTAATCGTTTAAAGGCACGCGTTCTGCATACGTATCCATGTCTTGGATGGATGCAAAATCGTATTTCTGACCATATTCCGTATCTTTAGCCGTGTCCATCAATTTCAACAACCAATCGCGCTGAACATCGTGGGGATATTTGATAAACAGCTCAATTTGATGCATGCGCTGTTTAAGCACCCAAGCGGCTATGGAGTTAAGGATGGCCATACGAATTCTATTTGGGTGCTATTCGAATTAAATATATGGAAAGCAGGCTGAACAAAATAATCGGCAGCCACGCAGCAAGCCAGATGGGGAACGTTCCTAAAGTGGCAAACATCTTGGTCATCTGTAAGAAAAAGATGAACAAAAATGCAAGCGCAAGCCCGATTGCAATATGCAAACCAGTTCCTCCGCGCACTTTTCGCGACGACAATGCGACAGCAATCAACGTAAGTATAAACACGGCAAACGGCTGCGCAATACGCTGCATACGTTCATACATGTACAAACGGGCAAGCGGAGAGCCTTTGGCCTGTTCTTTGGCAATTACCCTGTTCAAATCGCCGAACGTCATTACCTCGGTATTTTGGAAAGTGGTTTCAAAATCCTTGGGCTCAATGCCCAAATCCATTGTTTTTTCAGGCAAGCGGGTATATATCTCCCGAACACTGTCCACCCTTCTTTCGATTACATCTTTCAGTAGCCATGTTTGAGAAACAGAATCGTACTGCGCATTACGGGCAGTGATTTTGGATATCAAACCGTGTTCTTTATCAATTGTTTCAATAATCAAGCGATTGGCTTTTCCTTCATAGCGGTCAAAAGACTCTGCAAAATAATACGTGCTATCATTATGCTGCATATGCACATTAATATTGGCCTCAAAGCCTTTGGGCCAAATATATTTGCCTTCGAACTCCAAACGCTTTTTATTTACGCGCGGAATTACATCATTGGATAGATATAAGTTCAATGCCGCAATCACGGTAACGGCAATCATGTAGGGACGCAACATACGATAAAAACTGATGCCCGACCCAAGTATGGCCACAATCTCCGTATTGGAAGCCATGCGCGAAGTGAAATAAACCACTGCAATAAAAGTGAACAATGCACTAAACATATTCACAAAATACGGGATAAAATTCACGTAATAGTCAAAAATAATTACATTTAGCGGGGCCTTCTTTTCAATGAAATCATCAATCTTTTCAGAGATATCGAAGATAATAACAATGAGAATAATCAACGCTAATGCGTAAAAGAAAGTTCCGAGGAATTTACGGATAATGTACCAGTCTAATTTTTTCATACAGCAATCTGTGTGCCTGTTTTTAATGTACGATATACGACGTACGATGTACGAGGATTTTCATAAATCGCAAATCTAAAATCGTCAATTTCATTGCAAATATACTACTTTTTTCAAGATTTTACAATATTTGTGCTTACCACGATCCTCCTGCTCCGCCGCCGCCGAAACCGCCGCCGCCAAAACCACCGAATCCGCCGCCGCTAAAGCCGCCGCCGGAACTTCGCCCGGAACTTCCGACCATCGGAGGAAGAAAAATCCATCCGCCGGAAGATGAATAGGTACCGCGACCTTTGTTACGGTTGTTCTTATTGGAGAATATGGACACAATAAATAAAAGCAAGATAATTCCTATAACAAACAATGCTTCAAGCGGTATTTCGTCATCAACAACAACTTCCGAAATTTCGCCGGACGCCATTTTCATCAGCATATCCACGCCGGAAGTAATTCCGCCGTAATAATCATTGTTTTTGAAATGCGGAATCATGATCATATCCACAATCTGCTTGGCTTGCACATCGGGAATGGCGCCTTCCAAACCGTAACCCACAGCAATGTAGGCATGTCCGCGTTCGTTATCTGTTTTCGGTTTTATCAAAACCACAATACCATTATCGAATTTATCTTGGCCAACACCCCACGAATGGCCTAATTCCACAGCATATTGCGCCGGATCGTAGCCTTGCAGATCGGGCACAATGACCACACAAATCTGGTTGGAGGTATTCTTCGCAAATGTATCTAACGAATATTCGAGTGACGACGCTTGCGCGGAAGATAAAATCCCGGCATAATCATTCAGCAAACGAGCCGGCTGTGGGCGGGGCGGAATTTGTGCAAATATATTCGCACAAAAACACATCAGCAATATCAACACAAAACGTTTATTCATCGCCCTCCTCTCCGAAACTCACGTCGTTGCTGAGTTCGTTCGTATCATCTTTTTTCAGCGGAAAATGTTTTTGCAACTGAAATCCGGCTTGTTCGATTGCGAAAATCAAACCGTTAGTGTATTCCTTTTTCTTGAAAAAAGGAACAACACCATCGTAAACGCAATCCCAGAAACCTTGTCCAACAGCATTATTAATCGCTGTATCGCCGATAATGGCAAATTTTTTATCATTCGGACAAAGGAAAATCAACACAGCATTACGGTCTCTCGTTTTGAACATTTCCAAACGGTCGAACACCTCAACAGCTGTCTGCACGGCATCTCCGGGACATTTAGCCTCAATATGCACACGAATTTCGCTCGATGTGCAACATTCGGCTTTGCTTATCGCCGCAGCAATCTGCTCACGATCGGTTTTTGAAAAAAGTGCTTTACTCATGAAAACTTAAAATTGAACGGTAGGTGCAACATCTGCTCCGGCTTGCGCTTCGAAATAAACTTTCTTTTCAAAACCGAACATTCCTGCCACCATGTTGGCCGGAAAACGGCGGATATAAGCGTTGTAGCTCATCACAGCCTCGTTAAAACGTTGGCGTTCCACGGTAATACGGTTTTCAGTTCCTTCGAGTTGCGACTGCAACGCCAGGAAGTTTTGGTTGGCTTTCAAATCGGGATAACGCTCTACGGTTACCAACAAGCGCGACAAAGCCGATCCTACTTGTTGTTGAGCTGCTTGGAACTGTTTGATTTGCTCGGCTGTCGGCGTTTCGCCCGCGGCCAATTGGATTTTTGTTGCCTGATTACGAGCTTCGATCACGTGCGTAAATGTTTCTTGTTCGTGTTCGGCGTAGCCTTTAACGGTTGCAACAAGGTTCGGAATAAGATCTGCACGGCGTTGGTACACGCTTTGTACTTGCGCCCATTGCTTGCTGCAATTTTCGTCCATCGTTACCATTTTGTTGTATGAACGGTAGAACCATCCAACAATCAGCAATACAATAAATGCTATAATTCCAAATGTAATTAATTTCGAGTTTTTCATTTTGTTTGTTTTTTATTTTTACAAAAATACAAAATATTTGCCACGCGGCAATAGGTTTTGTAAGATTTAACAAAAAATTAACATTTGTTAAGAAATAATTTAGGGGGTCATCGCGTTTATATATGTAAAGACTTTTATAAAACAAATGTTATGAAAAATAGAAACGAAAAACTTTTAAAATTCATTAATCATAATGGCTATATTGTTCCAACCGGAAAAACTAAAAGAGATGAAGATATCAGAGAGAAAATCATCAAACAATTTTACAACGATTGGGCAGGCGAAAATACCGAAAAGAAAGTAAAAAACGATAGTTTAAAACAATTTATTCACGTAAATCATTTATCAAAGAAAGAAACCATGCGATGGGGGTGTTTATCTGCCAATTCAACATTGACGGTGTTAGAATTGTCGTATGTTTTGAAATATGCTGTAAAGGTCGGGAATGATAAACCCAAAAACAACGCTAATCAAAGGGAGTTCAAAGATATTATTATAATGGAATGTGATGTTCCTAAACTTCGCCCGTATATAGTTAAAGCCAAACTAATCGTTGGAGTTAAGCGAGAACATAAAAAAATACAATATTGTTTGACTGCAAAATAAAAAAAGGTCACTACTTTATAACGAGAACAGCAAACTCCCTCCTCTTGTATGACCTTTCTGATGCAAAGTTAAAATATTTTTTTCAGATTAACAAAAAAATCTACAGCCTCTGCATCAAGCGTTCCACCATCGTGTTCTTCCACGATGCGAAATCGCCGGCCAAAATGTGTTGGCGCGCTTCTCCTACCAACCACAAGTAAAATGCAAGGTTGTGCTGGCTAGCAATCATCATCCCTAAAATTTCTTTAGCATGAAACAAGTGGCGTAAATAGGCTTTGGTATACATTTCATCCACTTCGCTGGCGCCGCCTTCTTCGATGGGGGAAAAATCATTTTTCCATTTTTCGTTTTTCATGTTCATGATGCCGTTTTTGGTAAACAGCATGCCGTTGCGGCCGTTGCGCGTGGGCATTACACAGTCGAACATGTCGATTCCGAGAGCAATGCCTTCCAGAATATTGGCCGGAGTTCCCACTCCCATCAAATAACGAGGTTTATCTTTCGGTAAAATTCCACAAACAAGTTCGGTCATTTCGTACATCATTTCGGCAGGTTCGCCTACCGACAAGCCGCCGATAGCATTTCCTTCGGCATTTTGCGAAGCAATAAATTCGGCGGATTGTTTACGTAAATCCTTGTAAACACTGCCTTGCACGATCGGAAACAATGTTTGCGAATATCCATAAAGCGGTTCGGTATTGTTAAAATGCTTCACACAACGTTCGAGCCAACGATGCGTGATGTGCATGGATTTTTTTGCATAATCATAATCGCAGGGATAAGGCGTACATTCGTCAAACGCCATCATGATATCGGCGCCAATCGTGCGTTGGATATCCATCACACGTTCAGGGGTAAACAAATGACGGGAACCATCAATATGCGATTGGAAAACAGCACCCTCTTCGGTCAACTTGCGGGTTCCGGAAAGCGAATACACCTGATAGCCGCCGCTGTCGGTCAAAATCGGTTTATTCCAACCATTGAATTTATGCAATCCGCCCGCTTTTTGCAAAACATCCAAGCCGGGGCGCAAGTATAAATGATAGGTATTTCCTAAAATAATTTGCGCTTTCACATCGTCTTTCATGTCGCGTAAATGCATGGCTTTTACGCTGCCGGCGGTACCGACAGGCATAAAAATCGGCGTTAAAATTTCTCCGTGGTCAGTGGTAATCACACCCGCCCGTGCTTTGGAACCGGAATCTGTTGCTAAAATTTTGTAATTCAAAGCTTATAATGTTTAACGTTGGACGTTTAACGTTCAAAATTCAACTTTAATCGTCAAACATTAAACATTAAACAATCCGATGTTCATAAAAAATTTGTCAAAGATACTGCATATTTCCGAACTATTTATAATTTTGTATAATTTTTTTAGCAAAAAATAATGAAATTCGAGATTTTGCAAAGTTCTTACCTTGAATGGTGCATTTTAGGACTGTTTATTATCAGCAGCGCCTATTTGCTATTTTATTATTTAAATTATTTCTATCCTTTGCTGAAAATTTCAAAAACGGAGATTTCAGCAAACAAGAAGCCCATTTCCGTTGTTATTGTAGCAAAAGACGAATACGAGCCGTTGAAACAAAACCTGCCCTTTGTGTTGGAACAAAATTATCCGAACTTCGAAGTTGTTTTGGTGGTTGATGGTTATGATGAAGACACTCATTTACTCTTGAAAGGTTTTGCAAGCCGTTACCCTAATTTAAAAATTGTTAATTTTGAGAAAAATATCAATTTTTTCCGTGATAAGAAATTTGCCGTTTCTTTAGGTATTCGCTCGGCGAGCCACGAACATATCTTACTTACTTCTGCGGATTGCCGTCCGGCAAGTACGCAGTGGATTGACGAAATGCAAAGCGGTTTTTCGGACAAGAAGCAAATTGTGCTGGGCTGCCGTTTGTATGAGAAAAAAAACGGCATCCTCAATGCATTTGTTCGTTTTGATGCGTTTGAAAACGGTTTACAATATTTGTCTGCCGCCAAAAATTCGCAAGCGTATACTGGCATCATCCAAAATGTTGCCTATACGAAATCGCTTTTCTGGGAAGGAAACGGGCTTACGGATTATTACAATATCGAGAGCGGCGACGATGATTTGTTTGTAAATAAATGTGCAAATGCAACGAATGTAAGCATCCGATTTTCGCCGGATTCTTTTGTAAAAACAACCGCATTTACGACTTTAGGCCAATGGTTTAACCATAAAACCCTGCATTTGAAAATGCAATCGTTTTTCAAGCAGAATATTCGTTGGAAATTGATTTTATTTCGCTTGTTTAATGCGATTTTCTTTTTTTCTTTTTTCGGATTTATCGTTATGGAATGTTTGCAAAAATCATTTCAAATCGACTTTAACCAAGTTCTGAATCTCGAAATCCTGTTATTCTTTTTTCTCGTAAAAACGAGCGTACAATTGCTTCTCTACAGAAAATTTTTGCGCAAGATAAAAGAAGAAATGTTTGTGGCTTTAATTCCGTTTTTTGAGATTTTCATAATGATTTTGCAACCATTTTTAGCAATTTCGAAGTTATTTTCAAAAAACAGATCTTGGAATTAATGATTCCAAACCACCATTAGCTGAATTCCTTTTCCCGCAAACATATTGTTCAGGCCGGCTTGTTCAGCCAACTGAATTTGCATGGGATTCCAATACGCCATCACATAGAACATGAAGTTGTTCAACTGGCGATTCCAATTCAGAAAAAAATAAGGCTCATCGTTTGTCCAATCATAATAAACCATGGCGCTGATGTTATCAAACATGCCGATGGGGTATGAAAGCGAAAGTCCGGAAAAGCTCATGGAATTGTCGAATGCAAAGGCTTTTTCGTCGTTCGACATCCAAAACTGTTCAAATGTAGTCAGCAATCCGTTTCCAATTCCGAATGTATAATCGGTTCCAAGCGTAAGCATTTCCTGATTGGTAAAGATGCCGACCTCTTTGGCCAAATGACTCCACGATGCCTCAGCCCATAATCCGACAACAACATCCATGCGAATATCAGCGCCAAAGCGATTTTCGGCAATATTTTCATCATACATGAGCGGCGGCATGTTAATGTTTACATTTTCTTTTCGATGATGATAGGATAATGCGGCTTCTCCGTAAGGAATCGGAAGCTGTACGCGTCCGCCGAATTCAGGCGTATTTTTTTCGGTTGGAAAAACTTCCCAGCCTTTGGTTTCATTGTTTCCATACAATCCCCAAATCCAAATATTGGCATTATTCAAAAAGTAATAACGAAACAATCCGCCCCACACGCCGTCGGTGAGTTGCAACGGATCGCGCGGATCCATGCGATCAAACCACATCAAGGGGCGAAACATTTGAGCAGATCCGAAGTTGATTTTCTGCAAACCGACCCGAAATTCAAACTGGCTTCCGGAATAGCGCGTCCACAAACGATAGGGTTTGATGTCGCCATCGGTAACCGTAGAATCAATAAAACCAAGGTTTCCGAAGATATTCGCGGAAGCTTCGAAATCGATTAGCTGATTGTTCTTCTTCAAAGGAATCTTATAATCTACTTGTGGAATATATCTACCTCCAAGCCACAATTTTTGATCTTCCAAATCGGGCGTAAATTGCATCCACCCGGACATCTGACCGCTGAAACCGAAGTTCTTTTCAACATCTACAATCGTATCTTGTGCAAGGAGTTTTGCAGATAATGATATAAATAAAATTAAGAAACTTCTTTTCATTTTTTTATTTATTGCGCTGTGACGCTACGCGTAATGGTCAGCTTCGCTGACGGTTCTTCGCAGATTTTTAAAATTTCGCAGATTTACGCAGTTTTATTCTATTTTTTCAGCGTTATCTGCGGAAACACTACTGTTTCAAACTTGCTTTACTGAAAGTGGCTTCCGGGATTTTCACATCAAATTGAATTGAAGAAATCACCCAATCGGTACCTTTTCCTTCTTTCATCACGTCTTTGTAATTCATTTTTGTGGGATATGTGCGCGTACCGAATTTTTTAAAATCACTTAATGTTACACGTTTTAAAAGTTGGCCGCTTTTCGCGTACAGTTCTTGTTTAACAGGCAGATTCAGTGTTTTATCCACCCACACTTTTTGCGAATAATATGCGACATCCTGCACTTTAGCGGTTAGGGTCAAAATATAGCAAGCACGGCCATTAACGGCTTCTTCTCCGCTCATAACCGCATTGTATGTTTCCGTAAGTTTCCGATCTTCCATCGCATCCTGATAAGATAAGTCGGAGCCCATCACCGACTGTTCGAGCATATGTCCGGAAATCATAATTGTACGGTCGGTAGACGGGGTGTAGGTCCACAGTTCTTTATTGATTTTAAGCATTTTTGTACCCTTGTCGCGGGCAGGAGAAAGATATTCTGTAAATGATTTTTGTGTGCCCACAACATACGATTTGGAAACCATTGTCCGATCGTTCCGCTTGCCGTGCACAATCATGGTCGATTCCATGATCAAGGAGTTTGCAGACATGTTTCTATCTATTTCCGCAAGCATTTTGTTTGCATCTTGCGCAAAAGCCATACTTGTGAAAAACATTGCTATAATCGAAAGTGAGAACGTTTTCATAACTTTTAAATTAGGAATTTAGAATTAGGAATTAGGAATTTTTAACTCCTTTTTGAGTGTTTTTAGTATTGTGCCTATTAATTTTAATAATTCTTCATTATCAGATAAGAGAGATTTAGACATTTTCTTATCCAAAAACGATGTATCTGTTAAAAGTCGAATCCAATATTTTGTTTCACGTGCCTCTTTATATGCAATGTACAATTTAGCATAAAAATCCTTTCTTGACTGTCCTCCAACTGCTTCTTCTACATTAGCACCTATCGAGGTACCACAACGAAGCAACTGTTTTGAAAGAATAAATTCTTTCTTTTCTACAGTCATATATTTATAGCAATTTACTATTCGAATAGCAAATGCGTAAGTTTTATCGACAATAATATTATCTTCTTTCATAAAATCCTAATTCTAAATTCATAATTCATTTACTCCAACTCCTTAAACAGCGATGTTGTGTTTCGTTTATAAATTGCGCGGCCGGCGAGGGCCGTGCCAATGAAAACAGAAAGAACGCCGGGAATAAATCCGATATATAATAATTTAGGAGATACTTTTGCACGAACCACAGGATCAAGCATCATTGAGATATTTTCCATCATTTTGCTGTAATCGATTCCATATTTTTGCAAAATCAAACAAACTCCGATTCCTGCCACCGTGCCTACAATAGAGCCAAGGATGCCAATTAGCAAGGACTCGCTCAGCAATGTGCCATATATATGATTTTTTTCTTCACCCAACGCCAAGCGCAATCCGAACTCATTGTAGCGCCTGATTCCATTCAGCAATCCGGCATTCCAAAGCACAATCGACAATGCCAAAACGAGCAATCCAATCATAATTATGGAAACAACGCCGAAATAATCCAACATGCCGGCCATGCCGTTCTGATCGGCCAATTGCAACATTACCGGTGCAAATTCATCTTTATCATCTATATATTTAGCATTAAATTTTTCTTTGATCATTTCGGCTTCATTTCGATCGTATTTATCATTGGGTAGAAAGCCTAAAATTTCGCCGCAGGCATCATCCATATCCAATAAAAAACGGGCATCTGAAAGATCCACCACAACCGCACCCTTATCCAGCATTCCAACGCCAAAGCGAACAATTCCCGCAATTGAATAGTTGAAAACGGCCATGGAACCGTACATGGTCGAACCAAAGAATGTAACAGTATCTCCGGGATTTACATTGAATTTTTCCGCGAAATCATTACTCACCAATATCTCACCTTTTTTTTGAATGAGATGTCCGGATACCAAGGCTTTCTGAAAATTCAGGCGCGCGGCTTCTTTGCTTGCCGGCGACAACAGATCATACGCCGTTGCCGCGACAGGCCCTTGTCCTTTTGTTTCACCGTTTTCATCGGGAATATCCAACAATCCGCCAAAATAAATACGCTGTACCCAATCAATAGCCGGTTCAACCCTCCGCAATTCGGCAAGCTGTTCGTTCGATTGCAAAATAGCATAATCAATCGGTTTTTGATTCATATCTTTTTGATATTCGCGTGTAACAACTTTCAGATGTCCCGTGTCAAATTTTGCTGTTAACGAAACCATATTGTTCATCATGCCATCTATAAAGCCGGTCATAAAAACAACAGTACACACGCCAATTGCCACCACAATAACCGGTAAGCGGCTGCGGTGTCTATCTCTTATTATTCCTCTCCACAAAAAACGTAACATATTTCTTTCAAATTAGAACGATAAACTATACCTGATGAACGATGTGTCCGAAATAGTTTATAGTTCATCGTTTATAGTTAACTAAACTTTCCTTTTAACGCATTTGCAATGCTCTGTTTGGCAATTTTCCGACAAGGCATAAAACTGATAATTGCCGAAGACAACACTATGATGAACACTGTTGTAAGAATTGAAGTTATTTTAAACGCGGGGTACATCACCATACCGCCAACAGATTCGAAGCTGCCTGAATAGCTCGATATATCCAATCCTTTCACATTAAATAAAATAAAAATCGGCAATCCCCAAACAGCGCCAAGAATCACTCCCATCACACTATACATAATTCCTTCAAGGGTAAATAAATAGGTCACCGCCCGCGGTGTGAATCCCAATGCGACGTAAGTTCCGATTTCGCGCTGACGACGAAAAATAGCAAGTACTTGCGTATCGAAAATTGCCAACAACGCAATTGAAAGCAGGATCAGAAATATAATAGACGATTCTATGAGCGTGGCTGTTCTCATAGCGTCAATATCCGACAATAGGAACTTTAAATCCTTATACATCCATCCATTCAAATCTGTTGTTGGAACATCTTCCGACGACCGCACCAACAACGTCGCCTCATCCGGCATAATCAATAAGCGTTGCAGATCGGACAAATTGATCCATATCTGCATATTATCCACTGCCGGAACGGGGGTGTAAAAAACAGTTGTTATCAAAACTTCACAAGCATCAAAAGTGCCGTTGGTATTGCGCCAACGCATCATTACCCGATCGCCCTTTTTCAAACCGGAAGCTTTTGACATGCGTTCACCGATTGCAGCCACAACGGTAGTAGAATCCGTAGAAATCAATGTATTTGAAGGTATCTTCAACACATTTTGGGCAACAGGAATTCCATTTAAAATTACATTTTGCAACCGTCCCTGCGGATAAATCACGCCTTGTGTTATCAATATTGGCGTAGTTTGTCCGTTATCAATTTCTTTTTGCAATTCTCGCGGAACATGTCCATGCGCGTTCTGTAAACTGAAAATATCAAAGCGGTCGTACTTCGGATGCCAGATTTCGCCCTTACCGGTCTGCCATTGAATCGTATCGCGCCGGGCATCATCAATCCAACCATCAGATACACCGTTGTACAATACAATCACAACAAACACAAATGATAATACTCCTACATTCAGCCACGTTCTCACACCTGCGCCGAGAATGTTTTTTATTGCTGTTTTTATGATTAGTTTCATGACTTTTTAACTATGAACTATGAAGTATAAACAATGAACGATTACGTTTTTCGTATGTTTTTCTTTTAGAATATCTTCTTTCATTATAAAAGGATTATCGGTTATCCTTCTTCTCGTCAGAAATAACACTTCCATCCGACAATCGAACCGTCCGTTTAAGATACTGCATTACTTTTTCATCATGTGTGGCGAATAGGAAAGTTGTGTTCAGTTCTTCATTGAGTTTACGCATCATTTGAAGGATGTTGTGAGAATTGGCGGCATCAAGGTTGGCCGAAGGCTCGTCGGCAAGCACGATCGACGGACGCTTAACCATTGCACGCGCAATAGCCACACGCTGACTTTCTCCGCCCGAAAGCTGTGCCGGCCGTGAATTAGCTTTGCTTGTCAATCCGACCCACTCCAATGCTTCTTCCACAGCCTTTTTACGGGCATCCGCAGACATATTCAGCAACAATAACGCAAATTCCACATTTTCATAAACGGTATAAACAGGCAGCAAGTTGTAGCTCTGAAAAATAAATCCGATATGATGATTACGCAATTCGGCCGATTGTTTCGCATTAAGCGTAGAAACGTTTTTATCCATCACAAAAGCCTTTCCATCACTCGGCGCATCAAGCGAACCGATGATATTCAGCAACGTTGTTTTCCCGGAGCCGCTGGGACCGACAAGCCCGGTAAACTCCCCTTCCCCAAAATTAAGATTAATATCGCTCAATGCTGTGAAAACACCATCGCCGACAGGATAATTTTTACTTACACCGGTTAATTGAATGATCGATTTCATGAATTTTTCATTAGATAAATAAAGACGATAACCTAAATAAAAGAATTATACTAAAAGCAGTAATCCAATAAAGAAACAATTAAATAAAAAAAAAGTTTAACAATTTTTTATTTTTGTTAAACTTTTTCCATTCATAAATCTCTATTTCAGCCTTCTAAACATTTTACTCCAACGCAAATTCTTGGGGAATTTTTGATCTTTATCAATTGAAAGCCAAACATACGTCGCCTGTCCTTTGATATGATCTTCGGGAACAAAGCCCCAATAACGCGAGTCGGCGGAATTGTGACGATTGTCACCCATTGCCCAATAGTAATCCATGGTAAATGTATATTGAGTTGCCGGCTTATTATCAATCAGAATATTTCCGTTTACCACCTTCAAATCGTGGTTTTCGTAATTTTGAATGATACGTGTATATAAAGGCAGATTCTCAAGTGTAAGATCAATGGTAACGCCTTTTTTGGGGATCCAGACAGGTCCGTAATTGTCCAAATTCCATGGATAATTTGCATCAAATGGAAATAATTTTGCATTGTGCTTGCCGGCGGGTTCGATCATCGGAACAACACTGTCCACACCCGGCAAGTGGCGAACAGTTTCGGCAGTAGACAAGGTCAATGGAATGATACCGTAACCAAAGAGTGTTCCAACATCATCATTCGAAACGCCCATTTTTTTCCATTGATTTTTAGCAACAACCAAAGGCGAAGGATAAATCATAAAATTAAACTCGCGCAGTTCGGGTTGTTCTGCATATTTTCCGTTGATGTATACAAATTGGTTTTTAATTTCCAAAGTATCTCCGGCTACAGCAATACAGCGTTTTACAAAATTTTCGCGCTTATCAATCGGACGATAAACAATTTCGCCAAAATTCGGACGGTCATTCCAAACGCGCTCATAGCCATATTCTTTCACTAAAGCATAATAACTCGCATTGCTTTGAAAGGCCGTGGAAACGGTATCTCCATCCGGATAATTGAACACAATAATGTCGTTGCGCTCAATGTTTTTAAATCCGGGCGTACGTTCGTATGGTAAAGTTATCCAATCCAAATATGATTTGGTTGTCGCCGTTCCGGGCAATGTATGATGAACAAACGGAATAGCCAATGGTGTGATGGGTAAGCGTGTCCCGTAGCCAAATTTACTTACATAAACATAATCGCCAACCAGCAAACTTTTTTCCATCGAGGATGAAGGAACCATGTAGCCTTCAAAGAAAAACCCACGAATAATCAAAGCTGCAACACCTGCAAAAACAATGGGATCCGTCCAATTACGAATAGCAGAACGTTGGTATACCGGCAATGTTTTCGGATCTACAAATTCTTCTTTCTTCACATAAAAAAGATATGGGAAATAGATAAACGGAAATACGGCCGCAAGAAAATATTCGTATGCTTTGTTGCGTTTCAATCCCACCGAAACCTCAACCCACATCAGCATTATCACAAAAAAATTGAGATAAGGGATGAACATAAACACAATCCACCACTTGGGTTTTCCGATCAGTTTAAGCCAATACCACGCATTCACCGGTGAAATAAACGCCAACCACGGATATTTAATCTTGTTTTTACTAAACAATGTAAAAAGCACGACAACGCTTACAAGTGCGTATATCAAAAAATAAATGGAAAGAATTGTGAGATACATGTTAATTATTAATTATCAATTGTTAATTATTAATGGGGTTTGCAATTGGTTTTAGAATATCTATGGGCGAAGTTCAATTAATAATTTATAATTAAGAATTAACAATTGCCCCGTCTTTCATAATGATCTTGCGGTCGGCCATTTCGGCAAGGCTTTCGTTGTGAGTGACAACAACAAAGGTTTGTCCAAATTGATCGCGCAAATTAAAAAATAACTCATGTAACTCCTGAGCATGCTGCGAATCGAGGTTTCCCGATGGCTCATCGGCCAAAATCACAGCGGGCTTGTTAATCAAGGCCCTTGCCACAGCCACACGCTGTTGCTCGCCGCCCGAAAGCTCCGATGGTTTATGTTTGACACGATCGGAAAGATGCAGATATTCGAGCAATTCCAATGCTTGCTTTTCTGCTTCAGCTTTATCCATTCCCGCAATCATAGCCGGAATGCACACGTTTTCCAATGCATTAAATTCGGGCAAAAGATGATGAAATTGAAAAACGAATCCTATATTTTTATTACGAAAAGCCGCAAGTTTTTTATCGTTTAATTTCAAAACATCCGTTTCCTGAATTTGCAAACTTCCGCCATCGGCTTTTTCCAATGTTCCAATGATCTGCAAAAGCGTTGTCTTGCCTGCTCCAGAGGCGCCGACAATCGAAACGACCTCTCCTTTCTTGATTTCCAAATCAAGATTCTTGAGCACGTGCAAATCGCCGTAATGTTTATTCAGTTGCTTTACGCTAATCATGATTTAACAAAGATACATAAAATTTATGACAAATGTTTTACAAAATCATCAAGTTCCGTAGCATCTTCGAGCTTAAAAGCACCAATTCGCGTTCGGCACAATGCCGAAAGATAAGCGCCGGACTGCAAACGTTCGCCAAAATCGCGGGCAATGGAACGGATGTATGTCCCTTTGCTGCAAACAATTCGAAAATCAACTTCGGGAAAACGAATAGCCTTTATTTCAAATTCTGAAATCGTAATAGGCTTCGCTTGAATTTCGACTTCTTCGTTTTGACGTGCGTATTTGTAAGCTCTCCGCCCATCGATTTTCACAGCCGAAAATATCGGTGGCACTTGCATTTGCGCGCCAAGAAAGGATTTTGCTGTTTCGCGAATCTGTTCTTCGGTTATATGTTCTGTCGGAAAATGCTTATCTACAGGCTTCTCCATGTCACAGCACGGCGTAGTTGCCCCCAACATAAAACTGCCGGTGTATTCCTTTTCGGCATCTTGAAATTCCTGAATCCGCTTGGTGAATTTCCCCGTGCACACAATCAGCAAACCGGTTGCCAATGGGTCCAAGGTGCCTGCATGGCCGATTTTGATGTTTTTGGATATGGAACCACCTTGTAGAGACAAGGCATGCCTTGTCCCTACAGAATGTTTAATCACATATTTCAATTTATTCACCACCTGAAACGATGTCCAGGTATAGGGTTTGTTGATCAACAACACCTCGCCTTCCGCGAAATTATAGTCGGAAACCGCTTTCAACATTAAAGGCTGAGATTATTTTTCTTGATGATTTTTTCCAATTCATCAATACGTTTCGACATTTTAGCAAGGTTTTTCGTATAAATGTATGTACGTTTAAACTCGCTTGCATCAACCGCGGGAGCGCCAAGCATAACGGCGTTTTCCTGCAAAATACTGGACGGAACACCTGTTTGAGCGCCAAGTTTCACGCCATCTGCAATTTGCGCATGGCCGGCAATGCCAACTTGTCCGCCGAACATACAGTTTTTACCAATTTTGGTTGACCCGGAAATTCCGCATTGCGAAGCCATCACCGTATTTTCTCCTACAACAACATTGTGTGCAATCTGAATTAAATTGTCCAGTTTCACGCCGCGTTTGATAATCGTAGAACCCAAGGTAGCGCGGTCGATACATGTATTTGCACCTATTTCCACTTTATCTTCAATGACCACATTTCCGATTTGAGGCACTTTGGCGTATTCTTCGGAGCTTGGCGCAAAGCCAAAGCCGTCGGCGCCGATAATGCTACCTGCGTGGATAGTACAATCTTTTCCGATTACATTCTCCGAATAAACGACTACATTTGGAAAAAGCATCGAGTTATCGCCAATTTTCACATTGTCGCCCACATAAACATTCGGATAAATTTTTACATTATTGCCGATTTGTACGTTTTCGCCGACAACAGCAAATTCTCCAACGTAGCAATTTTCTCCGATTTTTGCGGTTTTATGAATAAAAGCAGCCTCGGAAATGCCAACTTTATTGGTTTTAATTTGGTTATAAACTTCCAATAATTTAGCGAAAGCCTGATATGGATTTGAAACACGAATCAAGGTTGTTTGCAAAGGTTTTTCGGGTGCAAAATCATCGCTTACAATTACTGCCGTAGCTTGAGTATCGTAGATATACGGCGTATACTGGGGATTTGCAAGAAACGAAAGTCCGCCTTCGTGACCTTCTTCAATTTTACAAAGGGTGGTGATTTTTCCGTTCGGATTTCCTTCCACTTTTGCCCCAATCATTTGGGCAATGTATGCAACTTCAAATTCCATAATATTGATTTTAAAATGCAAATATACGAAAATTTGCTAATTAAATTCACTATTTTTCTTTTTGGGTTCAAGAATAAAGCTTCGATCTTTTTTTAATCGCCGTTTTACTTTTTCAACATCTTCATCCGGAGGAAGAAACTCTGGACGTACGCCACGCGTTTTAAGAACTTCTCTAACTACCGAATTATTCTCTTCATGTTCATCGCCGATTTGCTCCTGCCCTTGCAAGTCTTTATCAACCACATTATGACTTGTAAGTTCTGTAGCAAAATCTTTAGCCTTTATTGTTAATGTCGGTAAAAAATCCGCAAGCGGTTTATTATTCGGAACTTCTAGTTTCTTTTTCATATCTTGTGTAGAAAATCCGCCAAACAGCGCTTGATCTCCGCGACTGCGAATAATTGCAAATCCTTTTGTATCTACTCCTCGCTCATAAACAATTCCGGATAATTTCTTTTCCGATTTAGAAAGTTTTTCACGCGCATTTACCCGTGCGACTTCTAGTAATCGCTGTTCAATAATTTCTTGCTTACGTGTTTGAACTGCAAAATACGTTTGCGCAAATGCAATCTCCGGCTTATTACTGTCGCCGTTCTGAGCAATCAAATAGCAAGCGTATCTAGTGAGAGCGAAGTTTTCAATCTCTCTTTCCGCGCCCTTAGCGGTTTTGATCAACTTGTTGAGCTCAACAAAATGATCAGAGACCGCGTTATTACTGTGTTTGCAAGAATCCTTCGCTTTGTCGATTACCTTGACAAAATTCCTCCAATCGGAATAATTAAAAATCTTTTGAAGTTCCCTTGCACTCCAACATTCAACGCCTCGTATTTCTTGACGGGCATTTTCAAACTTTCGTAAAAGTTCCTGAATTAATTCAATTTTCATATTTATTATTGTTTTAATAATTATAATTTTCGCAAAATTAATTATCAAAATCCATCTAAAAAACATAAAAAATGTTAATTCTTTCTTAACAAATCAACAATAAACACATTTAATAATCAACACTTTAAAAACAAATTTCTTAATTCACAAAACCTACACAAAAACAAATCTACTCATAAATAAATAGTTAATGGAATTATTTATGTTGAGAAGAAAAAAAATTGTATCTTTGTATACTGTCTTTAAACAACATGGGAAATTTATATAACAAACTCAGCGAGGATGTCCGTTTACAGGAAGGGTTGCAAGCATGTATCAATTGTGGTACATGTACCGCGATCTGCCCGGCAGCGGAGTTTTATCAATACGATCCGCGAAAGATTGTGGATATCGTCCAATCGAAGGATGATGCTGAAATCGAAAAATTGCTAAAAAGCGATGCAATCTGGTACTGCGGCGAATGCATGTCGTGCGTTACACGCTGTCCGCGAAAAAACGCACCCGGCTTGATTATTATGGCACTACGTTCGCTTTCGCAAGATTTGGGATATTTTATCGAATCGGAAAAAGGCCGTCAGCAATTGGCTTTGAAACGCGCAATTGGCGAATCAATCCTGGATTACGGCTATTGCTTATATGTCCGGAATATTACTTACGAAAATCATCAGGAAGCCGGCCCTGTATGGCAATGGAGCCAAAACAATGTGGATGCACTTTTTGCTCGTTTAGGTGGAAATTTGGATGGCGAAGGTCCTGGTGTTTTGCGTAAAATTCCGCAATCAGATTTGGATGAATTGAAAAAAATCTTCGATATTACCGGAACAACAGAACGTTTTGACAAAATTGAAGAATGTTCGCACCAAAAAGCCACGGAAATGAAGATGTCCGACGAAGAATATTTTAACATGGTCTTCACACATAATAGCGATACACACGGGCGATAAGACCTAACAGGTTTTATAATCCAACGAAAGTTTAATTATTGATACATTTTGAAAAGACCTGTTAGGTCTAAACGACATGAATATAGAAGGTAAAAAAATAATTTGGAAAGATTATCAAAAGGAAATCCCTGATGATCATTATTTCTATGTAAGAAGCTGTATCCGCCAAAACTTTTTTCCGGGATCGGAAGTAACGTTTCTCCGTATTCTGCGCGACGAGTTGGGCAAAGATATTTACGAAACTCCGCATCACACCACTTGCGGCGGCATCGGCTATCATTCCGATGTTGTAAAAATGGAAACAGCAATGACAATCATTGCCCGTCAGTTTGCATTGATGACCGAAGCCGGATACAAAAACTATGCCGCTTCCTGCATCACTTCTTTCGGTTTATATTCCGAAGTCATCAATACGTGGCATCATTTTCCGGATTTGCTCGCCAAAATCCGCAAACATTTGAAAGATGCAACAGGAAAAGAATTCGAAATTCCCGAACATTTGGCGCATGCAAGCGATGTGATTTACAAAATGCGCAATGAAATCGCTGCAAAAGCAAAACATAAATTAATCAATAAAAACACCGGACAAGCCTTGCGCGGCGTGGAACATATCGGTTGCCATTACGCGAAAATGTTTCCGCACAAAGGTGTTGGGGGTGCTGAATACCCTTATGTGTTGGCCGGAATGATTGAGGCTTTCGGCGGCGAAGTGGTGGATTATCCGGAACGCCGCCACTGTTGCGGTTTCGGCTTCCGCCAATATCTGGTAAAAGCCAATCGCGGTTATTCGATTGCGAATACGCACAAAAAATTCGAATCCATGGAACCGTTTAAACCGGATTTTATTTTAACAAACTGTCCGGGATGCCCCTATTTTCTTGACCGCTGGCAATATACCATTGCCGAAATGGAAGGAAAAACCTACGGCGAAAATGGTTATGGAATTCCGGTTCTCACTTACGAAGAACTTGCAGGCTTGGTGCTTGGCTATAATCCGTGGGATCTGGGCTTGCAAACGCATCAAGTGGCTGTGGAGCCGCTTTTGGATAAAATGGGCGTTGACTATAATCCCGATTTAAAATACAAAGGCCTTAACGGCGAAGATTTAGGAAAACCAAACATCCCGATGAATATTCGTTGTTGCTGATTTTCTATTACAAAACAAATAATCCCAAAACATTATGCTTTTGGGATTATTTGTTTGTGAAATTAATTATCCAAGTTGGAAAACCAACCTGCGTCACCCTATTTTTGACTTTGATATAAAACAATTAAAAAAAAATATTGTTCATCCTTTTATTAAAAAAAATATCCAATTGCCTATTTTTTAATATCTTAAAGCATAAGACATGGATATTACTTAATTTTTCATGCGAAATTTTATCAATAAACACCAAGAATGTTTAAACTTTCACTTTTATTTCGTATTTTTGTCTTTTAAACTTCATCACTATGAAAGGAATTATTCTCGCCGGAGGCTCCGGCACGCGTTTGCACCCATTGACACTCGCCATGAGTAAACAATTGATGCCTGTTTACGACAAACCGATGATTTATTATCCCTTGTCGGTATTGATGATGGCCGGAATTAAAGATATCCTAATTATCTCTACGCCACACGATTTGCCGCATTTCGAACGTTTGTTGGGCGACGGCAAACAACTCGGATGTTCTTTTCAATACGCTGTACAAGAAGTTCCGAACGGCTTGGCACAGGCGTTCGTGATTGGTGAAAAATTCATCGGCAGCGATAGTGTTGCATTGGTTTTAGGCGACAACATTTTCCATGGTTCAGGCTTGGGACAATTGTTGGAAGCACACAATAACCCGAAAGGCGGAACCGTTTTTGCATATCACGTTTCCGACCCGGAACGCTACGGCGTTGTGGAGTTCGATGCCAACGGAAAAGCCGTTTCCATTGAAGAAAAACCGAAACAGCCGAAATCGAATTTTGCCGTTCCCGGTTTGTATTTTTATGACAATTCTGTTGTAAAAATTGCAAAAGAATTGAAACCAAGCGCACGCGGAGAATATGAAATTACCGATGTGAACAAAGTATATCTCGAGCAAGGCAATTTACAAGTGGCTATTTTGAATAGAGGTACTGCTTGGTTGGATACCGGTACTTTCGAATCTTTGCTGCAAGCATCGCAATTTGTAGGTGTAATTGAACAACGCCAGGGATTGAAAATCGGATGTATTGAAGAAATTGCTTACCGCAAAGGATTTATCAATGCCGAACAATTGAAAGAAGTGGCCGAACCCCTTGTAAAAAGCGGCTATGGTACTTATTTGCTTTCGCTTTTGAAATAAGATGACGTTCGAACAAATCATCGAAAATTTACAAAAAAAAATCTATTCTCCCGTTTATTTACTTTCGGGAGAAGAGGCTTATTATATCGATAAAATCAGCGATTTTATTGAGCAAAACGTATTAACGGAAGACGAGAAAGAATTTAATTTTACCGTTTTGTATGGTCGCGATACAAAAGTGCAAACCATTGTAGATGCAGCCAAACGCTATCCGATGATGTCCAATTACCAAGTGGTTATTGTGAAAGAGGCGCAACAGCTGGACAAAATCGAAGAGCTCGCCGCTTATGTTTCAAAACCGCTTTCGAGTACGATTTTAGTGCTTGGTTATAAATACGGCAAAATCGACAAACGTAAAAGTTTTTACAAACAAGTTGAAAAAACGGGCGTTTTCTTTGAATCGCCCAAATTGTGGGACAATCAAGTTCCTGCGTGGATTGCAAATTACGCCAAAGAAAAAGGTTGTAAAATCGACTCAAAATCGTCGGCCCTACTTACCGAATCCTTAGGAAATGATTTAAGCAAAATTGCGAATGAAATTGATAAACTTGTCCTCAACATGAACGGAAAAAAAGAAATTACGCCGGAATTGATTGAACAGTTTATCGGAATCAGTAAGGATTATAACGTTTTTGAACTACAAAAAGCCCTCGTCGGCAAAGATATTATCAAAGCCAATAAAATTATTCATTATTTCGGACAAAATACCAAAGAACATCCGATTCAGATGTTGATTCCGATTTTATACGGATTTTTTCTCAAACTCTTGATTTACCAAACCGAGCGCACACGCATGCCGGAAAAAGAATTGCTCGCAAAAATGGGGGCACGGAATTCATACGAATTCGAAGCTGCTTCCAAACACTATTCCACTCAAAAAACCGCCCGTATCATTGGCTATTTCCGCGAATACGACCTTAAATCCAAAGGCATGGACAATGCTTCTACTTCCGATCCGGATTTGATGCGGGAATTGATTTTTAAAATTTTGCATTAATAAATATTTATTTTTCAATATCTTAAATAAATATTTTTTTTATTTAATAAAGTTTTTTTGAAAAAAATTTTGTTTATGTCTAAATTATTTTTAGCTTTGTAGCAGAAAAAGAAATTTATGGATGTGTATTGTTAATTACAAAAAATATTAACCATCAACTTCCGTAAGACATGACTACACAATTTTTGCATACACATTTCCTCCATGTGAAAAATATAGTAGTCATTTTTGCACAGTTCCATGTGCATCAAATCATGCATGTACATCGAATGTGCACGTTATAAAAAGCGTACAAGTTTAGTGTTTGCAATTTCTACTTTGAACTGAAAATCGACCTGCTCCATCGTTCCGCATACACAAAGCATACGGGTGCAAATACTTTCCTCTTGTAGCCACGACTTTTCTTGTTGTGTACAGGCTACTTGGTCGTGCCCCAGTTCGACAAGAAAAGTTAGGGTTACATTTATAAGCATTAATCGACAAGCATTAATGTTATGGTTTAACTCAACACAAAAAATGTATGAAAAAAGTAATTTGGTTACTTGCGTGCATGTTGCTAAGCATAAGCTTTGCATACGCGCAGAACAAAACAGTGTCGGGCGTGGTCGTAGATGAAAAAGGCGTATCCGTAATCGGTGCAACAGTAGTTGCCAAAGGCACTACCATTGGCACAGTCACCGGAATGAACGGCGAATTTTCCGTCGATGTTCCTCAAGCCACAACAACACTCACTGTTTCCTTTATGGGAATGACAGATTATGAAACACCTGCTGGAACGAATTTAAGGATCACGTTAAAAGCCACTGCTACAGGGTTGAAAGAAGTTGAAATTACCGGTTACGGCGTTCAACAGCGAGGTACATTCACCGGTGCTGCATCCGTTGTTCGCAGCGAAAAATTAGCCGCACCTGTGACTTCGTTCGACAAGGCACTACAAGGAAACGCCGCCGGTGTATTGTCGCTATCGAATTCCGGACAACCGGGCGCCGGACAATCGGTAACCATTCGCGGAATTGGTTCTATCAATGCAGGAACCATTCCTCTTTATGTCGTTGACGGAATTCCTATTGCCACCGGTAATTTTGGACAAATGACACAAACAGCTGCTACGGAAACTTCAGATAATTTAAGCGCAATGGCCAATATCAATCCGGCAGATATTGAATCTATTGTCGTTTTAAAAGATGCCTCCGCAACATCTATCTATGGTTCACGAGCCTCTAATGGCGTTGTTTTAATCACAACCAAAAGAGGCTCCGAAGGAAAAACCAATTTCGACCTTAAAGTTGCAAGAGGTTATTCAAATCGAACCACGAAGAATTTCACGGTTTTTAACGGCGACCAATACATCGATTACCTAAATGATGCCTTTTTCAACGCAGGCTATGGTGATCGAAACGATCCAAACGAATACATCACAATGCCTAACGGACAAAAGATCTTTGGGGAAATTCTCAATTCTGACAAGATGTTTCCGCTTCGTCAGGCCGATGGAAATTTCTTCAATTATGATTGGATGGACCAAGCATACGTGAATAACGCACCAACGACCTCATTTGACTTAAGCGCTTCCGGCGGAACGGCAAGAACTAAATTTTTTACCTCAATATCCTATTTGGACCAAGAAGGGGTTGTTTTAAACACAGGGATGAAACGGATGAGTGCCCGTTTGAATTTGGATCAGCAAGTTAACTCGAAATTCAAATTTGGCATAAATGCAAATTTTTCTTACAACGACCAAGAATCCCCCTATACCAGCGACTTATGGTTTATCAATCCCATCATGGCCTCCATGAATACATCTCCACTCGACCCGGGTATTATTCCCGAAGGCTCCCTATTTTATGATGCCGCAAGTGGAATGCTATTACCGGTAAATCCCGGTGTAAATATCCATTACATGTCATCACAAAGCACCAATTTTCTGGCAAATACCATGTATGATGATTTTAGTTCCAGAACTTCGCGTTTGCTCACCAGTGGCTATGCGCAATGGGATATTATCGAAGGTTTGATTTTTAAGACAACAGCCGGATTGGATTATATGTTCTTGAATGAATACAAGTGGCTCGACTCTCGTCCGGTTGGCAATTCTGCATCTTATGGACAAGGAACAGCCGCAAACAGCGTGGTTGAAAACAGGATTTGGAATGTTACAAACACTTTGAATTATATTACAAGTTTTGATGCGCATTCGTTTGTTTTCTTGCTCGGACAAGAAGCCCAAGCAACCGATTACAAATGGACATACGCCATGTCGCAAGGTTTTCCCGGAACACGCTTCCATCAGATCTCAGAAGGAGCACTTCCTTATGGAACCAATGGAACTCGCAATGAAAGTAGCATTGCATCCTTTTTTGCCAACGCAAATTATAATTTTGATGAAAAATATTTCCTTTCGGGAAGTTTCCGTCGCGACGGTTCGTCTAGACTTTCGTCCGACAATCGTTGGGGTAACTTCTGGTCCGTTGGAGCAAGCTGGAGGCTGACACAAGAAAATTTTATGCAGGATTTTGATTGGTTAACCAACGCCACTCTCCGCACAAGCTATGGTACTGCCGGAAACACGTCTGGAATTGACCCTTATGCATCAAGAGGATTATACGGTGCAGGGTTTAACTACAACGAAAATCCGGGGGCAGCACCCGTGCAAATTGCAAATCCCGATTTGGGTTGGGAAACCAGTAATTCGTTTAACATTGGTTTAGATCTTTCCTTTTTTCAGGGACGTTTAGGCGGAACTATCGAATTTTACAATAAGAAAACAGATAATTTATTATTGGACAAGCCGCTTTCTCTAACAACCGGTTTTGATTTTATCACTTCAAACATCGGTTCTATGCAAAATAGAGGTGTGGAATTTTCATTAAATGCAATTCCAATAATAACCCAAAATTTCACTTGGAAAGTCGATTTCAATATCACACACAACAAAAATGAAATTCTTAAATTATTAGGTGGAGAGCCAATCATTATTGCGCCATTTATCTATCAAGAAGGTTCCGATATTCAAACTTACTTTTCACGCAATTGGGCCGGTGTAAATCCTGCAAACGGTCGTCCGATGTATTATGATCTCAACGGAAATATTGTTTACGATTTATCAACCATTGGAGATGTAAGACATCCGCTTGGTTCTGCCGCTCCGAAATTCTATGGCGGTCTCACAAACACGTTTGAATTTTACGGTTTCGACGTTTCATTCATGCTTTATTTCACTTATGGCAATAAAGTCTTCAACTCAACATGGTCGTTTGCTACACACTGCGGATACAACAGGTACGACAATCAATACGAAGGTGTTGACGAACGTTGGAGAAAAGAAGGCGATATATCGGAATATCCGCAAGCCAATGCAAATTATACCGCTGGTGTTTATGGCGGTTATGCATCGGACAGGGTCATTTTCGATGCTTCTTATATCCGATTACGCGATATAACCATCGGATACACGCTCCCTAAATCTATTACCAACCGGATGAATTTAAACACCGTGCGTGTATATGCACAAGGTACAAACATGCTCACGTTTAGCCACTATCCGGATGCAGATCCGGAAGTAGGATTAAGCGGAGAATATGCAGCAGGTTATCCAAATGCCAAAACAATCACATTTGGTCTTAATGTTAAATTTTAAAAAATGAAAACTATGAAAAAAATATTCATATATACAGCAGCCCTATTGGTCGGAACGGCATTTTTGTCCTCATGCAATAAATTCCTGGATACCGACATGTATAGATATGTTCCGGATGAAGGCGCCGTTACAGATTACCTCACTGCAAACGCATCGCTCAACGGAGTGTACGACGCTTTGCAACATTTTTCCCTATACGGACGCTATTGGCCCGTTTCCGGAGATGCAACAACAACAAACATTCTGTTAAATCCCAGAAACAGCAACCGCTTTATCCCTCAATTGCAATTCTCAATTACAGCAGCAAATGGTGATGTTAGAAATTATTGGGAATTGGCTTACGTGACCATCGACCGGGCAAACCGCTTGCTTGCCGCTATTGAGAACATTACAGGAACCGACGAACAAAAAGCCGAAATAAAAGGGCAATCGTTGGCGCTCCGCGCAATGCTGCACTTTGATTTGGTAAGAACATTCGGTCAAACCTATAACGGTTATCAATCCACGCCGGGGGTTCCATACATGGAAAAATACGATGAAAATGCACGCCCCCCACGTGAAACAGTGGAAACGGTTTATACTAAAATAATCCGCGACTTGGAAGAAGCGATTACCCTTTTAGAAATCCAATCGCCGGGCGAAGCTCCGTATAAAATCAATGCAACTTCCGCAAAAGCCCTATTGGCGCGTGTTTATATCACTCAACAAGATTACGCCACAGCCAAACCGCTTTTGCAAGACATTATCAACAATTCGGGCTATCGTATTTTCACAACCACCGAATATGTAGCGGCTTGGTCGCTCAAATACAACGCTACTGCAAATGCAGAATTCTTATTCGCATTGCCGTATTCAAACAGCGATCAATTAGCAACAAGCTCATTATCGTATATGTACATCCGCAATGGTTATGGCGATTTTCTTGCTTCAGATTCAATCATGAATCTATATGACTCAACCGATATCCGCTTGAGCACATTCTTCATCGCCGACGGGGCATTAATGCGTGTAAATAAATATCCTTCCAGAGACGGTTTAGGCGTTACAGATGTGCCGATCATTCGCATGTCTGATATTTATTTGATGTATGCCGAAACTTGCGCTGAAACAAATGATATCCCCACTGCAATTACTTATTTGGACGAAATCCGCCAACGGGCAGATCCTTCGGCAGGCACAACCACTGTTTCCGGACAAGCATTGTTAGACCTTATTTTCATCGAACGTCGAAAAGAATTTCCTTATGAGGGAATTTATTTCTACGACATCAAACGTTTGAAGAAAGATCTGTACAGCGGTTTAAATATGGCTGGAATTCCGTACAGATACGTGGCTTACCCAAGCGAATTGTTTGCTTTGCCGATTCCTCAACGCGAATTGGATGCTAATCCTAACATGACTCAAAATCCCGGTTACTAATCTATAAAAGCAAAAGACTATGAAAAAAATATCTTTATATATCGCCTTGATTGCCTTTTGTGGAATTGGGGTATCATGCGACAAAAACGACAAATCGTACGACGGTATCGCGCAAGTGGCATTTGATTATCCCGACGTTCCTGTTGCTTCCTCTCCCACCGCTTGGCGCGGAACAGAAGCATCAATTCACAATACAGTTGTGAAAATTGATACCGACCAGGTATTCATTCTCCCCATCCACCTAATTGCAAGCGGAGCAATGGGAGAAGTTAATGTAGGCATCTCCAAATTAGATCCATACAGTGTAGACACCACTCAAGGAAAAGTGCCTGCCATCAGCACCATTGCAGACAATGCCATCAGTTTCTCTCCCACAGCAAGCATTGCTGCCGGGAGATTTATAGGAGAAGTACCTTTAAGCATCACTTATGCCAATCTTTCCGGTAATGAAAACGACAATATCATCTACTTATATCTTACCGGAACGAATATCTCGCAAGCCGAAAACTACCGACGCATAAAACTGACATTCGTCAAGTTATAATGGCAATGCTTAACAAAAAAGCCATTCGAATTTCGAATGGCTTTTTTGTTATTGCTTTTTACAAAAGATTATTTATTTTCTTTTGCCGCTTTTTTATTTTTACGCATTGTGATGTCGTATGCAATCGGCGATGCAATGAACACGGAAGAATAAACCCCGATCAACACCCCGAACAACAATGCGAAAGTGAAACCGCGGATTACATCACCACCAAACAAGAAGATCATAATCAATACAACCAATACCGTACCGGTTGTATTCACCGTACGGGAAAGAGTACTATTAATAGCGTCGTTCATTGTTTGTTTCAATTCGCGTTTCGGATAAAGTCCAATGTATTCACGCAAACGGTCGAAAATAATCACAGTATCGTTAATAGAGTATCCGATAATCGTTAAGATGGCCGCAATAAACGCTTGGTCGATATCCAATGAGAACGGAAGCACGCCATAGAACAATGAGAACGCTCCAAGCGTAATCAAAGCATCGTGTGCCAACGAAACCAAACCGCCCCAGCCATATTGCCAGTGTTTAAAACGAACGGCAATATACAAGAAGATAAAGAGCAAAGCGATAGCCACCGCCAAGAATGCAGAACGAGTGATATCCGTTGCAATGGTCGGTCCTACCAATTCCGAACTCAACAAGCCTAAAAGCTTACTGTTATCAGACTTGGTAAACTCATCTTCGGAGATTTCTTCTTTATAGAACCCTTTGCAATGTTCATACAATGCATGATCCATCTCTGCTTCTACATTTTGTCCAACATCTCCAACTCTGTATTTGGTAGAAATTTTCACTTGATCGGAAGAACCCATTGTTTTTACTTCGGGAGCTTCTCCGCCAAACGCCGCTGTAAGTGCTGCACGGACATCGTCAGTTTTCACATCCTGGTCAAAACGTACGGTATACGTACGACCGCCGGAGAAGTCAATACCCAAACTTAATCCACGAGTTGCCAAAGATGTAATACTGATTATTGACAAAACGATTGCAATTACATAAGAATATTTACGTGCTCCGATAAAATCGATATGCGTGTTTGCCAAAAAGTTACGAGTGATTTTCGTATCAAACATAATATTTTTGTCTTTTTCCAGCAACCAGATAAAGATCATGCGAGAAATAAAGATTGCGCAGAATAACGAAGTAAGGATACCGATACACAATGTAGTTGCAAAACCTTGGATAGGACCCGAACCGAAGATGTATAATACAATACCCGTAATCAAAGTTGTTGCATTACCGTCGATAATGGCCGAATAAGCATGTTTGTAACCGTCTGCAATTGCCAGTCGGACGCCTTTTCCGGCTCGAAGCTCTTCTTTCACACGTTCGTAAATAATAACATTGGCATCCACCGCCATACCCATGGTAAGTACGATACCGGCAATACCGGGCAATGTCAACACCGCGCCGAGCGATGCCAGAACGCCGAACAGGAAGAATACGTTGGCAAGCAATGCCACGTTGGCAACCAAACCGGCAGTGCTATAGAAGAAAGTCATATATAACAAGACCATGATGAACGCAAGAACAAACGACATAAAACCAGCTGAAATCGCTTGTTGTCCCAAAGAAGGCCCAACCACAGCTTCTTGTACAATACGTGCAGGAGCAGGGAGTTTACCGGCTTTCAAAATATTGGCTAAATCTTGTCCTTCTTCAATAGTAAAGTTACCGGAAATTTGCGACTGTCCACCAGAAATTTCAGTGTTAACCGTCGGCCAAGAATAAGCGTAATTATCAAGAACAACAGCAATCGAGTGGCCGATATTAGCGGCGGTCATATTTTTCCAAACTTTGGCACCTTCGGCATTCATCGTCATGCTAACTTCAACATCTCCGTGTTGGCCAAAATCTTGGCGAGCATCCGTAATAGCACCGCCATCCAGCGGAGCACGGTTATCACGAGTGGTTACTTTTAAAGCAATCAATTGATAAATATCCGATCCCGGAAGTGGTTTAGCCGACCAAACAAAGCGAATTTGACGAGGGAATTTTGTTTTGGCAACTTCCATATAGCGATCTACTTTCGCCATATCTTTTGCCATCGCATAACCTACAACCGGACCTTTTCGGCCTTGGTCACCTTCACCCAAATAAGGCATCAACACTGCAAACAACGGATTTTTCTCTCTCCATTGTTCTTGGGTCAATTGTCCATCGTCTGTTTTAGTAGAATCTACGCCCGCAGCAAGTTGTTGCGCCAACTTATCTTCGGTATTATCAGCTTTAGCAGTCGTATCTGTAAGATTTACCAAGGTAGAGTCGTCGCCTTTCATTTTCAAGTAAGAAGCGAGATAATCGTTTGCATCCGAAAGGTTTTGAGCGACATCGCTAAATTCGTAAGTAGCCCAGAACTCCAACTGAGCGGCACCTTGTAGAAGTTTGCGCACACGTTGAGGATCTTTAATGCCGGGCAACTCGATCAAAATACGCTCGGTTTGTTGTAATTTTTGGATATTCGGCTGAGCAACTCCGAATTTGTCAATCCGCTGGCGCAAAACTTGGTAAGTACGATCGTAAGCGCTGGTTGTTTCTTTGCGGATAGCTTCAACAACTTCACTATTTGTCGAATTGGTATTTACCGATGCCATTTCATAGCTGAAAATAGCTGCCATTTGTGCATTTGGATCAATTTTGTTCCATGTTTCGCCAAAAATAGTAACAAAATTACTGTTCGGAGTGGTTTTATTCGTAGCGATCGCTTGTTCCATCACTTTGTTGAACAAACTATCCGAGCTATATCCCGCCAAGGCATAAACAACATCGGAAGTAGAAACTTCCATTACCACGTTCATCCCGCCGCGAAGGTCGAGGCCGAGGTTGATTTCATGTTCTTTACATTGTTTGTATGTATACTTTTGAACAAGAATGTTGTACACTACGTTATTCCCTACGGAATCCAAATAATCTTCTTCATATTCTTTTGCCAAAGAATCGAATACATAACGTTCGCGTACTGCATCTCCGTTTGCGAGTGTTTTAGCTTCCTGGTGAACCCGTTCACTGGTGGCAAATGCACGCGCTTTGCTTTCAACCCTGCTTGTAACAAAGGTAAATGAAAGCTGATAAAGACAAATAATTGCAAAGAGAATTGCAAATGTTTTGATTGCTCCTTTATTCTGCATAACTGTTTAAATTATAGTATTAAATACAAATTAAGTCTGCAAAGATACATATTTTTTCTTAAAAATGAAAGAAAATATAGCAAAACTCATGAATTAAATGCTTTATATCGTATAAAAATATAAATGTGCGATTTTTACATAAATTTAAAAAAGTATTTTAGTTTTTTTTTGTACATTTGTAAACTAATATGTTAAGATTTCATGAAAAACATTGTAATTATCGGAGGTGGAATTGCAGGACTTGAGGCTTCACACGTTTTATCAAAGCTCGGACACCGCATTTGGATAGTGGAAAAAGAGAAAGAAACTGGTGGGCATGTAGCCCAATGGGACCGCTTATTTCCTTCTCAGCAGGCAGCTTCTGAAATTGTCGAACCTTTGAAAAAAACATCGGAAAATGTAAAAATATTTACATCAACAACGGTTGAAAATATTCAGAAAAACAAAAATAATACGTTCCAAGTTGCTTTTTCTGATAAAAGCAGCGTGGAAGCCGATGCCATTTTGTTGGCTTCCGGCTTCAATCTTTTCGATGCCCGCCGCAAAGAAGAATACGGTTACCGGATTTACGACAATGTTTTCACTTCTGCCGATTTGGAAAAAATGTATGTCGCCCATGAAGTCCTCACTCATCAGGGCGAAATTCCGCAGCGTGTGGCATTTATCCATTGCGTGGGTTCCCGCGATGAGAAAGTAAACAACCGTCATTGTTCCAAAGCGTGTTGTGCAACAGCTGTGAAACAAGCTTGCGAGATGAAAGAATTGTATCCCGACACGGAGGTTTACTGTTTTTATATGGATTTACGAATGTTTGATTTGCATTTCGAACAGATGTATCACGACGCGCAAACCCGCTACGGCGTTCAGTTTGTCCGCGGGCGCCTTTCCGAAGCATCGGAAGATAAAGACGGCCGTATTGTGATGAAAGCGGAGGATACTTTAGCAGGAAAACCGTTGCGAATGACCGTGGATATGCTGGTGTTGATGACCGGTATGGAAACATCCGACAGCAATCAAACGCTTTCGCATTTATTAAACATCGAAGTCAACGATACTTTGTTTTTCAAACCGAAAAATAATTATACTTCCGCCAATTACAGCTCACACGAAGGAATTTTCCTTGCCGGAACGTGTACCGGACCAAAAACCATTCCGGAAACGCTGGCAGATGCAAGAGCAGCAGCGGTGGAAGTGCATTCGTTTCTTTCAGTTAACAAGGGAACAAGTTAACAAGGGAACAAGTAAACAAAACAAAACAAATAAACGAGAGGCGCAGCGTTAACTCGCAAACTTGTTAACTCGTAAACTAAAAAATGGATTTTGGATTTTCAATAAATAAGAGCGGCATCCTCAACATGGACGAAAACAAGCAGGATTTGGCTAAAAAGTTAGCTGAATTGGAACCATCGTTCCTTGCTTGTATTTCGTGTGGATGCTGCGCAGCAACTTGTTCTGCAGGGCAATTTACGAATTTTAATTTGCGTAAACTTCAACTCATGTTGAAACGCGGTGAAATCAAAAGCCTCAAACAGGAAACACATAAATGCATGCTTTGCGGAAAATGCTCGCTCAGCTGTCCGAAAGGCATTAATACGCGAAATGTATTGATACATATAAATAAAATTACAAGTTAACAAGAAAACAAGTTAACAAGAAAACGGAAAAACAAGAAAATAAAACAAGTAGACAAGAGGCGCAGCGTTAACTCGTAAACTTGTTAACTCGTAAACTAAAAATAATGATTGAACGTTTTTCATACGACCCATTTGTTCTCCCCTATACCATTGGGTTGGTTTTTATATTAACCTACCTGTTCATCGCAACATCGCGCGTTCTTGCGGAGTTGCCGTTGGCAGACCGCACACGTTTGCGCAAGCATATTCTCAGCAAAGATATTTTTAAAACGTTTAAAGATATTTTCCTCGATTGTTTCATCCATACTAAAATCTGGAAACGCAACCGCTGGTTGGGATATATGCACATGAGCATCGCACTGGGCTGGTTTATGCTTATCGTTATTGGTCATTTCGAAGTCCAGATTTTTTGTCCACATCGCATCAACCTCCCCTATTTTCCTATATTCTTCCGTTATTTTGTGATGGAAGCAAATTTGACATTAAAAGGTTCTTTGTTTTTCTTTTTGATGGATCTCTTTTTACTGATGGTGCTTTCGGGTGTTGGTTTGGCTATTTACAAACGCTTTCGCAAACAACGCTTCGGCATGCGGCGCACCACCAAATTACGCTTACCCGATCAAATTGCGATGTATTCGCTGTGGTGCATTTTCCCTTTGCGCCTGATGGCAGAAAGTTTTACGGCCGGAATCACGAAAGACGGCAGCTTTCTGACCCGCGGTTTCGGTTTGATTTTTGAGAATTTCGTGCAAAACGAAGCCTATATCCGTCCTATTTGGTGGGGCTATTCGTGCGCTTTAGCGATGTTTTTTTTCACCCTTCCGTGGTCGCGCTACATGCATATTGTTTCGGAATTTCTGTTGATCCCAATGCGCAATGCAGGTATTCGCGAAAGCCGCAAAAACAAAGGCTATGCACGCGTTGAATTGTATTCTTGTTCGCGCTGCGGAATATGTATCGATGCTTGCCAATTGTCGAGTGTTACGAATATGCAGCCAAAAACAACGGTGTATTTTTTACGTGAACTTCGCGATAAAGATGTTGAAGCATCCAAAGAAATTGCAAGCTATTGCATGCAGTGCCGCCGCTGCGTGGAAGCCTGTCCGGTGGAAATCGATTCCTGTGAATTAAAATTAATGCAGAAACAGAATGCGGCATTGTTTACGGAAAATCAATTTGATTATCTGGACAAGCAGAAACCAGAAACTCGAAACCGGAAACCCTATATTTCGCCGGTTGCATGACGCATTTAACACCTGCAATTAAAAAATCGATGGTGAATATTCTGGAAAAATCGGGCGAAAATTATCAATTCTGGGATGAAAACGGAAGCGTTTGCTGCGGACGACCAATGTTACTGGCCGGACAAGAACAATCGGCGCAAGCGTTGATTGAAAAACAACGTCAACAAATTATTGACAGCGGAGCAAAAACGTTTGTAACTTCGTGTCCGATTTGTTACAAAATGTTTAATGAAAAATACAATCTTCCCATTCGTGTTTTGCATCATTCGCAGTACATCAATGAATTGATTGAGCAAGGAAAAATCAAAGTGGAAAAATCCGATTTAAAAGTTGTTTTTCACGATCCGTGCGAATTGGGACGTTCTTCGGGCGTTTATGAAGAACCGCGCAAGATTCTGCAACAAACCACACTTTTACAATCCACATCATTCGACGGCAAAGATGCCTTGTGTTGCGGAAACAGTATTGCAACAGAAACTTTACCATTCGACCGCCGGAAGAAAATTGCCAAAGACGCCGTTCAGAAAATGAGTATCGGAAATCCCGATTATATCGTAACCGCTTGTCCTCTTTGTAAAAAGACCTTTTCGGATGTAAACGAAACGCCGGTAATGGATTTGGCGCAGGTGGTGGAAAAGGTGATGCTTTGAGGTTCCAATTTGGCACCTCAAATTTTATCTCAATTTATTTAAAATCGTCGCAACAGATTCTTTTTTCATTAGAGAAAATGCGAACCATTTCTTTCCTAAATCCTTTAATGACGCACCAATATGATAGATTTTCTCATTATCAATGATTAAAAATCGATCGTGAGATTTCTCAAAATCCTTTATTCTTATGAATGGATATTGAGAATTGAATTTTTCTATATCTTGCTTAATTAATTTGGTAATTTTTGTAAAAACAGTGACATCCACGTTTTTCTTCTTTTTTGCAAACAGGCATAAAACGGTGTCATCAATATAATTGTCGAGAAGAATTATTGATTTATTTGCTGATCTTATTAAATCCGAAACAAAACTATACGCATCAAACACTTGTCCATCGAAGAAAATTCCTTGTGTTGCTTTTAGCTGATTCTTTTCCAATGCCTTAAACAACTCATCGAATTTATGTTCATGTTCGATTTGCTTGTTTTCAATATTTGAGACACGCAATTGCAAATGCGTATTATTCAACAACAAGTGTCGCATTTCTACAAATGCCTGCATAATTTGGATGCTCACTCGCACGGCAGTTTCACTTCTCAAAACAGCTGAAAGCATGGCTACACCTTGCTCAGTAAATACATAAGGCAAGAATCTACGATACTGTGCTTGTTCATTCTTTGCGGTGCCAAATTGGCACCGCAAAGAATCGACCTCTTGCGAAACTAATTGAAACATAAATCTTTCAGGAAATCGTTCGAGGTTCCGTTTTACAACTCTATTCAAATATTTGGTTTCAACATCATACATCTCCGCCAAATGATAATCAAGCATAACCTGCTTACCTCTTATGGTAAAGATTCTTTCGGAAATTTGGAGTGAACTTGCTATATTCGCAATAGCAGTATTATTTTGCATTTTCATAAAAACAAATTTTGCTGCAAATGTACGCAACAAAATCCAGATAAAATACTCAATAAATGTTAATTCTTTCTTAACAAAATGTTAATTCTATTTTCGCCCAAAATCTGCCGGAATTTCCCCTAAAACAGGCGTATCCCACTTAAAAATCGGATTGGAATATTTGTTTTCGTGCAAGTTTTTTTCGGCACGGGCAATCAAATCAAACACTTCGGTATTTCTGGGCGTTCGTGCTAATTCGGTCTTTGCCTTTTTATTACGCACCCAAGCCATCGCCGTTACAGAATCGGAATAAATAGGCATGGTATGATAACCCAACTTCTTCAAATAGCTCAATCCATGCACCAATGCAAGAAATTCGCCAATATTGTTCGTTGCATCAGGAAACGGACCAACACGAAAGATTTCTCTTTTTGTTGATGTTTCCACACCACGATATTCCATGATGCCGGGATTTCCGCTACACGCAGCATCCACACAAATAGAAGGCACTACAATACTCGTAGGAATACTTGTTTGTTTCGTCTGTTGGGAATGTCCAATGTATTTCCCTGCCCCATTTGCAAAAGCCTGTACAGCGGCTTCTTTTGTCGGAAACGATTTATACAATGCCCCTTCAACACCTTGAATATTTCGCGAGCACTCGTTCCAATTATCAAAAACGCCGGTCTTCAGACCTTTCCAAATAACGTAAAATTTAGCAGCCATTACCAATTACAAACATCACCGGGTTTAAACCAATCGCCGCGGGCTTTGAGCACTTGCTCGATCAAATCGCGCACACAGCCGTCGCCGCCTTTGTAGATCGAAACAAAATCCACGATTTCTTTGATCTCAATCGCAGCATCTGCGGGACAAGATTTAACTCCGCAACGCATCATTACATCATAATCAGGAATATCATCGCCCATGTAGGCAATTTCTTCGGGTTTCAAATCGTATGCAAGCAAAAGTTCTTCAAAAGAATCCATTTTGCAATGAGCACCTTGATAGACATCTGTTATTCCCAAATATTCCAAACGATCGCGCATAGACTGACCTCTACCGCCCGAAATGACGGCAATACGATAGCCTTTGGTTTTCGCCAAACTTAAAGCATAACCGTCTTTTACATTTGCTGTACGCACTTGGTCTTCTTTTGAAAAAGTCCACACTTTGCCTTCGCTCATTACGCCGTCGTAGTCAAAAACAAAGGTTGTAATGTTTTTTAGTTTTTCTTTGTAGTTCATAAGTCGATGTACGATGTACGATGTACGATGTACGATTTACAAAGTCAAACATCATAAATCGCATATCGTAATTCGTAAATCACATTATATTTTTCGTTAAAAGTTTATAAATTTCCAATAAATCGGGTTGTTTTTCGAGCATTTTTTCCTGGCGCTCGATGGTTTTCATATCCTTGCGAATAGCAGGGCCGGTCTGCACTTCTCGCGGAGAAAGCGATTGCACTTTATCAACGGTTTCTGTAATCAGAGGTTTCAACAAATCAAAACTCAAATTATTTTCAGCGAGAATATCATTGGCAATGGCGTACATATAATTTGTGAAATTACATGCAAAAACGCCTGCCAAATGCAGCACGGCACGTTGTTCGAAATTCATCACCTGTACGGAATCGGAAAGCTGTCGCGATAAAAATACAATATTTTTTTGTGCTTCGAGCGAACTTCCTTCCACACAAATCGGCACTTTCCGCATGTTTAAGACTTTCTTTTTCGAAAAAGTCTGGAACGGATATAAAACCCCATAATTCGTCGAACAATCTTTCAAAACATCCATGGGCGTGGATCCAGAAGTATGAATGACCAATTTTTCACCAACGCGGATTTGCTTTGCAACATTTGCAATTTCATCATCCGAAACAGCAATCATAAAATACGTTGCCGTGGTATCCAGATTTTTCAAATCGCATGTATATTTTGCTGAAACGGCTTCCGCCAAAGGTTTTGCCGAGGCCTCCGTTCGTGCAATAATTTGTGCTATTTCAAATCCGGCAATTTTCAAATTCATTGCCAAATGCGTAGCAATATTTCCGGCGCCAATGATTACAATTCGATTCATTACATCCTACTTTTAATAATTTCGCGTGCCTTTTCTTCGGTAATGATACCGCGTTCGCCAATCGGAATCATTTTATGCTCTTTCAATGCGTTCAATATTTCATCTGCTGCATTTGCAGGAACATTGTACTCCGACAAGCGGGTTTTAATGCCGAGGGAACGGAAAAATGCTTCTGTTTTCTCAATAGCGGCATCTATTTTCTGATCGTCGCTGCCTTCGCAAATATTCCAAACACGTTCGGCATACTGAACAATTTTTGCACGTTTTTCTTCACGCATTACGTTCATCACACCGGGAAGAATAACAGACAATGTTTGTCCGTGATCGATACCGTAAAGCGCTGTGATTTCATGACCGATCATGTGTGTGGCCCAATCTTGCGGAACGCCGCAGCCAATAAGCCCATTTAAGCCCATGGTGGCGCACCAAATAAGGTTTCCGGCCGTTTCAATATCATCCAGATTTTTTACATATTTTTCACCAATTTCAATCAACGTTTGAAAAATGCTTTCCGCAAAACGATCTTGCAACGGTGCATTTACGGAAAAAGTCAGATATTGTTCAATCACGTGGACAAATGCATCCGCAACGCCGTTTGCACGTTGTGAAACGGGTAATGATTTTGTTGTTGTCGGATCGAGGATAGAAAATTTTGGATATAAAAGTGGACTCCCAAAAGCACGTTTTTCTTTCGTTTCTTCTTTGGTGATTACCGCGCCGCTATTCATCTCCGAGCCTGTTGCCGGAATTGTCAAAACCGTTCCGAAAGGAATTGCTTTTTGCACAGGAACACGTTTCGCGAAGAAATCCCACGGATCGCCTTCATACAAAGCTGCCGCGCAGATAAACTTAGTGCCGTCGATAACAGAACCTCCGCCAACGGCCAGGATGTAATCAATCTTGTTGGCACGCACAATTTCCACTGCTTTCATCAATGTTTCGTAATGCGGATTGGCTTCAATGCCGCCGAATTCCATTACGGAAAAACCGTTGAGCGCCTGCATCACATTGTCATAAACGCCATTTTTCTTGATACTTCCGCCACCATAAGTAATTAAAATTTTACTCCCTGCCGGAATGTTTTTGCTGATTTCTTGATATTGTGCCTCGCCGAAAATAATGCGAACGGGATTTACATATTGAAAGTTTAACATTTTTTTATGAATTATGAGTTATGAATACCTTATATATCGTACATCAAATTATATTTTCTTTTATTTGTTTTTTATGGTTGAATGTACGAGCGAGTACGAATAAAAAATCCGACAAGCGGTTTAAATAGCGTAGTGCGATTTCGGGGATTTCGTGTGTTTGCGACAAGCGTACGGCACAGCGTTCCGCTCGACGGCAAACCGTGCGCGCCACATGGCAATGCGCAGCAACAACACTTCCTCCGGGCAAGATAAAATGGTGCAATTGCGGCAGCGAAGATTCCAATTCATCAATTGCTTTTTCCAATTCCTGAATATCGTTTTCCGTGATTTTTTTCAACGTTGGCGAATGTGGGTCGGATGCCGCGAAAATAGAGCCAATGCCGAATAAATTCCGTTGAATGGAAATCAACAATGCTTCATATTCCGGAACATCTAAAGCAATCATCAAACCGATATTCGAGTTCAATTCATCCACAGTTCCGTACGCTTCCACTCTATCATCGGCCTTGGACACACGCACTCCTCCAATCAAAGCCGTCTGTCCTTGATCGCCGGTACGTGTATATACAAGAGATTTTTTCATTCTTTATGATAAAGTTGTTTAAAATTGACAAAGTTAAATGATGATGGAAAACGGTAGAGTCAATATTTAGACAGGATTTACAAGATTTACAGGATGTTTTTGCCTTCGGCAAAATTAAAAAACATGTTAATCCTGTAAATCCTGTCTAAAATATTACTTTTCCCTATTTTTCTGACAAAAACGGATATTTATAATCTGTTGGCGGCAACAAATTTTCTTTGATGGTCTGCGGACTCACCCAGCGCAGCAAGTTCAAATAGCTTCCGGCTTTGTCGTTGGTTCCCGAAGCACGCGAACCACCGAAAGGTTGTTGCCCAACCACAGCGCCCGTGGGTTTGTCGTTGATATAGAAATTTCCGGCCGCATATTTGAGTTTTTGCGATGCGAAAGCAACGGCAGCGGAATCTTGCGCAAAGAAGGCTCCCGTAAGTGCATACGGCGAAGTTTGATCACACAAGTCCAATGTTTTTTCAAAATCTTTATCTTTGTAAACGTAGATCGTTAAAATCGGGCCGAAGATTTCTTCTTCGATTGATTTATAGTGTGGATTTGTTGTTAAAATCACAGTCGGTTGAACGAAATAACCTTTTTTCTTGTCGCCTTTTCCACCAAAGACGATTTCCGCATCTTTTGCTTTCTTCGCATATTCGATGTATTTCATGCAATTATCGAAAGAAGCCTCGTCAATCACGGCATTTACGAAGTTCGAAAAATCGCGCACATCGCCCACTTTGATTTCTTTAAGCATATCGCCCATCAGTTTTTTCACATCTTTCCAAAGCGATTCGGGAATATAAGCGCGCGAAGCCGCCGAACATTTTTGTCCTTGGTATTCGAATGCGCCGCGCACCAACGCCACTGCCAACGCTTTCACATTTGCAGAAGGATGCGCAAACACAAAATCTTTTCCTCCGGTTTCTCCAACAATTTTCGGATACGATTTGTAGTTTTTCAAATTCTTTCCGATGCTTTCCCAAACGCCGTTAAACACAGCCGTAGAGCCCGTAAAATGGAAGCCTGCAAACATTTTATGCGATGTGCACACATTGCCGATCAAACTTCCCGAACCGGGAACGAAATTGATAACGCCCTCCGGCAAACCGGCTTCTTTAAAGATTTTCATCAAGATATAATTCGAAAACAAAGCAGTTGTAGACGGTTTCCAAATCGTCACATTGCCCATCAATACAGCCGACATGTTTAAGTTTCCGGCAATTGCGGTGAAATTAAATGGAGTAACAGCGAGGATAAATCCTTCGAGCGGACGATATTCCACACTGTTCAGCATCATGGTGTCATGCTTGGGTTGTTCGGCATAGATTTTTTGCGCATAATGCACGTTGAAGCGCAAGAAGTCGATTAATTCGCAAGCAGCATCGATTTCGGCCTGATAGGCATTTTTGCTTTGTCCGAGCATACAAGCGGCATTGAGCACATAGCGATATTTATGAGCAATCAAATCGGCAGCTTTCAAGCAGATGGCGGCACGTTGTGTCCATGGCGTATTAGCCCATGATTGTTGTGCTTTCAAAGCCGCATCAATCGCCATTTTTACTTCTTTTTCAGAGCATTGGTGATAAGTTGCCAACACATGTTTATGATCGTGCGGCATCACCACCTTGCCTTTTTTGCCGGTTTTCACTTCTTTTCCACCGATAATCAAAGGGATCTCCAGTTCGCGTTCGCTGAGATCTTTTAAAGCGGCTTTCAATGCTGCGCGGTCGGCACTTCCGGGTGCATACGAACGCACCGGTTCGTTTTGCGGAAGCGGATAGTTAAAAATAGCGTTATTCATGACATTTGTATTTATGAATTAGGAAATACAAATATACGAATTAATTGTTAATTATTAATGGTTAAATGACCAAAAAATCGATGCTTCATAAAAAAGGCCTAACAAGTTGGTATTTCTTGTCAGGCCTTGTGTTTTTGATTGCGCGGTGACACTGCGTGTATGTTATTCGCCTAACGGCTCATGATAAAGTTCGCCTTCGGCGAAGGTTTTATCGCAGATTTTCGGGGATTTCGCGAATTTACGCAGATTTTTATTTTACAATCAACTTCGATTTTTGTCCGTTTACATTAACCACATAAACGCCGGATGCCAGGCTGTTCAAGGAAATCGGGTGATTGAGTCCGCCGGCTAATTTTTGCTCAAAAATGATATTTCCTTGCGGATTAATGATTGAAACATCTACTAAGCCTTGCATTTTAGACAAGTCTAAATGCACGAAATCTGTTGCCGGATTGGGCGAAATGGAAAAATTCGCACTTGTGTTTTGCGAACGAACATTGTTGCTGTTTAGATAAACCGTATCAAGTACATAAATGGTATCTACACGGCTGCCGTCGAGCGTGATGCCATCGGTAACAATTACTTCGCAAAAGGCTTTTTATTGGCTTTATTTTGTTCTACAATATTCACAGTAAAATCTACTTCCCGCAAAAATACAAAAAATCATTTGATTTTCAAAACAAATCGCTGTGGCGAAATCAAATCTTCGGATAACAAAGCACTTTCTTCGTGGTTTGCTTGGAAAGGAAATGCACGTCCAACTGGTCGGAAGCCATGGAAATATCGCGTACCTCGCCGTTTTTGAGGAGGATGTTGATGGTTTCGCGCTGGATATTGTAAGCATTATTACTCACATCTTGCAAAATTACAAAATAAGCAAGCTCTTCGTCCGTCAACTGCATTTTTGCTTTGAGTTCTGCTTTGATATTTTGTACATATTTTTCCGAAAAATCCTCGTTTTGCAATTCTATGCGGAATAAATTGCGATTTACCAATGCTTTGGAAAGTCCGCTTAAAATGCGGTCTTCGTGACACATCCAGTGTTTCAAACTTACTTGTATATCCGAATCATCCAATAACGAAAAGCGTTCCAACAGCTCCGGATTTTGCTCAAAATCTTTTTCTGTAAAAACATTCGACAAAAAGAAATCCAAACAAGGCGTTGCATTGGTTTTTACACCTTTCAAACTTAATTCTTTGGCACGTTTTAAGCAAGCAATCATCATACTTTCAGCACTCAAAACTGTTTTATGCAAATAGACCTGCCAGTACATCAAACGGCGCGAAACAATGAATTTTTCGATGGAATAAATACCTTTTTCATCTACCACCAATTCATCATTGTGCACATTCAGCATTTTGATGATGCGCTCGGTGCCGACAATTCCTTCCAAAACGCCCGTAAAGAATGAGTCGCGACTCAAATAATCCAGGCGGTCGACATCCAGCTGACTGGAAACTAACTGATGTAGAAATTTCTTTTTGTATGTATTTTGAAAGATCTCAATGGCAAGCGATAAACGTCCGTTGAACTGTTCATTCAAACGCTTCATAAACAGCATTGAAATCTTTTCATGATTGATATTTTCCACAATGCTGAATTCAAGTGCATGCGAATACGGGCCGTGTCCGATATCATGCAATAAAATCGCAATCGTTGCGGCTTCAGCTTCTTCGTCGGTAATTTCATGGCCTTTGCCGCGCAGCGTTTCAATGGCTTGCTGCATGAGGAAATAAGCGCCAAGCGTATGCGAAAAGCGCGAATGCGTGGCACCCGGATATACCAAACTCGACATTCCCAGCTGCTGAATACGGCGCAACCGCTGAAACCACGGATGAAGGATGATGTCGAAATAAAAATCACTTGCAATGGAAATAAACCCATGCACCGGATCGTTGATTATTTTACGTTTATTGATCATATTAGGGTTGTGGATTGAGGGGAAAACCGCGTGTTTGCCGAATAATTAAACTTTAAACATTAAACTTTAAACGAAATTGTTTATACAGCCAAACGCAGCATACGCCAACGGTTATTCCCAAAATAGAACCGCAAGTGATATCACCCACAAAATGCACGCCCAAATATACGCGGCTATAGCAAATTAACGCTGCCCACACGAATAGTGCCCAGCGAAAAACAGGATAATGCACTTTCAAAAAAGCAGACGCAATCGTTGCAATCACAAAGGTATTGGCTGCATGCGAAGAAACAAAGCCATACGAGCCGCCGCAATGGCCGTTTACAATATGTATCAAACTGCCTATTTGCTCGTTGTGACACGGCCGCAGACGTTGCACCACATTTTTAAAACATTCTCGCGAAATCGAATCGGCCAAAGCCACGCCCAAAATAATAAAAGCAAACATGATCAACGTGGTTTTCCAGCCATATTTTCTGTAAAGCAGATAAACAAGAAAGATATAAAACGGGACCCAAATCAGCTTATCGCTCAGCCAGTACATCACAAAATCGAAGAATGAATTGTGAAAGCTATTGAGGAAAAGAGTGAACTGGATATCTGTATTGACAATTGTTTCGAGCATAGTAAACAAGTGATGAATTATGAATTATGAGTAATGAGTGGCAAGTAGACAACTTTTTTTGTTTCGAAAAATTCTCCTTCGAAATAGTTTTGCAAATCGAAAACGTGAACTTTATTTTTGAAGTCCTTGAGTTCTTCGGTTAAATCGCCGCCTTTCAAATACAAAATTCCGTTATCAATATCGTTTATATTTTGTTTGGAAATTTTATTTGAAATCCATGAATAAAACTCAGGAAAAGCAGTAACGGCGCGACTTATGATAAAATCGAATTTTTCATTTACGTCCTGCGCACGTTTTTGTTCGGCCCGAAGATTTTTCAATCCGATACTTTCCGCAACACCATTCACAACCTTGATTTTTTTCGCAATCGAATCAATCAAATAAAAAGATGTTTCCGGAAATAAAATGGCTAACGGAATCCCCGGAAATCCGCCTCCGGTGCCGACATCCAGAATTTTTGTTCCGGATTTAAAGTTACATACTTTGGCAATTCCTAAAGAATGTAGGATATGCCGTTCGACAATATTTTCAATATCTTTTCGTGAAACGACATTGATTTTCTCATTCCAATCGGCGTACAAATCGGGCAATTGCGCCAATTGTTGCTTTTGCGTTTCGGTAATTTGAGGAAAATAAATATTTATTTTTTCAAGAATTTCCGCGTTGCTCATCGTTTTTAACGAATATATTCGGTATGCGTTTCTTCAATCATGTCGGTTTGTTTGATTCGCTTTCCGAGTACAAAATTAATACCGAATTGGAAATTCACATTTGCACGTGTATTAGGCAGATAGAATGAATTAACCTGATCAACAATTAAATATAATTGAAGCGGACCTGCGTTTCCGGCAATGCCAACGCCCATATTCACAAAGTTTTTTCCGATTATGGAATTGGTGACAGTGATTGAAAAATTCTTTCCGAATGTATGTCCATAAGCTAATGTCAATGTGCTTTGATAAGCATTGTGTCCAATTTTCCCTTTATACATCGCACCTAAAAAATCTTTTTCGGTAAAATTATAAGTAGCCGACAGCACAAACTTCGTCGCCAATTTAGTGGTATATTCTTCAGGCGTGAAATCATCGAATTTAAAGAATTCTTTCAAAGAATCAATGGTTGGTTGAAGCGCTTTTTGAAAATCAAAACCATCTTTGGTAATTGAGTCCAAAATATCTAAACCTTCAAATGTAAATGTACGCGTTCCACCGGTGGTTTGAAATCTTTTCGCACCTGTAACCCATTTGATCTGTCCCAAATCGAGTACACTTACACCAAAATTCCATTGGTCGTTCATCCGATACGTGGCGCCAAAATCAAGTCCATAACCGAAATTTTTAGTTAAATTCTGAATATAATCGGCGTCCAAATTATCAAAAGGAGCATTTAAACTATCGCCGGGAATGGTTCCACGAACAACCATACTTTGTTGAATATTAACCGTATATGGAACATCCGCAGTCGGATCCGAGAAATAACTTATATCTGTTTTTTCGGAATAAATATTTGCGGCTCCAAGCATGTATTTAAAACGTGCACCAAGCGTTAACTTGTCGGTAATTTCGCGCGAATAGCCAATATATCCGACAGGCATGGCAACGGCATCCACCGAAGAATTTGAAAATGTAAGGGGAGTCGACATCACGCCCGGTCCTTTTGCGATAAATTCAAGTACGTCTTTTTTCAGTACGATCGCAGCATCCGTATGTACATAAGCGCCAACATGAAAGTAATTTTTCTTCACCCGAAAACCAAAACGGAAGATATCGATATTTGCATCAACACCTATAATATTGTTTTGACTTAACGAACTAAGAAATTTATCTTGATTGAAATATACTTGACCGCCTTTCTTTTTAAAAAGATCGCTATACGAAAGCCATGTATTGAGTTGTATGTTGATATTCGATAATGCCGGAAAGCCGAAATAGCCGTTATACGGCGTTTCGTAGGCCGGATTATTATTTAATTGTTCGGGCACCAGATTCATAAAGTTCAACGTTGTTCCATCTTGCGCTAAAACCTTTCCGGAAGTGAAGAGCAAAGAAAACCCGAACAACAATATGCTATATTTATTTTTTAATTTCATAAGTATTCGAGTTTTTACATTTCAGCCGCCATATCAACACCCAGTTTCACATCTAAGAAGCTCTCGGTATCGGAGGTTTGATAAAGTTTAACATTCTTTTTATTGGCGGCATCAGCGGTGCTCACTGTTGCTTTAAAATAAATATATTTGGTCTTTTTAAGTTTACTGATACCGTCGGCGTTCAATTTGGTTGAGAGATATGTATTCACAGGGTCGGTCACACGCCCGTCGGCACCCACTTTTGCGGAAGCAATGGTTGATGTATTCAGAGGAACAGAGTAGATAACATTGTGAAGCGAATCCATAAAATGCATTTGGAAATTCAGTTCAAACGGGAATGCATTTTTCAGATTAACAGCCAATCCGATCGCTTCAATTTTTTCGATAATTTTATTATCCGACATTCCGAAATCGACAGTGTCCTGAAAGGCCAAGCCGGAAACGTGCCCGTAAATCGGGACATCAATTTTCACGGCAGCTTCTATTTTGCTGGTTCCGGTAACATAGTTGCGCGGTTTATTCACAGTATCGGGATTTACGGCGCCACTCAAATGGTAGGCAATTCCGGTTGGAACGTCTGTAATTACATTGTTTAAGACAGAAATAATTGTCGTATCCGTTATCGGTTCACCAAAAGCAGGATAAGGCACATCAAAATTATCGGGCAATAATTTAGCAGGATTCATTGGACCTTTTTTGCCCACAGGATTCACAGTACTTGTATAAATACGTGTTGGTGCGCCAATACTGTTCTTGAGCTCCATATAAATTTTGGTTCCTTCCAAACCAAAATCATCCACTGTTAAATTTGGAAAATCGCCAATGGAAACGCTGTCGGCCATGTTAAAAGCGAATTGTCCGAAATATCCGAAACAAGCATCAAATGCAAAGTTTGTAAAACTAACATTCACAGCGATGCTGCCCGTATCCGGCGGATATTTATATGCCAAATCCGGATTTTTATAAACCATTCCATTCATCATAAAAATAATGGAATCACCTGTACCAAACTTCAACTTATAACCATCCAATCCAAGCGGAATAGAAACGTGTGAAGGATCTCCCGACACCCATTTTTCAATATTTAGAGTCTGCTTGTATGGAAGTCCTTCCGGTGTTATCAGATTTGCACAAGATAGTTCCACCTTTGCGGAAGAAGGAACTGTTGATTGTATATCCATCGTCAGCATTGTAGGTGCACTCAACCAAACACTGTCAATAATCGCACCGCCTGCAGCCGAAAAACCAAATGCTAAACGCATCGGGTTAATAGATAAGCTATCAACATCTTGAACTCCCACAGGAATATCTTTACCGGGCACGCCGGGAATTCCATTGCGGGAAAATCCGAAATTTTGATCCGGAATTTTTACAAAATCCTTAAGTTCGTAGCTTAATCCCGAATCGACAGCATAGCTAAGATAAGCCAATCCGGTAGAGTCGAACTGTAACAAGTCCGGTCGTTTATTTGTCAGGTTGCTTAACGACATACGGGAATTGATGATTGGCAATGTTGCCGCCCAATCAAGCCCCATGTCTTCGGTAGCAAAATTGTCAAATTTCAAATCGTCTTTTCCACAGGAAAACAGCGTAAAAGCTGTTACCGCAAACAAGAGCAACCGCTGCCCCCAAAAAGAGTATTTTCGTTTCATGCCTGTTGTAATATCATAGATAATTGCAAAGATACGAAATTTTATTGAAAATTAAAAGGAAATAGAATTTTTTAGAAACCTAACGTTCTGACATTGTACGCTTATTTCCTCGACGGTCGGCCGTAAAAATATTTCCGGCATCGTCTTTAACAATCAAATAATCTTTACCGCCTTTCCGCTCCCATTTCACGGGTTTGGATACGCGTTTTTTCATTTGAATAGGATTGAAACCATCCACTTTTCCCATACTTGCGGTGAGCGCTTGTACACAATTCTTCGAATCGGCAAACAAAATGCGGTAGTCGCGGTCTTTGCTATAATCAAAAACCGCAATGCCATTGGTGGCTCCATTTTTAAATTTCACAGGGAAACCGTTCACATTACGCCCGAAAATATCAATGGCATAAACCGTTTTGGAAGTATTGAACAAGTATTGAATACGCCCGTTTTTCAGCAAATCCACTTGATGAATTTCACTTAATAATCTACCATCCAACGGATATTTAAATAATTCCTTGCCGTTCGGATCCTTGTAATGAAGCACATTTTTTGCATCTAAAACAAATGTAAACACTCCCTTTGAACGATGGTTTTTTACACGGAATTCACGTTGATTATTTGAAGTTTGAGAAGTTTGGATAGTTTGAGAGGTTTGTTGAGGCTCAACATTTTGAGCCGTTGCTGTATCTCGTTTTACAAACTCCTGTGCCCGTGTTTCTGCGCACGTAATGTAGGCTTGCGCATACATAAAATTCGACATGCGGCAAAATTGCACAAGCAAACTCACCGGTTCTTCAGAAACACCCGAAGTACGGGCATTTTGAAGGTAAAAATAGATATTCGAATTTTCCTGCGCATGATACGAAAGCGACTGCATTTGCAATTGGTTGGCCAATGTTTTTTGTTCTTGAAATTGCTTGCGCAGATATTTCAAATCGTCTTGATGTCCGGCAAAAACCAAGTAATTTCCAATCAATGTAAATACATATTCTTTTTCATCCGGAAAGAAATCGAAAAACAAAGCCGGCAGCATTCCATTCGCACGAAGAATATTGACTTCATTCAAATTGATATTTTCCTGCTTGGCATTATTTTTGCTCCCTACCAATTGTGTGAGCGCCGCTGCCAATTCGACAGTATCGGGCACATGAAAAGCGGCAGCCTGTTTGATTTGCCTGTATTCGTTCCGAAACGTGAAACAAGCTATTTCAGTTCCGATTTTCGACAAAAAAGATTCTTCGCAAACGCTTTTGAAACCGACCGATATTTTTTCCAATGTTTGAGCGCGGACAATATGTTTCTCGGCGTCCAGCAATGTTTCGTGATGATTGTAGAAATCGGAAAATCGATTCATGCCAAATGTAGAAAATGAAAGCGTAGAAAACGGTAAAATTTCGGTAATATATGAACTTTGCGCTTGTTCTTTTTCAAAAAAATCGATAAAAAACGGAGCATTTCCTTCGTTCACACACTGCCCGTTAAGCAGTATTTCCGTGGGTTTTAAGTGCAAATCGAATAAAATCCAGTTACACAAATTTTCAGATGCTTCGAACAATGGACTTAATAAATTATCTTCCGTTTTTTGTAAACTTTCTGCAAAAAATTCGGGCTTCACAAAAAACGATGCAGCCGCTTGTTTATTCGCTTTCGCAAATATTTCTTCAAGCTGTGTATTTTCGCGTTTGTTTCGTTTTTGTAAATAATCTTTAATTATCGAAACATCTTTAGAACATATCCAGATATCATCAGAAATAGCAGTATAATATGGCTTTTCTGAAAAAGATATTGAATAAATTTCCGTTTGTAGAATTTTTTCGACAACTTTATTTGTACTTATTCTTTTCCGCACTTGCGCAGCAGTCTTTTTAGATAGAAACGTTGCAGCAAGCGCCGTTTTCCCTTTCGGGGAATTCATCCAAAAGATAAAAAAATCGGGATGTTCCTTAACTTGAAATTCGTTTGCAAAGGTTTGCGGAAGTTCTAAATAAAAATCAGATTGTTTCCCAAATAAAAATGCCGTCAACATCGAGTCCGACGATACAAAATCGGCTTGCAATCGTTCCGGATGATTCACCCGAAGCATACATGCCGCATTTTCAGGCACCAACAATGACGCCGGACGGTCGTGAGCACCTCTGTTTCGGGAAACCCAAACAGCACTCCACACTAAGAAAACAATTACCAATCCGACTAATATAACGACAATGCGTGCAGTTGGGTCGGATAAATGAGTGACGATATAATTCTTGAACTTTTGCACCAATATCTATTTACGATATACGATGTACGAAGGGATATCGTACATCGTATATCATACATCGTATCTTTAAGCCACCGGATGGTGTTCTTTAAACAATTTCAAACGTTTTTCCAATTCAGGAAATTGAGCACGCGGAATAAGGGAAACGCAAGCACGGATACCTTCTTTTTCGCTACCTGTAATATCCAATGAAATAGCACTGATTCCGTATTGCAAAAGTTCTTTGAGCAATCCGCTTCCGGTAAATCCGGGATAGCTGAATGTGAAATAAAAACCGTCGGCAATCGGGTCGTTTCCATCTTTATCGTATACAATCGAGAAGCCGTTTTCGACAAACATTTTTTTCATGATCTGTGCTTTTTCGCCATAATCGCGTACTTCTTTCACAAAATCGTATTTGCCTTCGTTCACAGCTTTCAAAATAGCAGTAAATCCGTATTGCACAGAGTGAGGAACGCCGGAACTCAAAGCGTACAATGTTCCGTAGAGGAAAGCATTTCCAAACATATCAGAGCCGTAATATCTCAACAAATCGGGTGCTTTGGTATTCCAAACTTTGTCGGAAATAACCATGATAGCCGCACGTTCGCCGGCATAGCTGAATGCTTTGGAGGCGGAAATCATCAAGATGTAATTGTCGGTATATTTAGCAACGGTTGGTTGATAAGGTGCAACTCCCGGTTTTCCGTAATCGTGGCGGAAATCCATGCCGAAGTATGCCAAATCTTCGGCAACGATGATGTTGTATTTATTGGCAATATCGCCTATGATTTTTAATTCTTCATCTGTAAAGCAAAACCAAGCCGGATTATTGGGGCTTGAGTACATAATGGAAGACACTTTCCCGTCTTTCACCATTTCTTCGAGCTTTTCTCGAAGTTTTTCGCCGCGATAGTTGTATACATCAAACGTTCTGAATGCTTGTCCGAGCATTTTGCATTGTGATTTTTGCACAGGGAAACCCGGATCAATAAACAATGTTCCTTCGCGATCTTTGTACATACGGTTAACGCTCAAAAACGTTGCAAAACCTGCTTGCATGGAGCCAACGGTAGGCACACACGTTTCAGGGCTTACATTTATATCCAGAAAGTTTTTGGCGAACAAAGCGGCTTGCTCTTTGAGTTCAGGCAAACCTTCTACCGGAGGATAAACACTCGCTACGTCAGGACGTTGCAAGGCCGCAATTTGCGCATCAATACCTGCTTTGGCGGCCGGAAGTCCGGGAACGCCCATTTCCATGCGGATAAATTCCACATTGGATGCTTCTTCGATTTTGTTGATTAATTTTTTCACTTCGCGGATGGAAGCAGTTCCAACGTTATTTACGTGGCATTCAACCAGTTTTTGGTCTACAATTTCTTTGCTAACGGGTGTGTCTTTCATAAAATTTGTGCTTAAAATAATAAAGTTACAAATCTACGTAATTTTTTTGAAATAACAGAGTTTTTGAAAAAATATATTTTCGCCGGTGGCGAAAAGGGGGATTAAATTTCGCAGATACCGCATATTACGCAGTTTAATTTTTCTACAACGCAAAACACCTAAAATATCGGTAAAACCGAAAGTGCCCCACACCACATCATGAAAGGATGTGGGGATGTTACTTTCGGGAACGCTCACACTGCGTATTAGCCGGTTCTTATTTTTTAGTGATGACGAGTGAGGGGTTCTCCTCGTACATCGCACATCGTTTTTAGTCTTTAACGCAAAGGACAGACATGCCGTAAGTCCTGAGGTCGTAGCGCCGGCCCATCTTGCCGGCGCCCGGGGTGAAGATACGGTACCACGCGGAATTGCTACTAGAGCCGGAAGTTGTCCAAAAGAAGACGTGTGCGCCTCGCTGGTAGAAAGACGAGCCATCGAAGAGGCGAGAGCTTGCAGCAGACACGGAAAAGTAAGAATTGATGAAAACGCCTGCATTGGTGCCAGCCCATTCTCCACCCGTATTGTGATCCTTTGTCCCTGTTTCCACTGTATTTAACATTTCACCCCATTCTCCGTCGGAAGGAACGTGCCAGCCGGGAGGGCAGATTCCACGACCGGAAACAGATGCAGGATTCCCGCTTCCTGAACCTGTATACATTCGTGAGGCAGAAGGTTCAACCCAAGCTCCCTTTCCGTCTTTAGACACTACACACTCCCATATATAGAGCGCTCCCCATGTATTACAATCAGAAAGCGAAGAGGAGGTGGCACCCACTGCTCCCGGACACCAGAAAGCGCCAATGCCCGGAACGCCGTTGGTGCTTGATGTGAAAGGCTGATTGGATGCCGAATAGAAGGTCAAACCTGCTTGATAATTCAAGTTCTGCTTCATCCACCATTGGCCATTAGCCATTTTTATGATGGAATATGTTTTACAGTCGCGATTGTCCGTCAATGTTCGGACTGCATACGTACTCTCACTGCCGGTAATGGTGGTTGAGGACGTCGGCATTTCCGTGAGTTTAAATGTGGCTGTGGTGGACGTAGTTTTGCAATAAAGCGAGTTGTTTGAAGCCGTTGCAGAAATGCTAAAGGTTTGTCCGGGCACCGGATTGGAAATAGTAAAAGTAACAGATGGCGAAGCTGTTCCGTTGCCGGCAATCGAAATCGTGGGCGCAGACGAAGTAGTATGGCTTGTTACATTGATAGTGTACGTCCAATTTCCGGAAGTACCGGGCACAGAGAGATTATATTGTCGAGTTCTTGTCGCAGGAAAAACGCATATTTCATTCCAAGCCGTAATAATTTCGCAGGAATAGGGCACAACCGTAAACGTAATTGGCAAACTTTCGCTACAACCACCTCCCACACATCTCACCGAAAGCGCATCGGAAGCAGGCTGGGACGCATTTCTTGCAATGGCTCCATTCAGAAAAGAACGGGAAACGGCAGCAGTTCCGCTTCCCGAACTTGTCCAAAAATAGGCTTTTGAAGTACGATCAGCATAAATGCCGGTGTAATCCCTCCGCCCTGCATTCAGAACCTGTAGGCTTGAAAAATTATTACTTAATTGTGTAGCCAATGCCGTCCATTCTCCGTCGCCGGGCAGGTGCCAACCATCGGGACAAACGCCTTGTTCGCCGGCATTGGTTGTTGTTACAGCGCTCGTTCCGTTATTTTGCCCGTAAGCCGTCCAAAACGGATAAAGCGCGCCCTCATATTCGCAGCGCAAAGGATCGGCCTGTGAAGTAGTCGTTGTATTGGGCGAAGTTGGAAATGGTCCGGGACCGGGACAATAATACGTTCTTTGTAAATTCGTTCCCGGAGCGGCAATATTTCCGGTCGTGGGCAGATAACCAAAAATGGGATTGTTCAAACCCTTTCGATACCGCAGGTTTTCTGCCATCCAGCGTTTGCCATCGGGCATGAGAACGGTTTTGTAGGTTTGTCCGTCGCGCGAGTCGGTGAAATCGGGGGTGGGGGTTTGGGCGAGGATTGAGAAGGCAAAGCAGAAATGCAGAAGTGCAAAAGTGCAGAAGACGGTCACTTTTCTGCATTTCTGCGCTCTTGCGCTTCTGCATTCTTGCATTTTTGCGTTTCTGCCACGAAGTAGTTGTGTTTTCATG
>JAVBNF010000036.1:0-21095 GCA_031551725.1 Bacteroidales bacterium
AACGGAGACTAAAACTAATTTTGACACTATTTTCTTCAAGGACGCAACAATGACCCGAATTTACAATTTTTTGCTTTCTCCAGCACTGGGCACGGGTTGGACGTATGCTGTTTCCTACAGCAATCTTCCTGCAGGTGTTAGTTTTTCTCCTACACCTACCATTTCGGCGACCCAAGTCATTTTAAACTTCGTCGGCCTTTCCGATGTTGTCAGCGGCAGTGTTTTCACTTTAAAAATTGCAGCTTCCAACTCTAATTATTGCAAATTGGATACACAGGAGTTTAGCATCAAATTAATTTATAACCCACCTATCGAAACACCCGTATATGTACCAGCTACTTACCCAGGAGCCTCTATCGCTTCAACACATGTTATTAATGCTCCCGGAAATGATGTTGTTGGAGCTACCGGTGTTTTAACAGACGGTAGAGATGGTAAAAAGTATACGACTGCGAAGATGCCAGATGGACAGTGGTGGATGAGCAAGAATCTGGAGATAGGCACTTGTGTATCCAGTTCTTGGACAGGAGCTGACTACACATCTAATTGGAAAATAAATGGTGTTTCGGTACAAGGTAAATGCAGCAGTATAAACATTGCATACGGGAATTATTATAATTGGATTGCGGCGACGCAGTTTCCGGATGAATGTGGCAATGGAAAAACTTGCCCATCCTCAACTTTTCAAGGTAACCTAATTCAAGGTATTTGTCCAGATGGTTGGCATCTGCCAGTAGGAGGTACATGTAGTGACTTTGAACAAATGCCAAACGCCGGCAATATTAATACGTGGTCGAATTCTTCTATTTGGAACGGACAATGGGGTGGAAGTTATGGTACAAATGGTACTACAGCCAGTTTTGTGGGTCAAGCAGGATGGTATTGGAGTTCGTATGAAACAGGTGGGCGCGGTGAACATATGGCATATAATACAGGTGGTGCATATCCCAATTATTCTTGCTGTGATAAAACCTATGCTTTTAGTGTTCGTTGCATAAAAAACTAAAAATAAAGAACAGGCTGGTACTTAATTCAAGGACAAGCGGCGGTCGTTTCGCAGGCTGCACGTGCTGTAGCCGAGTTTCGTTGAAAATGTTTGTCCTTCTTGTAGAGACGTTGCATGCAACGTCTCTACACCATTGCCGTTGATTTAAATCAACGGCAATTTTTTATTCACACAAAATCAAATTATTATATAAAAACTGTATCCTCATTAACAATTAATAATTAATAATTAATAATTTTTTTCTTACCTTTGTAAATTATCCTTAAACGCATCAAAAAAATTATACCATGGCTTTCGATTCGCAACGCTTTTTAGGAGAAGGTCTCACATTCGACGATGTTCTCCTTGTGCCCTCTTATTCCGAAGTGCTCCCGCGCGATGTAAATGTGGGTTCGTATTTCTCTAAAAACATCAAACTCAACATTCCCATTGTTTCTGCCGCGATGGACACGGTGACAAATTCCACGATGGCCATTGCGCTTGCGCGAATGGGCGGAATTGGCGTAATTCATAAAAACTTCACTATCGAACAGCAAGCCGAAGAAGTGCACAAAGTAAAACGTGCCGAAAATGGGGTCATCACCAATCCGATTACGCTTACGCCGAAAGACAAGGTGAAAGATGCTCGCCGCTTGATGAAAGAAAACGGAATCGGCGGTATTCCGATTGTCGATAAAGATAAAAAATTGGTCGGTATTGTTACCAACCGCGACTTGCGTTTCGAACGCAAAGCCGATACGCTGATTGAAGAGGTGATGACCAAAAAAGTCATCAGCATTTCCAATTTCAAAAGTTTCGAACAAGCCGGCGAAATCCTTCAGAAAAACCGCATTGAAAAACTTCCTGTTATAGATGCCAAAGGCAGACTTGTTGGTTTAATCACATATCGTGATATTGTGACTTTGAAAGAAAGCCCGAACGCTTGTAAAGACAGCCAAGGCCGCTTGCGCGTGGCTGCAGCCGTAGGCGTTGCGGCCAACACGATGGAACGCGTAAAAGCGCTTGTAAAAGCCGGTGCTGATGCAATTGTTATTGATACAGCGCACGGACATTCCAAAGGCGTTATCGACATGGTGAAAGCTGTGAAAAAAACCTATCCGAAAGTAGATGTTGTGGCCGGAAACATTGCCACCGGCGAAGCAGCCATCGACCTCGCAAAAGCAGGCGTTGACGGTGTGAAAGTCGGCATCGGACCGGGCTCGATTTGTACAACGCGTATCATTGCCGGTATTGGTGTTCCGCAATTATATGCAATTCATGAAGTTTATCAAGCATTGAAAACGAAAAAAATCCCAATTATTGCCGATGGCGGTATCCGCTATTCCGGCGATATAGTGAAAGCATTGGCAATTGGTGCGGATACCGTTATGGCCGGATCTTTATTTGCCGGAACGGAAGAAGCTCCGGGCGAAACAGTGATTTTCGAAGGACGAAAATATAAAACCTACCGCGGAATGGGTTCCGTAGAAGCCATGCAAATGGGGTCAAAAGACCGCTATTCGCAAGATTCTGTGGATGATGTGAAAAAACTCGTTCCCGAAGGCATTGTTGGCCGTGTAGCTTACAAAGGTGGTGTGGATGAGGTCATTCACCAAATGGTGGGTGGTCTACGCGCCGGTATGGGTTATACGGGATCGAAAGACATTCCCGCTTTGAAAAAAGCTAAATTTGTAAGAATTACCGCTTCGGGCATGAAAGAAAGCCATCCGCACGATGTTTCGATTACGCATGAAGCGCCGAATTATAGTAGGAAATGAGCAACGACGTAAAAATAGACTGGCCGGATCCGAAGAAAGACACGGCTGAAGCCATGAAAAGCGTGAAAAACGTGATTGCTGTGGCATCCGGAAAAGGCGGCGTGGGAAAATCGACTGTGGCTGCCAATCTCGCGGTGGCTTTGGCTTTGGAAGGTTACAGCGTTGGACTTTTAGACAGCGACATCTATGGCCCGTCTGCTCCTTTGATGTTCGACTTGGTAAACGCCCGTCCGCTTGGCGAAACCGACGAAAACGGCAAAACATGGATACTTCCCGAAGTGCGTTATGGGGTAAAGGTCATGTCCATCGGATTTTTTATCGATCCGGAAAAAGCCATTTTATGGCGCGGGCCGATGGCTTCGAACGCCTTAAAACAGCTGTTTCAAGACGTAAAATGGGGCGAATTGGATTATTTGGTGCTCGACCTTCCGCCGGGAACAGGCGACATTCATATTTCGCTGGTGCAAATGCTCCGTGTGGACAAGGTGGTGATGGTGACAACACCTCAGAAAGTAGCCTTGGCAGATGTTCGTAAAGCGGCTGATATGTTTAATCAAGAACACACACACGTTCCGATTATCGGAATCGTGGAAAATATGAGCTATTTTACGCCTCAGGAACTGCCAAACAATAAATATCACATCTTCGGGCAAGGAGGAGGAGAAATCCTCGCAAAAGACTTAAATTTGCCCCTTTTGGCACAAATCCCGATTGTGCAGAGTGTGGCAGAAGCCGGCGACAACGGAAAACCTGCCGCATCGGAGCCAAATTCGATTGTTGGCACGATATTTGCAGAGTTGGTTAATAAGATAGTGAAAGGATAATTGAACGGAATGGCCACACTACGTTGCACCTCGTTCACCATGACGAATAACAAAAAATCTGCGTAAATCTGCGTAATCCCCACAATCTGCGATGAACCTTCGCCAAAGGCGAAGATACGCATAGCGTCACCGCGTAATCAAAACTAAAAAATAAAACTAAAAATAATGGAAAATCAAGAAAAACTCCAATTAATTGAAAAAATAAACTCGGCGATTGATCAAATCCGCCCCTATTTGCAAGCTGACGGCGGCGATTTGCGTTTTGTAGAATTGACCGACGATTATATTGTGAAAGTGCAATTGCAAGGCGCTTGCGGCTCATGCCCATATAGCACAATGACGTTGAAAAACGGCGTGGAAACCGCTATCAAAAAGGCAATTCCGGAAATTGTAGCTGTAGAATCAATATAAGTTCGAGTGACAGGTTTCCCCACGCGTCACCCGTCACTTGTAACTCATAACTAAAAAAAAGCAAAAAATGTTTGCAAAATCCAAAAATTGTTCATAACTTTGCAAACCTTTTTGGAATTTGATTTAATTATTTGTAAAAGATACTAAGATGAAACGTACATTTCAACCTTCCGTTAGAAAACGCAAGAACAAACACGGTTTCCGTGAAAGAATGTCCACAGCCAACGGCCGCAGAGTACTTGCTGCTCGTCGTGCAAAAGGACGTGCAAGATTAACTGTTTCTGACGAAAAATAGTCTTTTACGGTTCTTTTTACGTAGTCCTTTGGGATAAAACATAATTGAAAGTGGATGTTTTGTACTTCCGCTTTCAATTTTTTTATTTAATTAGTGACGAGTTACGAGCGACAGGGTTCCTCACCCGTAACCTGTTACCCGTCACTTGTAATTTATTAAAACATGATAGAATTCATTCTCTGGGTCATATTCATCCTTCTGCTTCTGCGCTTTTCCTTGAGGTTGATCACGCCGTGGATCATGCGCACATTGATGAAAAGGATGCAAGACCGTTTCTACGAACAAAATCCGAACGCCGCCGAAGCTCGCGAACGTGAAAAACGTAGAGAAGGCGAAACACACATTGATTATGTACCACCTCAACAATTTGATAAGGAAAAACCGCACTCCGGCGAAAAAATAGAAGAAGCGGAGTTTGAGGAATTATAAATTATTAATGAGCTCGCGCCTCTATTTTAATTTATAATTAATAATTAACAATTAATAATTATTTATGAAAGTCCTTTGCATGGGCAATGCCCTTACCGATTTAATTATCCAATTGGATAACGATCAGCAACTTGAAAACCTGTCGCTTCCAAAAGCAAGCATGCAGTTGATCGGCGCCGACCGCGCTAAACAAATTTTGGATACGTTTAAAGATAAGAAAAAAGACATCTGCGCAGGCGGATCGGCTTCCAATACTGCGTATGGAATTGCGTCTTTAGGCGGGAAAGTCGGTTTTATCGGTATGATTGGCACCGACGAAACCGGTAATGCTTTTAAACAAGACCAGTTAAACAGCGGCATCACGCCGCAGCTTTTTCTTTCCGACCATCCGTCGGGAACAGCTATAACGCTGATGAGCAAGGACTCCGAACGTACGTTTGCCACATTTTTAGGTGCAGCGTTGGGAATGGAGGCCGAAATGCTCACAGATAGTATGTTTGAAGGCTACGGACTTTTGCATATTGAAGGTTATTTGGTTCAAAATTACGATCTTATTCGCACTGCAATTACGATGGCGAAAAAACATGGCTTGCTCGTTTCTTTGGATTTGGCAAGTTACAATATTGTGGAAGAAAGCCGCGATTTTTTAATGGAGATGATTGAAAATCATGTAGATATTTTGTTTGCGAACGAAGAGGAAGCCAAAGCTCTGACAGGGCAAGAACCTGAAGAAGCGATCGAATTTATGTCGGGTAAATGTCCTTACAGCATTGTTAAAATCGGCAGTAAAGGCTCTTTGATAAAGCACAATGGGCATCTTCACCGCATTGATGCGATTCCGGCGGAATGCTTGGATACCAATGGCGCCGGCGACGGCTATGCGGCAGGATTTTTGTATGGTTTAACCCAGAAAATGGACATCCAAAAATGCGGCATGCTTGCCTCTCTGGTTGCAGGAAATGTTGTTCAAACGGTAGGACCACGGATTCAGGCGGAACGTTGGGGAGAAATTCGCAAATTTGCACAAAATTAATTATAAGTATTATATATTAAGGATTTTAAAGCATTTCCCAGGTGACAAAAAAGCAAATTTTTTTTGCTTTTTTGTCACTTTTTATATTTTAGGAGTCGATTTTTTTACAAATTATTATAAAAAAAGATCGTTTTTACAATTTAATATTTTTATTTTTTTACCTTTGCAAGAATCAAATAATATTAACAAAAAAACAGAAAAATGAACAAAAAATATCTACATTATTTTTCGATTTGGACTTTGGCTCTTCTTTTATTGTCCGGATGTAAAAAAGATTCTAATAACGATCAAAAAGATCCGAATTCAGTGGTTGAATTTGATTATTCCGGAATGTTTATTCGCGTGCCAGAACAAACAGCTTCGGTGTCGTTTGGCTTTTTAACGAAAAGGGATTGGACTGTTCGTTTGAACAATCCCGATTTGGCTCCATTTTTATCAATTTCTTCTGGATCGGGAAAAGGCGACGGTCTTGTGCTTCTGGAGTTGGTAGATAAGCAAAACTTGCCCTCGGTAATAAAGGTTATTTTTACGTTTCGAGATCCGGAAGGCAAACAGCCAAGCAAACAGGTTGAAAAATACTTGATTCGCGAACAAAATATAATTTCTCAAAATCGTATGCAAGACAGTATTTCTATCGGTAAAGGTATTGATGCTTGCGCAGCGATGGATTTGAATGCTTTAAAAGTTCCGGTTTTCGATATTAATAAATTACAATTGGCAACAACAAATATGAAATGGGTGGACGATTATAATGTTACCACAACGATTGGCAAGGGAGCGTCTGGAACGAGCACCGCTGCAATGAGTGAATCTTGGGCTACGAGCGTGAACGGAAGCTATAATTTCAGTGTTTTATTTGGTGTTATGCAACCGTTTGGTGTATCTTTCGATGTTTCGGCAGACCAAAAAATATCGTCGCGCAATTGTTATGAAATTAAAAATACGTCCTTGATCACTGGTTTGCAAACGTGGACCATGCGATCAACAGTTTATGAGAAACTGTTGGATGATGCTTTTATGGCCAGATATGGGAGTGATAGCGCGGTAGATAACTACCTCGAACGACAAGTGCTTCCTTTTGTGGATGTCGCTGCAATGAGTGCAATCAATGAAGATCGGGTGAACTACAGCTCAATTTTTGCTACTTACGGCACCCACATATTAACAGCCGCCGAATATGGTGGTAGATACGATTACCTCTACGCCCGCGAACAAGTCGATCATGAAGCAGTTTTTTCAACAACTGCCGAGTTGGGCTTAACGTTAAACGTTCCTCAAAAAATTATTCAGCAACATGCTATCGGACTAAATGGAGGTTATTCTCAAAAAGACTCTGTTGCATTGAGTTATTCTACTTCTGTGAGCGTGGGTAAGCGTGTTGGCGGAACGTCAACAGCCCCATCTGTGGAAGATTGGTTTGGTTCCTTGGATTCGCAACCTCTGAAATCACTGACCATCACGCGTGTACTTTACAGTCAAACGGACCAAGGAAAAGGCTTGCTTCCTATCTGGGCGCTCTGCTTGGATCCAATAAAACGGGCAGCAATGAAAGACGCTTGGGTTGAGCATCTTAAGAAACATGCTCCCAAAAATGTTAAGTATAAAAAAGTATTAGCCGATATTTACATTTCTTCCGAAGAAAAAGAACAGCCATTATACAGAGAGTTTGAAGATCATTTGGGAAACAAACGGTTGTATAAGAAAGCCGCTTACAATCTTACAGAAGGATTTGCTGTAGATAAAGGTTATAGCTATCTGTATTATGCTTGGGGATATGCCGATAAAGACGGATTTACTGAAGCACGCATCATGGCTAACGATGACCCGAATGGATTAAATCCGCCATATCAACAGAGAGGCGACCACTCTATTAAATTGTTGAATGCCAGCGCCGGAAACAGAGAAAATAGAGTCTGCATAAAGGGCAGAGATGCCAACACCCCTTCATCGGATCTCGTAACCGGTATTTCATGGCACGATGAAAAAGGCAATGTGAAGATAAATATTCCTAACTTGAGTGCCAACTGGACACACTGTAAAGTGACAGAATTCAAAGGTGTTAATAGCGATAAAAACGAAACCTATTCCAAACACTCGGATTTTTTCTATAAATGTGGTTTGGTTCATCCTGAAATTTATCTTTATCAAACAAAAGATAGCATTCCTCATTAAAATGCCACTTTAATAAGTGATAAAAAAGCATATTTTATTAGTTTAAAGTATGCTTTTTTTATTTTTCTGAAAAAAACAGTATCTTTGCATGTTTCTTAATCAAAATTAATACATAAAAATGAAAAAAATTTTAGCAATGGTTGCTATGGCAGCCGTAATCACAGCGACGACAGCTTCTTGTAAAAAAGATGATGACAAATTCTCTCTTCAAGGAACTTATGACGGAACCGTTACCGTAACTATTCCCGGCATGATGAATGATGAAGAGTATGATATTATTTTCAACATCCATCGGAATGGAGATTCAACATTCTTGTCAACTGATCTTGCGCTCGATATGATGACTATTCCTGTGAGTATTCCTTTGACAGGTATTACTTCTTACAGCGGCGCAACGCTTGCCGTTCAAGGTATCAGCGGAATTACTTTGAATGAAGGTTTTGGCTACAACATGGCGCCTACAATCATTGCTGTGGACGGCGTTGGAACTTTTAACTTGCAAGGTGTACCCTCAAATGTAGCTATCAATTCTGTAAACTATTCAGGTTATGGCGGTGTCATTTCTTTCCTCGGAGAGTCTGGTGCAGGTGCAGCTTTGTATGTTACAGGTACATTCGTAACTCCAGCTGGAAGTATTCCGGTTACTCTTGCTATTGAAGGCGAGAAAAAATAATCGAAGAAACTTCGCAAATAAATAAAAAACGCCGGTCATACGATCGGCGTTTTTTTATTTACGATATGTTTAGAAAACCTTATAAAGTGCTTTCCAACGTTTCTTTAATGACATCGTCAACCAAAATACGTCCGCAATGTTCGCAAACGATGATTTTCTTGTGCATTTTGATTTCCATTTGGCGTTGAGACGGGATTTTGTTGAAACAGCCGCCGCAAGCATCACGCTCAATTAACACAACAGCCAAGCCGTTGCGTACACTTTTGCGAATTTTTTGGTAAGCTGTAATCAAGCGAGGCTCGATTTTAGCTTCTTGAACGCCGGAAGCCTCACGAAGTACTTTTTCTTCTTTTTCGGTTTCCACAATAATTTCATCCAACTCGCTTTTTTTGTGCTCAAGGTCTTTGATACGTTCTTGCAATTTTTCTTTTGCTTTAGCAACTTCTTCTTTAGCCACTTCGAGTTTGTGAGTGCCTTCTTTAATACGCTTTTCGCTTAATTGAATTTCCAATGTTTGAAATTCTATTTCTTTGCCCAACGATTCGTATTCGCGATTGTTGCGCACTTTACCTTGCTGAGTTTCGTATTTTTTAATTTGTGCTTTTGCACTGGTAATGGTTGCTTTATGTGTAGCAATAGAGGCTTCAACCTCTTTCATTTCGGTGGTAAACTTGTCCAAACGAGTGGTTAATCCGGCTACATCATCTTCCAAATCTTGTACTTCCAACGGTAATTCGCCGCGTTGAATAAGGAGGCGATCCAACATCGAATCGATTTTTTGGAGTGCGTAAAGAGCAATTAATTTTTGCTCAATTGCATAATCGCCTTCTCTTAAAGCCGTGCGGTCTACTTTGGGAGTCTCAGCAACAACCGTTGCTTTTGCTTTTTTAGCGGTCGGTTTTTCTTCTTTCTCCACCGTTTTTTTTGCTGTTGCAGATGGTTTTTCCGTAGTTTTTGTTGTTTTTGCCGCAGGTTTTGCTGTCTTTGCCATGCTTTCTCCGTTTTATTTAAATATGATAAAAAATAGGATTGCAGTCCTTTTCCGAAAAATGAACTGCAAAGGTAGTAAAATTTTTTGTAATAATGCTAATTAAAATCTCTTTTGCAAACTGTTCGCTCTCAAAATGTCCGACATCGACCAGCAAAAGAGCTCGATTTATGTCAGAAAACTCGTGATATTTTAAATCTCCGGTCACAAAAACATCCGCGCCGCCGATTATCGCTTTTTCAATTAAAAAGCTCCCTGAGCCGCCGCAAACAGCTATTTTTTGAATTTTTTTGCCAAGTAAAGCCGTGTGACGAACACAAGGTGTTCCGCAAACTTGTTTGAGTTTTGTCAAAAATGTTTTTTCTTCCATGCCTTCCGGCAAAAAACCAATCATTCCGGCGCCAATTTCCGAATTGCTTGGCTGAGGTTGCAAAATTTGCAAATCGGTCAACCCTAATTTTTCTGCCAAGATACGGTTTACGCCGTTTTTTGAATTGTCTAAATTTGTATGTGCAGCATAAATGCAGATTTCGTGCTTGGCGGCTAAATAAATAATACCGCCCGAAATTGTTTCCGGACGAATGTTTTTTAAGCCCCTAAAAATAAAAGGATGATGCGAAATAACAAGGTTGCAATTTTTATCAATCGCCTCTTGAATTACGGCCGGTGTGACATCTAAACACACTAAAACACCTTTCACTTCCTGCTCCGGTGAGCCAAACAAAAGGCCCGAATTATCGTACGACTCTTGTGCGTTCAGCGGTGCAACGGCTTCTATGACGGAGAATATTTCTTTTGCTTTCATTATTTCTAATCTCTAGTTCTGTGGACGTCATTGCGAGCGTTAGCGCGGCAATCCGGTTGTTATTTTTCGTTTAGCTTCTTTTGAAACATCAATTCATCTATCCATTTCCCATCTCTCAAAAACCAGTCTTTTTTTCGTCCGCATTGCTCGAAACCTTGATTTTTGAACAGTTTTATGCTGCTTTCATTGTCTTCGGTAATATTGCAGAAAACCTGATGCAGGTTTAAAACCTCTTTTGCGTAAGCGCAAAGCTGTTGCAAGGCTTCGCCGGCATAGCCTTTATTGCGTTCTGATTTGGAAATCAAAACGCCAATACCGGCACGATGGTGCTGTGGGTTGAAATCAAATAAATCGATTAACCCGACGGCATTTTGTGTTTCAGTTTCTTCAACAATCATGCGCAATTGCCTGGTGGCGAAAATATCATTTTGCACGGCGTCCACCACATATTGCTCAATTGCGTAACGCGAAAACGGCTGCACGGTTTGTGACACAAACCACGTTTCACGGTCGTTTTCCCAAGCCAAAAGCAGGTCGACATCGTCTAATTCTAAGGCTCGTAATTGAATTTTTTTTTCCATTTTTGGTTTAGAAGGTTTAGGAAGTTCAAGAGGTTTGTTCGCCTTTGAACTTTTTCTAAATTACCTGAACTATCTAAATTATATTTTTATTCCCCCTTCAAAAACCTTTGTCGCCGGTCCTTGAAGGAAAACATTGGTAAATAAATTATTTTCTTTTTTGAAAAATACTGTCAAATCTCCACCTCGCGCTTGGACGTTTACAGCTTCAATGCCGTTGTTTCCCATGCTGAAAATTAGGGCAGCAGCTGTTGCACCGGTTCCACAGGCGAGGGTTTCGTTTTCCACGCCGCGTTCGTAAGTGCGGATTTTAATGGTATTTTCGTTTATTTTTTGAACAAAATTAACATTGGTTCCTCCTTTAAAACGCGCGTCGTAGCGGATTTTCCAGCCATCGTTGAACACATCTTGTTTTTCTACATTTTCAACAAAACGGATATAATGCGGCGAACCGGTATGCAGGAAAAAATCGTTCCCAATATGTTCAATACCGCTTAAATCAACATTTTTCATGCTGATTTTTACAGTTGAAAGATTGTTTTCTTTAGAAGTAATTTCGAAAGAATGCGGTCCGTCGGAAGCCAAAAAACGACCGGATTTTCCAGTTGCTTTCAAATCATTCGCAAAAGCGGAAATACAACGTCCGCCGTTGCCGCACATAGTGGCCCCACTGCCGTCGGCGTTGAAATAAATCATTTCGAAATCGTATTCCGGATGGCGATTAAGCAACATAAGACCGTCCGCGCCGATTCCGGTTTTTCGGTTACAAAGATGAGCAATTTGCTTCGTTGTCAAACTGTCGAAAGAGGACTGCCGGTTGTCAAGTAAAACGAAGTCATTCCCGGCGCCTTGATATTTGTAGAATTGGATATCCACAATACTTATTTAAAATCTACTGCAGTATAGTCGCTACGTTTTTCGAGTGGAAAAGATTGTTTTTTATAAATTAAAATCAACTGATTTTCTTTTTGCTGGAGCTTTACTTGTGCAAAATCGGTAATGCCGAATACGATCAATTTTGAACTTTCGAGACGGTAGCCCTTGTAATTTACGGGCGATTGCCAAAATTCCACTGTAAAATAATTTGGCTCGCTTTGTTTGAGCGGAAGGCTGTCCGCTCCGTTTTTAACTTGCTGTATTGGAAAAACTTCAGTGGTGATAAGCATGTCTTTAGCAATCGTCACATCATCCACAAACTCCTCAGCATCGGGATTAACCTGGTAGATTTCAATTGAATCGGCAACATGTTTTGTTGATTCGATGATGGTATATTCGATTTCCGCATCGGTAGTGGCCCCGTTTGATGCTTTTTTAGGTTGCGAAACCGTTTGCTCTGTAGCCTTTTTCGTGGGCGTTTGTCTAAAGATTACTTTTTGGACAACACCGTCTTGCGTTGGGTCTGAAAAATAGACCAACAACCCAAGCATCAGCAGGAGTCCTAAAAGCAACCCGACTGTGAAAATCAGAAAAAAACGCAATTTGTTGTTCATACGGATATGAAGATTATTCTGTAAAGGTATAAATTATTTTTGAAATAAAAAAAAATATCTTTTTTCATTTTATGCGCTCTCCGGCACTTCATATTTACCATCTATCCAATTGGTGCGGATCCTCCGCACCAATTGAGTTGGACGCACATCGTTGAATTGCTCAAAATAGATAATCTTTCCCGTTTCATCGCCATTGACCGGATGTGTCTCCATCAAAATAATTTCAACGTTTGTAGAGACGCATTGCAATGCGTCTCTACAAATATCGTCATCCGCGAATTCAACGGTAGAGACGCGATGCATCGCGTCTCTACAATTATCGTCATTCGCAAAATCAAACGGTAGAGACGCAATACATTGCGTCTCTACCGTTTCAACGAATCCTTTTCCCATGTTAACGGATTATTTTCAATATAATTAGAAATGTATTGATATGCCCGATTTGTTCGAATAATATGTTCATGAAAACGAGACTGCCAAGCAAAATCAGCATGAATTTGACGAGATTGAATGGTAACCGATGATTTAAAACCACGAATAATGGATGCCAGATTTTTCGATTGTGGTCCGAATATCCCTGTAGAGACGCAATGCATTGCGTCTCTACAATTATCGTCATCCGCAAAATCAACCGTGGAGACGCATTGCACTGCGTCTCTACAATTACCGTTGCCCGCGAATTCAACGGTAGAGACGCAATGCATTGCGTCTCTACAAACGGTATTATACCGATTTCGACCAATAATGATAATCCCATGAAAATGATTGGGCATAACAACAAATCGCCCCAATTCTAAATTCATATCCGGTCGCAAGAAAACTGTTCGTAACCATTCTGTTTCTACAATTCTCCCTATCTCCGACAGATGCATTATATTACTTTCGATCTCTCCAAAATAACATTCCCGCTCTTTTGTACATATGGTTACAAAATAAGCGGCATTCCAACCATAATTCCATTTTGATGCGCGTGCAGAAGGTATTCTGTACATATTATTAAATTTTTCCATGACATTTTTTAAGCACAGTAAAATTACAAATAAAACCCTATGCGATTTCCTTAATAAATGTTAAAAATTTGTTAAATTTTTCAATTGACAGAATTTCACCCATAGAGACGCAATGCATTGCGTCTCTACAATTACCGTTGTCCGCGAATTCAACCGTGGAGACGCATTGCAATGCGTCTCCACAATTATCGACATCCATAAATTCCAACGTAGAGACGCAATGCATTGCGTCTCTACAAACAACGCCATCCACAAAAAACGGCAGAGACGCATTAATTTTAGAATGATCATCATTGCTAAATCAATAAAATCAGAAAAACATAATACTTTTTCAGAAAAATTCATTAATTTTGTCGGGAAAGAAAAAGAAAACACCCAACTTGCATTCTGGGTGTAAGTTGGGTGCAAATCGCTTAATTTGTTTAAAATCAAGACTATTCGCGGAGAGACAGGGATTCGAACCCTGGAGGCCCTTTTGGAGCCTACACACTTTCCAGGCGTGCGCCTTCGACCACTCGGCCATCTCTCCAATGCCTATTTCGAATTTTTAATTCCGAATTAGGGTTGCAAAGGTACAAAAAAAATTCTTATTTCCTAATAACAATTTCTTCTTCCTCTATTTCAACTCAAACCAAGCAAGAGCCGCAGCACCTAAAACGGCGCCGTTTTTGTCGTTGAGTTCAGATAGCAGTATTTTTGTCCGGGCTTCGCGCACGTAGTTTCCTTTATCGTCGCGGCGACAGAAATTTTTCATCATATGTTCGTTCAAATATTTACGGGTTGGAGCAAGTAAAAGCTCGCCGGCATTCGCCAATCCGCCATAAATGAAAATAGCTTCGGGACTGGTTAAAACGATGGCATTTGTTAACCCATAAGCCAACATTTTTCCGGTTTCTTCGAACACTTCCAACGCCATTTGATCGCCTTGAAGCGCGGCATCACAAATATCTTTTGCCGTTACATCGAGGAAAGATATTTTTTTCAGCGTACTTTGGTCGGTAAAATAGTGGCGCGACATGACTTCGAAAGCTGTTTGCTTCAAGCCTGTTGCCGAAACGTAAGTTTCCAGGCAACCTCTGCGTCCGCAGCCGCAATGGCGGCCGTTAGGAACCATGGTAATGTGACCAAGTTCTCCGGCAAAACTGTCGGCGCCGTAAATCATTTCGCCGTTGCACACAATGCCGCTTCCCAAGCCTGTGCCTAAAGTTACAGAGATGAAATCGCGCATTCCGCGAGCACCGCCGTAAACCATTTCGCCGATAGCGGCAGCGTTGGCATCGTTGGTTAATTTAATCGGAATCCCGGTATAATATTTTTCAAACAGCTTGGCAATAGGAGCTACTTCGTGCTGCCACGGAAGATTGGCGGCAAATTCGATGGTTCCTTCATAGTAATTGGCATTCGGCGCACCGATACCAATGGCCATGATCTGATGTTCTTCTTTTACTGTTTTTTGCAAACTTGTAATTGCATTATACAATTGAAAAACAAATTCTTCGGGGCGTGCTCCGGATGTATTTATCGGTGTGGGTGTTGAGCTTTCGCCCAAGATTTTTCCGTCTTTATCTACAAGTCCGATTTTGGTTGATGTTGCTCCAACATCAATTCCTACAACAACGTTTGTCATGATTTTTTATTTAATAAGACCGTAAGATGGTAAGACCGTAAGATCGTAAAAATCTTGCCATTTTACGATCTTGCTATCTTACGGTCTCCTTTATTTATCTAATTTTACTTAATTTAAATCCATATAATGCGATGTACAAATAACAAATAATCGGGATGATCAATGCCATGCGGATATCGGCGGCATCCGTGCAAACACCCATCAATACAGGAACTACAGCGCCACCAACAATTAATGTATTGATAATTCCGGAAGCCATCGGCATTTCGGCAGGTTCCAAATCTTTCACCGCCAAGGAAAAAATATTCGGGAACATGATGGAGTTGAAAAATCCGATGGATAACAAGGCCCACATTCCCACAGGTACTTCCATGGTCATTGCAAAGAAAACCAAAGCCGCGGCAATGATTCCAAACAAGCCTAAAGCGGCATTTGCATTTCCTTTGGAAAGCATCATGGCTGCATAGTTAACAACCGCAACGATCATGAAGAATCCGCCATATTGAATTTGATATCCGGTAACGTACCAGCCGGCAACAAAAGCTACCAAAACAACAATTACGGAATACATATTTTTCTTTTTGTTTTCCAAGGTCCCCAACATAATGGACCCGAACAAACGTCCAACCATCGCACCGCCCCAATACATTGCAACCAACGTCACGGCGACGGCTTGCCCCATGCTGTCAATCAAATAAGGAACAATTGCGGTTGATGTGCCCACTTCGGCGCCCACATACAAGAAAATACCAAGTGCGCCCAGCATTAAGTGAGGGTGTTTCCAAACGCTTTTACGTTGGGTGCCGGAACTTTCTTGTGCCAGTTCTGGCAGTTTGATAAATGAAACGCCAATAGCAATCAAGAAAACCAAAGCGCCGATGATTAAAAATGTTTGTTGAATGGCAGCATCTCCCATGTTGTTAAAAGCGAGGATTACCAAAAGTCCGATTAACAACGGAGCCACCATAGTTGCAATTGAGTTCAATGCCTGAACCAGATTCATCCGTGCAGAAGCGGTTTCTTGAGGTCCCAAGACAACCACGTACGGATTGGCGACGGTTTGTAGAAACACAACGCCGGTTGCCATCACAAAAATAGCACCTAAAAAGAACGGATAAGCATGCATTTGCACGGCCGGCCAAAACAAAAAGGAACCGGTTGCCACGAACAATAATCCTACAACAACGCCCATTTTGTAGCCTATTTTGCGGATAACACTTCCGCTTGCAAAAGAAAACAGAAAGTAGGTTACAAAAAAAGCAGCATTCACCAATTGAGCCTCGAAAGCATTCAAGTTAAATTGTGTTTGCACTAAATCTTTAAGCGCAATGTTGAAAGTGGTAATAAATCCGACAACAAAAAAGATCGACGCCATAAAACTCAATCCGAGTTTTAAATTGCCGTTCGTAGGTGTTTGATTCATAAAGATGATTTTGAGATCGTAAAGTTATGAAATATTGATGAGATGTGCAAATAATTTTGATTTCGCCTGTGCGAAAGGAATTCGCAGATTTTCGAAATTGCGAATAAACAGTCAGCGCAGCTGACAAATACGCGTGGCGTTGCCGCGCAATACTTTTATTCCCTATTTTTTTTGTATCTTTGCATCATAAAATTCTTTTATGAAACGTTTTCTTTTTCTCTTTTTGTTTTCAATTTCTCTTTTCGCGAAAGCGGCAGAGCAACCAACGTTCGATATTTTTCCCGAAGTAGATTTAGTAAGCCGTTATATGTGGCGCGGGTTTTCGGTGGCCGGACCGGGTGTTAATGCCATGGCAACCGGTGAAATGGCGTGGAACGGGAAAAATGCACTTACCTTGGACGCTTGGGGATATAATAGTTTTAACGAATCCATTAAAGAAATTGATTTGATATTGGCTTACAAACGTCAATTTTCGGAAAAACATGTGCTGCAATTAGGATTGGGAGATTATTGGTATGTCAATGAACGCGACAAAGGATTTTTTGATTACAGCAACGACAGCACTTTACACGCGTTGGAACTTTTCGCAGTTTATACGTTTTCGTTTAATGCCACAAACCACTTGTCAATCCAGTGGGCAACACAGGTTTATGGTTGTGATAAAAAACCGGTAAACGACGGCGGCGGTGTGGAACAAGCATATACAAGTTATCTGGAATTCCAATATGGCAGTGTGTTTGCAAAAAGATACAACTGGCATGCAACGCTTGGTTTCAATCCATACGACAGTCCGAAACACGAAACCGACAATTTTGCGCTCATCAACATCGGTTTAGGAATGGGTCGCAAATTTGAATTCGGCGAACGTACGTTTTTAACGCCGCATGTGCTTTTTACCATGAATCCATCGTCCAATGATGCGTATATTACACTGAAGTTGGCGTTCGGATTTTAATAGTCAAGTTTTTATGGAATTAAAAAAGTAGGCAGAATAAATAATCTACATGGAATTTTACGGCGTTGTTATTCTTCTTCTGGCCATTGCAATAGGGTTGTCGCATGTTGCATCTAAGAGCAAACTTCCTTATCCAATATTATTGTTGGCAGTGGGAGTGGGAGTAGGTTTTATTCCCGGATTCGGCAAACTTTCGGTTAATCCCGATGTGGTTTTCTTGATTTTTCTTCCTCCCATGCTTTATGATGCGGCCTACAACATTTCCTTTAAAGATTTTAAAGAAAATATGAGTACCATATCAGCTTTAGCAATATTGTTGATATTTATTACAATGACCGGCATTGCAGTTGTGGCTTATTACTGTATTCCCGACTTATCGTGGTCCGGCGCCTTTGTATTGGGAGCTATTCTTTCTCCTCCCGATGCCATTGCAGCATCAGGGGTTACAAAAGGTTTGAATCTGCCGCATCGGACGCGTGTGATTTTGGAAGGAGAAAGTTTAGTAAATGACGCTTCGGCATTGGTGGCATTTCGTTTTGCAGTTGCAGCCGTGGCCGGCAGTTCGTTTGTTTTATGGGAAGCAGGACTTATGTTTATCATGTCGCTTGCAGGCGGATTCCTGGTTGGTTTTGTGCTTTGGTTTATCTTTGCGTTTATTGTAAGAAATCAGCGAATGCCGGGTGAAGTGACCGTGAGTTTGAATCTGCTGCTGCCATTTGTTGCATACTTGCTGGCAGAAGATTTTCATGTATCCGGCGTTATTGCGGTGGTTACAGTGGGTTTGATTGTTGCTGCTCACAAAGATGAATTCTCTCCTCAAGTGGCCATCCAATCAAAATCTATATGGGATATTGGTATTTTTATTCTCGGCGGACTCATCTTTTTGTTAATCGGATTACAATTTCCACATGTATTGAAAAACATTCCTCACGAATATATCGGAGCGCTTATGGGGTGTGCGTTTTTGATCTTTTTAGTTGCACTAATTATTCGGGTGGCATTTGTTTTTTGGGATCGGCAGGGGATCAATAAACGGTTAAAAATATTGAAAAGGAAAGAAGAAATAATCGAAGCACAAATTCTTTACGACAAACAAGTTGCATATTGGCAAAAAGATAATCCCAGATTGGTTGCCAGGCATTTATTACGCATGTTCCGCCGCCGTAGCCGTTTGCTAAAAAGAATGGATCATTTGATGAATTATGAGCCGATGAGTTTTAAAGAGTCTTTGATTATTGGTTGGTCGGGCATGCGCGGAATTGTTTCGCTGGCTGCTGCTATATCATTGCCGTTGCTGATGGCCGATGGTACTGAATTTCCGCAACGCGATGCAATCATTTTTCTGACCGTTGTTACGGTTATTCTTATGCTGACCATTCAAGGTTTAGGCTTACCGGTATTGCTTAAATGGTTGAATTTTGATGATAAAAAACTTTAACAGATAAGAAACCTATTGATAGCAAATCACAGCCTCCCCAGTTCCTGTTTTTTTCGTACCTTTGCATAATTATGCTCAAACGCTTATTTTTCATATCAACACTCTTTTGCTTGTTTGCCGCTCGTCTTTTCGCGCAAAGCGAAAGTGCCGAACAAATGGCTTTGCAGTACCTCAAAAACGGAGAAACCGCAAAAGCAATTGATATTTATGAAGATTTATACAAAAAAAATCAAACGTCCTACGTTTATAATAGCTACCTCAACGCTTTGCTCTCCGTTCCCGACTATAAAGAAGCGGAAAAATTAGTCAAAAAACAACTTAAAAAAGCAACAACCGACCAACGTATAAAAGTCGATTTAGCCTTTGTTTTAAAGCAATCGGGCGACATCTCGAAAGCCGACAAAGAATCGCAAAACATCATCAATGAATTAAACAGCAACGAGTATAATATTCGTGAAACGGCGCTTGCTTTCTACGAAAGGCAGATGTACACCGAGGCAATTAATACGTTTTTGCGTGGCCGGATTTTGTTAAATCAATCACAAATTTTTTCGCAAGATTTGAGTGTTTTGTATGAAATTCAGAAAAATTACGAAGCATTAATGTCGGAATTTTTGTTGTTTTTAACCAATAATCCCAACGGCATGCAATACGTACAAGCCCGTTTGCAAAGCGTTTTTGCCGATGAAGGTGAAAAAAATAAAGCGGATCAACTTCGAAAAGTTTTACTGAAAACTATTCAAAAATCGCCCGACAACTGCAACGCCGTTGATTTGCTTATCTGGATGGATGTTCAAGAACGCGATTTTGAGAGCGCTTTCGCGCAAAGCAAAGCCTACGAACAACGCTTTAAGGATGATGGCTATAAAGTTTTCGAACTCGCCGGATTGGCACTTGAAAACAAATCTTACCCCATTGCCGAAAAAGCCTACAAATACTTGATTAACAAAGGAACTGCAAACCCTTTTTATGCGCAGGCGCGTTCAAATTTATTGACGACCTATTACAAGCAAATTACAGCATCTGTTTCTGTGGATAAAACAGCGCTTAAAAACCTTGAGAAAGGCTATGAACAATGGCTTTCCGAAATCCCGAAAAACGCCAATGCTGTTCAGCCGATGCGTGATTTGGCGCATATTTACGCTTTTTATTCCGACAGTCTCGATAAGGCAATTACATTGTTGGAAGATATTTTGAAAATGGGCGGTGTGCATCACGTTGTGCTTGCGCAAACGAAAATCGATTTGGCCGACATCCTCCTATTTGCAGGCGAACCCTGGGATGCAACGCTTTTATATTCGCAAGTGGAAAAAGATTTTAAAAACGATGAAACGGGTTCTTTTGCCAAATTTAAAAATGCCAAGCTCTCCTACTACATCGGCGAATTCGACTGGGCCAAGTCGCAATTGGATGTTTTGCGTTCCGCCACAGCAAAATTGATTGCCAACGATGCCATGGAACTGGCGCTGTTGATTTCGGAAAATAAAGACGACGATGACTCATACGCCGGCCTTACGCTTTACGCACATGCGGATTTGCTCGTCTATCAAAACAAGCTGGATGAGGCGTTGAATGAACTGGATTCTGTAAATTCCATTGCAAATGCCGAAAAATTAAACGATGATGTGTTGTATAAAAAAGCGCAAATCAAAATTAAACAAGGGAAATATGCAGAAGCGGATTCGCTGCTGACCATCATTTTCACGCAATATTCCTACGATTTATTGGCCGACGACGCCTTGCTTTTGGATGCACAATTAAACGAACAGCAACTGAAAAACAACTTCCGCGCCATGGATTTGTACGAAAAAATAATTGTTGATTATTCATCGAGTTTGCACGTAGTAGAAGCCCGGAAACGGTTTAGAGAACTAAGGGGAGATTTGGTAAAATAGTGCCGAGACGGGTTTATCGAAAACAATTAAGAAACTGTTTAAATTTTTGACAGGATGAACATGTTTTTTTATTTTGCCAAAGGCAAAATCATCCTGTAAATCTTGTTAATCCTGTCTAAAAGAATTTTTGTTTAATTCTTTAAACAGTGTAAAGTCAATTAGTAAATGCATAAAATGCGTAAAAATAAAAAAGGAGAGCAAAAACTCTCCTTAGTCGAGTAAAAGTTTTATCTTTGCGGTCTCCCCAGACTTGAAAATATGAAACACTTTACTCGGGAACAAAGAT
>JAVBNF010000025.1:0-2908 GCA_031551725.1 Bacteroidales bacterium
GGAGCAAATGCATAATCAGAATAAAATTAAAATCAGAACTTACAGAAAAAAAGATAGTTGCAAGTTTAAACTTGCAACTATCTGATAAATGTTATAACTTTACACTAATATTAACCTGTAACGGTTATTTAGGACTAGTCATGAGAAGGAGGAACACCTTGCATTGTAATTACCTCTGGCAAATCACTTGGTGCATTATCTTTCTCTTTCGAGCATGCCACGGCAAATACACACAAAAGCGCCATTAAAATTTTTGAGGAATTTTTCATGATTTTGAGTTTATAAATATTATTTTAGATATTTTTTACTTCTTTTCACAAATGTACAAAATATTTCCGAAACTTTGAAATTTCCACGCAAAATTGGTTATAACAACTGCCAAGATTTGACCTGTGGGCAAATCAGTTCAAGGATGACTTTTTCTTTTTTAGAAGCGGAGGGGTGGTTTTAATAGGTAGGGCGTGTGGGCGGAAGATATAAGTAAAAATGAAAATGGAAAAAGGAAAAGGAGGGGCAATAAAAAAGCCGAAGTGTGTTTGCTTCGGCTCTAATTGGTATATGTGTTCCCTAACCCTATAATTCAGTAATCAACTCTTTAATTTCAGCAATAGAAACGCTATCGATTTCCGATTTATCATAAATTTTCAAAAGAACAACCTTTTTATGTTCAACAGCGAGTAGAACATCATAAGTTATAACCCTTGCGCCACCCGATTTTCCTTGTGCTTTGGATTTGATTTGCATCCTTACTTTACGAACCTTTTCTGTTAGAAGCGTTCCTGCATTCGGATTGGCAATCAGTTCTTGCTCAAACAATACCAAATCATCAGCCAAAGACCTATATTTCTTGGCTAAATGTTTAACATCTTTGCGAAAGCGCGTAGAATAATCAATCTCTATTTTCATCTCGCAATTCTTGTATCAAGTCTGATAATGGCATTGACTTTTTGCGTCCTGCTTCAATGTCTTTAGCTTCCTGCAAAGCTTCTTTCAATTCTGCCAAAACACGTTGATGTTCGATTTCTTTGGCTGTCAGTTTCTTTTCCGATACGATTTCCACCTCTTTAAGGCTAGAAAGAACATGCTTAAGAAAAGAAAGGTCTGCTTGGCTTCTTGGTGTTACTATTAGTGCATTCATTTCTGTTCCGTTTTTTAGCAAAGTTACGAAAAAAAATTGATATTGGTTGTTGAACTTGAAAATTCTTGGGGAAGAAAGGGTTGTGGCAATAAAAAAGCCAAACTTTACAGGTTTGGCTAATAATTTGGCATTATGCTTGCGGTGCTTTTTTCTGACGGAATTTTGTAAAAAACAATGTATGCTTTACACCTATCTCATCATCTTTATAGTAAAAACTTTCAAAACTTACATCTTCGTCAATGTCTGCCCAATGAATACCCATGGGCGAAAGTCTGTAGGCTTTGCGTTGCGCATCCGTAGCTTTTGTTAAACGCGGGTACCATTTAAGCGATTGGCTTAATTGTTCCCCTGTATCGGTTTCGATGAAAATTTGCTCATCTGCAAACCATAGTTTTTCGACTTTCATTATATCCTCCTTTGTTAAGGCTTTTCTTCAAAATATGTTTCCCAGTAATCAATGATAATAGCACGATTTTCTTCAATCAGACTTTCCGCTAATTTCAAATCATTTGGTTTTAATCCTTTGTTTTCAATCAATTTTATTTCTGGCTCTAATGCAAATTTAGCCACTCCCCCTGCTTTTTCAACGTGAATATGTATGGGGTTGTGTTCTCTGGAAAAGAAGTAAAACCTCAATCCGAAAATGATAAATAGTGTTGGCATATATTGCATTTTTAACAAAGTTACGAAAAAAAAATGACATTAGTTGTTGAACTTAAAATTCTTGGAAAAGAAAGGATTTGAGGGCTGAATAAACGCACCGTTCGGACAAGTAGGTTTAGGTTTGTTAGTATTAAAATCCCAATCGTTTTGATTTACAGATACTCCGATGCTTTTGTAGCTTGCTTTGCAGTTTTTAATAATTCGGAGCATTAACGGATTTGTGTCGTCTTTTAGTGTCTTCCATTTGTAGAGGACAATGTTTACTGATGTTTCCATGAAAAAATCTCGGTTGAAACACCAGTTGAAACATTTTGCCGAAAACCACCCAAAAATCGCTTTTTTCAGCATTTTCAGCAAAACCTATAAAACCACAAAAACCGCTATAAACAATTTGTTTACAACGGTTTTCATGGTACTCCCGCGGGGAGTCGAACCCCGGACCCAATGATTAAGAGTCATTTGCTCTACCAACTGAGCTACGGAAGCAGTTGCTGTATTCCGACGTGACATTCACGAAGAACAGTGCAAAGATACAAATTAATTGTTAATTATTAATTATTAATTGTAAATGTGGAGGCAATTTTTATATAAAATTTTGATTTTGTGTGAATAAAAAATTGCCGTTGATTCAAACCAACGGCAATGGTGTAGAGACGCAATGCATTGCGTCTCTACAAGAAGAACAAACGTTTTCAACGAAGCTCCGCTGCACACGTGCAGCCTACGAAACGACCGCCGTTTGTCCTTGAATTTGGATGACGGGATGGCCACGCTTCGCTCGCCATGACTAATCCCTGAGGCAGCGCACCGAGAAGCCGCTCGAACGTGTATACGGGAGACGCCTAACTAAACCAAAACCATGGTACATAGCTCGACCCCACGCACCCGAAGTATCGTAGCCCGATGCACTCCAAAAGGACACGCGCGAGCTACGTTCATAGAATACTGAACCATCGGCACTACGGAAACCGGCAGGACGCACGGAAAAACCATATTTATTGCTGCCGCCGAATGTACAACTCTCCAACTGCGTGCCGGCACTGGTACCAAGCCAATAAGCGGTACTCGTAGAACCCGAATTATGACTCCTTAAACCCTCACCAGTAC
>JAVBNF010000014.1:0-18271 GCA_031551725.1 Bacteroidales bacterium
GCAAAAATGCAGAATTGCAGAAAAATCCATCGGGTAAACCGTAGGGGCAGACCCGCGTGTCTGCCCTTGTTCGATGGGCGAACACGTAGGTTCGCCCGTACAGCCGCAGTCGATAATTGTAATTGTGTTTTCATGTTGTGTATTTTTAATTGTTATTTATTTCCATCAAGCCCCGAAGGGGCTGCACGTAAATAAAAAGGCGCAAGTTGGATTCTTATTTGCTGAAAGGTACCGCCAAGCACCACGAGAAAATAAGACACAACTCACGCCGGAACACAGCATGAGCGTATCGCTTATTAATCCTTTCTCTTTTGAAATTTTGGCGGTTTCTTCAGCAAGAATTAAAGCTTACGCTTTCTTTTTATTTATTAATTATCGTGTTTCTATATAAATTCGTTTTTTAATTTCCGCAAAGTTATGAATATTTTTTGAAAATATAAAATTTAATTGAAAATTTAAGAAATTTTTAACATTTATTAAGAAATAATTTAGGGTGTCATCGCGTTTATTATAGTATAGAGATTTTTTGTTTAATCTAAAAATGAAATATTATGAAAACAAATGAATTAATTACTTATCAAACTTCTGATCAAGAAATGAAGTTAGATGTCATTTTTGATAATGAAACGGTTTGGCTCTCGCAAGCCCAAATGACAGAGCTTTTTCAAACTACTAGAAATAACATTACAATGCACATTTCTAATGTGTTTAGAGAAGGCGAACTAGACAAAAATTCAGTATGTAAGAATTTCTTACATACTGCTTCAGATGCTAAAACCTACGTGACAAAATATTACAACCTTGATGTTATTATTTCTGTTGGATACCGTGTAAAATCCAAACGAGGCACAGAGTTTCGCATGTGGGCAAATAAAATCCTAAAAGAATATATTATCAAAGGTTATACGATCCAAAAACCTGTAACCATCGATGATTTAAACCAACTTCGAAACGAACTGAAAAATGCTGTTGCGGATTTAGAGCAACAAATCAGTAATAGCGAAGCTTTCACAGAACAACAGATTGCAGACATTTACACAACACTTGTCGAAATGTTTAGCCGTAAACAAATTGAAGAACAAGTTCGAAAACCAATCGGATTTCTTTTGCCAAAACAAAAAACATAACTTATCAATCACCACTTTAACACAGTTGTCTAATTAAAAAATGAAATATTATGAAAAACGATGAATTGATCATGTATCAACCAACTGATAAAAACTTATCTTTAGAAGTAAGATTAGAGCATGAAACGTTATGGATCAACCGTCAACAAATGGCTTTATTATTTAATAGGGACATCAAGACGATAGGCAAGCACATTCAAAATGCATTAAAAGAGGAATTAATCAATATTCCAACTGTCGCAAATTTTGCGACAGTTCAAACGGAAGGCAGTCGACTCATCGAACGCAATATCGAATATTACAATTTGGATATGATTTTGTCTGTGGGCTACCGAGTGAAATCACAAGAAGGTATATATTTCCGTATGTGGGCAAATAAAATCCTAAAAGAATATATTATCAAAGGTTATACGATCCAAAAACCTGCAACCATCGATGATTTAAACCAACTTCGAAGCGAACTGAAAAATGCTGTTGCGGATTTAGAGCAACAAATCAGTAATAGCGAAGCTTTCACAGAACAACAGATTGCAGACATTTATACAACACTTGTCGAAATGTTTAGCCGTAAACAAATTGAAGAACAAGCTCGAAAACCAATCGGATTTCTTTTGCCAAAACAAAAAAAGTAAGTTTTCACTCATCACTTTAACACAGTTGTTTAATTGAAAAAATGAAATATTATGAAAAGTAACGAAATTATTATTTACCAAGCGCCGGATTGCAATGTGCATTTGGAAGCGATTATCGACAACGATACCATTTGGCTCACGCAAGCGCAAATGGCTTTATTATTTGGCACCCAAAGACCTGCCGTCACCAAACACCTAAACAACATCTATAATTCAGGCGAATTAAACGAGTCTTCAGTATGTTCCAAAATGGAACATACTGCCAGTGATGGAAAAATATATCGAACCAAGTTTTATAATCTTGATGCCATTATTTCCGTAGGATATCGCGTAAATTCTATCAATGCCACTCAATTTCGAATTTGGGCGACGAAAGTGTTAAAAGAATACATGCTCAAAGGGTTTAGTTTTCATCGTCCGGCTTCTATTGATGAGTTAAAAGACGTTAAGGATAAGTTGAAAGAAGTTCAAGAAGATTTGGAACGACAAATTTCAAACTGTGAAGCCTTTACAGAAGAACAAATTAGCGAAGTTTATAAAACCATTGCCGAAATGTTCAGCCGTAAGCAACTCGAAGAAAAACCACGCAAACCGATCGGTTTCCTTTTACCAAAACAAAAAACGTACTATTTATTGTAATTTTATCCGCGGATCAAGCAAGGCATAGATAACATCGGTAAGAAGATTAATGATAATCAACAATACCGAAATAAAAAGAATAACACCCATGACGACGGGGAAATCGTATTTTTCGAGGGCATCGACAATGACTATTCCCAAGCCTTTCCAGTCGAAAACGTATTCGATAAAAACCGCGCCGGCCAAGAGTGAAGCAAACCAACCGGAGGCGGCAGTAACAACCGGATTCATAGCATTGCGGAAAGCATGATTCCACATGACTTCATTACCCGACAAGCCTTTTGCTCGCGCCGTGCGGATATAATCTTTCCCGAATTCTTCCAAAAACGAATTTCGCGAAAGCTGAATAATCATCGCCAACGGGCGTACGCCCAATGTTAACGCCGGAAGTATTAAGTTTTTCAACGATAAATATTCGCCGTTTCCAAAATCGTCCACAGTGTATAAACTTCCAACCATGTTCAATCCGGTATAATCGGCAAGCAAAAATGCAAATATCCACGCCGCTAAAATTGCCGCGAAAAACGACGGCAACGACATAAAAAAGATGGAAATCGACAAACAGGATTTGTCCAACCAAGAATCTTTGTAAACCGCCGAAAGTGCACCTAAAGCAATTCCGACAACAAGCGCAAATAACATCGCGCTGACTGCTAAAATAGCCGTCGGAACAAAGGCCTCGCGAATCACTTCAGATACTTCGCGCTTGCTTTGGTATGAACGCCGCAAATAAGGGGCTTTCAAAATAACTTCCGTGCTTCCTATTTTCAAAACAGGCAGAAACGACGTGTATTTCAGCGTATCCAAATACCAATAACTATCGGGATTTTGATAATTGTGAAACGAAAGTGGCGATAAATCGTTTGCATAGTTTGCAAACTGCATAATTAGCGGCTGGTCGCGTCCCAAATCCTTATTGATTGCTTCCACAGAAGCCATGTCGGCACGCTGACCAAGCATCATACGGGCCGGATCGCCGGGCAGGATGTTGAAGAGGCAAAAAATCAGTACGACAATACCAATCATCACCAAGAAGCCATACCACAGCCGTTTCAGCAGATAGTTGAGCATCGTTTAGAACGGAATTTGATCGTAAGCAGGCAAACGGCGATGTGGCCATTTTTTCACAACCGTGCCGTCTTTAATCAGGATTAATCCCGGATTTGAACGCACCAAAGCCTTCAACGATGTATCATCCGAATATAAGAACGGAAGATGATCCACATGCATTTCTTTTTGAAATTCGGCTACACGAACGGGTTCTGAAGCGGTCAGGCAATAGAAAGCAATGCCATTTGCGTCGGCTTGTTTTTGATATTCCAAAATCGTTTTCCAAGCATCAGCGTCGGTTTTATCCAAGTTATAAGCCACGACTAAAAGCGTTGTCCCTTCGTGGCGCAAGATATGGCGCGTAACATCATTCACGATTTCGTGTCCTTCTTCGTCCAACGATTTATCCAAAATTGGAATTTCGATGCTCTTCGGATTCGGATCCACGGTACGCATGTCGGCGTATTCATACGCTTCCGCGAAAGCGGCATCCGTAGGAATATCTTTCGATAGGAATTCTTTTACTTCGCCAGTGGTTTTATTTTTATACGAAATATAATATTCAACAGGTTTTGGATTTTCGGGATACAAGCGTACGCCTTCTTTCCAATCCATAAAATCAATGACCGGCAAATAGCGATAGTTGTATGCCTCGAAAGCGCCGAACAACAAGACACTAAGCCCGAAAATTGTCCATTCGATTTTTGGTTTGAATGTATTTTTGATACGAAAACGCTCTAAAAACAAAACAATCACAAAAGTATCAATAATAATATTTTTATAGAACGTTTGCCAATTACTTATTAACAGGGCTTTTCCGAAGCATCCGCAATCGGGAACGGTGTTATAAAATGCATCGCCAAAAGTGAGGAATGTCATAAACGCCATCAAAAGCACGGTAAACAACGATGTCCATTTCATGGCCACATTGAAAAGCAAAAGCATACCCAACACAAATTCCGCGGCAATCATGATGAAAGCGCCCGTCAATGCAAGCGGCTGCAAGCCCGGAAGGTTGTATGCTTTGAGATAATCGATCATTTGATATTGTGTCCCCAACGGATCGACGCCTTTGGTGAAACCGGAAAAGATAAAGAGTAATCCCAAAAGCGTGCGCATAATGATAAGGGCCGTACGCGAGAAATAATCTTTCAGCACCACACAAAGGATGAAATTCAGCAATAAGACACTCAAAAAGAGCAAACTTTTCTCGGGAACAAATGCTACTCCCACGGCTAAAGCCAACGAGAGAACAACTAAAAAAGCCGAGCAAAGATGTTTGATTAAATTTTTGTTCATATTTATTAATTGTTAGAATTAAGTTGAATCATTGCAAAAACGGCATAGTTAAGAATATCCATATAGTTGGCATCCAATCCTTCGGAAGCTAAAAGTTTTCCTTTATTATCTTCAATTTGCTTAACGCGAAAAAGTTTTTGTAAAATAATATCGGTAAATGAACTGATCCGCATATCGCGCCAAGCCTCGCCGTAATCGTGGTTTTTGTCGGACATCAATGTGAATGATTTTTTCACATTGCGGTCGTAGAGTTCAAGCGCCTCGGCATGCGGAAGTTCAAGACGGGCGTCATTCATCAACTCAAGCTGAATTAGCGCCATGATTGAATAATTGATAATCCCGATAAATTCGCCGCGCACGCCTTCATTGATGCGTTGTTCACCGTTCATTTCGATACTTCGAATACGGTTTGCTTTGATAAAAATCTGGTCGGTCATCGATGGCAAACGAAGAATACGCCATGCGGTGCCGTAATCTTTCATTTTAAGGCTGTACAATTCGCGGCATTCCGCAATCACTTCTTCGTATTCCTGAGTGGTATTTTTCATAAATTTCATTCAATTCGAATGCAAATATACGATTTTTTTGCCATTTACACAAAGATGTATTAAAATCAATAAATTAGCGAACGCACCATCGTTTTCAGTCCGAAAACACCAACAAACAAACACACAACAATTTGCATTTTAAATAATTACAAAACAAGTGTTCTTTCAAAGTAACACTTTTAATATATTTTTGATATTTTAAAATATCATTTTTATATTAAAAATGTTTTTTATATGAAATATATTTTGTAACTTTGTGTTGATTTAAAATATCAAATAATTACACAAAATGGAATCTTTAATAAACAACTATATACGACTTTTAAACTCAAACAAAGAGAAATACCTGCGCTATCTATATGATGAAATTGGTTGGCACAACAGGCTTATTGCCTTGGTTGGTCCAAAAGGGACCGGCAAAACCACGCTGATTTTACAACACATCAAAAAAACATTCCCGGATACAAGCAAAGCGCTTTATGTGAGCCTTGACAATATTTGGTTTACCAAAAACTCTTTACTTGATTTAGCCGATCGTTTTTACGCCTACGGAGGCACTCACCTATTTATTGATGAAGTACATAAATATCCGACGTGGTCGATTGAAATAAAAAATATTTACGACAGCTATCCCGATTTGCACGTTGTATTCACAGGTTCGTCGATGTTGGAAATCTACCGGGCCAATGCAGATCTTTCCAGACGCGCCATTGATTACCATTTGTATGGACTTTCTTTTCGCGAATTTTTATGGTTCGAACATAAACTCGAATTGCCGGTTTATTCACTTTCCGATATCTTGAAAAACCATGTCAACATTGCCATGGACATTACATCAAAAATAAAAATCCTTCCCGAATTCAAAAAATATTTAGAATACGGCTATTATCCTTTTTATCGCGAAGACCTCAAGTCTTACCCGATACGCTTAGAGCACGTTGTAAATACAATTTTAGAAAACGATTTACCGGCAGTGGAAGCGATCGAATACATGTCTATTTTCAAGATTAAAAAATTGCTTGTAATTTTATCGGGCTTAGTACCTTTTATGCCAAATATCGCCTCGCTGAGCGCGGAAGTGGAAACCAACCGCGCATCCATTATCAAATACCTCGGATATCTGGATAAAGCCGGTTTAATCCATACAGTGAATGCTCCTAAGAAAAGCATGAGCGCAATGAATAAACCGGATAAAATCTACTTGGACAATTCGAATTTACTCTACACGCTGGCGCGCAACAATGCCAATGAAGGCAATGTAAGGGAAACTTTTTTTGCAAATCAAGTGCGCGTCAAACATAGCGTAAATACTGCCGCGAAAGGTGATTTCACGATTGACGAAAAATATATTTTCGAGATTGGCGGCCGCAACAAAGGGTTCGAACAAATCAAAGATCTGAAAAAATCATACGTAGCTGCGGCAGAAACAGAAGTTGGCTTCGGGAACAAAATCCCGCTGTGGTTGTTTGGATTGATGTATTAAACAAAAACTATTGCTGTTTGTAATCTTTCACAAAAAAAATCAACAAACACGAAAATTCTCTCTACAAAACAATTTTTTAGTTGTATCTTTGTAAAATCGTTTAAAGTTTAGAGTTTAAGGTTTAAAGCTACACCTCTCTAAACTCTAAACCATAAACCATAAACTAAAATGTTATTTGAAGACATCATTTTCGGCCCCATCAAAAGCCGTCGTTTAGGCACTTCTTTGGGAATAAATTTATTACCTACGCATCAGAAATACTGCACATTTGATTGTGTGTATTGCGAATGCGGATGGAATGAAATTGAGTATGGATCCACCGTAAAACTCCACAGCCTGCAAGAAATCGAGGAGGCGTTGTTATTTTATTTAACACAACAAAAGCCGGCGGATTTACATATTGATTCGCTTACCTTTGCGGGAAACGGCGAGCCCAGTATTCATCCCGAATTCTCTGAAATAATGGATATGGTGCGCCGTGTGCGCGATCAATATCTTCCGAATGCCCAAATCACAATACTTTCAAACGCCAGTAGATTGTATCTACCCAATGTTTTTGACACGTTGCAGAAAGTTGACAATCCTGTTTTAAAACTGGATGCAGGCAGTGAAAAAATGTTTTATGCAATTAACAAACCCGCCAAACAAGTTGATTTCAAAATCATTTTAGACAATTTGAAAAAATTCGGAAAGAAAGCGATTATTCAAACCTTGTTTTTCAAAGGCGAGTGCGACGGCGTTTTCATTGATAATACAAGCGGTGAGGAATTGGAATTGTGGTTAAAACACATTCAAGAAATTGCTCCAAGATCGGTGATGCTTTATTCGCTCGACCGCGCCACACCCGCCAAAAATCTCATCAAGCTAAACGCCGATGAACTCGAAGCTATTGCCGCAAAAGTAAGAGCCTTGGGAATTGAGGCGAAAGTTTTTGGGTAATATGTTCATTTCATATTTTTTTGTATCTTTGCCAATAAACGCATCATCATGCCACAATTACAGATTTTACATACTGAATATTTAGATTATTATAAGAAAAAACAACCGATAACGTTATTAAAACACCTAAACAAGTTAAAAACAAAAATTGGTGAAAGGAACTTGTTTAATTTTTACAATACGCAATCCTCTTGTTATTCTTCACAAATAGAGGGAAACATTATTGATTTCGATAGTTTTCTAAAATACAAACTATCTGGTATGAATACCAACCCAAAATCTTTTGCAGAAATAGAAGATTTAATAAAAGGATATGAATACGCACAAAAACATGTACTAAATTTAAAGAACTTATTAAAAGCACACGAGATTTCTAGAGCAACAGTTATTGAAAATCCAAAATACCGTGGTGTTTTCAGAGATAAAGAAGTGTATATTGTCGGCAATGGGAAGGTTGTTTACACCAGCGCAGCAGAAAAAAAAGTCAATGCGGAAATATCTAAATTAATAAATGATATTGCGCTTTTAACAAAAAGAGAATTAAGCCTAACCGAGACTTTTTATTATGCCTCAATGATTCATTTAGTTTTTGAAAAGATTCACCCTTTTGCAGATGGAAACGGTCGAATGGGGCGCTTATTGGAGAAATGGTTTTTGGCTGAATCCATAGGCAAGCACGCATGGCTTATAAATAGTGAAAAATTATACCATCAACGTCAACAATCCTACTACAAAAATATTCATATAGGAAAAACCTATGAGGATTTGAATTTTGATTTATGTTTACCTTTTCTACTTATGCTCCCCATGGCATTACGCACCAAATAAAAAAGGTTGATAAAACAAATTATCAACCTTTTTCTTTTGTAGCGAGGACGAGAGTTGAACTCGTGACCTCCGGGTTATGAATCCGACGCTCTAACCAACTGAGCTACCTCGCCATTTTTTTTAGGACTGCAAAGATACAATAAAAAATTAAAAATTAAAAATTAAAAATTAAAAATTTCACAATCTAATAGAGAATCAATGCATTAACAATCCCCCCCCCATAGAATTCAGTCTTCAAAACGGATTATTTCCTGTGCAGCGGTCTTAAAAACGGAGGCTGCCAATGGTTTTTCAAAATAAGAAGGCTCTATTTCGATAACATTTTTCTTGCGGATTTTTTTCCAAAGCCCAATCGCTTCGCCATTTTTCATGATGGTCGGACGGAAAATGCCATTGCTCGAAATGGCTTTACCATTGTGTTCATCAGCAATCACAGCGCTTCGATCGCGATAAGCAATGATCATTTCATCAAATGCAGGCAGCAAATGCACACGATTGTTGGCATCCATTTCTTTCAACGTCTTCAGCATAAAATATCGTTGTCCATCGAAATCAAGCGCAGTAAAGCCGTTCCCAAGCATTTCAATTCCCTTTTTGCCATCGGCCATACTAAGATTCGACCACCAAACAAAGTCTTGAACAGTTGCCGGCCCATGACTTGCAAAATAGCGTTTTGCAAGCATTCCGAGCGAAGTTTCGCGGTCGTATGTTTTCGCTTTCGGTGCGCGTTCTTCAATCAAAGCATAGGTTTGCTTCTTGCCTTTCATCGCACCACTGCAAATCAAAGCCTCTAATTCGGCTCGCATCAACAAATGATACATCCGATATTCGGATGTATCAATCCCGGCATCTTCCCAACAAACCGACAATTCATCTTTCGTCAGATGTTTACCATTTTTCAAGGCTTCGTGAAGCACACGATTGCTGTGATCGAATATTTTTTCATTCAACCCCATCATCTTATCTCGCGACTGCACTTGCGTGAAAATCCGCGCTGCCGTAAGTTCTACCATCCAACGAATATCGTCGGCAACCACCAAATGCCAAGTAGGACGCATCACATGCGTGCGCAAAATCGCACCTTCATCGAGTGCTTTTTGCACTTGTTTTTCGGTCGATTCCGGCAAACGAACACCTACTGCCCATTTGCACATATTGTAATCCTGCGCCTGCATCGCGCCCATCCAGGCAACAACTTCCTGTGGTTTTGAAAATTGTGGATTAATAAGCTGCTGGCTAATCAAACGTAAATTCGGAATATTCATAAATATATTTTTTTCGCAGATACTCAGATTGAGGATAGACCTAACAGGTTTTCTATTTATAAATATTCTACTTGTACAAAATACGAAAGAAAGGTTAAAAAACGGAAACCTGTTAGGTTTTATCTGCGAATTCTGCTACATCTGCGGGAAATTCCCGGCAAAAGTAATCTTTTTATTTGCTTTCACAAAACAAAACAGTTTAAAAATTGACCTTTTGTCATTTTTTTTGTACCTTTGTTAATCATTTTGAATTATTATGAGGCTTCGCGATTATATCAAAACAAAAGATTTCTGGAAACAATTCGGAATTATGGTGGGTGCAAGTATTTTGATTGTACTGATTACCATGTTTTTCCTAAAACTATACACCCGTCACGGACAAGAATACCAAGTGCCGGATTTTAGTGGGCATAATGTGGAAGAATTGACGGAATACACGGCACAATATGGTTTTCAATTTATTATTATTGACTCCGTATTTCAGCAAGATGCCGCTGCCGGTGCGATTCTGCGTCAAGACCCGTTACCAAATTCCTTGGTAAAACAAGGCCGGAAATTTTATTTAACCGTTGCCGCAGGTCGTCCGGAAATGCTTTCAATGCCGGATTTAGTAGATTTGTCTGTGCGTCAAGCAACTTCATTACTTGAAACATACGGCTTAAAAGTTGGCACTATCACATATGGAAATATGGACGAGGGAGCTTCAGTCTCTGCTCAAATTTATAATGGCCAACCGATTGCTCCACAAACCCCTATCCGTAAAGGAGATCGTATTGACATCATGGTTGGAAATGCCGTTGCTGTTGACTCGGCCGCCGATTTTATCGAACAACAAAACCTCGAACAACTTCCCGAATAAAAGCGCTTTTCATTTTGAATTTTCTGAATAAAATATCATTCCTCATCGTTCTATTCGCTTTAAGCGGAAGTGTTTTCGCACAAAAAGTAGAACTTCGCCCTTTAGGTACAAATGTCAAATTGCAAGATGAGTCGTCAAAAGTAAAACGTTCGGTGCCGCGTGTTATCAACGAGAAACCGTTAAACTTACCGTTTGTTGAAGACTTTTCGGAACCGAGTGTGTATCCGAATTCCAATCGTTGGCAAGACCGGACTATTTACATCAACAATCAATTTGCGTTTTATCCGCCCACAGCCGGCGTAGCTACGCTCGACGGCTATGATGAAAACGGCATGCCCTATCCTCATCTCGGGGAATATTCGCAATCGGCAGACTCGCTGACATCGCAACGCATTCGCCTGGATTCGGTTTTCTCGCCGTTTGCACGTCCAATGGCTGTTTCAGACTCGCTTTATTTAAGTTTTTATATCCAGCCCGGCGGAGGTTACGGCGTCAATGCTTGGGATTCCACTTTTCGTGGAAACGTGCCGCAAAAAAGCGACCGCCTGATTTTGGAATTTTTCGACATCTCCTCTCACGTATGGAGGGAAGCCTGGTCAACAGAAGGTTTTTCGCTGGACAGCATGTGCAAAAACTGTTCATCCGATACCGCCATTCAATACAAAAAGTTTTTTAAACAAATTTTTGTTCCTATCATCGATTCTGTGCGTTATTTCAGCGATAGCTTCCAGTTCCGTTTCCGGAATTTAACATCACTTGAGCCGAAATTCAACTCCCCTCGTTCGCAATGGCATGTGGATTATGTTTATCTGAATACAGGGCGAAATATAAACGATCATTACGCCACTGATTTGGCGTTTGTGGATGCTGATAAATCGCTGTTGCAAACATACACATCCATTCCGGCAAGACATTTTCGCACATCCGATTTAAAATCGCAACTACATGTTTATCCGACCAATTTGGATAACAAAATTTATACGATGACGTATCACTACGACATTATCGACCCGGCAGGAAATATCGTAAACACGGTGCCTGTCGGCGGATCAAGCACCAACATCTTTTGGTTCGACACCCTCGGATACCGCACGTTGCCCGATATTTCCTCACAACCCGTAAATTATACTTTTCCGAATTTGATTGACAACGCAGGCGAATATCAAGTGCGGCACATTCTTTCCCCGGGAAGTCAAACCAACCTCATCACGAGCAATGACACATTGAGCAATCCGCAAGTTTTCGATAATTATTATGCGTATGATGATGGCTCTGCGGAAGCGCTAATCGGATTAAGTTTCGAACAACCTCAATTAACGGTAGTAGCCGAATTAACATTGGCTTATGTTCCTCATGTTGCAGACACTTTAACAGCTATTGACTTGTATTTAGCGCCGCCGGCTTACGAATCCGAAAACGCATTTAGCTTTCTTATTCGTCCGAAAAAAGACACCATACCCGACGACCCCATATACATCAGCCAGCTTTTTCGTCCCGATTATTCGCCCACAGGCGCCAATCGATTTCAACGTTTTTTCCTTGACACGCTGCTTCCTGTTCCGGCCGACACCATTTACATTGGCTTTCGTCAATTAAATTCTGACATGTTGAACATTGGTTTTGACCAGAATACCAATACACGTGGAAAACTTTTTTACTATAACGGAAGAAAATGGTCGATGCCTTATTATTACGGTACGATGATGATTCGTCCTGTATTTAGGGAAAAAGCACCGGTTGACAATCGTAAACCAAAGAAAGTAAATCAAGCATTTCAAGTGCTTAACAATCCCGTTACCGGAAATATGCTATATATTAAAGCCAAAGAAAACAGTCAAGAACCTTTAACCATAAGGCTTTTCGACATCTACGGCCGCGTATTCCTACAACAACGTTTTCAAGAACAAATCATGCTTCCGGATTTAACAACGGGCATGTACTACATAAGTATCGGAACAAATGCTGCTCCGGTACTATTTTCTACTAAAATAATGATTGCGCCCAGATGATAGACGAAGAATTAGACCTACCCGAAGGTTCCGAAAACGACGACGAACAAGAATTTTATGAGCATGTGCGCATTGAAGTTGACAAAGGTCAAAGCATGTTGCGCATCGACAAGTTTTTGTTTGATCGTTTAACAAATGCTTCGCGCAACAAGATTCAGAATGCCGCGCGAGCAGGAAGTATCTTAGTAAACGGAAAAGCGGTCAAGCCGAATTACAAAGTCAAACCGTTGGATTCCATCAGCATTGTGCTGGCACATCCGCCGCGCGAAGTGGAGATTATCCCCGAAAACATTCCTGTCAACATCGCTTATGAAGACGACGATGTTATGGTCATTAATAAAAATGCCGGCATGGTGGTGCATCCCGGATATGGAAATTACACAGGAACCTTGGTGAATGCGTTGACGTATCATTTGCAAAACAATCAAGGGCAGACACGTAGGTCTGCCCCTACCAACCCTCAACCCTCAAACCTTAAACCTTACCTGGTTCACCGTATTGATAAAAACACTTCCGGCTTGATTTTGGTTGCAAAAAACGAATATGCACAAACATTTTTGGCCAAACAATTCTTCGATCATTCGGTCGATCGTCAATATTTAGCACTTGTTTGGGGCGATTTCAAAGAAGACGAAGGTACCATTGTTGGTCATGTTGGACGCAGCTTGAAAGACCGGAAAGTAATGACGGTTTTTCCTGACGGTGATTATGGAAAACATGCGGTGACGCACTACAAAGTTGTTGAACGTTTCGGCTACGTGACACTCGTTTCCTGCATTCTGGAAACCGGACGTACGCACCAGATCCGCGCCCACATGAAACATCTCGGACATCCGTTGTTCAACGATGCTACATACGGCGGCGATCAGATTTTAAAAGGAACGACTTTTTCAAAATATAAACAATTTATTCAAAATTGTTTCAAAATCATGCCTCGCCACGCCCTGCATGCAAAAACGATCGGCTTTGAACATCCGACAACAGAAAAACGTGTATTTTTCGAATCTGAATTAGCGGAAGATATGCAGGCTGTGATTGAGAAATGGCGTGTTTACAGCTCTTTCAAACAATTAGAGGAAGAAGAAGATTAATTTCGGATTTCGAATTTCGAATTTTGGAACAATCCGAAATCTAAAAATAAATATTATTTTCGCAAAAGGAAATCTGCCGTCACTAAAGCGGCCATTGCTTCTACAACGGAAACAGCGCGAGGGACGGCGCAAACATCGTGGCGCCCTCCAATTGTAAGGTCTATCATATTTCCGTTTTTATCTGATGTGTGCTGCGTTTTCGCAATGCTGGCAATGGGTTTGAATGCCACATTGAAATAAATATCTTCGCCGGTGGAAATGCCGCCCAATAGGCCTCCCGCATGATTTGTTTTCGGTTTATTGGCCGAAGCAAAAACATCGTTATGTTCAGACCCTTTCATTTTAGCGGAAGCGAAACCTGCACCGTATTCAAAGCCTTTCGCCGCCGGAATACTCATCATTGCATGCGCCAATACGGCCTGAAATTTATCGAAAACAGGCTCTCCCAAACCGGCAGGACAGTTCCTAATCACACAACTCACCACACCACCCAAAGTATCTCCGTCTTCACGGGCAGCATTCAGATCTTGCAACATCTTTTCAGAGATTTCAACATCCGGACAACGTGTGGGCGTTTCATAAATATTCTGCAAATTCAGTTCCGAATAATTTTTATCTAAAATACGATTCCCGATTTGTTTGCTGAATGCAAAAATTTCAATCCCCTTTTGCTTCAACAACTGCATTGCCAATGCACCGGCGGCTACGCGTGCAGCTGTTTCGCGCGCAGAGGCGCGTCCGCCGCCGCGATGATCAATATGTCCGTATTTTTGAAAATAGGTAAAATCGGCATGCGAAGGGCGGTTGACATTTTTCAGTAAATCGTAATCGGAAGAAATTTGGTTCTCATTGCGAATGATAAAGGCAATGGGCGTTCCCAAGGTTTTGCCTTCAAAAATCCCGGACAAGATTTCGATCGTATCGCTTTCTTTTCTTTGTGAAACGGCTTGTGAATTGCCGGGTTTCCGGCGCTCCAAAGCGGTTTGTATTTCATCAATATGAACAGAAACATTACTCGGGAATCCACACAACACGCCACCAACGGCCGCTCCGTGCGACTCACCGAAAGTTGTTAGCTGGAGGTTATTTCCGAAAATGTTGTTCATCTTTTTTAGTTCAGTATATTTAAGTAGGTTTGTAAAGTTCAGATGTTTAGGAAGTTCAGATTGGTTTAGATTGGTTCAGATTGGTTCAGATTGGTTTAGATTGGTTTAGGAAATCCTGAATGAACTTTCTAAACTTTCTAAACTTTCTGAACTTTCTGAACTTTCTGAACTTTCTGAACGTCTCAAACTTACTTTGTAATATACGAAACCTCAATCGCGCCCGGTCCGCCATTGGTGCCGAGAACGGGAGAGATTTGCATGATATAAGCTGTTTTCTGACCGCATATTAATTCCAGATGATTCGCAAATTCTTCTGCTTTTTGCAAATCTTCTTTATTGGTGTATAATACGCAATATCTTTCAATTCCTTTGGTTTTATGTACATCCGCAAACATATCTGCCATGCCGTTGATGCTGCCTGTATGTCCGAAATAACTTTTCAAAGTAATTCCTCCTCCTTCTCTATTCATTGACACGACAGGGCGCATATTCAACAGATTGGCAATAAAACCTTTGGGACGCGACAAGCGGCCTCCACGGATAAAGAATTTCAACGTTGACGGTGCAATAAGCAGGAACGCTTTCGATTTCCATTCTTCAACCATCATGAGAATTTCGTCTACCGAATGCCCGTCTTTAATGGCTTCCGCAGTAAGTTCGGCAATTAATCCAAACGCACCGGAAGCACATTTGGTATCTACAACATTAATCGGTGTACCGCGATCTTCACTGACTTTCTTCGCCGCCGTGTAGCAATTCGAATACGTACCGCTCAACTTTGAGGAAAGGCAAAGCGAAATAATACTTTCATATTTGCCTGTTAAGTAATTGAATTTATTGGTAAAATCTTTTTTTGAAGGCTGAGAAGTAGTTGGGAGGTCTTTGAGCTTATTGAGTTGTTCATAAAATTGATCAGAGGTAATGGTGATACGATCCAAAAACTGACTGTTTCCTATGTGTAAATTCAAGGGAACAACATGAATTTGGTGTTCGTCGATAAACGATTTTGGCAAATCAGCACAGCTATCAATAACCAATGCAATATTGTTTTTGCGATGTTCGGAAACCTCCTGTTGGAAAATCATATCATCCACTTTTTGGTAGACAATTTCTCCAAATTGCGTAATTTTATTGTAAACATTCGCCGGTTGATCGGTATGAATATGGATACGCATTTTTGAGCGGCTGCCGGCAATGACAAGCGAATCGCCCATTTCGCCGATTGATTTGCGAATTTCTTCCTTGTTAAAATCTTCGCCGGAAATCAAGCACTCCGTACAATAGCGGAACGTGATTTCTTCGTGATCAATATTAAACTCTTCGCCCAACTGTTGTACCTGCGAACGCGACTGGATAATTTCTTTGATGGATTGGTTTTCCAAAAATTCAACAACACCTTGCAAAAAGAACACAATCCCCTGTGCACCGGCATCCACGACTTTCGCTTTCGCTAATTTTTCCAATAATTTGGAAATATCTGCCAAAATATCTTTTGCATATTCGTAAGATTCTTTGAAAAGCGTAATGAAATCGGTTTGCGTTTGCGCCAGTTCATCAAACTTAATCGACCATTCGCGCAACATCGTGATGATGGTTCCTTCAACCGGATTTGCAATGGATTCGTAGGCGTAGTCTACGGCTTTGCGCACGCTTTTCGCGAAAGCGATCGTACCGAGCGATTCTTCATTCGGCAGTTCGTTGCTGATTCCGTACAGATATTGTGCAAAAATAATGCCCGAATTTCCGCGAGCACCCACAAGAGCAGCGTCAGAAATCGAAGTGGCAGCATCTTTCAGGTGATTCGACGGCACCGCATTATCAATAATGGCATGCATGGTCGATGCCATGTTCGTACCCGTATCGGCATCCGGAACAGGAAAAACATTGATCTTGTTCAGATAACCTTGTTGGTCGAATATATTTTTAGCTCCTGCGAGAAAACCGTAATACAGGTGTTTTCCGCTAAGCTGTTCTATTGTTTCACTCATGATAAAAAAGTTGGTATCAACTCATATTATCGTGCAAAAGTACGAAATTTTTCGGAAACAATCAATTATTTATTCCGAAACAAAACAATCGTTCAGAAAATCATCATTTTTAGCGATGTACGAATTATCAAAAATCCCAAAAACCGATGAGCCGCTGCCGCTCATTGAAGCGTAAACCGCTCCTTTCTCGTATAAATGATTTTTGATGTCCAAAATTCGTGGGAATTTTTCAAAAACGGATTTCTCGAAATCGTTGTGAATAGTACCTTTCCAAGTTTCTATCGGTTGCTTTAACAAAGTAATTAAGTCGTTTTCAGATTTTTGCGGAACAACTCCGGCGTATGCCTGGGCAGTACTTACATGAATAGGCGGAACAATGATTTTCAATGAATAATTATCCAACGAAAAATTGAGTTCCTGTAACACATCCCCCCTTTCCAAGCCCAAAGCGGCTTTGTTTTTGATAAAAAACGCACAATCGCTTCCCAAACGGCTTGCATATTGAATGAGTTGTTCTTCTGTCAAGTTCAAACTGAATAATTCATTGCACATTTTGAGTGCAAATGCCGCGTCGGACGATCCTCCGCCAAGTCCGGCGCCGAATGGAATGATTTTATGCAAATGCACGGAAACAGCCGGAAAATCGTAATCTTTTTTTAATAATTGAATGGCTTTTACAATCAGATTATCATCCGGATTTCCGTCAATCTGTAAGCCTGTTGCCTTAAATTCTATCGGATTTTGCGCGTCGGGAACCTCCACAATTTCGAGTACATCGCAGAGCCGCGTGGGGAGAAAAACCGTTTCGAGGTTGTGATAACCGTCGGGACGTTTTTCTACTACCCGCAAGCCGAGATTTATTTTTGCATTTGGAAAGACAATCATTAGAATTTTTTTTTGCAAATGTAAGAATTTTTTCATTACGAAAAAACGTAGAGACGCAATGCATTGCGTCTCTACAAAAAGAACAAGCGTTTTTTTCAAGAAACTCAACCGCAGCCCGTGCAGCCAGCGAAACGACCGCCGCTTGTCCTTGAGACTTTGCAATTTGAGAACGCTGAGAAATTGTATAACTAATCAAACTATTTTCAATCCCTGAGGCAGCGCACCAAGAAGCCTTTCGCACGATTGTTCGGGTAACGGTGGACTAAACTAGAACCATGGGTCATGTCTCGATTCCACGCACGCGAAGCATCGAAGCCCGATGCACTCCAAAAGTACACATTCGAGCTACGAACGTAGAATACTGAACCATCGTAGTTACGGTAACCGGCAGGACGCACGGAAAAACCATATTTATTGCTGCCGCCGAATGTACAACTCTCCAACTGCGTGCCGGCACTGGTACCAAGCCAATAAGCGGTACTCGTAGAACCCGAATTATGACTCCTTAAACCCTCACCAGTAC
>JAVBNF010000003.1:0-54936 GCA_031551725.1 Bacteroidales bacterium
ACCCGCGAGGGGTGCCCGTACAGCAATCGGTGGCACGTTGTTGTTGGCAGGGCGAACACGTGGGTTCGCCCGTACAGCCGCAGCCGATAATTGTAATTGTGTTTTCATGTTGTGTTGTATTTAATTGTTAATCATTTTCCATCAAGCCCCGAAGGTGCTGTATGTAAATAAAAAAGGCGCGAGTTGAATCCTTATTTTACTGGAGGTATCGCCAAACACCCACGTGAAAAATAAGACACAACCCACGCCGGAACACAGCATGAGCGCATCACTTATTATTCTTTTCACGTTAAATTTTGGCGATTTTCCAGTAAAGAATTATAGCTTACGCTTTTTTTTATTTATGTTTAATTAGTGTTTTTTCTATAGCTTTTGTTTTTTGTCAACTTGTTTTCTTGTTAACTCGTTACCTTGTTAACCTTTTACTTCTGCAAAGGTATAAATAATTTTTGAAATAAAAAAAGGTGCCTAAAAAATTAGCCACCTTTTTCATTTGTTGTTTTGCTCAAAGATTATTGGCGAGGAGCTCTTTCGCGAGCTTCAGCAACATTAATCTGACGACCTAAGTGTTCAGATCCGTTTAATGCAGCAATCGCAGCATTTCCCTCGGCATCAGAAGGCATTTCTACAAAACCATAGCCTTTAGAACGGCGCGTTTCGCGATCGGTGATGATACGAGACGAGGCAACTTCGCCATAAGCTGAAAACAAGTTGTTAAGGTCATTATCTGTGGCCTTAAAGCTTAAACTGGAAACAAAAATGTTCATGGAACAATTAATAAAATAGTGAATAAAAAAATTAACTAAAATTTAACCCTTTTCAGAATCAAATTTTTACAAAGATAGTCTTTTTATTTTCACAAACCAAATTTTCTGTAAATTATTTTTTTACAATTACTTCTTGACGTATTTTAGCATCAGGAATAATCGTCTTCTTTTTCTCAATGTAAGTCCGCAATAAATCAGTACTTATTAAGGTTGTAGCTTGTCCTTTGTCACGGCTGATAAATTGATATTTGGTTGCCATATAACTATTCATACCTACTAAATAATCTTTATTTTCATCTAAAGGCTGTTGTGATGGTAAATAAATTGCAACACTATCTACTGTTCCTGTGTTATTTATGAATATTTTGTAATTCAATCCGGAAGGAAGAAGTGCCGTTTTTCCGTCATCAGCTTTTTCATAAGCATATTTTAATAAGCCACGTATTTCAGCAGGATTTAAATTATAGGTATACAATACATTTCCAAAAGGATCCAATGTATATAAGGTGCGAATGGAGAAATTTCCTACAGGAAGTTCTTTCATGCGCACGCCGCCCGGATTGATGAATGCTATCTGAACATGAGCTTGATCAACCAATGCATCGGTCATTAAATAACCTAATTCAGCAGTACTGTTGAAATTGGACCCAACTTTTCCCAAGATGATATCAAAGTATGGATTATCCAAATAAGTATGTACAATGCTGTCAATTCCTTTGTTTGAATCGGTAAGCGAATCTAAATCAATTAAATGATTTTTAATAGAAACGACTTTCCCGTTTTCAATTTTGATGCGGGTTTCCCCGAAAGCCTGCATTTTAGCACCTGTTTGAGTAATTAAAGTGTGATTTACCCAGATGCCTGTATCGAGCCGTGTGTGCGAATGTCCACCGATAATTAAATCAAGTTCAGGTATTTCCAAAGCTAACAAGCTGTCGGTTTCATAACCTAAATGTGTAAGGCCAATAAATACATTGGATTCTTTTTTCAAATATTTGTATTTTGGAGCAAGTTTGAGAGCGTCTTCGAATTTGAGATTGTATAAGTTGTGGCTGGCGGCGTCGGGTTGCTGTGATGTCGGATTAATTTGTATAAAACTTAAAAATGCTATTTTTACGCCTGCAATATTAACAATTTTGTAAGGTTCGAACATTGGGAGCGGCGATTTTTCATTCCGCACGTTTGCGCAGATGTATTCAAAATGAGATTCACGGCGGCGTTTTGAAAAGGTGTCTTGACCATAGTCAAACTCATGGTTGCCGATGGTTGCGAGGTTGAAACCGACTTCATTCATCAGACGAATAATCGGGTGGCCTTTCATTGGATGTTGGTCTACGGCTACGTTTCCGGAAAAAGCGTCGCCGGCAAAGACTACATACGTGTTTGGGTTTTCTTTTTTTGTTTTTTCGATGTAGGCCGCCAATTTTCCGAAATCTTTAATGTTGCCGTGCATATCGTTTGTTGATAAGATAACGATTTCGGCAGTAGGAGAGGACAAGGAGCAGCTTATGCATAAAGCAAAAAATGCGGCTATAAAGCCGCATTTGAAGGATGTTTTGATCTTCATCAGAGATTATTTTTTCACATTTTGTTTAGGAGCCGGTTTCGGTTTGGCTTTTTGATCAGGTTTGGGTTGTTCGATCGGTTGATCTGGCTGATCGGTCTCCGGTTTTTGCATTCTATTGTTACGCATTGTTCTCATCATCTCGCGTTGGAAAGCACGTTCGGCATCAAAAAGGATAATGATTTTTTGAGCATTAAGTATGTCTTGTAAATCGGCAAGATATTGTTTTTCCAAATCTGCAAGTTTTACGCGGCATGCTACAACTTTTTGAGCACTGCTATCAGGTAAGGCGGCAATCTTTATCATATTGGAATCAAGATTACGCATGTCATTAATTCCTAAATCAATAGTTAGCTTGCGACTTTCGGCTGTTAAATCAGCTTTTATCTTTTGATGTTGGTCGTAGATTGTTGCAAATTTCTTTGCTTGTTCGCCTTGTAGGTTTAATTTTTGTATTAAATAATCCAAGCGTTTAGATTCCATTTCTGCTTTTCGATCGGCGCGCATTTCCGGATTGTTGGGATTTTGTTCAGGTGCTTGTGCAAATGATGCAATTGGCATTGCTGTAGAAAGCATCAATGCGGTTCCAAGCGCGATAGTTTTGATTTTCATAATCGTAAAATTTAATATTCTACCTTGTATTTAACAAAAAGCGTACCAAACTTTCATTTGGTACGCTTTAATTTAGTTTTAGTCTAATTCGTGGATTACCAAACCGCTGCGTAATTTTGGTTCAAACCAAGTGGTTTTAGGAGGCATGATATTACCGCTGTCCGCAATATCAATAAGTTGTTTCATTGAAACAGCGTACAATGCGAAAGCAACTTTCATCTCACCGCTGTCAACACGTTTGGAAAGTTCGCCCAATCCGCGGATACCACCAACGAAGTCGATGCGTTTATCAGTACGCAAATCTTTGATACCTAAAACTTCATCCAACACTAAATTAGATAAAATGGTAACGTCGAGAACGCCAATTGGATCGTTGTCATCGTAAGTACCTTTTTTAGCAACCATTGAATACCATTTTCCGTCAAGGTAGAAGCTGAATTCGTGTAATTTAGAAGGTTTGTAAATCGCTGTTCCTTCTTCTTTTACGTCGAAATTAGTTTTCAATTTCTCGATGAATTGTTCGCTTGTTAAACCGTTTAAGTCTTTCACAACACGGTTGTAATCAATAATTTTCAATTGGTTATCCGGGAAAATTACAGACATAAAGAAGTTGTATTCTTCGTTTCCGGTGTGGTTAGGATTTTTTGCACGGCGTTCTTTTCCAACCAAAGCAGCGGCAGCTGTACGGTGGTGACCGTCGGCAACATACAATGCAGGAATTTCTTTGTCAAAAATTTCAACGATGCGGGCAATCGTAGCTTTGTCGTCAATTGTCCAAAAAGTGTGTCCAAAACCATCGTAATCGGCTACGAAATCGTAAGTTGGTTTTTGATTTTTTACAATGTTTTCTACAATGCTATCAATTTCTTTGTGAGCAGGATAAGAGAAGAATACCGGTTCTACGTTTGCATTGGTGATGCGCACGTGGATCATGCGGTCTTCTTCTTTATCTTTACGGGTTAATTCGTGTTTTTTAATTACGTTGTTGAAGTAATCTTCAATGCTTGTACAGCCAACGATACCGTACTGTGTACGACCGTCCATGGTTTGTGCATAGATGTAGAGTTTTTCGTCAGCATCTTTTTTCAACCAACCTTTTTCTTTGAACATGTTGAAGTTTTCAACAACTTTGTCATACACTTCTTGGCTGTGTTCGTCGATACCCACCGGACAGTCGATTTCGGCTTTTGTAACGTGCAATAAAGAATAAGGATCACCTTCAACTTCTTTGCGTGCTTCAGCGGAGTTCAATACATCGTAAGGACGCGATGCCAATGCTTTAACGATTTCAACAGGCGGACGTAAGCCTTTAAACGGTTTTAAAATAGACATTTCTGTGTGTTTTGGTTATTAAATTTGACGGCAAATATACGAAAAAAAATAAGATTTAAGAATTAAAAATACAGAATTGTTGAGAAAAATCGCAAATTGCCTGGAAACTAACTTTATATATTTTTTTTAATTTTCATGTGACCAGTTTTTTCTGTGTGTTTTGTAATTGTGAGCGTTAGTGGCCAATATTTAGAAACGTTTAAATCCAATTGTGCATTTTTGGTTTCAAGTAGATAAAAATATTTTTTAGAAAATTCTGTGCCTATATTTGTAATTTTGAACTTCATTTCATACCTTTGTATATTAGTAATTATAAAAATAAGGCATGAAAAAAATTACTTTTTTATCAGTATTACTGTTATCATTCACTATTTTAATTGCGCAAACTAAATTAGGAGCGCCCAGTAATCTCGATGTGGTAGCAATAACGGGTGGAACTTTTCTTATGGGATGTTTGGAATGCAACAGTGATGAAAATGTTGTACATCAAGTTACGGTTGATAATTTTAAAATGAGTGTGACTACCGTTACGAATTCCCAATATGCAATCTTTTTAAATGCAAAAGCAGTAGGCGCTTCGGGGATGTTCGGAGGCGTTTTGTTTCTTAATGTAAAAGGAGTTTCTTTGGGATTGGAATTTGTCGGCAGTCAATGGCGTGCCAAAAGTGGCTACGGAACCTATCCAGCAGTGTATGTAACATGGTTTGGTGCTAATGCATATTGCCAATGGGCGGGCGGACGCCTTCCGACCGAAGCGGAGTGGGAATATGCCGCTCGTGGAGGAAGTAATAATGCTAATATATACGCAGGCAGCAACGTAATTGGAGATGTTGCATGGTATATGGGAAATAGCGATAATCACGTGCATGCAGTGAAAGGCAAAATGGCTAATGGGCTGGGATTGTTTGATATGAGTGGAAATGTATGGGAGTGGTGCAACGATTGGTACGAAGGAACGTATGAATCTGCGCCGCAAACCAATCCTACCGGTCCGGCAAACGGCGTGAATCGTGTACTTCGCGGAGGTAATTGGATGCTCGAAAAAGAGTACAGCCGTGTGGATTTTCGTTATTATAACATGCCCGGCTATAGCAGCGATTTCGTTGGATTTCGTGTTGTTGCCCCCTAATTTGCGCACTTACTTTTACAAGTTCATATTGCTTTTTTCCTAAATTTTAACTACATTTGCATAGCTAAATTTTGATTTATGGCAGTAGAAATAATCTGTAAAAACAATGATGTCCGTAAGGAAATCCCGTTAGGAACATCGTTGGAACAGCTCAAAGATGAACTTGGTGTTAAGACACGCTACCAGATACTTGGTGCACTTGTTAACAATAAACTTCGCGAGCTCGATTATCAAATCTTCAAGCCTAAAACGATTCGCTATATTGACATCAGCCATCCCATGGGCAAGCGGATGTATAACCGTTCTGTGCAGTTTTTGCTTTATAAAGCCATGATTGATTTGTATCCGAACGCAGGACTGCGCATCGAACATTCGGTTCCCGGCGGTTGGTACTGCGAAGTGGATAACCTCGGAAAAGCCGTTGATAAAGAATTTATTTTGGAAGTGAAAAAGCGGATGAAAGAACTTGTGGAACAAGATTTGCCTTTTATTCGTAAACAGCTTCCTACCGAAGAAGCCGTTCAGATATACAAAGCGCACGGTTTGGATGAAAAAGTAAAACTGTTTACAACACGCAATGAAATCTATACAACCGTTTATTTTTTGGAAGATGCTCCCAACCATTTCGACGGTTATTTAGTACCCTCTACTTCATATTTAAAAGCGTTTGAATTAACAGAATATTATAACGGATTTTTTATCGGAACACCTCGAGATGGCTATGATAAAATCAAATTTCCTGAAAATCCGCAAAATTCCAAATTGTTCAAAATCTTCCGCGAACACGTGGAATGGCTGGATATTTTGCAAGTGCCGTATGTGGGCGAATTGAATGAAGCGATTATCAATAAAAAAGCCGGCGACTTGATTAAAGTGGCAGAGGCTTTGCACGAAAAAAAGATTGCTAAAATTGCGGATAAGATTTTTCAACGCCGAAACGAAGTAAAAGTTGTGTTTATTGCCGGTCCTTCGTCTTCAGGGAAAACTACGTTCTGCAAGCGTTTGTCCGTACAATTGCAGGTGATTGGCTTTAAACCCGTACAGATTTCGTTAGATAATTATTTTGTCGATCGCGCACATACGCCACGCGATGAAAAAGGCGAATACGATTTTGAAGCATTGGAAGCCGTAGATATCAAGTTTTTCAATGAACAGTTGTTGGATTTAATGAACGGAAAAGAAGTGGAATTGCCAGTGTTTAATTTTTATCAAGGCATCCGCGAAATGTCGGGAGAAAAAATTAAATCCGACGCCAATACCATTTATATCATTGAGGGTATTCATGGTTTGAATCCAAAATTGACGCCGAAAATAGAAGATAAGTATAAATATAAAATTTTTGTTTCGGCGTTGACACACATCGGTATCGACAAACAAAATCCGATTCCGAGTACGGACAACCGCCTTATCCGCCGTATTGTGCGCGATTACAAGACGCGCGGATACAGTGCGCTCGACACACTCAGCCGCTGGGAAAGCGTGTTGGCAGGGGAAAAGAAAAATATTTTCCCGTATCAGGAAAATGCAGATATCATGTTTAATTCGGCTTTATTGTTCGAACTCGCAGTGTTAAAAGCGTACGCCGAGCCGATTTTGCGCGAAGTGCCGGAAACGGCACCCGAATATGATCAAGCTATCCGTTTACTGAAATTTTTCAGTTATTTTAAAGCTATGCCTTCCGATGAAATTCCGCCAACTTCGATTTTGCGCGAATTTCTGGGCGGAAGTAGCTTTCTTTATTAATTTTTAAGGATTAATAATTACTATATGGCCACGCGCCTGCGGCGCTGGCCATGACGAACTTGAAACCAGAAACTAAACATAAATGAACATCAAACAAGGAATTCACGCTTTTTTCGGAGATCTTAGCGTGACAGAATGGATTAAAACCATCATTATTATCAGTATCGGCGCCTTTATTATGGCTATCGGTTTTAACTATTTTATCGACCCGCACAATATCGTTCCGGGCGGTTTTTACGGGCTTGGAATTTTGGCCAACCGTTTGACTATTGATCAAACATTTATTATTTTTGGAAAAGAATTTATCGGTTTCCCGAAAGGGACTTTTGCATTAATGCTCAACATCCCACTAACTATTATTGCCGTTTGGATTTTAGGTCCGAAGTTCGGATTTTCAACGGTTTTGGGATATTTGCTTTGTGGTTTTTTTATGGATTTATTACCCATTGAACCTTTAACGGATGAAGTATTGTTGTCCGTAATCTTTGGCGGCGTATTGATCGGCATCGGATTGGGATTTATTTTACGCGAACGGGCAACTACCGGAGGAACAGATACACTGGCGATGATTATTAAGAAAAAATCAAGCATCCCGATCGGAACGCTGATTATTATTTTGGATTCTGCCGTTGTTTTGTTGAGTTTGTATGTGTTTTATGAAAACGGAACCGTGCGTTGGGATATTCCTTTGTTTTCGTGGGTAACCATTTATATTACCGGAAAGGTGATTGATATTATGATTGACGGTTTGAATTACGAACGTGCATTTTTTATTGTTTCAGATAAATATGAAGAAGTAAAACAAATTATTTTGCAGGAACTGGAATGCGGCGGAACTTCGCTTAGCGCAAAAGGAATGTATACTGACAAAGATCGCAAAATGATTATTTCGGTGGTGTCGCGACAAAAAGTCATAACATTAAAAAAACGGATTGCCCAAGTGGATCCGCAAGCATTTGTGACTGTGATTGATGCCAACGAAGTGCTGGGCGAGGGGTTCAAACCTCTGACAGAACATGAATAGTGGCACGGAAATTGTAGGTCAATTAGGAATTAAGAATTAAAAATTAAGAATTGAATGTTGTGGCTAAATACATTAACCATTAACAATTCATAATTAACAATTATATGAAAGATTTATCCAAAATGATAGGCATTGGCGGCGATGGAACCGAAAATGCCTACAATGCAAAAAATATCCAACGGTATATCAATTTAAAAATATCCGTTTTGGGTGCAGATCCCGGTCCGGAATATTCGCAAGACCCGTTTTTTCAAGTGGCGTCTGAGTTTGAGAAAATTTTGAAAGAACGCGACCGCTTGCTGCCGGATATTTTTGCACCATCGGACCAACGGATTCAAGAATTTATCAATGATTATTTTTCTTCTGTAAAAGATAAATACAAATTGAATTTGCCTTCCATGACGTTTGTTCTGGACTTCTACGGCTTGGCGCGCGAATTATCGCTTCCGCTAAATAAGAATGAATATGTTTCGGAATATGTGCATTCATACCGTGTAAAACAAGGTATTTTGCACAATCCGAAAAACGACCGCCGTACTACGAAAGGCGTTTTTCACGTTGTTGAAGGCGGCTTGCCGATTCCGGACGATAAAAAAGCTGTGCCGATGCAAACAGCTGCTTTTCTGTTGGAAAAAGCATTAACCGAAACCGGCGATATTATGACATTGCCGTACAGCGCAGGACAAAGCAATAGCTTGAAAACATGGGTTTCTCTCTTATTGCGTCCTACTGTTGTGCCCGAAGTACAAGGTGTTTCTCCGCGCAAAAGCATGGAGATTCGTTTCTTTGCGCCGGGTTCGCTGGTAAGTAATTTGGATTTTGTGGAATCGATTTTCGGAAATGCCGGGAATCCGTTCTATTTGCGTAGCGATGCAGGTTTGGATGCCGATCATTGGATTGGTCATACCGGCTGTATTATCTTGGCGCCGCAATTAATCAACTACACTAAAAAAGAGGCAGGATTGCCGCCGTTTAACCAAGCCACCGAACGCCAAAAACGCGACGGCATGTGCTGGATGACGGAAGATGAACTGTACAACGACGGTCAGCCGTTTAAAATTACATTCCGCGACGAAAAAGGCGTGATTGTGACTGTGATTGCCGATAATTATTTCGGTTATTCCAAGAAAGAAGTCAAGACCCAAATCAGCTATTCCGCCAATTTGGCAGGAAATGCAGAAGAAGAACACGCCGGCGGCGCTTTCATTTTCCAAAGCTACAGCCAAGGCGACATGCATATTTCCAAAAATTTTGCCCCCGAGCAAAATTATGAAAATATGATTGCCTGCATGGGTGATAAAATTACGCTTTACAAGGAAGGATACGCTGTTGATAAAAAATATCCGCATATTTTTTACATTCCGGAAACGGCCATGTTTGAAGTGCCGGAACAACGTATTTCCTGGGAACATAAAGGTCTGAGAGGCGAGATTAAATTGTTGCCGGGCCGTATTTATGTGATGCCTAACGGCAGCAAATACATCATGGAAAAAGTAACCGGCGCACAAAACTATCGTTTGGTTGAAACGTACGGCGAAGGCACTGTTTTCCACAAACCGGCTACGGTTTCGGGTGGCGGAAAATCGGAAATTTCCAAATCCGTCAACGATTCTATTTTAACAGGTTCTTTCTTTATCAATGATTTTGAAAAAGATTTTGAAGCCGTAAAAGAAATTATCGAAAGAGATTACAGCGACCGTTTGCGTGTGCCTAAAGACGAGGCGAGCCGCCCGTTTTTGAGCAATCGCCGTTCGATGGGCTCGGTCATTAAATTGCTTACGCCTTCTGCCGAATATACGGATGCATATAATGCATGGTTGATGTCCGTTCCTCAATACGTGAAAGGTTTGGCGTTTATTATCAAACGTTTTTACCAAGCGAAATGGGGACACGATTGGAAGAAGCATTTCAGCGTGGACATTATGAATGGTCAACCCGGCAACGAGTTGAAATATAAAGATAAAAAAATTGTAACGCGTTATTTGCGTGTAGGCTTTGACAGTAAAGGTTTATGGCGTACATTTAAATTGCGTCAAGACTTTATTCCGGCTGTGAAATTGCAGTTGGAAGATGATATTTCCGCTTCGACAGTTGTTCCTGTTTCGAAATTGAGCAATTTAAGTCATTTTGTTACAGAACCGAGTGTAAAAATTGTTGAAAACTGCGAGTACCGTTTTTTCCAACGTCCGGACGAAGCCATTCATCCGGGTTATGACAAGCAGGCTGAATCGGATTTGGCATCGCCGAATACGTTTATTTCCAACTTCGAACCGCTTACGCCGAAAGATGCGAAAGCAATTACGGAGGATGTGGTGAATTTCGACCGTTTCACGCAGCCCATGCACGATTTGATTGAAGAAGTTGCAAAAACGGAAACACCGGATTTCTTTGTTTCCTCGGCACAACCACGTTTGGTGGACGGAAAACCATCGAAAAACGTGCGTTATCTGCAAACACGCGGCGATTTAATTAATGATCAAGATACGTATTTGGCGGAAGTCGGAATGCGGATTGCACGCAACCTGCCGTTTGACAAGCCTTTGTATGCACCTGTAAACATTGTAATTTCGAGCCGTCGGAACAATCCGTCAGAACCGGGCATTCGTCCGCTGGCGGTTTACAGTCCGCTGCATTATCAGGAATTGCCGGAATTGTTTATGGATTTCGTGTGCAGTTTAACCGGAAAATCGCCGTCGACAACAGGCGCGGGTTCTGAAGGCGCTTTGACGAAAGGGCCGTTCAATGCATTACTTCCGATTGTGGATATGAACAATGCTTTGATGTCTTATATCATTACGGGATATGCAGGGTTTACAACGCCTGCGGGACATATTGGTTCAAAATATCGCGTAGATCACGATTTAAGTTTATTAATTCCGGAGCTATGGTCGCGCTTGTCGCCTGAAGAACGTTTGCCGGAACATATGATTAAAGCCGGGTATTTGGAAAAAATCAACGATTTTGAACATAATGGCAAACTTGTGAAAGCAAGTATTCTCGGCTATCGTATCACGCAAGAATTTGTAAACGGGCATTTCGGACGTGTGTTTGAAAATCCGAATGTGGTACTTACTGAAGAAATGTTGAAGCCTGAACTTCAAGATATGGATGAGTTTGTAGATGGCGTGAACAACATTGTGGAATCTCAGCAAAAAGTGGCTTTGTCGTACTTCAAAGATGGAAGTATCGATCAAGCGCTTCCGCAAATGAAAGTGCTTTTGAATATCATGGCTTATGGAAATTACGAAGGCAAAGATCTGTCCGATCCGGAACTTCGTAAAATGTTTACACGCGAGTATGTGTTGAACAGTCCGGAATACAAAGCACGTTTGGAAGCTCAACAAAAGCAGGATTTGCAAGTTTGCAAAATGCAAATTGATTATACCGAAAAAACGTTGGACAAATATTCGAAAATTGATCCGGTTATCCGTAAGGAAATACAAGCCGGTTTGGATATTTTGAAAAAACGCGAAGCCGAAATCAAATCGCCGGATTACATGAAACATTTGGTTGGGATGATTGGTAAGGACCCGATGGGGAAATAATTATAACCACAGAGAACACAAAGGAAATCTCCGTGCCCTTTGTGTTCTTTGTGGTTGATAAATAAGATGAATATAAAGAAGCACATCGTTGTTCTTTCCGGTGCGGGAGTGAGCGCCGAAAGCGGCATTAGTACATTTCGCGACAGCGGCGGATTATGGGAGCAGTATCGGATTGAAGATGTTGCAACATACGATGCATGGTTGAAAAACAGGAAGTTGGTTTTGGATTTTTATAATCAACGCCGTAAGCAATTGTACGAAGTTGAACCGAATGCCGGGCATCGTGAACTGGTGCGTTTGGAAGAGAAATACGATGTACAAATCATCACTCAAAATGTGGACGATTTACACGAACGTGCAGGTTCTTCCAATGTTTTGCATTTGCATGGCGAATTGAAGAAAGCGCGCAGTACAAGCAATCCGGATTTTATTACGGAAATCGAAGGTTGGGAATTGAAAGAAGGCATGTTGTGTCCGGAAGGTTCTCAACTGCGTCCGCATATTGTGTGGTTTGGCGAAGCTGTTCCGATGATTGATCCGGCGGCGGAACTTTGCACACAGGCAGATTATTTTATTGTTGTAGGCACTTCTTTAAATGTCTATCCAGCAGCAGGATTGGTACATTATGTGCCTTCGAATTCGCCTAAATACATAGTGGATCCGCACGAAGTGGATGCACGTGTTCCAAATACAATATACATCAAAGAGCTTGCGAGTGTGGGTTTGAAAAGGATAGTGGATGAGTTAATGAAAATGGAATAAAATTTTTATTTCATAAATTCAAAAATTATTCATAACTTTGCGAAACAATTTATCATTTCAGATTAATTCTAAATAAAAAATATTAATTTATAGAAATAAAATAACATCATTACATAAATAGAAAGCGTAGGCTTTAATTCTTTGCTAAGAAACCGCCAAAATTTCATACAAGAGGAATTAATAAGCGATACGCTCATGCTGTGTCCGGCGTGAGTTGTGTCTTATTTCTTGTATGGGTGCTTGGCGGTACCTTTAGCAAAATAAGAATTCAACTTGCGCCTTTTTGTTACGCATATACAGACCCTTCGGGTCTTGTTGGAAATGATTAACAATTAAATACAACACAACATGAAAACACAATTACTTCGTAGCAAGAATGCAGAAGTACAGAAATGCAGAAAAATATTTCTTTTCTGTGCTTTTGCACTTCTGCACTTCTGTTTTACTTTTGCCCAAACCGCCGGCGAACTTCAGACTTTTACCGATGCTCGGGACGGACAAGTTTACAAAAAGGTTTATATGCCGGATGGTCGTTGGTGGATGGCGGAAAATTTAAAATATCGGAAGGGTTTAAACAACTCCGTTTTTGCAGGAACACCAACCGCAACTATCAATACACAAATGGCTTCTCAAGCGCGTTATTATTGTCCGGGGAAAGGACCTATGAATAATTCTGTAGATGATCAATCAGATCCTTTAGCTTGCGAATACTGGGGGTGTTTATACCCCTGGTGGACGGCTTATGCAACAGATGGATTGGGAACTGTAAATAATACCGTTGGCGAACGAGGCATTTGTCCAATTGGGTGGCATTTACCGAGTGATTTGGAGTGGGCTGTGATGCTCGATTCTGTGGAAAGATATGTTAAACCAACACTTTCATTAGCATCTCATGTAACAAACAATGTAACGTCAACAACATGGGCTGGATACCAATCTGGAGTGATGCTTAAGACTGTTGCGCGTGGTAGCTTTAACAATAACCAAGCATATTCTTTATTATGGTCAACAGGAACAAAAGTGAATTATGATACGCTTAATTTTTCAGTAGTGCCTGCGGGGTATCGTGCAATTGATGCCACCTATAAAGGTTGTAAAGATGAAGCTCATTTTTGGACGAGTACGCCATATACGTCAAGTAATACAACATATGCTGTTTCCAGGAAATTTCATTACAATTATCTTACTGTGTATCGTGATGCAAGTACAACTAATTATCGATCAAACGGATATTCTGTGAGATGTGTGGAAGGCGAATATCTATTCAAACCAGAAATTTCCTTATGCTCGAACGGAAGCACATATGAAATCGCTGTAAAAGGATTCTCAAATTATTCCAGTTTTATTTTTAATATCAATGGTGTTGACCAAGCGGCAACAGCCGAATCATATCGTTTTTTCACCTCGTCAGATGTCGAAAAAATAGTAAAAGTCAAGGTGTTAAACACAGAGGGTTGGAGTGTGTTTTCTGATGCAGTTACTATTAACGACAACACAAATGCTATTCCGGATGCTCCGATTTTATCGATAAATACAAGCCCTTCAACAGTTTCTGATGAAGCAATAACAACAACAGCGACAGCACCATTCGGCTGTATTGTAAATTGGATGTCAGAGTCTGGTGGTGTTATTTCCACTACGAATACCTTAAAGTATTCAGGAACTGAATATTTAGTTTATGCTGCAAGCGTAGATAAAACAACCGGTTGTGTGAGTTTTGACAGATCAATGGCTACAGTTGTTTTGTATACAGGAACTTATGTTCAGCGCAATCTAAGCAAAGGTACTTATCAAATGGAATGTTGGGGAGCAGCTGGTGGGTATGCCGCTGTTACCCTTGATGGAAATCCAACTGCATACATCAGAGGAGGAAGGGGGGGGTATTCAAGTGGGAATCTTAAATTATTCTCAAATACAACAATATTTGCTTATGTTGGCGGACAAGGTGGTCACACTGCTAATTATGTAACAACGGCAGGAACCCCAGGATTTAATGGAGGTGGAGCAGGGGGGCAGGGAATGTATCATCCAACTACCAAGCATCTGATAGGTGGAGCTGGTGGGGGAGGTGCCACGGATATCCGATTAAAAGGTGGATTATGGAACGACGTAACCGGTCTTAAAAGGAGAATCATTGTCGCTGGCGGTGGAGGTGGTGGTGGAGCTTGGGATATACGTGGTGGTATCGGAGGGGGATTAGCCGGCGGTAGTGTAACACCAGCTAATGGTGCTGAAATCATACAAGGTGGAGGACAAAATACAGGTTATGGTTTTGGAATAGGTGAAACAGGAAGCGGAGGTCATCAAAGAAGTACTAGCGCTTACGAAGGACGTGGCGGTGGCGGTGGCGGCTACTATGGCGGGCGAACATATTGGCCTGCTTTGACAGCAATGACTTATCTTGATTGTGGTGGTTCCGGCGGTTCCGGATTTATTTCCGGTCATCCTGGCTGTGACGCTGTCAATTCAGCAGGAACTCATACCGGGCAGCCCAATCACTACGATGGCTTGGTATTCACAAATACAAGCATGGTTTCAGGCGTTCGCACCGGAAATGGTGGGATTGTCATTATTCGCACCGGAAATTAGAAATACATTTTGCAAACAAACGATAAAATATAAAATACATCATGAAAATAGCATTAGAATTTCCGACTACGATTTATATGCGCAACCACAAGGGGGGGCATCTTGCCGACAATAGTGCGGTAGCTTCCGCACAAGTGCCTCTCATAGTTATCCCACGCAAAATGGAACATGAGAAAGTCATGTCCTTACGGTTTGTTCGTTGGATTCTTCTACATTTCGGTATTTTTGTATTTCTGCCAATCTTTGCCCAAAGCCCCAGCGATGATTTTACGGATCCGCGCGACGGCGAAACCTATAAAACCGTAATCATGCCAGACGGCAAACGCTGGATGGCAGAAAACCTGCGCTACCGCACAGGCTTACAGAATCATATTTATGGATATAAGCCTGTTGCCGGAAATATTACCTCTCCTGGTACCAATTTGCGCACTGTCTATTATTGTCCGGGTCCCGGGCCGTTTGCAAATTCGTCCAACACTACCAGCACGTCTCAGTCAGATCCGTTAATGTGCAGACATTTGGGTTGTTTGTATCCATGGTGGTCGGCTTATGCCGATAGATCTGGCAGTGGTGTTTTTTCGTTCGCCGGACAGCAAGGTGTTTGTCCCGATGGCTGGCATTTGCCTTCCGACGGCGAGTGGACAGTGTTGTCAACAGCATTAAGTGATAATTTCTCAAGTCTACAGGTTTTAAATGCAGGGCGGAGAGATAACACAGGCGTTTACGTCGATCATACAACTAAAGCCTATTTTTGGACAAGTTCGGGAAGCGGAACTGCTGCCGTTTCCCGCAGCTTTTCCGGCGGAGCCATCACTAGAAACGCCTCTCAGTCTGCTTCCGACGCTCTTTCGGTGCGCTGTGTGGAAGGGGATGCTGCGCCAATACCAAAGATACTTTTTTCAAAAACTGCCGCGTGTTCAGATGATACTATTTGGGCAACATCTGGTTATATTTCCTATACTTTCAATGTGAATGGTGTTGATCAACAAGCAACCTCGAAGCCCTATTTTTTTGTCAATACTTCCACGGCGCAAACCGTTTCCGTAAAAGTTAAGGCAAAAGCATCGGATGGGGCAATGAGTCAATATTCGGACGAAATAAGTTTTATTATTTATCCGAAAAATATAATCATAACACATCCGTCCGGATTTTCTATTAAATGCGGCGATACAACTTCTGCCCTGGAAGTAATTGTTGCTGCCAATTCTGACGCTAATTATCTGTATCAATGGCAGGATTCTTCGAATAAAGGAGAGCCTTTTGCAGATATTCCGAATGCGAATGATGCTACTTATTATCCTTCTTCACTCAAGAAAACGACTAATTACCGTGTGATTATTACCCACGCCGTTTGCGGTGCGATTTATTCTAATATTGCCAAAGTGTCAGTTGGAACTGCTAATCCTACGATTTCAATACAACCCAAAAGTGATACTGTTTGTATTGGTGAAAAACCGAATGCACTTTCTGTTGCCGTTCCCGAAAATCTCTCTTCCAGAGTCGCATATCAATGGTTTGACGGTTCTACGAGTATCGATGGAGCCAATACAGATACATATGAGCCGGCTGTACCAACAGCCTATAAAGATTATTCGTGTAGTATTACCTATTCCGATGGCTGTCCCGGTTCTGTGAAATCGAGCACGGCCAGAATTACGGTTCTTAATGTGGCATTTAAAACACATCCAGTCGATGGTTATGTTTCTTTTTGTACGACAACCCTTAAAACGACTTTGGTTGCTTCCGGCCCTGCTATACAATGGCAATACAGTATGGACAGTGTAAATTGGAACAATGCAACTACGACCGAAGGTATCGGTCCGAATGCACTATCTTTTATTGTTAAGCCTTCTATGACAACATATTATCGTTGTTCTATTTCTCAAGCTCATTGTGCAGCAATAGGAAATGTAGCTACATTGTCTTCCCTTGCTCATATAATATCTTATTACCCAGGCGTTTCTGTTGCATCTACGCATGCGATAAATGCTCCTGGCGCAGATGTCAATGGTGCTACTGGTATTTTAACTGACGACAGGGATGGTAAAACCTATACCACCAAGAAAATGCCTGACGGCCAATGGTGGATGACCAAGAATTTGGAGGTAGGGAACTGTCTTACTGGTGGTGCTGGTAGCGGTTGGAATTCAAAAGTGGATGAAACATGGGGGGCTACTTCTGATCAAGCCTCGAACTGGAATATCAACGGTACGGCACTTCGAGGCAAATGCCGTCAAAATGGTTCATCTGGTTGTTTGTACAATTGGATTGCTGCCACGCAGTTTCCCGATGGTTGTGGCCATGGACAAGATTGTCCTGTTGACAATTGGCAAGGAAAGTGGGTGCAAGGAATTTGTCCGGCAGGCTGGCATTTGCCTATTGGTGGTGCAATTGGTGATTTTAATTGCATGCCTGCTTCCACCACCCCTTCAACTTGGATTTCTACTTGGTTGGGGGAATATGGCGGCTATACTACAGGCTCCGGCACACTGGTTAATTCTACTGTAGGTGCTTATTATATTGTTGGAAACCAAAGTGGAGCGAGTACTTTTCCTGGCATGAGCTATAGCGCCAGTAGTTCACGTCCTGATGATAGTAGCAGCAAAAATACCGGATATTCTATCCGTTGCATCAAGAATAATTAATTAATGTTTTGTCTTTTCATGATGTGATACAGTGCATTTTTCGGAAGAGGTGATTGTTAAGACAGCAGTGATTATGATTTCAATGCTTCTACTTTCCCAATATCTTTCCACAAACCCTCATTATGCGGAAAACCGTAAATAGGGAAGGTCTTTGCTAATTCCAAATAAGCCGGGGTGATCGAAAAGGGACCATCTTTGTGCAAATGTTTGAAAACATCCGGATGGATGACGTGTACGCCGCTAAAAGCAAACGGTTTTACATCGGTACGTTCGCCGTTTACCCAAATATATTCGTTTTTTTGCGAATTTTGCCAGCCTTGTAAACGCATGTTTTCATCCCATAAAAACTGGCGTGCGGTTTCGCGTTCGCGAACAGCCAATGTAGCCAAAGCGCCTGTCTTTTCGTGGGTTTCGATGAGTTTATGTAAATCCAAATCAGTAACAATATCAACATTGTGAACTAAAAAAGATTCGTTCCCATCCAAATATTTTTCTGCTTTAAGCAGACCGCCGCCGGTGTCCATCAACAAATCGCGTTCATCGGAAATCTCAATGTTTATGCCGAAATTATTGTTTTTCTTGAGAAAATCAATAATCATATCCGGAAAATGATGCACGTTGATAACCAAATCCGAAAAACCAGCGTCTTTCAGTTTTAAAATTAAACTTTCCAACAATGGTTTTCCTTGGTATTCAACAAGCGCTTTCGGGCAATTGTCTGTATAAGGTTTTAAGCGTGTGCCTAAGCCGGCAGCAAAGATGAGTACTTTCATTTTTATTTAAAGTTAACAAGGAAACAAGGGAACAGGTTAACGAGAAAACAAAACTGTCAACTCGTTAACTTGTACTCTTGTTAACTTAAATTATGCTTTCACTTTTGTTAAAGATATAGCTTTGAATAAAAACTTAGGCAATGGCTTATCAGCGCTGCGTTTGGTGAGGTCGATAAACCATCCGAGTTTTTTCAAAATCGGGATTTTGTATGTTTCAACAAGTTCGATTAGTGCGCCGTCCGGATCTTCAAGGTAGGCAAAACGACCTGCTGCAGCGCCCATTTCAAACTTACTTCCGGTATCAACGGTAAATGGATATCCGAGTTTTGCACAATTTTCTTTGATTTCGTCGGTGTTGATGACATCAAAGCAAACGTGGATAAATCCCAAGTCGCCCCACTGGCGCCCGTTGTAAATTTTTTCGGGAACACGTCCTTTGACTTGAATAAGTTCAATATAATTCTTCCCCAACAATTCTGCAAATGGACCTTTTCTCGGCATTTTGTGCGTGAGCAATGCGCGACGAAATTCAAGATTCCCTCCCGGCAAATCCTTGAAATCTTCAAATGTTTTATCTTCGAGATATAAAATCTCGTCAAAACCTAAAATATTTTTATAAAATTCGATGGATTTTTCCATATCCGAAACGCCGATAGTAACGCCGCAAACGCCGTTGGTAGCTTCATTTCCGGAAAGGTAAGCAGAGCTTTCCTCAATGATTTCGAAAATATTTCCATACGGATCATTTACATAAAAATGCGGAACGCCGCGCGGATCTTTTTGCAAACCGCCGATGATATTTACATTTTTCGATTTTAACACATCGAATGCTTTTTGAGCATCCAATGTTTTTATTTTGCAAACAAAAATCCCCAAATCTCCGGCTTGCACGGTGAATGGAGCCGCTTGCGGAATGCGTTTGGAATATTGCCATATTTCCAAACCGCCGCCGCCTTGCAGGTTCAGTGCAAGAATGGCTTTCTTTTGCTGCGGTTGTCCGCCCATATATTGAGCCATGTGAGTGGCCGTATTTTCGTCCTTAAACATCGGGACATTAAATCCGGTATTTTGAATGTGCCATTTAAAGGCTGCTTCGGCATCGGCCACGCCAACGCCTACTTGCTGAATTCCGCTGATGATATGCATACTTAATATTTTAGACAGGATTTACAGGATTAACATGTTTTTACTGTTTTCTATCCTATACATCTTGTCGATTTTGTATTTTATTTGTTCCATCCTGTTATCTTGTAAATCCTGTCTAATGAGAATTTACTTGTCGCTAATAGTACTTGAAATCCAAAAATGAACGCTTGGAATGTAACGTTTGAAAAACAACATCAGCAACTCGATGGCGCCGACATTGATTTCCCGTTTATTTCTTTTTATTCCACGAATAATTTGTTTGGCGGCTTTTTCGGGTGAAATGCCGTTGGCTTGTCCCGGATCAAGAATGCCGTGTTTGGATCCGTCTTTTTCCAAAGCATTTACGGAAATATTTGTATTCACTCTTCCCGGAATAATGATATTTATTTGAATTCCCTGACGGTGATATTCCAACCTCAACGATTCGAAAAATCCATGCAGCGCGTGCTTGGAGGCCGAATAGGCGGAGCGGAGCGGAAATCCGAATTTACCGGCAATGCTGCTGGTTACGGTGATAATGCCGCCACCTTGAATAAGCATATAAGGCAATACGGCTTTCGTTAATGCAACCGTTCCGAAGAAATTTGTTTCCATGATCTTACGGTCAATTTCCAAGGAAGTATCTGCAACTTTGGAACGTTGACTAATCCCGGCATTGTTTACCAAAATATCAATGCGTCCGTGTTGATGAATCATTTCTTGAACAATATCCGGAAAGTTATCTGATTGATTCATATCCAAAACTTGCAGAAAGCAACGGTATTTTGGACATTTTTCGCGTACGCGTTCGAGCTCGATGATGTTTCGCGAAGACGCAATCACAATGGCGCCTTGCTTGATGAATTCGTATACCAATGCTTCTCCGATTCCCGAAGATGCGCCGGTAATCCACACTATTTTATTTTTTAAATCCATTGTTGATGTCAGCTAAAATACCGCGAACATTTTGTTTGTTAAGCGAAATTCCCGTAGAAAACATAATAGAATGTCGATGATCAAACTTGTTGTTGTGAAAAACAGGAATATCGTCAATGTTGATCATGTATTGATATTCCAAACGGGCGTATAAATAGGGGAAAGGGCGGTATTCCAAACCGGCTGCGAATTCGTGCATCCGTAAGCCTTTGTTATATCCCTCTTGCAATCCTGATAAAATTCCATGTCCGTCCATCAAAAAGCCATAACGTCCCAAAACTCCAATTTGAGGAATGATGTAATATTTCCCTTGAAAAGTTGAAGAAACTCCCCAGTCCGTTGATGTTGTGCTATCGGGGTCGGGTGTGTTATTTTGTTGAAAAACATCTAATTCGGCAACTAAATAAAGTTTTGGCGTTACGTATGTGGCGTATATATTGTTGTAAAAAAGATTTTGTGCATTTTTAGAATAAACGGAATCCATGCGGTCGCCGATATTGGTGTACATGTTTCCGTAAGTCAATGTAATTTTATCATTGAATTTGTACGTAAATCCCAGCCCAAGGTTTTCAACACCGAGTTGAGTCAAGGCATTTGTTTGTTTATCCAAATAAGTATATGAGTTATAGATGGCGAGCATCCCTTCTAATTTGGGTGTAAATTGATAACGGAACTTTGCACCAAGAATGTTTCCCGGTTGAAAATATCCGCAGAGGCTCACAGAGCTCAATGATTTTGACGAAGCCGGAGCAGATGTTTCAAAACCGATATAGGTCCACATATAGCCAACGTCAACTTTTAGATTTTTGGAAAGTTTTGCGCCAAAATAGGCACGGTCAATATAATTGATGAAATCTGCATTCGGGTTTTTCATCATCAGCGGGCCGTCACCGTTTTGAATAGATAAGAGTGCCCAGAATTTAGGCGAATCCCAGCGTGCTGCAATCCGGTATTCTTGCAGGCGGATTTCTTTTGCAATTTTTCCAACACTCGCATATTGACGGGTGTATGGTTTCACTTCATTGAAATTCATGTCTTGAACAACATAAAAATCGTTGAAATAATTAATATCGAAATAATCGGAAAATTTCGATGTTTGTTTTGTTGTATCTTGCGCGGAAAGTTTTCCGAAAGCAAGTAAGATAAAGAGAATACAGAATGTTTTTCTCATAAAATGTGTATTAAACCACAAAGTGCACAAAGGTCACAAAGGAATCTTTGTGTACTTTGTGGTTAAAAGAAATACAATTATTTTGCAGTCAAAGCAGCTAAAGTGATTGAATATAATTTGCTTAATTCGCTATCTCCGCGAGAAGTAAGAACACAAGGAACTTTAGCGCCAACAACCATGGCAGCTAAATCGCCTTTAGCAAACTTGGTGATGGTTTTGAAAAATACGTTTCCACTTTCAATGTTTGGGAATACGATACAATCTGCATCACCGGCAACTTCTCCTGTTACTTTTTTCGTAGCAGCTGATTCTTTATCAATAGCAACGTCAAGTGCCAACGGTCCATCAACAAAAGCGCCTTTGATTTGTCCACGATCTGCCATTTTTGAAATCATTGCAGCATCCACACATGCCGGCATTCCGGCCAACATTTGTTCGGTAGCTGCTAAAAGGGCTACTTTAGGTTTTTCAATTCCCAATGATTTAGCTGTGTTGATTACATAGTTGGTAATTGCTATTTTTTGACCCAAATCCGGAGCGGGGATAACGGCAACATCGCCAACAACTAAAAGTTTAGGATAGGTTGGAGCAGATACCACTGTAACGTGGCTGAGAACCGCTTTCGGCGGAAGCAAACCAAATTCTTTGTTCAAAATAGCACGCATATATTTATCGGTACTTACCAAGCCCTTCATCAACAAATCGCCTTTGCCTTCGTTGATCAATTTCACCGCCATGTTAGCAGCCTTTTGTTCGTCGGCTTCTTGAACAATTTGAAATTTGCTTACATCAATTTTTTCTTCTTGACACACTTTTTTGATCGTAGCTTCGTCGCCAACCAAAGTGGCATCAACAATACCACGCTCAACAGCAGCGTTGATAGCACCAATAGTGTGAGAGTCGTTCGCGTAAGCGGCTATTAAACGTTTTTTACCTTTCGCCTTTACAAGGTCGAACATTTGATCCAATTTTGTAATGCTCATAATTTTTTGTTTTTTGTTAATGAATTATTTTAAAATTATATTTTTATCGAACTAATGTAAACGAGCCGCTTGTGGATAAATCGGTGTTAAATACTTTATCTCGTGCAACAATTTTGTACTTATAAATGCCCGATGGGGATGCTTTATCTTTGTACTGCCCGTCCCAACCTTCGTCCAAATCCGTGGTGGTAAATACGCAATGCCCCCAGCCGTCGTAAATATACATTTTGAAATCTAAAAATTCTTTTTTCAGATTGATATAAGCCTTGTAGGTTCTGTTTTTGGGGATGCTTCCTGCGGGATAGAATGCAGTGGGCTGAACAAACTGGTCGCAAAGCTGTATGCCCACAAAAACCGTATCAGACGTTCGATTGCATTCATTCACAAGCGCATTAACCCACACAGTGTCTCTATAATCTACAACAAAATAAGTTTCGTGCGAATCGTCCGGCCAAGTTAGAAACGCATCGGGAAGGTTGGTGGTAAACTCTAATTCATCGCCGAAACAAATGGTGGTATCTTGTTGAATGGACAATTTGATATTGGGTTTCTTCCGCATTTCGATAGATGTACTATCGGATTTCGAACAATTATTTTCGGTAACAATTACCCAATAATCGCCGGCTTGTTTCCATGAAATATCACGTGTACCTTTGGTATAACCGTCATTCCAAAGATAAGTACCTCCGCTGCGCTCAATATCAATATGAAGATTTTCTTCTTCACAAACAAAATTATATTTGGAAAGATTGATAATAGGCAATGCAAATACCTTTAATTTTGCCGTATCCGGATAACTCCAGCATTCATTATGCAAAATTTTCAGAATGTAATTTCCGGTCAAATCCGGACTTGCATTTGGAAATTGCAAAACGCGCGTTGTTGCTGAAAAGCTGTTCGGGCCTGTCCACGCATAACTGGCTTCGGAAATACTGTCTGATGTAATATGCACGGTATCTTTCTCGCAATATTGTGGATGGCAAGAAGTTTTGGCAAGCGGACGCTCGCGTACGTCAATCGAGTCATAAATTGTATCTTCACATGTAAATTTAACAACGATGAGCATTAGCGTTCCATTTTCAGCAGCTTGTAAATCGGGAATTATATAATTGGACTCTGTTGTACTGAACGAACGGGTATGAGTTTGCCATTTGTAAATAATACTGTCGTGTACCGGAGAAGTTTCCAAATAAAGACTATCGTCTTCGCAATAAAAAGTTTTATCTGTTGAAAAAGCAGGTGACGTATGGTGGTCCACACGTACCAATGTTTGCATGGTATCATAACAATCGAGCAAATAACTCACAAAACGATAGGTTCCCGAATCGGTATGCTTTATTGTGGCAATACTTATTTCATGATTGTTAATTATTATATTTTCCGGCGTAATCCAGTGGGCGGTTGTGAGTGTGGACGGAATATTGCTTCCTGCGGAAAGATAAAAGGACGTACCTTCACAAAGCGGAGCATTACTTGATTCTACAAAGGCTTTCGGTGTGGGTTTCACATGAATACGCGGATAGGCTTCACTCGGACACCCCCATTGTGTTGCTGTTAAATGATAGACTCCACTATCTCTCATTTGTAAAGTGTCAAAATGCAATAAACGTCCCGTATATTGTGTGCCGTGCATATTCACCCAAGTGTAATTTGCTCCTTCCAAAGTATCGGCATATAAACTGAACGGATAACGCTCGCAAGAAGATGTATCTGTAAGAGAAATAGGAGGGGTGACAATAACAACATAGAAAAAAGTCGTATCGTGACAGCCATTTACATCAACGCCGGCAACACTGAACTTTTTCGTAATATCACTGTAAAGGTTGCGCGGATTTTGTGTAGAGGCATCATGAAGCCACTGGTAAGAAACCAAACCTGTTGCCGTCACATTTACAGTTCCAGAGCCTGTTCTGCAATCCATCGTATCTTGTGTTCCGGTTTTATAAACATGAGCATCCGGCAGCGGATGAGAAATTATTGTGGTCGTATCTCTTTGCCGACAACCTCTGATATCAACGCCTTCTACCACCCAAATATAGGGTGTTAGCGATTCAACTTGAACTGTTGCACTTTTGCTGTTGATGACAGTAGTATCTTTTTTCCATTGGATACTTTGCAAAAGTACAGTATAATTGGTTTTAACATCAAGTGTAACATCCGTATGCAAACAGCCCTTCAATTCTTTTTTCGTAACTTCCAAAGTGGGAGGTAGTAAAACGGTAATTGCAACGGAATCTTTGGCCACGCCGCAAGCGTTTGCTGCATCAACATAATATTTTCGACTATCTATAGCTACTGTATACACAGATTCATCAGCTTGTGCAGTTTTGCTTATCGTATCTGCCGGATTCTTGGTGTACCAAATAAGAACAGACGTATTTGCATAGGCCTTTAGTGCAATGGTATCGTATTTGCAGATAGATGTTGGAATAGTACTCGACAATGAAATGTATGGGTTGATATTCATTTTGATTTTTACGGAATCCACAAACTCATTGAGATTGTTCATGTAGTCGCATTTCACTTTTGAAATAGCCAGTGCTTTGGCGTAATGCTCAACGTCGGCAGGCGTAACTGTTCTTGAACTTCCTTGATTCCAATAAACTTGAACAACATCATTGCTTATAAAATTATTCAAATCGGTAGAAGGCGATCCTGTTATTTGACATTGATGAACTGTATCCAGTGTGAAAATACGTGGTTTCGATTTAACCGCAACAAATACAGATAGTTTGAGAATCGTATCTTTTCCAAGATTTCGTACGGTAATCGAACATGTGATAGTGGTATCTTGAAAAAGCCGCGTGCTATATGTACGGACTGTATCAGAAATGCGAAGCCCTTTCATACCCGAAGGCGTAAAAGAAATGTCAACAATGGTATCATAAACGTTTGGCGTCTGCAATTTGAATTCAATCGTATCTCCTGTACACATCTCTGTTTTAGATGCCGTCAAGCGCATGTCGCAATCCGAACGCGGAGTAATCCTGTAATTACCGCTAAACGTGAACATGCTGTCCCCTTGATTGTAACTGATATTCGAAAAAAGATCCATTGCTGTTTTTGCACGGAAAATGTAGGTGTATTTCGCTTTATTATTCTCGTCTTTTTCAACTTTATCCAAATAATTTAATGTATTTGGCGCTGTGGTGAAGTCCGCCGTATGAACGGCTGATGTTTTATTCGTCATCTGAACGACAAATTTCGACATTCCTCCCGGGCAATCTTCATAAAGTTGATATTTTGGAGTCGCACTGATAACAGTGATTCTTTGAGCTATTGGATAGGTATTCCCCTCATTATTTTCTTGATAATAAATAGTTCCTGTTAAAATGCAGGAGCGCTTAGGTATTACTCTATACGTCACAGTGGTTGTCGCACCCGAGGTCATACTGCTGATACTGTCGATTCTATAATCCGGCGACGAGTCAAATCTGGTATAAAGAATTTTAACAGATTTATTAAACTTTTCCACATAAAATTTCATTGTATCGCCAATACATACGTTGCGACCGTTATTAGGCTCCTCTCCCGGATATTCCGGAGAATAGAGCGGTTGGCATTCTTCGTCATGGCGAAGCACTCCTTGAAGCGTTGGTTGCAACGTGTCTCCACAATCTACATACTTCACTTTTACAGGAAAATTCGAATATTTATCTGGTGATAAAACCGTATCCTTTGTGGAATATTTAAAAATGGTGGCATTGAAATATTGACATTTAAACAGCGAATTGCTTCCTAAGTCAACATCAAGTAGTTCTTGATTCGCGGTTCTGACACGGACAGCCCATGTACCCGTATCTCCTTTACAATAAGTACCATCTAAACTTAATTCGGATGGCAAAACATTCGCAATAACCGTATGAACGGAAGGAGGAGCAGATACATCACAATTATCTGTGTAAGGAATTGTTGCTTCAACTTGAAATAAATTTTTCCCTTTAGCAACTCTGTAAGTAAGCATATTTCCAGAATTGCTCAAAAATTCAGGACTCAAGCCTTGTTGGGGAGAAGTGACACTAAAAGTGATTTTAGTTGGGTCAATCTTAATATTACTCGGCATCGGATTTAGCACGTAGATAGGTACACTGGCACAACGGGTGTAGTAAATGTTGGAAATAATACTATCCACAACTGTTCCGAAACTTAATCGCGGAACGCAGTCTTCTTTCATCTTGATATTGATGCGGACAGTTACATCGCCCACAGGTACATGACATAAGGATCCACATTCATTTTTCACACAAATCTTCACGCTTAACACGCCTCTGAAGGCTGTATCGCTCAAAACACGTGGGGTTGCATTCACGGGCTCATTTGCATTATTGTACCATTCCGGAACACCACGAACCACAAGCGAATCGCCGTTATGCCCTTGCTCTTTAACAATATTGAGCAAATTGATATTGTTTTGACATTGTATACATGTGTTAGTTGTAATATCATTCATTTTTAATCCGTTGGTACTAAGTGCTTTCGAAACACGGATTAAAACATTTACAACGGTATCCGGACAAACACCGTTTGAGGCTGTTACAACAAAGGAATGTGAAGTTATTTCGGTGGTAGAACCTGTAAACGATACGGTAGTACCGTCATTTACAGGAGTTGTGGCACCTTCTCTCCAAAGAATGGTTTTAGTATTTGCCGAACCAATGACTTTGAGTTTAAAGTTTCCCGGACACACCAACGTGTCTGTATATACAGATATGAAGGGAGGAGCATAAACCGTAACCGTTGCAGTATCGGAATAATTCACGCCTCCATATTGCCATTTTAGAACATATTGAGTAGTTACTTGAGGCTGTACAACACTTCCGCCGATAGGTGTTCCGTCCGGTGTAAACCAACCAAGAATAGTAACACCCGACAATCGTGTGCACCAATCATTCAGATCAATAGGGCTATTATTGGAACATTGCGGAGGACCGTTTGTAATGGTAACTCCGTTCCCGCTTTGTGCGAAAAGTGACGCCGTGCAGAACAAAGACAGTATTAGGAGTAGTCGTAGCTTCATTTATGTGCTTCAAAATAATATTCTACAAAGATAAATAATTTACTTGAAGTTAACAACAATAAAATATGAACATTGAAGAATATTTTTAACTATTTTTAATTGCAAAAAAAATCGTAAATTTGAAAAATAAATATTTGAAAAAAATGAAAAAGTTTTTTGTTCTTTTTGCTGTTTTAAGTCTTTCGCTTTCGCTGAATGCGCAACCCTCTGAAACCCGTTTGATGCGTTTTCCGGCCATTTCGAATGAACAGGTCGTATTCTCTTATGCCGGAGATTTATATACGGTAGGCACAAAAGGCGGAGAAGCCCGCCGCTTAACCAGCCATGACGGCTACGAAATGTTTGCCCGCTTTTCACCCGACGGAAAACAAATTGCTTTTACTGCACATTACGATGGCAATACTGAAGTCTATTTAATGCCGGCGAACGGCGGAATTCCCCAGCGTTTAACATACACAACTACTCTCGGCCGCGACGATATTAGCGACCGTCAAGGTCCCAACAATATTGTGATGACTTGGAAAAACGATACACAAATTGTTTATCGTTCACGCGAACACTCGTTTAATGCGTTTAAAGGGAAACTCCGCTTGGCAAATGTAAATGGCGGCTTGTCCGAAGAACTTCCACTGCCTGTGGGTAGTTGGTGTTCGTACAATGCAGACCAATCAAAAATGGCTTATAACCGCGTGTTCCGCGAATTCAGAACATGGAAATACTATCAGGGTGGAATGGCCGATGATATTTGGATTTATGATTTCAAAACAAAAAAAATCGAAAACATCACTAACAATAACACACAGGATATCATGCCTATGTGGGTAGGAGACTACATCTATTTTCTTTCCGACCGCGACCGAATTATGAATTTATTTGTATATAATACTCAAACCAAACAAACGAAAAAAGTTACTGATTTTAAGGAATATGATATTAAATTTCCTTCATTAGGCAATCAAAAGATTATATTCGAAAATGGTGGGTTTATTTATGTTTTTGATATTCAAACACAAAAAACTGAAAAACTGACGATTTACATTAACGAAGACTTCGCTTCAAGCAGAAGTTTATGGAAGAATGTTTCCGGACAAATTGCTCATGTTGCACCTTCTTATGATGGAAAACGTGTGGTGGTTTCCGCACGCGGAGATATTTATTCCGTACCTGTTAAAAGTGGTATCACACAGAATCTTACACAAACTTCCAGTGCACATGAGCGAGTTCCTCAATGGTCGCCGAACGGTCGGTATATTGCGTACATAGGCGATGCTTCCGGCGAAGATGAAATTTATCTGCTTGATATGCAAAATCCAAATCAAAAACCTGTTCAACTCACTAAAAATGCAGATACATACAAATTCGATTTTAAATGGTCGCCCGATGGCAAAAAAATCGCATTTCATGATCAGATGAAACGGTTGCAATTTACTGATATTGAAACCCAAAAAACAACGATTGTTCAAACTTCGAAAGATGCTGAAATTAACGATTACAATTGGTCGCCCGATAGTAAATGGCTCACATACACTTTTCCCGAAAAGGAAAATATGAACAGAATTTATCTGTATGAACTTGCAAACAAGAAAAATACGCCGGTAACCGACCATTGGTATTCATGCAACTCACCCAATTTTAGCAGCGATGGGAAATACCTGCTGTTCGCTTCTGCGCGCGATTTCAATCCAACATTTAGCCATGTTGAATCAAACTACGTCTATCGTGATATGAGCCGCGTGTATTTGCTTACATTGAGTAAACAAACACCTTCTCCATTATTGCCTGTAAACGACGTGGTTATGATTCAAGAAACGGATAACAATGCTCCGAAATCCGAAATCAAAAATTCGAAATCAAATACTAAAGATGCCGGAATGATCATTGATTTAGACGGAATTACAGATCGTATTGTTGCTCTGCCTGTTGAATCCGGAAATTATTACAATATCCATTGTATCGACGGGCTTGTTTATTATCAAAAAATTAAAAATGGCGGCTATACGTGTATTTTTAACCTTAAAGACCAGAAAGAAACCGTTTTATGGGGATGTCGCGGATTTTCCATTGCCGATGGAAACAAATACATGATGGTGGCCATGGGTGGAAAATACTATATGATTGATCTTCCGAAATCTAAAACTGACTTGAAAGATCCGGTTGATTTTCAAAACATGAAAACCATTGTTGATCTGAAAGCCGAATGGAGTCAAATCTATGAGGAGACTTGGCGTCAGATGAAATATTTCTTCTACGATGCTGATATGCACGGTGTTGATTGGAATAAAATTCATGATAAATATTCCATTTTGGTACCTTATGCAAACGAACGTAACGACTTGAATTACATTTTGGGTGAAATGATTGGCGAACTTAACTGCGGTCATGCTTACGTGGGCGGCGGCGATCGCAAAAATGTCGAACGCGTGCAGCTGGGGTTGCTTGGCGCGAAAATCTCCCGCGATGCTTCCGGCTATTACAAAATCGATGAAATTCTAAAAGGTGAAAACTGGCGCGGCGGCTATCGCTCGCCACTTACAGAGCCCGGAATTGATGCCCGAAACGGCGATTTCGTTATTGCTGTGGATGGAAAATCAACCAAGCAAATGAACGACATTTTCGAGGCTTTTGTAGGTAAAGCAGGGGTACAAGTTGAGTTGACTTTGAATACCGCACCGAATGAACAAGGCGCTCGTAAAATGGTAATTGTGCCTATTGACAATGATGCGAATTTGTACTACTATCAATGGGTACAAAACAATATTGATAAAGTGAACAAAGCCACAAACGGTGAAGTCGGTTATATTCATATTCCGGACATGGGCAGCAACGGTTTGAACGAATTTGTGCAACATTTTTATCCACAGTTAAGTAAAAAAGCCTTGATTATCGACGACCGCGGAAACGGCGGCGGCAATGTTTCGCCCATGATTATTGAACGTCTTCATAGAGAATTGGTTTACATGCGTGTAGCAAGAAATACTGCCCCTTATCCGGGCGGACTTGCGGCTCAATACGGCCCCAAATGTTTACTTATAGACCAATATTCCGCTTCCGATGGAGATTTATTCCCTTATCAGTTTAAAGAATTGAAAATGGGGAAATTAATCGGCGTTCGTACGTGGGGTGGGGTGGTTGGTATTCGAGGTTCGTTACCGATCATGGATGGCGGATACCTGAACAAGCCTGAATATGCTCATTTTGATAAAGATGGCAAGCAGTTTATTATCGAAGGCTACGGCGTTGAACCCGATATTTTTATTGATAATGACCCGGCCAAAGAGTATGCAGGCGAAGATCAACAACTCGATAAAGCCATTGAATTAATGCTTCAAGAATTGAAAAACAATCCGGTAAATTTACCTGAAAAAGCTCCCGAATACCCGAAAAAATAAAGAACATTATATTGTTCATTATAATGATAAAACATAGGTTAAGAAACAATATATTATTCTTTATAAAGAGTAAAAAGCCGTGTAAAATTGTAATTTTTATCTGCGTAAATTTGCGAAATTTCCGAAATCTACGATGAACCTTTTGTCGCAGACAAAATTACGCATAGCATTACCGCGTAATCAAATTATAATAAATAATTTATCTCCTTCAAATCACATTCTATCAAAGCGCCATTTTCCGTTTGAAGTTGTAAAAAGCCAAAATCGGAAATACCGCAAATGCGTGCTTTTATCGGATTGTCGAGATGCTTATATTCGCGTAATTCATTAAAAAAAAGCAGTTTGCTTAAATATTTTCGATGAACATCCTCAGACTTTAGTTGATCGTAATAATATTCAAAATCTTCTGCCAACTGAACAAGACATTGTTTGACATCAAATTCTTGATTATTTTCCAATATTAGTGAAGTTGGATTTGGAAGCAAGGAGGAGAATTCCGATTGGTTGATATTTAGTCCGATACCGATAAAACTTGCCGAAATATTGCTTCCCATAATTTCATGCTCAATTAAAATGCCGGCAATCTTTTTTAAATCTACATAAATATCGTTTGGCCATTTGATATGAATACGGTCGGAGGGAAGGAAACGTTCTAAAAAACGAACAACACCTAAAGAAAATACTTGATTTAGTTGAAATTGCTCAATCGCTTTCAAAGGAGAACACACCACAAAGGTAGCTAAAATATTTGCACCTTTTTCACTTTCCCACCCGTTGCCTTTTTGTCCGCGCCCTGCGGTTTGTAAATCAGCATACAAAATATCAAAAGGCTTAAGTTCTCCTTGCGAATAGCGAGAACGAGCTTCCTTATTTGTCGAATCTATAGATGCGACATGATGAAGTTTAAACATTTATGCGTATAAGCCTTCTTTGTACAAATCTTTTCGTGGATTCAAACAAAGAATCGGGATACCGTACTCGTTTCCAATATATTTCGTTTCGCGTGTTCCGAAAATTTTTCCAAGCCAGTTCATTGTGCCGGAGGTGCTTGCAATAATCAAACAATCACCATATTTATGAGATTCTTCAAGCATCGAAGTTACAATATTTGCTCTTCCGGAAATCTCTGCAATTTGAATTTGAATATCATGATCGGCGACATGCTCTTTAGCTGTCCGAACAAAACCATCAACGGCATTTTTTAGATAGGCATCTTTATATGCCGGAGCTACAATCGTTATTTTGCCTTTTAGTAAATGAGATAAATAGCGAGCCCACACAATTTTATCTTTGCCTTGCATTTCAGCTTTCGCAGAGATAAACATATTTTTGTAAATCGCATCATCTTCGAAATGCTTTTGAACACACAAATAGGGGATGTTCAAATGTTGAAAATGAGCAGCGACAAAAGAAGGAGTGAAATCGTCTTTTACATCCAAAATGATGATGCCGGCTCCGTCATTTTCTATTTTTCGCAAGGCGGCAGAAAAAGAAGCATCTTCAATATGCCAAATCTGTGTTTCTATTTGGGATTTTTCTTGGACTTGCTTTGCAACATCTTTATACAAAAGCACTTCGCCATCGCAAATATTCCCTCCAATAGTGGCAAGCACTATTCTACGATGAAACATTTTAGCAATAAAAATAGCATGACTAATGGCCGGACTTTCAGCGTCCGGTGATTTTAAAAGTACAGAAACAAAGGCTTCCATGATATATAAATTATTAAATTATAAACTATGAATTCAAACTCTAAACATACAACCCTTTCACCACCGGTTTTCCGGCAATAAAATCTTTTAAATAAAAAGGTTCGAAATAAGCTAAGTCTACGAATTGCTTTTTTGCAAATGCTTGTTCGCCTAATGAAATCATTTGGCTTACAGAGGGAAGTAGCTTCTCGAAATGCGCATTCGGATGTTGAGATAATACGGATTTACATTTTTCCGCACCATCGCCGAAAAAATAAATGGGATGATCGGTTAAATACGATAAATAAGTTTCAGCATCAACAATATCTGCTTGTGTTTTTCGGATTTCGTTGTTCGAAACATCAAAAATAGAGGCATATACCTCCATCCGCATGGCATCAATCATCGGACAAAATAAATTACCGCTTTCCGGATGCCGTTTACTCATTTCAAAAGCCATTGATTTTAAAGAGCTAATCGCAATGAGCGGTTTCTGCAGGGCATAACACAAACCTTTTGCTGTGGAAACACCAATCCGCAATCCCGTATAAGACCCAGGCCCTTCACTCACCACAACGGCATCCAAATCTTTCAAAGCAATGCCGCTTTCTTCGGAAACAGCTTTGATAAAAGGTGCAACAGACGCTGCATGTGCGTTTTGTGAATCGCTTTCGTGCATAGCCAACATTTTTTCATTATCCGATATCCCAACCGAACAAACAGGAGTTGAAGTTTCTATAAAAAGCAATTTTGCCATACCACAAAGTTACATATTCTTATACAATATAACAAATAAGGTAATAGAAAGTTCACAAAAAAGAGGCTTGAAATTAATTTGAGCCTCTTTTAGAAATCTGAGTTTAATAATAATAACTGTTGCTTACTACCACTTTAATCCTGTTTCTTTACATAAAATGCAAACTCCCCATCAAACACATCCATCTTTACTGCATCACCCGGTTTTATCTTACCGGCTATTATCATCTTCGACAATTCGTTAAGAACTCTCCGTTGAATGATTCGTTTAAGCGGTCGAGCGCCCATTTGTGGGTCGTAACCAAGATTTGCCAAATATTTGATACTATCTTCGGAAGGCTCCAATTTAAAATTGTTCTTTTCCGTCAAACGATCTAAATGTTGTAACTGAATTTGAATAACTTTGCGAATCTCTTTCATGCTTAACGGTTTAAACATGATAATTTCATCAATGCGGTTGAGGAATTCGGGACGCATGCTTTGTTTTAACACGTCCAAAACATCTGATTTCGTGCGGTTATAAACAACTTCTTCTTCGCCCGGACGCAAAGAGTCGTAATTATCTTGAATAATATTGGAGCCGATATTTGACGTCATAATGATAATCGCATTCTTGAAATCGGCTACACGACCTTTGTTGTCGGTCAGTCTTCCGTCATCTAAAACCTGCAATAAAATGTTGAAAACATCCGGATGTGCTTTCTCGATTTCATCCAAAAGAATGACAGAGTAGGGACGGCGGCGTACGGCTTCCGTCAATTGCCCACTTTCATCATATCCTACATAGCCCGGCGGCGCACCAATCAAGCGTGAAACCGTATGACGCTCTTGATATTCAGACATGTCAATCCGAACCATGGCATTTTCATCGTTAAACAAATATTCTGCAAGCGCTTTCGCTAATTCTGTTTTACCGACGCCTGTCGTTCCGAGAAAAATAAAGGATCCTACCGGACGTTTTTCATCGCTCAAGCCTGCACGGCTCCGGCGGATAGCATCAGAAACAGCCTCAATCGCTTCATCTTGTCCAACAACCCGATGATGCAGTTCTTCTTCCAAATGCAACAACTTTTCGCGTTCGCTTTGCAGCATGCGGCTGATCGGAATGCCGGTCCAGTGCGAAACTACATCGGCAATATTATCGCTGTCGATTTCCTCTTTTACCATTGCATGTTCGCGCTGAGCTTCTGTAAGTAAGGATTTTAAATCTTCCAACTCTTTTTCGGCATCTTTGATTTTGCCATAGCGAAGTTCGGCTACTTTACCGTAATCGCCTGAACGTTCGGCTTGTTGAGCATCAAATTTGTAATTTTCAATATCTTTAACACGTTGTTGAATTTTCTCAACAATCTCTTTTTCAGATCTCCATTTGGCTTTTACCTGGTCGCGTTCTTCACTTAAATTGGCAATTTCTTTATTTAACGAATCCAGTTTTGGTTGATCGTCTTCGCGCTTAATCGCCTCACGTTCAATCTCTAATTGACGAATACGGCGTTCGAGTTCATCCAGTTTTTCCGGAACGGAATTGATTTCCAAACGCAATTTTGCCGATGCTTCATCAATCAAGTCAATGGCTTTGTCTGGAAGGAAACGATCTGTAATATAACGGTTTGAAAGTTCAACGGCAGCAATAATTGCTTCATCGCGAATACGCACATGATGATAAACTTCGTAACGTTCTTTTAAGCCGCGCAAAATGGAAATACTATCTTCCACAGAAGGCTCTTCAATCATAACAATTTGAAAACGACGCTCTAATGCTTTGTCTTTTTCAAAATATTTTTGATATTCCTTCAATGTTGTTGCGCCAACCGCACGCAATTCGCCACGTGCCAAAGCCGGTTTTAGAATATTAGCAGCGTCCATTGCACCTTCACCACCGGAGCCTGCTCCAACTAAGGTGTGGATTTCGTCGATAAACAAAATAATCTCACCGTCGGACGCAATTACCTCTTTGATAACACTTTTTAAGCGTTCTTCAAATTCTCCTTTGTATTTTGCGCCGGCAATCAAAGCTCCCATATCCAAGGAAAACAGTAACTTGCTTTTTAGATCCTCGGGCACGTCGCCGTTTACGATACGATGGGCAAGTCCTTCGGCAATAGCGGTTTTACCAACACCCGGCTCACCAATCAAAATAGGATTATTCTTGGTGCGACGAGAAAGAATTTGAAGCACTCGGCGGATTTCTTCATCACGGCCAATCACAGGATCGAGTTTGCCGGCGCGAGCCAAGTCGTTCAGGTTTTTAGCATATTTGGCAAGTGCATTATAGGTGTCTTCTGCATTTTGATTGTTCACCTTCGATCCTTGTCGCAGATTTTGAATAGCCAAACGCAATTCTTTATCTGTTACTCCATTCTCTTTTAATGATTTAGAAATAGAATTATCGGTATTTAAAAGTGCCAAAAGTAAATGTTCCAGCGATACATATTCATCGCCGAAATCTTTCAAATAGCCTGTTGCTTTTACAATAACGCTGTTAGTGTCATTCGACAAATAGGGCGAACCACCGTCTACTTTCGGAAAAGCGTTTAGCAGTTGGTCTAAACGTTGATTGATAGTATTCAGATGTACGTCTAATTTCTTTAATAAGAATGGGATAGCATTTTCATCTACTAAAAGCATACCTTTTAGTAAATGTGCCGGTTCAATGGCTTGATTACGATTGCCTGCTGCAATTTCAATCGCCTTTTGAACTGCCTCTTGCGATTTAATTGTAAATTGATTTAGATTCATAATGATGTTTCCTCCGATTTTCATACATCAATAATGAGGCCAAAACAAACCAAATGACAAAATGTCCGTTATGGTGTCGTTTTGTCATTGTAAACAAGTAGAGACGTTGCATGCAACGTCTCTACTTGTTTATCTGCGTGATTTCTAAAAATCTACGATTAAAAATTTTGCCGTTAGACAAAATTAATTACCCACATTTCGAATATCCGCAACTGGTGCAAGTCAAGCAGCCTTCTTTATAGATAATGCTCTTTTCATCACCACATTGTGGGCATTTTTCCTTCTCAGCAATGGTACCGTCCGGAATAAAACGTTTGAGTGCGCGCACAACGCCGTTTTTCCAAGTGTTGATAGAATCTGTATCCAAGTTTAAGTCTGAAATCAAATCGATAGCGGCTACAATCGGCATTCCATGTTGCAAAATACCGGAAATCAATTTGGCATAGTTCCAATATTCTTTATCGAATGATCTGGACAGACCTGTAAATGTTTGAGGATAACCATCTTTATCGTTAAATTCAAAGTCAAAGCGAGAGGGTTTATCATCCGTGTCTTTTACTTTAGTAATCCAACCTTTTGTAATTGAAGCCGGAACGAAAAAGTCTTCGGCTTTACCGGTAAAGATTTCAAACGGACGGTCTTGGTATAAACCCACAACAGCTACCCATTTTTCATAAGCGTTTTGAAAACGAACAACTTCTGCTTCCAAACGTTTCGGACGAGCAGGTGCTTTGCGTTCGATAAAATCGTTCGCATTTTCTTTTGCTTTCTCTTTATTGGAAATCAAAACTCCGTCGCGAGAGCCGTCGCGGTAAATAGTCATCCCTTTACAGCCTGTTTCCCATGCAGTTTGATAGATTTTGCTTACCAGTTCTTCTTTGGTTTCGTTTGGAAGGTTTACGGTAACACTAATTGAGTGATCTACCCATTTTTGAACGGCACCTTGCATTTTTACCTTGCTCAACCAATCGATATCGTTGGCTGTGGATTTGTAATACGGTGATTTTTCGATAATTGGTTTCAAATCTTCGTCAGACATTGCTTTCACGGCGTCCAAGTCAAAATCATATACCAGTAACCATTTCAAAAATTTCGGGTGGAAAACGTTGTATTCCTCGAAAGAATCACCCACAGAATCCGTAAAAGCAATTTTTACATTTTTATCGTTTGGATTTACTTTGCGGCGGCGTTTGTACGAAACCATAAATACCGGCTCGATACCCGATGTGGTTTGTGTACAAATACTTACACTTCCTGTTGGAGCAATCGTTAATAGTGCAATATTGCGACGACCGTATTTTTGCATGTTTTCATACAGGGTCGGTGAGGCTTCTTTTAAACGGTTGATAAACGGGTTGTTAACCTCTCTTTCATTCTTATAGATAGGGAAGGCACCGCGTTCTTTAGCCATCTCTACAGACGATGCGTAAGCACTAACAGCTAATTGTTTGTGAACGTCTACAGAAAAAGTAGTTGCTTCTTCGCTTCCATAGCGAAGCCCCAAGGCTGCCAGCATGTCGCCTTCGGCCGTGATGCCCAAACCGGTTCTGCGGCCTTCCAAACTCTTCATTTTGATGTTCAACCAAAGGTTTTGCTCAGTGCGTTTAATTTCTTCTTCTTCAGGGTCTTCTTTAATCTTTTTTAAGATTTTTTCAACGTTTTCAAGCTCCAAATCGATAATGTCGTCCATCAAACGTTGAGCCACGCGCACGTGTTTGGCAAAAAGATCGTAGTTGAAAGTGGCTTCTTTGGTGAATGGGTTTTCAACGTAACTATACAAGTTTACAGCTAATAAACGACAGCTGTCGTAAGGACACAACGGAATTTCGCCGCAAGGATTGGTAGAAACCGTTTTAAATCCTAAATCGGCATAGCAATCCGGAACAGATTCACTTATAATGGTATCCCAAAATAACACACCGGGTTCTGCTGATTTCCAAGCATTATGGATGATTTTGTTCCAAATTTTACGGGCATCTACTTCTTTTGTGTAGATAGGCTCTTTCGAATCAATCGGATATTGTTGAATAAAAGGCTTGTTTTCAACCACACAACGCATAAATTCGTCGGTAATTTTCACAGAAACATTGGCTCCCGTTACTTTGCCTTCTTCCATTTTAGCGTCGATAAAACGCTCAGAATCCGGATGTTTAACAGAGATACTCAACATCAAAGCTCCGCGGCGGCCGTCTTGAGCCACTTCACGGGTTGAGTTTGAGTAACGCTCCATAAACGGAACAATACCGGTAGATGTTAAAGCGCTGTTTTTCACCGGACTTCCTCCCGGACGAATGTGAGATAAATCGTGTCCCACACCGCCACGGCGTTTCATTAATTGAACTTGTTCTTGGTCAATTTTCATGATACCGCCGTAAGAATCGGAATTGCCGTCGTTTCCAATAACAAAACAGTTTGAAAGAGAGGCTATTTGGTAATTGTTTCCAATTCCGGCCATCGGACTTCCTTGCGGAATGATATATTTGAAGTTTCTCAACAGCTCAAAAATCTCATCAACACCCAATGGATTTGGATATTTGGCTTCAATACGGGCCAGCTCTTTTGCAATACGCAAGTGCATATCGTCCGGAGTCATTTCGAAAATGTTTCCATTGCTGTCTTTTAATGCATATTTGTTCATCCATACATTAGCAGCTAAAGTATCGCCTTTGAAGTACTCGGTTGATTTAGTTAAAATTTCTTCGGGCGAATAAGCCGTATCATTTTTTTTCATTTTTTCTCCTGTGTTTTTTGCCTCTTGGTTTATAGTTGGTTGCTCGCGTTTCTCAAGCATCTTGTCGTAAGATGTTGATTTTGCTTGCTTTTCGTCTGTTATTTGCAAATCCGGAAACAACGTTGCGTCCATAATTTTATTTTTCTTAATAGTTGTTGTTTTGTATCTCTTTCGACTTGCGAAATTATAACGAATTTTTGAATTTTGCTCAATCTCTTATCAACAAAAAGCTGTTTATATATTTTGAAACCCTTTCGTGATAAGCGAAAGCGGTGATTTTTTTTATTTCCTAACAATTTTTAAGATTTTTGTTAATATTTTTTTTTCACATTTAAGAAAATTTTCGTAACTTTAATGCTAATTTTTCGACACCTTAATATATGGTTGAAAACAACGATAAATATCATAAAATCAGTAGAGAATACTCTGAATTCGTTTACGAATCTTACAAGTATGGAACAGATGAAAACGGTTTTTGGGCCGAGTTTTCATTCTTGATTCGTCCCGGATTTCGATTTACACCAAAACTAAAAATTCCTGCACGTAGTTTCTATAATTGGACTTCTTTATCGAAAGAACAGCTTGATTTATTGATTTTTAACATTGGAATGATTGAGCTCATCAGTTATTGGAAGTGCTGTTGTTCACCAAATGTACATATCAACCACCCTTTAAGTGATACTCAAATTAAGTTCTGGAAAAAGCTATATTTTAATGGTTTGGGTGAGTTTTTTTATCTGAATAATATTACTGATGTTTCGGAAGAAAACTTTATGTACATCCATGCAGCCGGAAACCAGAAACTAGAAACCAGAAACTATAAACTATCTGATAATGTGATTATTCCCATTGGTGGTGGCAAAGACTCTGTAGTAACTTTAGAGGCTTTGCTCGATTATCCGGGAACGAAACGTCCGATGATTATTAATCCGCGAGATGCGACTTTGGATTGTATTCGTGTGGGAGGTTTTGAACGTTCGGATGTTATTGAAGTTCAGCGATCTATTGATCCATTCTTATTGGAATTGAATAGACAGGGCTTTTTAAACGGACATACGCCGTTTTCGGCAATGTTGGCTTTTGTGAGCTTGTTGGTTTCTTCCGGAAGCGGCATAAAACACATTGCGCTTTCCAATGAGTTTGGTGCGAATGAGCCAACGGTAAAAGGCTCTCATGTAAATCATCAATATTCGAAATCCGTTGAATTTGAGCGCGATTTCAGAAATTATGTGAACGAATTTATTTCACCCGATTTCAACTATTTCAGCTTTTTACGACCTTTGGAAGAAATCGGTATTGCTCGACTTTTTGCCAAAGAGCCAAAGTATTTCGATGTTTTTAAAAGTTGCAATGTTGGTAGTAAACAAGATATTTGGTGTTGCAATTGTCCGAAATGCTTGTTTGCATTCATTATTTTATCGCCTTACATTGACGCTCGTAAAATGAAGGATGTTTTTGGTGAAAACCTATTAGATAAAGAAAGTTTGAAGCCTTATTTTCTGGAATTAATCGGGCAAAGTGAAGCCAAACCGTTTGAATGTGTGGGTACCATCGACGAAGTTTGCACCGCTTTAAAGCATTCTGTTAAACAATATCCGAAAGACGAACTTCCGGTGCTTTTAAAAGAATTCCAGCGCTTAAATCCCGTTTTTCACGAAATTAGCGATTTGACATTTCATCAAGAACATTTCTTGAATCAAACGTTCGAACATTTATTAAAATGCAGGCTAAATTAGCAAAACTTATTGAAAATAAAAAAGTTCTGATTTTAGGATTTGGCAGGGAAGGACGTGCCACTTATGAAACAATCCGAAATTTTTTTCCTAAAATGCCGCTTTGCATCGCCGATCAAAACGAAGATTTGCAAAACGACGAAAATTTAAAAAAAGACCTTGCTTTAAGTTTTACTTTAGGTGAAAAGTATTTAGATAATCTATCTGATTTTGATTTGATTATAAAAACTCCGGGGATTTCCTTGAAAGATACGGAATTTTATAATGATGCCCGGATTACTTCTCAAACCGACTTGTTTCTACAATGTTACGCTGATCAAGTCATCGGAATTACAGGTACGAAAGGTAAAAGTACAACCTCATCTTTAATCTATCATATTTTACAAAAATATACAACCGATGTTGTTTTTGTCGGAAATATTGGAATTCCGGTTTTTCAAGCATTGAGCAGAATAGGGGATAAAACACTAATTGTTTGTGAATTATCTTCGCATCAGTTGCAATATATTCGTAAGTCGCCACACGTTTCTGTTTTGCTGAATGTGTTTCAAGAACATCTCGATCATTATCGTTCTTACGAGGATTATCAACAAGCAAAATTTAATATTGCGGCTTGTCAAAATCAAAATGATTTTATTATTTATAATTCAGATAATGAAATTTTAAATAGCTTTATCTCAAGCAAAACTTTAGGTAGTACAAAGATTGAAATCAATTCAGCGAAAGCGAAGATGTATGATATTCCCAATCGTAAGCAGTTGCTTGGAGAACATAATTTGCTGAATATGATGGCTGCTGCGGAAGCATGCAAAATTGTTGGAGTTCCGGAAAATATGATTTTGGAAGGACTTTCTGATTTCAAATCTCTACCACATCGTTTGGAGTATGTCGGCAATTATAAAGGAATTGATTTTTATAACGATTCCATTTCAACGATCCCCGAAGCAAGTATTGCAGCTTTGCAAGCAATACCTAATGTAGATACTTTAATATTAGGCGGATACGACCGAGGAATTGATTATTCTATTTTAGTTCAATATCTTGAGATGCATCCGGTTTCCAATTTGATTTTGGTGGGTGCTGCCGGAAAACGAATTGAAGAGTTAATTCAAAAGTCCAATCTCAAAATACGAATTTTCAGCACAAATGATTACCATGAAGTGGTTCGTTTGGCATTTGAACACACGCAAACCGGAAAATCTTGTGTATTGTCACCTGCCGCAGCAAGTTATGATATGTTCAAAAACTTTGAGGAACGAGGTGCTGTATTTTCGGACTTGATAAAGAATTCTTAAAATTTGTAATATTACGCTGTGACGCTATGCGTATTGTCAGCTTTGCTGACATTTTCATCGCAGATTTTTTGGGATTACGCAGATTTCGCAGTTTTTTTTATAAAACACATAAAATCAGAAATCTACAACAAAAAAAGGTGACAAAAAAGCAAAAAATATTTGCTTTTTTGTCACCTTTTTTTGATTTTTTTGTATTTCTATTTCAAAGGAATATTTTTCAAAACCTCAGCTGTTAAATCCCAAAAACGTTCAACGGTGTCGATTTTCAAACGTTCGTCGGGCGAATGCACGCCGCGCATGGTCGGACCATACGAAATCATATCCATATTAGGGTATTTTTCACCAATCAAACCACATTCCAGGCCGGCATGAATCGCTAATGTAATCGGTTCTTCCTTAAAGAGTTTACGAAACGAATCGCAAATAATTTTAGCAATTGGAGAATTTGGATTCGGATTCCACCCCGGATAACCATCTGTATGTTGTACTTTTGCACCAATAAGTTGAAAACAAGCAGCAACCATATTCGCCAAATCATCTTTACGTGATTCTATTGAACTACGTTGACTCGTTAAAATATTGACTTTCTTGCCGTCCATTTTTACCGCCGCGAAATTGGTCGAAGTTTCCACGAAATTCGCAATATCGTCCGACATGCGATAAACGCCATGCGGACAGGTATATACGGCATTGACAAACATCTGTGCCTGATTTTTAGTAATTACCGAAGCAGGAGCGGAGCAAGGTGTACAAACTACGGTTAAATTAGGCTCTGTAGATTTCAATTCCGCTTTGAAAATAGTAGTAAATTCTTCGATAAACTTCTTAAAATCATTTTCTTGACCGGATTTTACGCCTAAAATGGCATTTGCTTCACGCGGAATGGCATTGTGCAGGTTTCCGCCTTGAAGAACAGCTAATTGACAATCAAAACGTTTGAAAGCTTCGAACACTAAACGGTTTACATTTTTGATGGCATTTCCGAGTCCGCGGTTGATATCATCGCCGGAATGGCCGCCTTTAAGGCCTTTTACCCAAATGTCAAAAAATGTATAATTGCTTGGCGTTGTTTCTGTTTGATAATCCCATTCAATCAGCGTATTTTTTCCACCGGCACAGCCGATAAAGAATTGTCCGTCGTCTTCGGAATCAAGATTTAACAAAATTTCACCTTTCAGCCAATTTGTTTGCAATCCGTTAGCGCCGGTAAGTCCGGTTTCTTCATCAACGGTGAATAAGGCTTCCAAAGCACCGTGTTCCAGTGTATTATCATCCAGAATCGCCAATGCGGCAGCAACGCCCATACCGTTGTCGGCACCTAAGGTAGTGTCTTTGGCCTTGAGCCAACCGTCTTCAATATGAACTTCAATCGAGTCTTTGGAGAAATCGTGCGTAGATTCGGCATTTTTCTCACAAACCATGTCTGTATGACATTGCAGTACAACAATTTTCCGATTTTCATAACCGGGCGTGGCAGGTTTGCGAATCAGCACATTGCCGGCAGCATCTTGTAAACATTCCAGTTTACGTTCGGCCGCAAATTGTTTCAAATATTCGTTAATTTTTTCTTCGTGCTTGGAAGCGCGGGGAATTTCTAAAACTTTTCCGAAATAAAACCAAAGTTTTTCGGGTTTGAGGGTGTTGAGAATTTCGTTCATGATGATTGTAATTTTATGCAAAGATAGGTAAAAAATTGCGATTTACGAGATACGAATTACGACTATTTTCAGATATCGAAATTAGTACTATAATTTATATTATGTTAAATAGAGTTATTGAAAATCTCCTATTCATAATGGTGACTTTGGGGAATGAATTATGCTTTTTTAACTTTAAACGAATCTATGCTCTTAAACGTTAAACATTCAACGTTAAACGAATTACAGCGGACGATTATTCAAGTATGACGCGTAAATATAATCCGGATTTTCGTAGTACATACTGCTGTTGTAGTCCTCAATTTTATCAGCAATTGGAGAATTAAATGCGGCTATCAAAGCTTCTATAGGTTGTTTTTGTTGGTTATTACAAATGGCTGTGACTAATCGCTGAAAAACCCGTCCGATTTCCCAATGTGTAGGAACTTTATAATGGGCTTCGGCTATGTTATCATAATTTCCGGTTGTTATAGCATGTTTTGCAATTATTTCATCGGCAATCTGGTCGATATTTTCGCTGTGATAGACATCGGCCAATTCGTAGTAGTGTTGTAAAGCGCTTTGTTTCATTGCGTTTACAATAATATTTCTTTGATTTTTTGTTCTACGGGCGATATATTCGACTAAACTACAAACAAAAAACAAATTATTCCGGTGTTTATCCTCTCTCCCGTTCATATTTTCTTACATTCTTTAAACGACAGACATTTCAATGCTTCAGTAGTACAAAAATTAATTTGATGCGTGGGGTGCTTAAACTTTGCCAATACCCAAAACTGTTCACGATTAATGACACCGTTGATATAGTCCGAAATATAGTTGTATATCTGATCGTTAGCCATTGCTCCGCTCACAATATCATAGTTGTGCGGCGTTCCTTTTCGACATTCCAAAATAAAATCGAGCCATTCCTCCGTCATCTCTTCAAAAATAAGCGAATGTAAGTTAAACGAAGGGGTAAAATCATAAGCTGAGATTACCGGAGTATCGTAGCGTTTTGCCCAGCGCTCCGCCTGTTCAAACAATTCTGTACAATAAAATCCGGTACCAAAATCTTTGGCATACAGTCCTTTAATAATTTCCGGTTGTTTTATTTCGCAAAATCCGCCGTGATAGATAAGCATAATTCTTTCCTTGAAAAGTTATTGCAAAGATACGAATTTAATTAATTAAAATGAAAAAAGACATGACAAAGAACATCTGTCAGGCCTTTTTCGGAATTATAAACTAAAAAACAATTATTGTTTCACTATTTTCACACGCTCGTTTCCGATACCGATGAAATAAACGCCCGGACTCAAATTTGAAAGATCAATTTCTGTTTCTGTTTCTTTCATTTGGAATTTATTTACACAGGCTCCCATTGATTGTCATTCTTTTGCAAAAATCGGAAAAAAAATAGATTCGAGGTTTAATTGGTTGATTATTAAGGATGTATGGTGTGTGATGCAGTCTCTACATGCCAATCAACAACTACAACGTAATCTGAACCGCATCGCGGGTCACACAGGTAATTATCATAGGGGACACAACTATCCGGGGCATTGCTCGCTTCGCTCTCATGCCACAGCTTAGAATATTATGCCCTTTTAGGGCGATAGCTCCAATCCCGAATTTTAACTAAATAACATTGAACTAAAAAGTTACCTAATCGGACACTTTAACAGCGACTGCTCCCCGATAAAAGCCTCCAGTTCGTCGCCTATTTTCACCGAACCACTACCTGCCGGAGAACCGGTAAATATATAATCTCCAAGTCTAAGAGTAACAAATTGAGAAATGTAGCTAATTAAATGGCTAAAATCCCAAATCATATCTTTCGTATTGCCGTGCTGCACCAATTCCCCGTTTTTATGCAGCTTGAAATCAATGTTATGCATATCCGAAAATTGATCTTTCGGCACAAACTTTCCAATTACACCGCTGTTGTCGAATGATTTCGCTTGCTCCCAAGGCAAACCGTTTTCAATGGCAATATGTTGTAAGTCTCTGGCTGTAAAATCAATACCAATACCGATTTCATCGTAATACGTATGGGCAAACTCCGGTTGAATATGTTTGCCTACTTTGCAGATTTTCAATATGATCTCGGTTTCATATTCAATTTGTTTTGAAAAGTCGGGATAAAAAAACGGACGATTGTTAATCACCAATGCCGTGTCGGGCTTCATGAAAAAAGTTGGATGAGCTGTGTCTTTCAAATGTTCTTCTACCGCATGCGCTGCGTAGTTTTTACCAATACAAATTATCTTCATTAAAAATCGTCTTGTTGACCGTTATTATCTTTTACTTCATTCGTATTACGTTCGGTTTTACGCTTTTGCGATCTGCCGTTGCCATTCGTATTGAAATTATAGCCTATGGTGAAATACAACGCTCTTGAATTTAAGCGCTTGTTATTTGATTCCGTGGTAAACCCATTACCTGTTGTGAAGTTATTGAATTCTTGAGTGTTAAAAATATCGCTCAATCTTAATCCAACATTCCATTTATTTTTCATAAATCCTTTTCGCAAAGCAAGTTCCGAAGAAAAATTTGCTTCTTGCTTGCTTTGTCCACGATATTGTGGGCCGCGGAAATTGAAACTTAATTGGATATTGAAATTGCTCGGGAACGACATATTTGAATTGGCTTTAAAACTATAACTGAGCCCTTCAGTGTTCAAATCCGCCGAAACGTTATTACCATTTACAATATTTTGATAAAAACTACCGGTTAAATTGATGCTCCACCATTTGAAAATCTTTTGGTCAACAACCACATCAAATCCGTAATTGGTTCCGGATGCGTAATTTAAACGTGTAGTTGCACGCACCCATTCGCCTCTAACAGAATCCTGAAAAGTATAACGTTGGATCATATCGCTTACATAGCGATAATAAGCTGTTGTGTACAAAGTCGTTGTAGGCCAATAAATGCTATGATTCAACTCCAGCGATTGAATATCTTCCGGACGCAGTGCGGGATTTCCAAACTCAATGCTCACAGGAAAATTCGAATAATTTACAAATGGATTCAAATCCCACGCGCTCGGCCGTCGAACGCGACGGCTATAACTGAGCTGAAGTTCCTGGATTTTTCCTAATTTTCTGGAAATATGAATACTCGGATAAAACCGTGTGTAATTATAATCGAACGACGTATCGTGATTTTGCGTAGCGCCCGTTGGCACAACCGTATGTCCATCCATGGAGGCATACTCTACACGTCCGCCAAGCTGAAAGCTCCAAGGTCCGTAAGTGTTTCCAAATGTGGCATAAATCCCCTGGATATTTTCATTACTGGAAAAGTCGTTTGATAAATCGGCATTCAACGTACCATACAAATATTGCAGATCGTTGGACGATGAGCCGCGCATTTTACCTTGATAACCGACTTCTATTTTGCCGTCTTTTCCAATTGGATATAAATAATTCAACTGAGCATCAATATCATATCCATCTCCTTTGGTGTCATTATTTTGAGGCTCATTGATGGTGCTGTCCGGATTGCTAATGATCCGTTTGGTGTTTCCTTCGCCCGAATTTGCGGACGTTTTGGCACTAATATCAAAAGTAAGTTCTTCCCTTGGACGTGCTGTAGTGTGCTTATAATTAAGTGTTAAACCGTAGTTATTAAAATTGTTATTCCCATCTGACTCGCTTGTTAAAGTTTGCAGCCAATGGGTTGAATCCGGATTTGAATAACCTTTTGTAATTGTATTGGGGGTTTTGCTCCCGTTTTCGTTGTTAAAAAGGCTGTATTCACCTGTTAACATAATCGAATTCTGCATATTGATACGATATTCGGCGCCTAATTTAAGATTGCCGCCGTAGCCATTGCGTGTACGTTCGGAAATTTCATCTTGACGTTGGTAAATATCTGTGGGATAATACTTGTTCGAAAGTTCGCTGATTGTGGTGGAAGTACCTGTCCGTCCGCCGTTCATCACATTCATGCCGCCGTTCATAAACAGGCTCCAATCGCCAATGCCATAGTTTAAATTCAAAGAAGCATTGTAACGTTCTGCTGTTGATACAGATGCATTTGCGCTACCGCTTAATCCCTCGAATTTCTTGCGTTTGGTTTTGATATTGATAATTCCGGCCATGCCCTCCGGATTGTATTTCGATGAAGGGTTGGAAATAATTTCAATACTTTCGATGGTATTTGCCGGCAATTGGTCAAGTCCGACACCGGACAAAACGGCAGGTTTTCCATCAATCAAAATCGTAACATTTGAGCTGCCTTTCATACTGACATTGCCGTCGACATCGACACTGACAGAGGGCACATTTGACAAAACGTCAGTTGCTGTTCCCCCTTCGCTGACAAGGCTTTTTTCTACATTCACTACCTTTTTATCCAGCGAATATTCAATTAACTTCTTCTCTCCCACCACTTCTGCGGCTTGCAACAGGGTCGCATTTGAAGATAATTTCAGATTCAGCAATATTTTTTCGGGAGCATTCGTAGTTAGAGTAATGCTTGTGTTCAAATCTTTATATCCTAAAAATGAAATTTTCAAGATGAAATTTCCAAGTGGCAGCTGAGAGAGGCTGAATTCACCCTTGGCATTTGTGATAATACCTGCAACCATTGATGAGTCGCGGCTACGCAGCAGCAAAACGTTTGCAAATTCAACGGCACTTCCGTTTTCGGCATCTTTGACACTTCCGGAGATACTGCCGATTTTTATTTCTCCCCGTCCGCCTCCTGCCGGGCGGCTTTGTTGGGCAAATAACGGCAACATGGCCATTATAAGTACAACCGAAAAAACTGAACTTATTGAAAATCTGTTTTGCATACTATTTATAGATGAACATTAAATAGCAAAAACCGTGCCAATTTTCGCTAAAAAATCATTATTTTTCCCATTCAAGTCTATAAAAGTATCCAACTTTAGGGTTGGTCAAATGGTATTCATAGGTCTTTGTATCGAGGTTAAATTGTACAGAATCAATCTTATCAAAATTAAGATTACCAACTTCATTTTGAATTTTTCTTCTCAATATTCTCGCAGGCTTATTAAAAGAAGCATTTTTATGTTGCAAAGTAACCCTAAAATGTATGATTTGCGTAGGGTAATTAACACGAATCCCAATAAAAGGTTCTGATTGCCCATCAGAATCGTCTATATCTGCTTGGAAATTAGCAATTATATTCTCATTATAGAAAATGGGATGTTTAAAATTCAGTTTTACGAAATCGGGTTTTTCAGGAGGATTTTTCGTTATTTCACCAATCTCTTGAAGTTTAGACGAAATTTGAGGATATACAGGGCCAGACCACTTGAAACCATAGTCGTAAGACGTCATTGCAAGTTGTTTGCATTGTATATTTCTATATGTCTGAAGATTTATACGACTGCCGTCACAAGACGTTTCGTACGTAGTAAAATTAGCATTAACAATAAATGGGATTTTGGTTAGTTGTAGATATCTACTGATTTTGAAAATAACAAATACAACAATAGCCAACAGTAAAAAACAGAAAACAGACAGAGCTATGATTACAGCTATTTCATTTTTGATAAAAAGACAAGTAAAACTTACGATGGAAATAACGAAACTTATGAATGTTATCATCCACGAGGTAAAAAGTTTACGCATATAAAAAATGTGTGTTTAGAATGGGATTTGTTAAGCTTCTATTTCCATTGCTGTCTTCTCAAAATTAAATTCATATTATCTGTTTTGCAAAAGTATGAAAAAAAATTGAAATAATACAAAAAAAGTTTAAAAATATATTTTTTTATCTCATAAAAAACATATACTTTTGCAATAATTTTATTAAATATAGGTATGAGTAATTCAGCTTTATTTCTGGTGGTGCTCCTAACGGCTATTGCGATGGTGTTGATAGCCTTGATTGTAGCTAAGCTGCTTGCCCCCAAATCACTCAATCCGCACAAGGGAGATCCTTATGAATGCGGCATCCCCACCCGTGGCGACTCGTGGATACAATTCAAAGTCGGATATTACTTATTCGCTATCTTATACTTAGCTTTCGACATTGAAACGGTTTTATTATTTCCGTGGGCTGTAAAAATGAAAGATATGGGCATCAATGGTTTGATTTGTATCTCATTCTTTTTCATTATCCTTGCCCTCGGATTGGCATACGCTTGGAAGAAAGGAGCCTTGAAATGGAAGTAAAAAATATCCATATTAAAAATATGAAAAACGAGGATTTCAAGGAAAACGAATACCTCGAAGATTATGTGAAAGAACTTCGTGCAAACGGTGTGAACATTGCAATTCAAAAATTAGACGACATTATTAACTGGGGACGTTCAAATTCCGTATGGCCGCTGACATTTGCAACCAGCTGCTGCGGTATCGAATTTATGAGCCTCGGCGCTGCCCGCTACGATTTCGCACGTTTCGGCTGGGAAGTTACGCGTAACAGCCCGCGTCAGGCCGATGTGGTTTTCGTTTGCGGAACCATTGTGCATAAAATGGCTCCCGTTTTGAAACGTCTGTATGATCAAATGGCTGAACCTAAATATGTAATGGCTTTCGGAAGTTGTGCTATCAGCGGTGGTCCGTTTAAAAAATCATACCATACAGTGATGGGTGTTGATCAGATTATTCCGGTGGATGTGTATATTCCCGGCTGCCCTCCCCGTCCGGATGCCATGATTTACGGCATGATGCAGCTTTCGCGAAAGATTAAGGTACAGGAATTTTTCAGCTTACCCGATAAACGTTGAATGTTTAACGTTTAACGTTTAAGTTGTTCTCTTAAGCGTTAAACATTAAACCTTAAACCTTAAACAAAAAATGAATAATACAGAAATACAAAATAAATTAAGTGCTTTATCAAATGTTTCCATGGAAGCGGTTGAGAAAGTATTGAATATTACTGTTCCGAAAGAAAATCTGCGTGAAACGGCTCTCCTTTTAAGAGATGAGTGCGGCATGGATTTTCTAATGGACATTGTAGGAATGGACTACGGAGATACTTTAGGCACTATTTACCGCCTTTCTTCTACTCAAAATCCAACGGAAATTGTTGAATTAAAGACTTCAACCGACGATAAAACAGATCCTCAATTGGATTCAATTCATGATTTGTGGGATTCTGCCGCATTATACGAACGCGAAGTGCACGATTTTTTCGGCATTCGCTTTGTGAATCATCCCGATATGCGCCGTTTGTTCCTGCGTTCCGATTGGAAGGGTTTTCCTTTGCGGAAAGATTATGATGCCAATCCGGAAATCAACCCCGTTCCGCTTGAAAACGAGTTGATTGACGACATGGAACGCGTTCCCACGATTGAACTGAAAATGGGGCAGAAAATCGAAGATACGCACATGTTATTCGATAAAGATGAATATGTTGTGAATTTTGGCCCTCAACATCCTGCTACTCACGGCGTTTTGCATTTGCGTGTGTCGTTGGAAGGAGAAAATATCAAAAAAATCGACCCGAATTTCGGATACATTCACCGCGGCATTGAGAAAATGAGCGAGGCCTACACTTATCCGCAAATACTGCATTTGACGGATCGTTTGGACTATTTGTCCGGCACTATCAACCGCCACGCGGTTTGCTTGTGCTGCGAAAATGCTCTGCAATTGGAAGTTCCCGAACGGGCACATTATATACGCACGATTTTCGATGAATTGACGCGTATTGCGTCCCACTTGCTCGGCTGGGGCTGTATGGCGATGGACATGGGCTCGATTACGGCCTTTGTTTACGGCATGCGCGATCGCGAGAAGATCATGGATATTTTCGAAGAAACTGCCGGCGGCCGTTTAATGGCTAACTATAATGTTATTGGCGGTGTTGCTCAGGATATTCATCCGAATTTTCAACGCAAAGTGAAAGAATTTATCCCATACATGCGTAAAATGCTCAAAGAGCATCATTTGCTCTTTACAGGAAATCCGATTGCACGCGGACGTATGGAAGATATCGGCTATCTTTCGAAAGAAAAAGCGATTTCTTTGGGTGCCGGCGGGCCAACAGGTCGTGCTTCCGGATGGAGCAACGATGTACGTAAAATTGCGCCTTATGCTGCTTATAATAAAGTGGATTTCAAAGAAATGCTACGTACGGACGGTATGACGTTCGACCGCTATATCATTCGTTTGGATGAAATTGAAGAGTCCTTGAAGATTTTGGAACAATTGATTGATAATATTCCGGAAGGCGATTTTGTTGCGAAAACAAAAGCAATTATCCGTTTGCCGGAAGGCGAATTCCTTCAACGTGTGGAAAATGCACGTGGCGAATTTGATGTTTATATCAACAGTAAAGGTGACAAATCGCCCTACCGTATCAAATTCCGATCGCCGTGTATTCCTTTGGTAAACGCATTGAATGCGACCTGTTTGGATACCAAGGTAGCTGATTTGATCATGGTGGGCGCGTCGTTGGATTATGTGGTACCGTGTATAGATAGATAACGTTTAGAGTTTATAGTTTAAGGTTTAAAGAGTTAATCTCTTTGGCTTTAAACCCTAAACTCTAAACCTTAAACAAAAAATTATGTTTGATTTTAGTTTTGTAACAACCTGGATAAATCAATTTTTGCACTCGATTATGAGTGATAATTGGGCGTTGTTTGTGGAATTTGTATTGATTGGAGTTGCGATTCTGACCACATACGCGGTATTAGCTCTGATACTGATTTATGTGGAACGGAAGGTCTGTGCCTTCTTCCAATGCCGTATCGGGCCCGACCGTGTGGGACCTTTCGGAATTTTCCAGAGCGTGGCCGATATGATTAAAATTCTGCTGAAAGAATTGATACGCATCGATAAAGCCGATCCGGTTTTATTCCGTATAGCTTCATTTTTGGTCATTATCGCCTCCATTTGTACCTTTGGTGCATTGGCCTTCGATCCTGCTCTTGAGGCGATTGACTTCAATATCGGGGTTTTCTATTTGCTGGCTGTATCTTCGTTGGGAATTGTCGGCGTTTTGTTGGCCGGATGGTCGAGCAACAACAAATACACCATGATCGGTGCTATGCGAAGCGGCGCACAATTAATTAGTTACGAACTTTCTTGCGGACTTTCTTTGATGTGCATTGTTGTTCTTTCGGGAACATTGCAAATTTCAGAAATTGTACAACAACAATCGGAAATCTGGTTTATTTTCAAAGGACACATCCCTGCGATGATTGCTTTTGTGATATATCTAATTGCAGGTCATGCCGAAACCAATCGTGGGCCGTTCGATTTGCCGGAAGCGGAATCGGAGCTTACTGCCGGTTATCACACTGAATATTCGGGGATTCAATTCGGACTTTTCTATCTGGCCGAATACATGAATATGTTTATCATTGCTGCCATTGCCGCAACTATGTTTTTGGGTGGCTGGATGCCGCTGCATATTCCCGGTTGGGAATCGTTTAACCATATTATGGATTTCATTCCACCATTTATCTGGTTCTTCGGCAAGACATTTTTCTGTGTGTTCCTTGCCTTATGGGTACGCTGGTCGTTCCCCCGCCTCCGCATTGACCAGTTATTGAATTTGGAATGGAAAGTGCTTATGCCGATTAGTTTTGTGAATATTATATTAATGGCGTTGTTGGTTGTTTAGGGTTGAGGGTTTAAAGTTTAGAGAAGAGGCATGGGACGTATTTATTCATTTGAAAAATTGGAAGTTTGGAAAGAAGCTCGAGTTTTTACAAAAGACATATATCAGCTTACAAACCAGTTTCCAACTAAAGAACAATATTGTTTGTCTCAACAACTGCAAAGAGCTGCGGTTTCTATAGTATCAAATTTAGCAGAAGGATTGTCACGAAGTTCACACAAAGAGCAAATAAGATTTATAGAAATATCATACGGATCACTCATGGAAGTGTATTGCCAATTATTAGTGTCCTTTGATTTAGGCTATATAAAAGAAGTAGAATTAAATGAAATTAAAGTAAAAATAGATCAAATAGCATCAAAGTTGGGAGCCTTAAAGAATTATCAAGTAAAAAAGATGAACGAATCTTTAAACTCTAAACTCTAAACTCTAAACAATTATGATCAACTACATAAAAACCATCTTCATCAACATCTACCGCCTTCTACAAGGTATGTATATTACGATGTTGAATTTTATCCGTCCGAAAGTAACGGAAAAATATCCTGAAAACCGAGGGAAAGTCTTTCCGCACGAGCGCATGCGCGGACAATTGGTGATGCCGCATGATGAAAACAATCAGCATAAATGTACGGCTTGCGGTATTTGTATGAACAACTGTCCGAACGGAACTATTAAAGTGATTTCAAAAAAAGAAATTGATGCTGACGGCAAAGAGCTACGGGTTTTGGATAAACACATGTACGACGTTGGAAGTTGTATTTTCTGTGCATTGTGTACAATTACTTGTCCGCAAGACGCTATTGAATGGAGCACGAATTTCGAACATGCGATGTTTACACGTTCGAAACTGAATCAACAATTGAATAAACCGGGATCGTCATTGAAAAAGAAAACTGTTTAGAGTTTAGAGTTTAAAGTTTAGAGAAAAACTCCCTAAACCTTAAACTCTAAACCCTAAACTCTAAACAAAAATTATGGAACCAACAACAAACTTAATCATCTTCACCATACTTGGCATCGTCATCATGGCCATGTCTGTGCTTGCTGTAGCTTCGAAAAAAATGCTGCGCTCGGTTGTTTATTTATTTTTTACATTAATTGGAACTGCGGGCTTGTATTTATTTTTGAACTATCATTTTCTGGCGGCCGTACAGATTTCGGTGTATGCCGGCGGTATTGTCGTGCTGTTCATCTTTGCTATTTTTCTGATTAACAGCAAAGGCGAAGTGGAAGAACCGCTTTCGAAGAAAAAAATGCTGTATGGTGCATTTACAGCGCTCGCAGGAGTGGCTGTTACATTTTTCGTATTGTTTAAACACAAATTTTTATACGATGGCAATACAAGCATCGCCGGCGATCAGGAAATCAATATGAAAGTAATCGGCGAAGCCTTATTGGGAACCGGAAAATTTCAATATATTCTGCCTTTCGAAGTGTTAAGTGTGCTGTTGCTCGCTTGTATTGTCGGGGGGATTTTAATCGCAAGAAAAAGATAATGCTGTTTAGAGTTGAGGGTTTAATGTTTAGAGAAATCAAAACTATTAAACTCTAAACTCTAAACTCTAAACTCTAAACTCTAAACTCTAAACTCTAAACTCTAAACTCTAAACTCTAAACTCTAAACTCTAAACTCTAAACTCTAAACTCTAAACTCTAAAATCTAAACTCTAAAATCTAAACTCTA
>JAVBNF010000067.1:0-38646 GCA_031551725.1 Bacteroidales bacterium
CCCTGTTGTCAAAGGGGCACCCGCGAGGGGTGCCCGTACAGCAATCGGTGGCACGTTGTTGTTGGCAGGGCGAACACGTGGGTTCGCCCGTACAGCCGCAGCCGATAATTGTAATTGTGTTTTCATGTTGTGTTGTATTTAATTGTTAATCATTTTCTAACAAGACCCGAAGGGTCTGTATATGCATAACAAAAAGGCGCGAGTTGAATTCTTATTCTGTTAGAGGTACCACCACGCACCACGAAGAAATAAGACACAACTCACGCCGGAACACAGCATGAGCGTATCGCTTATTAAATCCCTCTTCTAAAATTTTGGTGGTTTTCTAACAGAGAATTTAAAGCTTACGCTTTTTTTATTTATTTAATTAGTGTTTTTCTATAAAATTAGTTTTAGTTTTTTTTATGTACGATGCACGAGATACGATGTACGAGAAGAAAACATCCTCGTATATCGTACATCTGACATCGTACACTACTTTTGCAAAGGTAGAAATATTTTTTGAATTTACAAAAATTACAACGGATTACACATGATAAAACGTTCAGCTTCGATAGCAGCTTGACAGCCGGTGCCTGCCGAAGTGATGCCTTGGCGATAGTGCGGATCTTGTACGTCGCCGGCAGCAAAAACACCCGGAACATTGGTTCTTACAGTTCCGTTTTGTGTTTTGATGTATCCTGCTTCATCCAAATCAATTTGTCCTTTGAACACATCGGTATTCGGTTGGTGTCCAACGGCCACAAAGAATCCGGTAATTTTAATATCGCGTTCTTCTCCGGTTTTGTTATTTACCAAATGTGCTCCGGTAACACCGTCGTTTTGATTTCCAAGGATTTCTTTGGTGGAAGAATTCCACAAAATTTCGATTTTCGGATTCGTCATCACACGGTGCTGCATAGCTTTGGAAGCACGCAATTCATCACGACGAACAATTAAATATACTTTATTGCAAATATTTGCCAAATAAGAAGCCTCTTCGGTAGCGGTATCGCCGCCGCCTACAACAGCCACATCTTGTCCGCGATAGAAAAATCCGTCGCATGTAGCGCAAGCGGAAACGCCCATGCCGGCAAATGTTTTTTCAGATTCCAATCCCAACCAACGGGCAGAAGCACCTGTAGCAATAATCACGGTTTCTGCCAAAATCTCTTGTTTATCTTCAATCGTGATTTTAAATGGACGTTTTGAGAAATCGGCTTTAGTAACCATTCCCGAACGGATATCGGTTTTAAAACGTTCGGCCTGTTTGCGCAAATCTTCCATCAACTGCGGTCCGGTAATGCCTTCGGGATAACCGGGAAAGTTTTCAACTTCGGTGGTGATGGTTAATTGTCCGCCCGGCGTGTTCCCTTGATATAAAACAGGGCTCAAATCCGCACGTGCAGCGTAAATAGCAGCGGTATATCCGGCAGGACCGGAACCAATAATCAAACATTTTACTTTTTCGATTTCGCTCATGATTTTGTCGTTTTATTTGAAGATGCAAATATACAAAATTTTTGTGAATAAAATATAAATTAAAATTCCGCGGTGACACTGCGTGTATCTTTGCCTGCGGCAAAGGGTTATCGCAAATTTTCGCAGATGACGCGGATTTACGCAGATAAATTGTTAAAATTTTGTTTGAAAGGTGATGTAATTCGGGGAGCCGGATAAATGGTATTTGGCACGGGCGTAGCCGATTTGGAATTTCGAGAAATTCAATCCAAATCCCCACGAAATACCAACCGTGGAAGGAGTGCTTTCTTCCATCAAATCTTGACGGCGGTTGTAGTTAAATCCGACATCGAAATAAAATCTTTTTACAGGAATGAATTCAATACCAATTACGACATGACGCATTGCATTATCTGCAAAGTTTGTAAAGTTGGATTTTTCTTTTGTTTCTCCTGTTGTCGGATCTATTTCTTTGCGTTGCGCATCTTCTGTTTGCATGTCCCAACGTTCCAGATGCTGGAGCAGAAGGGATAAGCGGAATGGTGCGTGCGCCAGTTTTTGCGACAAGCCTGCATCTATTTGAAAAGGGACCAATTCGCGCGAATCGTGGAATTTCACAATTTGAAATCCGATATTGCGAAACATCAAAGATGCCGAAAATAATTTGTTAGGGGAAGTATAGCCGGCCGCAACATCAACAGCAACGGACCATGAACGGTATACATCAATATTCGAAAATATATTTTTGAAATTAGCACCAATAAAAAACATCGAATCGACAATGGGCTTTGCCCAACCTAAACCCAACATGTAATCGGATGCCCCAAATGTTCCGGATTCATTGCCGTTTTCGTCGGTATAAGGTTCGCGTCCGTAATTCACATATTGTAAAGTGGCAACATAACTGCCGAATTTATCAAATGTATGGCTATAGGCGGCCGTTCCGTAATTTACAGTATAATAATTTGTAAAATTAAATGCAAATTTCTGATGCATGGCGGGAGAAATGAACGATGGGTTGGTAATTCCGACATTGATATCGCCATCGTTTACAGTAATAAAATTGCTTCCCAAAGCCGCTATCCGTGCAGAAGTAGCCAAATCGAAAGAAGAATTAATGTACTTCCCTCCCACTTGCGCATGAAGTGCAAGATTCAAAAAACAGAAAATTATATACGCGTAAATTTTTCTCATTCTTTGCCAACCGGCTCTTCGCTTAGTATATATCTGGCTGACTGTAATCCATTTTCATCTAATTCGACATCTAACGAAGTATCTGATTTTAATTTCAACGAGGCTTTTCCCGGTGCATATTCGTCGATGACTTTGATTTCTTTAAATGCTACGAAAAACGTAGGATTTGCAAAGAAGAAAAAATCGGTATCGAACAATCCTGTTAATTCTTCGAAACTCTGATCGGCGATCAATTCGCTGCCCGACTGCATTTTAAGTAGGATTTTCATGCCGTTTGTAGTAAGATACAAAACAGTATCCATATCCACTAAATTCAATTTCTCACCAGTGTACACTGCAACCAAACGTTTTTTCAATTGATTATGCAGATAAGTGTCTTGCTTTTTCAAACGTTTGTCGGGTGCATAAAACATCCAGTTTCCTTCGTGCAAGCCATCGGCATACATTCCGAAAATGGAGGTGTCGCCATTTGCAAATGTTGCCAAATAAGGCCCGTCGGAAAGATTCAGTTTGTAGGTTGTTGTTTGTGTTTGTCCGGTTTCACCTTTTTGCCACCATTTACCATTGCGCAAGCCACGGTACCATTCCTGCGTTTCAATAACGGTATCGTTAAGAAAAACTTTGGAAATCCCCTCCAACAGTCCTTTTTTATAAAATTCTTCTTTTATCAATTTTCCTTTTTCGTTATAAAAAAACCACGTGCTATCGCGTTCCTGGTCTAAATAAAAACCTCTTGCAAAAAGCGTGCCATTGCTTCGATAAACGGTTGTTTTAGCTGCATATCCTTGGCGGAAATATTCGGAAACGGCTATAACATGCATGGAATCATCATAATATTTAAACGTTCCGTATGGCTGATTATCTTTAAATTGTCCGATATATTTTAGTTTACCGTCTTCGTATTTATGCCAAACACCTTGACGACGGCCTTTTTTATCTACAAAATTGGTGTCCGTTGCTTTTTGTGCAAAACTGTTTTGTGTTGTCAAAACAACTGCAAATATTAATAAAAATAAGTATTTCAACAATTTTTTATTTTGCATTTTGTACTTCGATTTGTTTGGCAAATTGATATAAATTTTCAACGGTTTCATCAATTAGACATGCATTTTCGGAGATCTTATGTTTATCCGAACTCACGAAAACAGTGAACATTCCCAAGCGTTTCCCGAATTCCACATCGGAAATGGAATCTCCAACCATGATGGATTTTTTAAAACGGATTTCCGGAAACTCTTTGCGAGCTTTCAATCCCATACCCACGTTGGGTTTACGGGTAATATGCCGTTCATGTTTCAAATGCGGAGAAAAATAGACCGCATCCATACGGCCGCCTTTTGCTGCGATTTCCGCTTTCATTTTATCATGAATTTTATGCAAAATTGTTTCATCCATTAAACCTTTGCCAACACCTTGCTGATTGGTAACCACAATAATTCGCCCTGCATATTTACTTAAAATTGCAATGGCTTCGGGCACGTTTTCGATAAACTCGAATTCTGTTTCCGTTTTCACATAATCATCCACCAAACGACGATTGATAACGCCGTCGCGGTCGAGAAAGATGGTCCAAGTTGTATCAATATGCGGCAACATTGTTTTGTCTTTGACAGGGGTTCAACATTTTGAACCCTTACAATTTCGGAAACATTTGTTCTTCTACGCCTTGACAGATGATGTGTCCAATCATACCGTGCGATTCTTGAATACGCGGGGTATCCGTAGAAGGTACGTTTATTAACACATCGCAAACGTCTTTCATTTCCCCACCGGTTTCGCCGGTAAAAGCAATGACTTTCATCCCGATTTCTTTAGCAGCTTTCATGGCATTAATTACATTTGCCGAATTGCCGGAAGTCGAAATTCCGACTAAAACATCGCCGGCTTTTCCTTTGGCACGCACCATGCGCGCGTATACCTCATCGAACGAATAATCATTGGCAACAGCGGTCAAATAAGAAGTGTCTACATGTAGTGCATCTGCATTTAAAGGCGGACGATCATAGTAGAAACGTCCGGTAAATTCGGCAGCCCAATGCTGTGCATCGGCGGCACTTCCTCCATTTCCACAAAATAAAACGACACCTTTGTTTTTATAGGTTTCAACAATCATATTCACGCTTGCATCAATACGACGGATGAAATTTTCATCGGCCAAAATAGCTTGCTTAACAAGAATGGAATTGCCTATAATTTCTTTTATATTCATAATGTTTGATCTATTAAATATTGGTTGCGGGTGGGTGAACTGCGACTGATTAATTCTGCCAAATATCCGGCAAGGAATAATTGGGTTCCGATAATCATACACATGATGCTAAAATAAAAATACGGTGAATTTGTTATTAGTGGCGCCGGAGTTCCATAGTGCAGATGTAATAATTTATCGATTCCGAGATATGCTGCCGCGAAAAATCCGAAGAAGAAAATCAAAGTTCCAATGCCTCCGAAAAAGTGCATGGGGCGTTTGCTGAATTTTCCGATAAACGAAATGGATAATAAGTCGAGAAACCCGTTGATAAAACGACTCATGCCGCCAAATTTGGTGTAACCATACTTGCGTGCACGATGTTCTACTACTTTCTCTCCGATTTTCGAGAAACCCGCATTTTTAGCCAAAACAGGAACATAGCGGTGCATTTCGCCGTAAACCTCAATACTTTTTACTACGTTTTTACGATAAGCCTTAAGTCCGCAATTAAAATCGTGCAGATAGATTTTCGACATTTTGCGAACGGCCCAATTGAATAATTTGGTTGGAATCGTTTTTGAAAGTGGATCATAACGTTTTTTCTTCCAGCCGGATACAACATCAAAACCGTCAATCATAATCATTTTATACAATTCCGGAATTTCATCGGGACTGTCTTGCATGTCGGCATCCATCGTAATAATAACATCGCCTTGAGCAGCTTCGAAACCAACATTTAAAGCGGCCGATTTACCATAGTTGCGACGAAATTTAATACCACGTATGCAGTTATTTTTCCTCGCAAGTTCTTCGAGAACCGCCCAAGAACGGTCTTTGCTGCCATCGTCCACCATGACAATTTCATAGCTAAAGCTGTTTGCCTGCATTACACGTTCAATCCACGCCGTCAATTCAGGCAACGATTCGTCTTCGTTATAAAGGGGAATTACAACAGAAATATCCATATTTTTGACTTATAAAAAAACAAAGATACGAATTTTCGTTGAATATTTCAACAAGCTTAACGGATAATTAATTTCGCATTTAATTTACGGCTTTTTCTCATGCTTGAAAGCTGCACCACATATAAGCCGCTACTCACATCTAAAGAAGTGATGATAGAGGTTTGTCCTTTAACTTGAATACGTTTAACCACAACACCGTTTGTTCCTACAATTTGAATTTCGGCATTCGTCAAATCTTTAACAGAAACACCCAATTGTATTTCGAATGTTTGAGATTCGTTGACAATACTGGGCACCACACGGACACCATTAAATGTATTTCGCGGCTTATGTCCATCTGTGAGCGGAATTACACGCACGGTTGCCTCCCGGCTATTTTCAATGCCGCAGCTTCCGGTTACTTCGACGGTATATTTTCCTGCATCATGAAGTGCTGCTTTTTCCACCCAATACACTTTTTGATCGGCATCTTCGATAATATCATTACCCTCTTTTTTCCATTGATATGTCAAATTGTGCCCGGATGCTTTAACGGCTAAAATCAAATTCTCCAATTCATTAATTTTCATCGATTCGGGTTGTTCAAGAATTGTTGTAAGCGGTAGAACATTTAATTGAATATTATCAATTGTATCGGATTGACAATAGCTCGCTGCAATCACTTTATATTGATCATTCACATCCACATCTCTTGCAGAGATCAAAAGTACAGTATCATTACTTTCAGAAATCAAATGATTATTCCGATACCATTCGAACTTCAATACTTCACCATCTAAGCCGACAGTTAATGTTGCATCTTGTTTCGGACATAAAATGGAATCGTGTAAAACACGAGTAATTTTAGCATTTGGAACGACAGTAATTGTTTGCATTTTCATTTCTCCATATACTGAAATTGCTGCAAGCTGAACAGTTCCTGATTTTTTGGCATACATAACGCCGCTTTGAAAATCAACACTTAATATTGTAGTGTCTGAAGATGTAAAATACATGCTTCGATTTATGTTTTCGGGAAAGCTCATCACATTTGCAGTATCATGTGTTTGAATGCAGATTTTCTCAGGTGCCGACAAAACGATGCTGTCCAATGGTTGGAAATAAATTGAGAAGGTATCACTAATCACCTCCTTACATGCCGAATATACACGCACAAAATAGCGCCCTGTATCTGCCAAGAGTCCCTGAATAAGAAGCATCGGCGAATCATCACCTACTACAATTGCCTGACCTTCGGCAGATATTTTACGCCAACGATAATGTAGATCTTCCAGCAAGCTATTAGCAATAACCGTTACGGCTGTATCTTTCGGAGCAGTTACCATTATATTTTCAGGCTGTTGCACAATAATCAATGGCGGACAATCGGGTTGATTCGGCAGTTTTTCAGCATTATACTTTACATGCGGATATGGATACAAGCCGGTTCCCATTTTCCAATCCTTATGAAAATCCCATCCCAAGTTTTCGTATGTTGCTTTGATTTTTAATGCTTCTCGATTCACATAATCTCCATCTTGTGACGAATCATATTCACTCATTATAATATATTGAGATTCATCCAATGCTAAGTTGTTCTCATGAATTCCGAACATGTTATTTGCAATGATGTTTCGAGCGCTATCATATTTTCTCCAAAAATTCATATTTACAGTAAATACGACACTATCGGTAATGTTATTTTCTGCAACAATTCCCGCCTGCTTATCATTTGCCAAGATATTACCAATGTTATAAGCATTTTTAATAATAGATCCACTGTGAGTTGTATCTCCATTTCTACCGGAAATTCCACCGACATAACGGGTTCCGATAATTTCACCGGCGTTATATACATTTTCTATCGAACTATTATTTTCATTCCATCCGGCAATACCTCCAACATACATCTCACCATGTACATGTCCGGAATTAAAACTATTTTCAAGTGTTGCAAAAGCAGAGATCAAATAATCGCCGTTATCTCCGGTAATTCCGCCCACATACGTATTTCCGATCACTTCTCCAAGGTTATAACATCCCTTAATCATGCAAAAATTATCACCTACCACTCCTCCTATGTAAACACCATCTACCCCACTTTCAATCCTGCCAAGGTTTGCACATTGTTCAATCAATCCTTCGGAGTCTTCCGATGCATTATTTTGACCGGCAATACCTCCAATACTCCATCCATGTCCAATTACATTTCCAATATTCGTACATTTTTTAATACTGCCATCCGAATAGCCGACAATGCCGCCTACATAATCGGTATATTCATTTCCTAAAATACGTCCGGCATTCGTGCAATTTGAGATAATTCCGGTACGTTGATTTCCTCCGACAATTCCCCCAACATCTTCATATAGCATCGCTCTGACTTCAATAAAATTTTCACAGCTATCAATCCATCCACGATTAATCCCGGCAATTGTTCCCACATGATTTCCACCTATAATTGATCCATCTGAAATGATTAAATGGCTCACCTTTCCTTCAATGGCTATACATCCAAAGAATCCGACATAAGTTCCCGCCGGACGATTGATATGCAAATTTTTTATTTTATAATTATTTCCGTTAAAGTTGCCAGCAAATCCCTTTCCTCCCCATCCAATGACCGGAAAACCGGATCCATCGCCGCTCGGATCGATACCTTGCACATCAATATCATTAGTCATTAAAAAATACTTGCCTAAATAAAAATCGACTTCTTTGTAGAAACGATCCATTGTATCTGCCAATGCAATCAAATCATTAGGAGTCGATATTAAATATGGAGTTTTTTGAGTGCCGTTTCCTCCACTGTATTGTGCTTTAGCACAAACAACGGAAAGAAGAAATAAAACAAATATTATTTTCGTTTTCATCGGTTCATTTACTTTGAACATTTCCTATATGTTTCACTTTAACGTCATCTACACGCGGCACACAGACAATTTCAACAACATTACTTTGAAATTGTTTTTTACCGGTTAACACTTGCACAAAAAATTTGACAAGCGGAGCAGGAAGAAAATCTGTTGTATTGACATTAACAGACCATGTTGTATCATTCAATAACAAATCTTTAACAAATAAATTATTGGTTTCATTTTCATTCTGCATATAAAGTTTCACGCTTAATACACCTTTAACATTGGTAAGCACAGCAGTCAGCAAAAAATCTTCATCACCACACACCAATGCTTTATCGGAATTCAACAGAATGGAAGGTTTTGCACTCACTCCGGCTCCCATCTCTTCATCAATCACCGGATTTGAGATCTCAGTTCCATCGGGCAAAGTAATTGACGACGGCACCTCCACGTCTACGGTTCCATCCTCGTTCAAATGAATAGAATCGGGAGCAAATTGATCTCGTATAGGCTCTGTTTCCGGATCTGTATAAATATCGCGGCCTACTACACTGTTGGTAATATTAATATTTCCGCCACCTAAATCTTCTTTGCCCTGTTCGAGCGTTATATTTCCGCTGACTATTGAATTTTCAATATCTATTTGCGCATTCCCCACTCCTGCAATACTACCGCCACCCCATCCGGAATTGGCATTTATTGCAATTGTGCAATTCTCCAATGCTATTTTACCACCTGAATAATAAATGGCCGACCCGCCATTTTGCGAACTATTTCCGGCCATTGTTACAAATGATAATTTCGCATCCGTATTATCAAAATAACAGGCGCCTCCTTTGCCTATACCCATCGTAGAATTATTACTCATCACACAATTATTCATCACTATTGATCCGCCGGAGCAATATAAAGCTCCTCCGGATTGCGCAGTACTATTAAGAAACGAGCTATTTGTAACAACCGCATTTACATTTTGAAGATAAATTGCACCACCATGACCGTTCTTTGCTTCATTATTAGCAAACGTTGTATTGTTTACAGTTAATGTTCCATCTGTCATGTAAATGCCGCCTCCAATATTTGCTTTATCAGCATCAAATACACATTGCTCCAATTCCACATCAGCACCTGCAACAACCGAATAAAAAGCGCCATTGCTACCATAATTTCCTACTCCGTTTGCAAACGTCAATCCCTGCAAACGACTTTTTGCACCGGCAGAAGCCACGGTCATGATGTGCTTCGCAATATTATTTCCCGAAAGAATTGTTTTATTTATTTGGGGATCTGAAGCCATTCCTCCATTTTCGGGATATCCACCTATGATCGTAACACCTTCGTTAAGTAGAAATGTCCGCAGCGGACCTTCGTAACCGGAAATCCCACTCATATTCAATGCCGGAATATAAGTTCCTGCTCCAACATGCACGGTTGTTCCTGACGTTGCATTGAATAATGTCAAACTCAAATCATTACTTGCATCACTCCATGATGTTCCACTTCTATCTCCGGCACCCGTTGTTGTGATGTAAATATTTTGTGCCTGTATCGAATAACCGACAAGAAAAAGAATTAGTACGATTAGCGCATTCTTACGTTTTGTATGTAATCTTTCCTTATTCATCATTTAGGAACATGTTTATCATTTCTATCTATAATATGCGGCCTGTCTTGATCAGATCCAATGACAATCAATTTATCTTTATATATACATCCATTTTCATCTGTAACCGTGATGCCGTATTCACCGGGGCGGACTATTTTATTATCCACCACATCCGGCCGGTTCCATTCAACGTATGTAAAAACAGGTGAGAATTTCAGTTGAATAAATTCGTTGCCATGAATACGTCTTTTTGTTTTCGGAAATATATACGGAGTTCCGATAAGTTCAATATCCGTATACACCCATTCACCTTCGCAACCTTCGGGAGAAATTTCTTTTACTCCAAAGCGAAAATGTCCACGTTCATCTCCCCAACGCACAACTATACTATCATTTTTCTGATCAAAAACAATTTCGCCTCCGGATATATCAAATTCAAATCGAGAGCCCTGTACGCTTGGCTCCACGGCAAATTGCGACATACTTCTTGTACATTGCTGTAAAGGCGCTTGTGCCTTGAATGTGGACATAAAGCCCACATTCAATAAGACTACACAAATCAATATAAAAAATAAGTTGTTTTTCATGCGAAGTTGTAATATCAAGTATCAAACCCAATACACAATGCCTGATCCCCACAATTTCTTACAGATTCTTCACGTGTTTAATTGAGTTGGTAGTAGGATTAGGCGTAACAAGAACGGTAAATGAAGCTTTTCCACTTTCGATTTCACCGGCAACACCCGATTTACGGCTCACATGATCGCTAATCTCCGTGAGTGTGACTTTGTATTTATAACCGGCTTCTAATGTCAATGCAATATTTGCTGCTGTTTTTCCGGTTGTGTACAATGCGCTTGCAGAAGCGTAATTAGTTGTCGATGTAAAATAACTTGCATCAGACACAGCTGTTCCGTTAGAAGATGTTGTCTCTTCAGGCGACTCCACGCTTTGTCCGTAAGGAGTTTTTTCAATATGATATTTCACAATGCGTTCACCAATACCACCAATGGTATAAGCGACATTATAGGTTGTTGCACTGCAAGGCAGGATTGCAAATGAATCTGTTGACGAAAATCCGGCCGATGGAAGCGGAAGTACATAAATTGTTTTTTCCACTTCGGTGCCCGGACAAACAGCCGACGGATAATCCGGAATGGAAATACTTTGAGTAACTTTTAAAGAATGTTCTCCTGCTGTGCTCCACGCAATGGTAATATTATTTTGATTAGCCACAGAAGTCGCGTCAGTATTGTTGATTTTCCAAGTAGTGGAAGCTGTAGCGGTTTTTCCGGTAAGAGAAGTATAAGCGGAGATCCATTGCGTGGAGGCACTTCCGGAGGATTCTATACTATATGGCATTATAGATCCTATCGTTACAAAGTCTATTTGGCTAGCATCCAAACTATCCGCAGTGTGTGTAGTTGTTGGAGTGCCTGAAGTTGAAGCTGTTTGAGCATTCGTTACGGTGGTTGCAATTAATCCAAGAGCAACCATACATGCAATTAAGAATTTTTGTGTGTTCATCGTTTTGTTTTTTACGATACATATATATATATTCCAAAAACAAACTTTGAAGAGAAAAGCTGAATAAAGAATACATCATACGCACCAATTTTTATTTTAATTTATTTACTACAAAAAGACAATCTTTTTAAAAATCGTCTATACAAAGATAGTCAAATAAATTACATTTAACAACTTTTACCGATTAAATTTCAAATTCAGAAATAAATAAATTACACAAAAACAACATATTAAAAATAATTATTAATAATTTTTAAAAATAACAACTTGGTTGCACAAAGCAACCTCAAGCAGTTAAAACAAAAAAATGCGGCAAATACATAATGTAGTTGCCGCATGCAATCATAAAAAAAGGGGGATAACGCGCTTCTCTTTATTGACCACCTGTCAATATCGCCACGCGTCTATCATTCTTTACAAAGATGTCATTCATTGAGTTATTAAAAACAGCTAAGCACTCTTCATTTTTTGAAAAGAACTCTACATTAATATCACTAACAATTTTTACGGCAACACCCATTATTTTCTCTCCCAAAGGGGTCAATTTAACAGTTTTCAGTCGGGTATCTCCTTCATATTCTTCGCGCACAACAAAACCTCTAGCGACCATTTGCTTAAAAACATTAGACACCACCGATTTATCTTGCTTTGAAATGCCGATAACCATTTTTTGAGTTACAACGTCATGTGTAAACGACAATAAATACAAACCACTCACGACAACATATTCGGAATACGAGAGTTCAATCTGCTCCAAGCCTTTATTTATCATCTGCTGATAGAGACCGTGCACAGCCATTAAAAGGAAACCGGGATTATTCTCCGGAGCTAAAATACTAATTACTTTTTTACTTAAAGGCATATCTAAAATTTTTTATTATAATACAAATTAATTTGAACTAAAAAGCTTAGCTTTTTTTGCAAGATGCAAGTTGCTGTTTTACCTTCTTAGGTATCGGTAAATCGCTTTTTATGTCGTGTCCTAACAAACGACGAATCACCACCGATGCACACATCATACCGAATAAAGCCGGCATATATGAGATGGTACCCACTGTTGATTTTTTATTAGGTTCATTTTCATTTAGGATCATTGCATGTGCAGGAATTTCTTCAGGAGAAAAGACGGTGTATATACCGTTATAAACACCAAGTTTATGTAGTTTTTTCCGAACCACATCTGCCAAAGGACAATGGTGGGTTTGCGCGATATCGGCAATTTGTACGTTTTGCGGATTTAGTTTTCCACCGGAACCCATCGAACTAACAACGGGCACCTGCATTTGCGTACAATGATAAAGCAAATAGATTTTCGGCGAAAGCGTATCAATGGCATCTACCACAAAATCGTATTTAGCCATTTCTAAAATATCAATCATCACTTGATCCTTTACATATACAGGATATACATGTAATTGAATATCGGGATTAATATCTTTCAAGCGTTCGGCCATGACTTCGGCTTTGTTGCGTCCGTCTGTACTCAACAACGCTAAAAGCTGGCGATTTCGATTGCTTGCATGAACATTATCATTATCCACAATAGAAAGCGTCCCCACTCCCGCCCTGCACAGCATTTCGGCCACATAAGCCCCCACGCCGCCAAGTCCGACCACAAGGACATGGGCGTTTTTCAGTTTTTCCAACTGATGGGTTCCGAGGAGGAGTTCTGTGCGTTCGAGGAAGGTATTCAAAGTTTCTGGTTTCTAGTTTCTGGTTTGAAACTATAAACCAGAAACTATATTTTTTTTAATAATTAATCTTTTGCGCTTTAAACATTTTCTCGTCTTTTATCGCTTTGAGGGCGGCTTTGTAGCCGTCGTCTACATCTTTCATGACTTGAAAATAGGCTGGAAAACCGTACAGGGTACGAGCAATCATTGCTTTAACTTGAATACGGATGAATTCGTCGGAAGATTGGATAACCTGATGCTGAACATTGTCTTCTTTTTTAGCCAAATCATCCAAAAAACTTTTCATTTTATCTTGATTCCACAATGCCTTGCTTACATATTCTTCATACGAAGACACATCTTTCAAGGTCGAATCTTTTCTCATTTCATTGATCATTTGATTAAGGAATGATTCTGCATTGCCCATACGGATTGTATTGCGTTTCACGCCTTTCGTTTCAGCGAAAGCGTAAAATTCCTCCATATATCCGTCGATCGAAAAATGTTTTTTATAATCGGCTAAAGTAGGATATGCGGCCAGCAATTCGGCACGTTTTTCATCCATTAAATTCATTGAAAAATCGTTGAAAACATTGGCTCTTCTCAAGTCGATAAAATAATCGGAAGCGCGAGTAGTGTCAATCGGCACAAAGATATCGGGATAAATACCGCCGCCGCCATAGACCGTGCGCCCACCGGAGGTTTTGTAATGCAGACTATCGGGAATTTTTACAGAATCCGAATATATCAGTTCTCCATTTTTCTGACGCTTGTAGATATCCGCATAATAGTCGGAACGGTCGCCATCGATGTATGGTTTTTGAATGCAACGGCCGGAAGGCGTGTAATAACGGGCTGTTGTAAGTCGGAGTTCAGAACCGTCGGGCAAGTTCAGCGGACGTTGTACAAGACCTTTTCCGAACGAGCGGCGGCCGATAATTAAAGCGCGATCCCAATCCTGAACAGCGCCGGAAACAATTTCGCTGGCAGAAGCAGAGCCTTCGTCAATCAAAACAATTAACTTTCCTTTTTCAAAATTTCCACGTGCTGTAGAACTAAAGTCCTGACGCGGCTGTGCAGCGCCTTCCATATACACAACCAGCTGATTTTTGGGCAAAAACTCATTTGCAAGTTCAACGGCAATATTTAAATAACCGCCGGTATTTCCACGTAAATCAAGAATCAGGTTTTTCATTCCTTGCGATTTCAAATCGATAATAGCATTACGTACCTCATCGGCAGAAGTACTTGAAAAACGGTTCAATTCGATGTATCCGGTTTCTTTATCTTCCATAAAATAAGAATCCACGCTATTTAAAGGGATTTTATCACGAACGATGTCGTAAACAAGGATTTTATCTATTTTTTTGCGAACAATCCCGACAATCACATGTGTTCCTTTTTTCCCACGCAAGTGATTCAAAACCCAATTATTACTAATTGAATCTCCGGTTGCATTCATATCATCAATCGTCACAATTTTATCACCTGATTGTATGCCTAATTTTTCGGAAGGACCGCCGGCAATTACATCCAAAATGGTAATTGTATCGTGATACAATTGAAAGGAAACGCCAATACCGTCAAATTTTCCAACCAGGGGTTCATTTGCTTTTTCCAAATCTTTCGCAGCGATGTAAGACGAGTGAGGATCAAGCTGTTTCACCATTTCAACAATTCCCTTTTCGGCAATAGGCGCCAAATCCACTTTATCCACATATCCCCGATGGAGATACTGGATAAATACATCCAATTTCTGGTCTACTTTTTTCGGATCGTAATCTGCTTGTGAGAAAGCACTTGAGGCAAGAACAGACAGACAAATCCAACTAAATATTTTTTTCATTCCCCTATTTTTTATAACTTACAAAATTACTGTTTTTTTAAGAAAATAGCAAGTATAATTTATTAGGAAAACTGTATTTTTTTTTTTATCTTTGCATGAATGATTTTTTTAGAATGGCAAAACAACAACTAACTTGTTCGATCTGCAACCGTCCCGAAAAGGAAACAGGCGCATTATTAAAGGGTGAGCATGGCTATATATGCTTCCATTGTGCACATGCGGCCAACGCAACTTTCGAGAGTCTTGGCATGCAGCAACCTGCAAAAAAGGAAATTCATAAAGAAATTCCGCTTAAAAAGCCGAAAGAAATTAAAGACTTTCTTGATCAATATGTGATTGGACAAGACGATGCCAAACGGATTTTGTCGGTGGCAGTTTATAATCACTACAAACGCCTTAATTATTTGGCTAAAACAAAAGATGTAGAGATTGACAAATCGAACATCATTATTGTGGGAGAAACAGGCACGGGCAAAACACTGCTTGCGAAAACAATTGCGCGCATGCTGCATGTTCCGTTTTGCATTGCCGATGCTACTGTGCTCACAGAAGCCGGTTATGTGGGCGAAGATGTTGAAAATATTCTTACTCGACTACTCCAAGCGGCCGATTACGATGTGGAATCCGCCCAAAGAGGGATTGTTTTTATTGATGAAATTGATAAAATTGCACGTAAAAGCGACAACCCCTCGATTACACGCGATGTTTCGGGCGAAGGTGTTCAACAAGCGTTGCTGAAATTACTGGAAGGCGCACAAGTTAATGTTCCTCCTCAAGGTGGACGCAAGCACCCCGATCAAAAAATGATTACCGTGGATACACGCAATATTCTGTTCATTGCCGGTGGAGCCTTCCAAGGCATTGAACAAAAAATTGCTTCACGCGTGAAAACAAATACCATTGGCTATAATACCAAAAATCGCGACGAGGAACGACACATCCGCGAAAACCTGCTGAATTATGTGGCTCCGCAAGATTTGAAAAGTTTTGGATTAATTCCCGAAATTGTCGGACGTTTTCCGGTATTGACCAGTCTTCAACCGTTAGATAAAGAGGCGTTAAAGCGTATTCTAACAGAGCCCAAAAATGCATTGACGCTTCAATACCAAAAACTGATGGATCTGGATAATATCAAACTCAGTTTTGGCGACGATGCTTTGGATTTTATTGTTGACAAAGCCATTGAGTTCCGTTTAGGCGCCCGTGGATTACGTTCTATTATCGAAGCTGTTATGATGGATGCAATGTTTGAACTTCCATCTAATAATCAAGCCAAAGAACTGCATATCGACCGCAATTATGTTGAAAAACACATTTCGAAAAGTGCATTAACCAAATTAAATGTTGCATAAACAATGAATAAGTTTTGGTTGATATGGATTTTCTGTCTATCGTTTTTATGCGGCAGCTCAGCGTTATTTGCACAAGCAGACGAAGCTCCACAAAAAGCACCGGCCAAAGCTGTGACTATCACCTACCCTTATAATGTTGTATGCCTTGGAGATAATGTGACACTGACAGCCCATGTTGCTCCGGGATTGACTGAAAATCCGACATATCAGTGGTATTCGCTTACAACTACAAACCCCACCCCTCTTCCCGTGGGCACAGACAGTTTCGTTAATGTGATTCCGGGAGCCAACTCTCAATACTCTGTCGTGGTTTTTGACAACGGTGTTGCTGTGGCGAGAGATACCGTACGATTATACTCTACAAGCAGACCTACAGCCATACAAACAACCGACGATACGGTTTGCCCCGATAGAGAAGCCGTATTATCTGCTAAAGGTGGCAATTATTATTACTGGGAAGGTTTTGAAAACGGCATCTTGAAATCGTGGACAGTGGATTCAATCAATGTACATCCCTCTACCACAACGACCTATCACGTTTACGCCTCCAACCAACAGATTCATGTGGCAGGATATATCAACAACTGTTACATTGAAGACAGCGCAACAGCTTATGTTTTCAACGATCGTCAAATATATATAGATCCGGATACTGCTATGAATTGTATAGATAACGCTGTTACTCTCACAGTACATAATGCTCACAATCCCGTATGGAGCACCGGGGAGTATGGCGATTCTATTAATGTTATCGTAACATCCGACACTGCGGTTTATTCTGTTAAAGGAACTAATATTTACGGCTGTCAAAGTACTGTTCAATCTGTTATTATACCCAAACAAATTGATGATACCAAAGCATGGGCTGATGATACAGTTGTATGTGATGGAGGAACAGGCATGTTGTTCGCATCCGGAGGCAGCAGTTATTTGTGGAGCAACGGCGCAACAACCAGCGAAGTAGTTATTCGTCCAACCGCTTCAACTCTTTACACGGTAAAAATCTTTGCAAGTAATAACCGAACAGGCTGTTACGCAAAAGAGGTAGTATCCATAACAGTGGCCAATTGCAACCGCGTTTATTTTCCTTCCGGATACAGTATATCTGATAAATCACACACGTTTGGGCCTATCGGCGTAGAACAAGATTATAATTCATACTACTTTGCCGTTTTTGACCGTTACGGAAAGAGGCTTTTCGAAAGCAACGACATGTCCAATGGTTGGGATGGCTACTACCAAGGGAGTCCGGTCATTCCCGGTGTATATTTTTATATTTTTAAAATTATCAATCGAAACAATCCCTGGGAAAAAGTGGGAAGCGTAACGATTGTTGAATAACCAATTCTTTTTCATGAAAAAAACCTTTATTTTTATTTTGCTTCAACTTGGAATTGCAAGCGCATGTTTGGCTGTTCCAGCTACACCTTACCCTGTCAGAGTGGAGCAACCGGACGGAACAATCATCCAAATTCGCATTCACGGCGATGAATTTAACTCCTTCAGAACATCGACAGATGATTATTTGATTGTGAAAAACGACGATGATTTTTATGTTTACGCTGAAAAAGATATCGACGGAAACCTGCAACCCACTGCAGCAAAAGTGTCAAACGGCATGCTGCGTTCAAGCAAAAGCAATGCATTTGTAAAACGTTCGGAATATCTTTCCGGATTCAAAAAACAACAAACTGAAATTCGCCAAGAACGGGCAAATGCACCGGCATTGGTTAATGACATAAAACAAAAAGCGTATCCGACAAACGGCTCTCCGAAAGCAATTATTATTTTAGTAAATTTTCAAGACCAATCTTTCACCGTTCCTAATGCGCAGCAAGCATTTTCAAACATGCTCAATAAAGCCAATTACAGCGAACATGAAGCAACGGGAAGCGCCCGAGATTATTTCAAAGCATCATCAAACGGCAAATTCACACCACAATTTGATGTATATGGCCCTTATATGCTTCCTCAAAGCATGAAATATTACGGAGAAAACTGGCCAACCGTCCATGACGATGACCGCCGTCCGCGCCAAATGATTGTCGACGCCTGCAATGCAGCTCACGATGCGGGAGTAAATTTTGCGGATTATGATACTGATGATGATGGTGTTGTTGATCAAGTGTTTGTATATTACGCCGGTGTAAACGAAGCCGAAGGCGGCCCTACAGATGCCATCTGGCCTCACCGTTGGGTGTTAGGCACTCCGCTCAGACTTGACGGAAGATATATTTATGATTATGCTTGCACATCAGAATTAAAGGGTAATTCTATTGATTCTGCAGACATGGCCGGTATTGGAACTTTCTGCCATGAGTTTTCCCATGTATTAGGCCTTCCTGACCTCTACAACACCTCTGAAACAGACGATATTTACACTCCCTGGATTTGGGATTTGATGGACTATGGACCTTATTTAAATGCCGGACGCACTCCGCCGACATATTCGGCTTATGAACGTTTTTACGCAGGCTGGCTCACACCCACCCAATTAGAAACCGGAAAAGGGACGCTTTCCCTTGAAGCCTTAACGACTTCGAATAAGGCCTATATCCTTTCGAAAACTCCTTCCAATTTACAGGGAAAAAATCCTAACCCTAAAGAGTTTTTTATTATTGAAAACCGTCAAAAAGTGGGTGCCGACACCAGTATGATTTATCACGGAATGTTGATTTGGCACATTAATTATAGCGATTCGATATGGACGGCAAACACTGTAAATGATGCTCCCGGCGAATCCGGAAAAAGAGTTTATTTAGTACGCGCCGGTGGTTTCGATGAAGACGGCGATTTTTATGACCATGTATGGAAAAACGACCCTTTTCCGGGAGAGCTTGAGGTGCATTCTTACGCTCCCAGTTTGTGGAATGGAACAACGCTTGATAGTTTAACCTTTATTACCGAAGGAAACGGCATCATTTATTTCACACTTAACAACGATCCGCTACCCATATACAAACAACAAGCCGGAGATTTCCGCATTTTGAGTTATAATCACAACATCCTTATAGAAGGATATTTGCAAGGTGCAAATATACGCATTATCAACACTCTTGGACAAACCATCGCAGAAGGTAACAATTCCTCGTTCAGCATACCTAAGTCCGGAATATATATCATACAAATAACAGAAGGTAATCAATTTTATTCAAAAAAAATCTTTATTAAATAATTTTACAATGAAAAAATTTTCATTCATTTTCATTCTGTCGCTATTTAGTTCTGTGCTATTCGCGGTTCCGGCTACCCCAAATCCGATTAATGTTCAACAACCAGACGGCGAAATGATCAGCATTCGTTTTTACGGCGACGAATTCTTGAGTTTTACAACTTCTGAAGACGGTTATTTAATCGTTCAAGACGAAAACGGCTATTATGTTTACGCATCCTTAACCTCCGATAGAGAACTGGAACCAACATTGATACGCGTACAAAATGCACCACTGTCTTCAAGTTTGATGAAATCGCTTGTGAAAAAAGATGACTATATCAATACTGTTTTTAAAGCGCAACATGCTAAAACACGCGCAGCTGTGGCTCCCGGACAAATAGGCAGCGGTTTTCCTACAAAAGGTTCACCGAAAATCCTTGTTATTTTAACGGCTTTTCCGGATCGTGCATTCAGCGTTGCGAATGCAAACAATACATTCACCAAAATGTTATCGCAAGAAAACTATAAAGAAAACGGTTTTTCGGGAAGTGCAGCCGATTATTTCAAAGAAGCTTCTTTTGGACAGTTCACTCCCGAATTTGATGTGGTTGGACCTTATACCATGCCCAATAACATGGCTTATTATGGCGGAAATCCCGGCGGATATCGCGACAGGGATGCTTACAAAGTAGTTATCGACGCCTGTGCTGCCGCCCACAACGCCGGTGTGAATCTTGCAGATTACGACTCCGACGGCGATGGTATTATTGATATGATAGCTATTATTTACGCCGGCCTCGCCGAATCCAACAATCCGACAAACCCTAACTTGCTTTGGCCAAAACGCGACTATTTACGTGAAGTAGATACTTCATTCGGAGGCAAAAAAATCGGCAACTACATCCGTACGTCCGAATTACTGGGTAGTGTAGTTAGCGCTTCAAATCTCGACGGTATCGGAACATTCTGCCACGAATTTTCGCACGTTTTAGGTTTGATGGATATGTATAACGAAACAAACTTTTATACGCCTTGGGTTTGGAGTTTAATGCATTATGGCTGCTATTTAAATGGTGGAAAATCCCCCGTTACCTATTCTTCCCTTGAACGTTTTTATTTAGGATATGTAACCCCCACGCAAATCACCGAAAAAGGAAGCTATACATTGAAACCTTTAATTGACTCCAATCAAGTATACTTGATTGCCGCTTCCGAACACAATCTAAATATGAACAATCCATCGCCAAAAGAGTTTTTCCTTTTGGAAAACCGTCAATTGAAAAGTTTCGACACCGCGCTTTATGGGAAAGGCATGCTGATTTGGCATATCACTTACAATGCCACAAACTGGGGTATTTATGGCGATGTTAACCCGGGCCCTGATGCTAAAGATCATGGTATTTATATTGTTCGCGCCAATGGTTTTCCTGAAGGAGAAAAACAAAACATTAACCTGCATAACTTTTCACAAGACCCATTTCCGGGAACGGCAGGAATTACGACCTTTGCGCCTACTTTATGGAATGGCACTGTACTTCCGGTAACCCTGTCTTCCATCCGTGAAAATGCCGCTAATGGAAATATTACATTTAGTGCAAAGGTTACTCCCACTGATGTAAATAAAAAACAAAATGATGCCAATGTCTTAGTTACTGTACAAGATAAAAACATCTATATCCAAACAGCATATACTATTTCGAATATCCGCATCTGTAATGCGCTCGGACAAATCGTTGCGGAAGGAAAAAACACTCAACTTTCCGTACCGGAAAACGGTTTATACATCATTCAAGTCTATACCGATCAAGGCGTAGCAACAAAGAAAATCTTAGTTCGTTAAGCCAATGAGAAAATATTCACTGTTCGTCATTTTCCAGTGTATCCTTGTCGGAACGCTCTTAGCGGGCTATCCGATGGGCTCGCCGAGAGCCATTGTGATTTTGGCTGAATTTAAGGACCAGGCATTCTCTGTTGAAAATCCGCAAGCTGCATTCACACGCATGCTCAACGATTCCGGATATAGCGAAAATAAAGGCCACGGAAGCGCTCGCGATTATTTCCGTGCTTCGTCTTATGGAAAATTCACCCCCTACTTCGATGTTTTCGGACCGGTTGAACTACCGCAAAACATGTCGTACTACGGCGGAAACAGCTCCGGAAGCGATGCTCGCCGTCGACAATTAGCGGCTGATGCTTGCAATGCGGCACATACCGCCGGACTTGATTTCTCACAATATGATGCCGATAATGACGGCTATGTAGACCAAGTATTTATCTACTATGCCGGCGTAAATGAAGCCGAAGGAGGCCCTTCCAATACTGTTTGGCCGCATCGTTGGACATTAAATCCGGTTTTAACACTTGATGGTAAAAGAATCTACGATTATGCCTGCACTTCCGAACTTCGCGGGCCTTCCGTAGAAACCCAAGACATGGCCGGCATCGGCACATTCTGTCACGAGTTTTCACATGTGTTGGGACTTCCCGACTTGTACAATACTGCAGGCAAAGACCTCTACACACCGTGGATGTGGGACATTATGGATTATGGCACCTACCTAAATGAAGGACGCACGCCGCCAACTTATTCAGCTTACGAACGTTTTTACTCGGGATTCTTAACACCCACCCAGATTCTTTTAAGCGAACACGGCCATTTTGAATTAAATGAATTAAACAGTTCCGGTGAAGCGTATTTATTTTCCACAGCACCTTCTAATTTGTACGGCCCCAATACAAAACCGACAGATTTTTACATGATTGAAAACCGCCAGCAAGTCGGCATGGACACAGCGTTGAGAGGCCACGGATTAATTGTATGGCGTATTTCTTTCGACTCTTTGACGTGGAAACGAAATACTCCAAACAGCGGTTCCGCCACGCCAAGCGCCAAAATGGTTTTTACCGTTCGCGCAAACGGTTTCTACCCAAGCATCCGTCCCGACAGCATTGCCTATCCTTACGAAACCGATCCGTTTCCGGGAAGAGCGAACATCCAAAACTGCAATATGCTCACAATCGAAAGCGTACGGGTAGGCACCCTGGTAAATATTACCGAAAACAACGGCATTATTAGCTTCGACGTCAATCCACGATATACCATCACTGCAAGCGCCGGTCCCAACGGAAAAATTTCACCGGATGGTGACAGCACCGTAAATTACGACGAAACCATACGATACAACATCACTCCTGATGACGGATATTCTATTGATCAGATTTTTATCAATGGTGTTCCTAAAAATACAACTCAAAAGACCTATTATTATAGCAACATCTCTGCAGATGGAACGATTTCGGTTACTTTCAAACAAGGTACCGACATCAAACCGCAAGCCGAAAAACTATTTTCTATCACTCAAAGTAATGGACTTATTCAAATCAACAGCGATTTGAATATAGAGCATGTTCGTATTGTTAATCTATTTGGTCAAATCAAAGCTGAAGGCAAAGATCTAAGCTATTCAATCCAAAATCAGGGAATTTATTTCGTTCAAGTAAAAACATCAAACGGACAATTTTACACAGAAAAGATTATTATACAATAACTTAGAGAAAAAACTACTTTATAGGCTGCTTAAAAATCTTTAAGCAGCCTATTTTTTTTCGAAAATATTTCGTAATTTTGCAAAATCCAAGTGAGTTAGATTTGAATTTTCAAACCAATCCAAGCAACTTAGATTTAAAAAATGAAAAACAAATACATCGACTTAGTCGAGCAAACTTTTGAATTCCCACAAGAAGAGTTCAAGGTAGCTGAGAACGAACTATACTTTAACAATATCCCTTTAATGGATATTATTAAGCAATATGGAACCCCTTTAAAGGTAACTTATCTACCGAAGATTAGTTCACAAATTCAACGAGCAAAGCGATTATTTAATGTTGCAATGGCCAAAGTAGATTACCAAGGAGACTATAATTACTGCTATTGCACCAAGAGTTCCCACTTCTCCTTTGTGATGGAAGAAGCACTTAAGAACGATATTCACATTGAAACGTCATCTGCTTTCGACATCAATTTAATTAATGAATTGCACGAACAAGGACAGCTCAACAAAGAAAACTACATCATCTGCAACGGCTTCAAACGTCCTCAATACATCGAAAACATTGCCGATCTAATTAAAAATGGTTTTAATAACACTGTACCTATATTAGATAATAAAGAAGAAATCAGCTTACTTGATGAAGCAATTCAAGAAGGCAAATGCAAGATCGGCATCCGCATTGCATCCGAAGAAGAACCCATGTTTGAGTTTTACACTTCGCGACTCGGCATCCGATACAATGACATTGTCCCCTTCTACCTGCAACGCATCAAAGAGAATCCAAAATTCGAACTGAAGATGCTGCATTTCTTTATTAATACCGGCATGCGCGATACTGCTTATTATTGGAATGAGCTTTCGAAATCAGTAAGTGTATATTGCGAACTTAAAAAGGTTTGTCCGGAACTCACTGCATTAAACTTGGGTGGCGGCTTTCCTATTAAAAATACTTTGGCTTTCAACTACGATTACGAGTACATGGCCGAAGAAATTATCGCTCACATTAAGAAAATTTGCAACCAACATGGCGTTGAAGAACCGGACATCTTTACCGAATTCGGCACTTTCACTGTTGGCGAAAGCGGTGCAACCTTCTACTCGATCATCAACCAAAAACAACAACACGACCGCGAGACTTGGTACATGATTGACAGCTCCTTCATGACTACTCTACCTGATACTTGGGGAATCGGACAGCGCTACATTCTACTTCCGGTTAACAATTGGGATAAAGAATACCAACGTGTATTTTTAGGCGGCTTAACTTGCGACAGCCAAGACTTTTATTACACTGAAGCTCACGCAAATGCAGTTTTCCTTCCAAAATTGCAGGACGAAGAGCCACAATATATTGGTTTTTTTCATACAGGTGCTTATCAAGAAGCTATTGGCGGATATGGCGGCATTCAACACTGCCTCACTCCTGCCCCAAAACACGTCATCATTGATGTGGATGAAAACGGCGAATATTTCACCAAATTATTTGCTAAAGAACAGAGCTACAAATCAATGCTAAAAATTTTGGGATACTAAAATGAGAGTCTTTAAGTTTGGCGGCGCTTCCGTTAAAGATGCAGCCGGCGTGCGCAATGTGGCCAATATTATTCAAGCGGAAAATAAACTCTCCGGACTTGTGGTGGTTATTTCTGCTATGGGCAAGATGACCAATGCTTTAGAAGTTTTAATAAAAACTGCATATAAAGAACAAAATCAAACTTTTAAAGAAGAAACAGAAGCTCAATTTGCGATAATTAAAGAATACCATTACAACATCATTAATGAGCTTTTCCCAACTCCCTACACTCCTTTGGAGAAAGATCTGGAACACTGGCTCACACTTTTACATCACAATGTAAGTCATTTAAACGGTCAATTTGATTTCGACTATGATCAAATTGTATCCACCGGCGAATTCCTATCCACCCTCATTGTTTCGCACTATCTTGAAACCCTAAAAACACCTGTTAAATGGGTAGACGCTCGACAATTAATTAAAACAGACGATTTATACCGTGAAGGCACTGTCGATTGGAAACAAACCGAATTTGCGGCACTTTCCAAACTCCCACAATTAATTGAAGCTAAAAAAATTGCCATTACACAAGGTTTTATCGGAAGCGATAAAAACATGAACACAGTTACGCTGGGGCGCGAAGGTTCGGATTACTCGGCAGCTATCTTTGCATATTTCATGAATGCCGAAAATTTGAGCATTTGGAAAGATGTTGCCGGCGTTTACAATGCCGATCCAAAAGTTTTTCCGGATGCACAAAAAATTGACTTTCTATCTTATAACGAAGCTACGGAATTAGCTTATTACGGTGCAACCATCATCCACCCAAAAACAATCAAACCATTACAAAACAAAAAGATACCGCTTTTTGTACGTTCGTTTGTACATCCGGAAGCGGAAGGCACCGTAATTACCGCCGACGAACGCCGCCAAAGCACTATTCCGTCCTACATTTTCAAGAAAAATCAGATTTTACTTTCCATTTACCCGAAAGATTTTTCGTTTATCGGGGAACACAACCTCTCTCAAATCTTTCACTTATTCGCTGAAAATGCGATACATGCGAATTTGATGCAAAACTCGGCGCTCAGCTTTTCGGTTTGTACCGACGATTTTCAAGAAAAAACAGACCGTCTTATTCAACTATTAAGTAAAGAGTTTAAAATACGCTATAACAGAAACTTGGAACTTGTCACCATCCGTCATTACAATGCTGAAAATTTGGACAATTTAATTGCCGGACGCAAAATTTATTTGGAACAAAAAAGCCGCAATACTCTACAATTAGTATTAGGCTAATAACTCTTTGATTATGAACACACTTCTTTTGGTTTTCGGAAAACGTATATCCTATCATTACGAGGCGCTTTTTGCCATTGAATCAATACTTGCACATAGCACAAATGCGCCTAAAATTCACATCTATACGGATGCACCCGAATTTTACAAATTCATTGAATCAAAAATTACCATTCATTTGATCAATCCTGATCTTATTCGCGAATGGAAAGGGCCATACAATTGCCCTTGGCGAGAAAAAATGAAAACCGTTCAAGATTTAAGTTTGAAATATCCGGACGAACCGCTTTTATACTTGGATTCAGATACTTTTGCTTATCGCTCTTTCGATGAATTTGAACAATTCATAACTAACGGACAGGCTTTTATGCATCTAAAAGAAACCGTTTTATCCAAAGCTCCCAATAAAACCGGCCGCCGTTTATGGTCGGAAGTACACGGACAAACGTACGCGGGCGTAAAGGTCCCCGAAAACGTTGCCATGTGGAATGCCGGAGTTTTAGGGCTTCCGGTAAACAAACAGAAAGAAACAATCGAAACGGCCATCCGTATCTGCGACGAATTGTGCGAAAAACAGGTAAAAAGCTGGCTGATTGAGCAATTTTCATGGTCGTTAGCTTTACAAACCATGCACAATTTACATCCTGCAAATGCGTTTATTGGGCATTACTGGGGAAATAAGGATCAATGGGACAATGCTATACAACAACATCTCCTAAGTTCGCACTTACAAAGTAGAAACTTTGAGGAAGAAGTTGATGCAGTGAAATCTTTTGATTTTAAATCTATTCCCATTAAACTAAATCCAAAATTAGGACGTCAACGCTTAATCAAGCGCTTGGAAAAATGGCTGCCGGATCGAATGCCGGAATATCTTTAAGTTGAACGTTTGATGTTTAACGTTTAAAGAGAGCAACATTAAACATTAAACATTAAACCAAACTAACAATTCCGATCTGTTTGCGGACTTCTTTCATTGTTTTTTCGGCGTTTTCACGAGCTTTCTGAGCACCTTGAAGGCGAACTTTGTCCAATGTTGCCTCATCTGCCAAAATATCTTTGATGCGTTCGCGGATAGGCTGTGTAAACGTAATCATATCTTCCGCCAACTGTTTTTTCAAATCGCCATAGCGAATAGTGCAATCGTTAAATGTATTTTCAAAATGCTGAACAACATCACAAGTTGAAACAATCTTCAACAAAGTAAACAAATTTTGTACGGCTTCGGGCTTTTCTTGATTTGGAGCTGTCGGACCAGCATCGGTCACAGCTTTCATAATCTTTTTGCGCAAAACATCCGGCTCATCGGTAAAGAAAATGGCATTGCCTTCTCCTTCCGATTTCCCCATTTTTCCGCTGCCGTCGAGACCCGGAATTTTAACCAGCTGCTTCCCGAAATTAAACGCCTGCGGTTCAACCAGAATATCGGTTTTATACATGCGATTAAAACGTGCTGCGAACGTGCGCGCCATTTCCAAATGTTGTTCTTGATCTTTTCCAACAGGCACAAATTGAGCACGATGAAGCAAAATATCTGCCGCCATCAGCACCGGATACGTCAATAATCCGGCATTCACGTTATCGGGATTTTTACGTACTTTTTCTTTAAAAGAAGCGCTACGCTCAAGTTCGCCCAGATAGGCGTTCATATTCAAGTACAAATATAATTCCGTAACTTCCGGGACATCGCTTTGCACATACAATGTGGATTTATCCGGATCCAATCCGCAAGCCAAATAGTTAGCTAAAACTTTACGTACGTTTTGTTGTAGATCGCCCGGCGTAGGATGTGTTGTAAGCGAGTGTAAATCAGCAATAAAAAAATAGCAATCGTGCTCGTCTTGCATTTTTACAAAATTCTTTAAAGCACCAAAGTAATTACCAAGGTGAATATCTCCGGTTGGACGAATACCACTAACAACAATTTTCTTTTCCATAAAATAAAATTTTTAACAAAAAGGCTGCCTCAAACAAATTGATGCAGCCTTTCAGAGTTAGGTATTATACCGAATTATCTTGGACGTTCGGTACGTCTTCCTTCTGCGGTAGCATACACAATTTTGAAAGCGCCTACATTACGTAGTTCTTGTTTCACATCGGTTACGATACCCATTTTAGTTTCTTTATCCACTTTAAGGCAAACCGACATCATTTGTCGATCTATCTCATCGCGTTTTGCACGTTCAGCTTCAATAAATTCGGCGATATTTCTAGGTTCTGCAAATTGGTCGTTGAGCTGAATATGCGGCTCAGTACCCACTTTTGCTTGAAACTCTTTCATTGGTTTACCGATATAGATGAAACTTACCAAGGCTTTCTTTTCCAGTTTCTGAATTTCAGAAGCTCCGGGAGGATTGATACGCACAAACAATGTGCTTTCGCGCATGGTTGTAATCACCATAAAGAAGAACAAAAGCATGAAGATAATATCGGACATAGATCCGGTATTGATTTCCGGAACGCCCTCTCTCTTATTTTTCTTAAATCTTGCCATTATTTTTGTCCTCCTATATTTTTAGGTTCGGCTTCTGAGATAGGCACCGGTACTGCTTTTTGAATGGCTTCACGCTTATCGTTATCCTTTAAATCTGTGAATTTCACGCCGAAACGTTCTCTCGACAAATCGTCGCGAATATCGGTAACGGCAGCAGCCAATTCATTTTGCACCTTGATGTATGCCTCATAAGAAGTTCCGCGGTCGTTTTGCAAAGAGATTACGCCTTTCGACATTTCCACTTCGCCCAAACCTTCGATCATACGCATTGACTTTTCAGACATGTTCGGATCGTTGTTCGGATTTTTCAGGAATTCATATACTTGTTTTCTCAATTGGGAGATATCTCCATTTTGATTACGAACACGCAACTGGTCGTTGGCATTGACCAACACCGTAAACACATTGCGTTCGTGCACCTGTGGGATATCTGCTCCGGGCGGAATCGGCGGCGGAAGTTTTCTCGAGAGCCCCAAGTCTGTGTTGATTGAAGATGTCAACAAGAAGAAGGTCAACAACAAGAAAGAAATGTCCGACATTGATCCACCATTGACGGTTGGAGATTTTTTAGGCATAACTTTTACTTTTTAAATGCGCGCGATACTTCGCTGTAAATAATTGCAAGTACTGACAACACTCCAAGAATATAAACAGGGATTAATGAAGCGCCAATCAGTTTAGAGGTACCGGAACTGAGTCCAACTTTATCGAACAATTCTTGCGGAACATCGGTTCCTGAAGCAATGATATATGAAATGATAAAGATAACCACAAGGGCACCCAACCCGATCAAGGTTGTTTTTTGTTTTTTCAAATCAGCAAAAATATGCATCAATGAGAAGAACAACATAGCTGCAATAGCCACCACCGCCAAAATGTAGGTGATGTACATGCCGATATTTATTAATGTATTTTCCATAACTTAAATCGTTTAAAAGGTTAATAATTCACGATTATTTATTACGGAGATGTTTTACCAAAATATCCATGAATGTAATTGAAGAATCTTCCATCGTTGCCACAAGCGATTCGATTTTGGTCGATAAGTAGCTATAAAACACTTGGATGATAAGAGCAACGATCAAACCGAATACGGTTGTCAACAATGCCACTTTCATACCCCCTGCAACAACGGTCGGAGAGATATCACCTGCAACTTCGATAGCGTCGAACGCTTGTACCATACCTACTACCGTTCCCAAGAATCCCAACATCGGAGCAATTGCAACAACCAAGCTAATCCATCCCAAGTTACGTTCAAGACGTGCCATTGCAACACCACCGTAGGAAACAATTGATTTTTCCACCATTTCGATACCTTCATCGATACGGTCCAAACCTTGATAGAAAATGCTTGCAACCGGTCCTTTAGTATCACGGCATACATCTTTAGCAGCATTTACGCCGCCTTTTTCGATAGCCGCTTCAACATCTTTCAACAATTTTTCCGCGTTGGTTGTAGCCAAGTTCAAATAAATAATACGCTCAATAACCAAAGCAAGCCCCAAAATGAAAGCCAACAAAATCGGCGTCATCCATTCAACACCACCTTCGATAAATTTCGTTTTAAGCACTTGGTGAAACGATTGGTTGGAAACTTCATCGTCAGTAGAGGGTGTCATTGCAGCATCGCTGGTAGTTTCTTCAACAGCCGGTTCTTCTGCGGGAGCAGCTTCAGCTTGTTCGGTTTTAGCTTTTGCGTCCTTGTTTTGAGCATAAGCGACATTCGCTGTTCCGAATATGAGCAATCCGGCTAACGAAAACATTGCAATCAACTTTTTCATAATGTGTTACGTTTTTTATTTTATTAATTTTTATTAATTTTTATTAGCTTTTAAAGGAACAAAGATACATACATTTTTTGGAATAACAAATTTTTTCGGGTGATTTTCTGGTATTATTTATAATAAATATGTAAACTTTGTTGTGCAAAGGGAAGATATTTTACTCCAATCCAACAGATTTGTAGGCATATAAACCCCAATAAAGACAGGCTCACCGAAACTTTCAAATATTTTTCTTTTCCTATAATAAAAAGGAATATCCAATAAGCAAGCCATGTAAACAGCGCCCAAGTTTCTTTGGGATCCCACGTCCAGAAATGCCCCCATGCTACTTTTGCCCAAAGTGAACCGAAAGTCATACCGATAGTCAGAAACGCAAAACCCACTCGAACAAGCTCTTCCAATACTAAAATATCATTTTTGACACTTTGTTTTTTTCGTTTTAACAGCATATAAACCGTTAGTAAAAAAGAGGCTGACAGCATAGCGTAGGCAAACATGTAAACCACTACATGCGGCACAAACCAAAGGCTCTGCAAGGCCGGCATAAGCGCTTTGGTATGAATTTCTGGTTTTAATAAATTGATCATAATGAAAACCGCAGCCATCATTGTGCTGAATGCCGGAATCCAGCGGTATTTCCATCGTACAAAGATTAAAATTCCGATAACCGAAAGGAAAAATGAATACCACAAACGGGTTTCCCCCATGGTACGTAGAGGGGGACGACCTCCGGAAATCCACATCCAAAGAATGAAAGAGGCAAAGATAAGGCTGCCGGTAGCAAGAGCGATGAATGAATTATTTGGTATTTCGAAATTCGAAATTCGAAATGCCATAATCGATCCGGCAATCCAGAAAACCAAACTTGCAACGGCAAAGTATATGAAATAATCCCAAATCATTTTTGCTCCTTTCTGAAAATAAGCGCAACGGCAGACAGAATAATCAAAATCATGCCGGCGTAAGTCAAATATACAAGCGGATCGCGTACCAGCAAAAGCTGAGTATAACGACCTTCGCCACTTGTATCATAGCCATATTGATAAATCCACCACGAACGCATACGAAACGGGTGATTGACGGAAATTTCGGCAGTGTAGTTATGCCCATTATCATGTTTAATTTCCAAAGTAGAACGATATTGTTTAATGGCCGCATTTTCGCGCTGAATCTGAAAATCCACTAAACGCACGGTAAACGGCAGTTCGAAGAACTCCCCTTCGCGTGTATTTGCATATTTTTCGGGCACTTCCTTACCGGTTGTCAAATATAAAGTTTGCGAAAACAAATGACCAATCAGCAATGAGCAAACTGTGAGCACAAAGCCGATGTTGAGCCAGAGGAAGGGGGATTGTATGTTTTTGAAAGAATGCATGGTTTCAGTGTTTCAGGGTTAACTAAAATTTTTGAAATTATAAATTAACAATCACATCTATTAATAATTTCACATTTAACAATGTCACAATCGCACCTAATCCGTATAACATGTATTTGGAAATAGTGTGATTTTTGTATTTTCCCATTACACGTTCCGAAGAGGTTAAGTAGATCTGGGCAAAAATGGTGATCGGCAACTGAATACTCAGCATCATTTGCGAAATCACCAAGCCTTTAAAGGGATTTACAACAAATAGCGCCAAAACGGACGCTATCAGGATGGATACCAAAACTCCGGTTTTAGAGTGGCTGTCCTTAATATCGTAAGGTTCTCTAAACCACCCTGAAAAGATACTTCCACCGGCAATTCCGGAAGTTACGCTCGACGAAATCCCGGCAAATAGTAAGGCTACGGCAAAAATCACAGCGGCATTCGGTCCAACCAGCGGTGTGAGCAAGTTTTGTGCTTGTTCTAATTCTTGAACGGGCATTTTATTTTTAAAAAATACAGCGGCGGCTAAAACAATCATCGCACTGTTAATAGCCCAACCGACAAGCATCGATAAAAGCGTATCTAAAAACTCGTATTTTAATTGTTTTTTGATGATTTCTTCGTCTTCCAAATTCCATTGGCGGCTTTGTATGACCTCGGAATGCAGAAATAAATTATGCGGCATTACTACAGCTCCCAGCACACTCATAATGATAATCATGGAGCCTTCCGGAAAGCTGATGCGTACGGAAGATGTGATTGCTTCAGGCCAATCGATTGTGATTAACGACAATTCATAAATAAACGAAAGTCCAATAATTGAGACAAAAGCGATGATCCAACGTTCGATTTTGCGGTAGGAATTTGTAAAAAGCAGTCCGATAACCGTTATGGCCGAAATAAGTACGGCTATTTTTACCGGTATTCCGAACAGCATATTCAACGCAACGGCAGCACCTAATATTTCCGCAAAGGAAGTAGCAATGGAAGCAATCATTGCAGAAGCAATAATTCCGGTTCCAATTTTTCGCGGCAAAAATTTAGTAATTGCTTCGGAAAGGCATAATCCTGTGGCAATTCCGAGGTGTGCGACGTTGTGCTGCAACATAATCAACATGATCGTTGATAAAGTTACCACCCACAAAAGCGCATAACCGAAATCGGCGCCGGCAGCAATGTTCGACGCCCAGTTTCCGGGATCGATAAAACCCACAGTCACAAGCAATCCGGGCCCAATGTATTTGAGCACATCCAGCGCGCCGGATTCTTTATTATTATGTCCTTTGAGCCATTGTTTGAGCATAAGTTTGGGAAGTTTGGGAAGTTTGGGAAGTTTGGGAAGTTATATAACTTTTCAAACCATTCAAACGATCCAAACTTTTAATCTATTCATTCATATTTTTCCAAATCAAGTCTTTTAATTCCGTAATTCCCATTTGAGATGCGGAAGAAATAAAGACTGAAGGAATGTTTTTAGGAAGTGTTTTTTTGAATGCTTTGATCAGTTCATCATCGGCCAAATCGCATTTGGTAATTGCCAAAATGCGCTTTTTGTCCATAAGTTCCGGATTATGTTTTTTAAGTTCGTTTAAGAGAATCTTATATTCAGCCTTGATATCTTTAGTATCGACGGGAACCATAAAAAGCAGCAATGAATTCCGTTCAATATGTCTTAAAAACCGCAATCCGAGACCTTTCCCTTCGGAAGCACCTTCGATAATACCCGGAATATCGGCCATGATAAATGAACGTCCGTCACGATAACCAACAATACCGAGATTCGGCACAAGGGTTGTGAACGGATAGTCGGCAATTTCCGGTTTTGCAGCAGAAACGACGGAAAGCAGGGTTGATTTTCCGGCATTCGGGAAACCCACCAAACCAACATCGGCAAGGACTTTCAATTCAAGGATTTTCCATCCTTCAATTCCCTCTTCACCGGGTTGTGAAAATTTAGGAGCTTGCAGGGTGGCACTTTTGAAATGTGCGTTTCCCTTGCCTCCTCTTCCACCGGACATCAAGATAAATTCTTGTCCGTGCTCGGTAATTTCACCTTCTATTTCGCCGGTTTCGGCGTCTTTGATAACGGTTCCGAGCGGAACTTCTATATAAATATCTTTGCCATCGGCGCCATGACAGAGGCTTCGTCCGCCATATTCACCATCTTCGGCGTGAATGTGCTTGGTGTATTTGAGGTGGAGCAATGTCCATAAATGACTATTGCCTTTTAAAATAATATGCGCGCCTCGTCCGCCGTCGCCACCGTCGGGACCGCCGCGCGGATTTGAGCGCGTACGCAAAAAGTGCATGGAGCCGCCGCCGCCTTTTCCGGAACGGCAAAATATTTTTACGTAATCAACGAAATTGGATGTAGCCATTATTTATTTTGATAACGTTCGATAATTTGTGCCAATTGTGTTTGTACATCATTGATATCGCGGTCGCCGCGAATGGATTCAAGGATGCCTTTTCTTTGATAATGAGCAATTACAGGTGCTGTTTGTTCGTTGTACACAATCAAGCGTTGCTTGGCCACATCTCCACGGTCGTCTTCGCGATTTTCGAGTTCACCTCGACGTTTGATGCGTTCGAGCAAAATTTCGTTTGGCACATCCAAATAAATCGCCAAATCTACTTTTGCACCTTTACGAAGCATCAGCCAATCAAGGAATTCGGCTTGAAAAACCGTACGTGGGAAGCCGTCGAACAAAAGTCCCTCTGCTTCGGGATATTTGGCCACATGAATTTGTATTTCCTGCAAAACAATAGCTTCCGGGACCAGATTCCCAGTGTTAATGATTTTGCGAATAACCTCTCCAAACGGGTGTTTTGCGTCGATTTCACGACGAAATATATCACCGGTAGAAAGGTGAACCATTCCATATTTTTCAATAATAAACTTCGACTGCGTACCTTTTCCGCACCCCGGAGGGCCTAAAATAACGATGTTAAACATAGTTTTCTGTCTTTAAAAAGCAAAGATACAAAAATAATTGTTAATTATTAATTGTTAATTATTAATGAATATTCATTTTTTACACAACAATCTAATTTTGTGTAAATTTTATTTTTGTTTTAGACTGAGAAATCCGATTGGGTTACGGGGTTTCTCGTCGATTTGCTTCCGGCTGAAAAATTCGGCAAAGGTATTATACACTTCGCTGATTTGTTCTTATGAACATTTTATCAACAAATCAAAAATGAAATAGGTAAACACGTGGGTTTACCCCTACGATTCAAATTATCTATTTGCTTTTGCCTTTAACATTCCGTCTCTTACATGTTTTTTGATGCGCAATACGGACAAATCGTCTATCCAAAAATAGCGGAACGCTTTTGGTGAAAAATTTTCGAGCATTAATTTAGCACGTAGACGATAGGTTTTATGATGTTTCATCAATCCCAAATAGGAATTAATTTCCGAACGGCACTGTTGCAAATCCCGATAGCAAGGCTGTTTTCGCTTCTTTCGCTTATCAAAATAATCATTCCAATGATGAATTTTCTGATACGCTTTGCCCTTTGTGCGCCTGCGAATGTAGGTTCGATAAGGCTTTACAAACGCATTAAGGAACTTCACTCCCTTGTCGCCCGATTGCAGATAGATTTTTTTCGGATGCAATTTTAACTGCAACTCTTCCATCAAAAAATCCCGGATGATTCCGATAATTTCTTTTAAATATTCCTTATCCTGATGAATAATATAAAAATCATCGACATAACGCCCGTAATATTTTAGTTTTAACTTGTATTTCATAAAACAATCGAAATCATGTAAATACAAATTACTAAAAAGTTGAGACGTAAGATTTCCAATAGGCAATCCACAACCCTTTTTGGTTCCGAACAAGCTTTTGTTTGGCGGCAGCCCATCCCAATCGGAACGAGCTCCTTTGATGATGCAATTTTGTGTCGGATCGTTGAAAATCACAACTTTTAATAAATAATCAATCAATCCCCATTGATCGTTTTCGAAATGCTGTTTGCACATTTCCTCACACTTTTCGTATACTTTTTTGCGAGGGATACTCATAAAATAGTCTTGAACATCCAATGCCATTACATAAAAAGGCTGAGTAAAATTATCACTGCAACTCCGCATGGCGCGCTGGATGCGTCCGACGCCAAAATGCGTTCCTTTTCCTTTCCGGCAACTGTAGCTGTCGAATACAAACCGTCGATCCATAATCGGATTGAGGTAGTTGAACAATAAATGATGAATGACTCGATCCCGAAAATCGGCAGCAAACACTTCACGCTTGACGGGCGAAAAGACCATAAAAGCAATGCTTGGCTGCAAAACATAGCGGCGTTCCGTAATTTCGTCATACAAATCGAAGATATTTTTTTCCATTTGCAATTCAAAACGAAGCTGGCTGGCCGTGTTGCGTTTGTTGCGGCGTGCGTCGTAATAAGCACGAAACAAGTCGTGCAACAATTGATTATTTAAGTCGGGAGATTGAGTAATTGCATCATTTTGATTATGAGCGATTACTTCTTTTTCCATCCGTTCAGTTGTTTAACGACCGATTCCATTTTATCGTTGAAATCTACATGTCGTTCCAAATTCCATAAGTGCAAGTCGTAGCACATGCGGATGAGAAAGCGGACAGTTTCGGATTTCACACAAGCGGTTTCGATAAGTTGTACACGTTTTTCCAAATCGCCGGTCAGATTGGCCTTATGAATGAGTTCGGAAAGGGCAATACTTTCGGTTTTAATGCGTTCTCCAAGGGTGTATTGAAAATCCTTGGGAATGTTTCGAATGGCATCAAACAAAGCGAGTATCAGATCGTACATTGCTTTAAAAACGGGCAAGTTGCAAACTGCAACCGCCTCATTTCCTTTTTCTTTCAGCACATAACTATCGCGCCAAAGCTCAAAGCCGTCGAGCTCCGAAAAGCCTGTGAATGTACAATTTTTATCGCCGAATTCTTGTATCCGCGCCCCTATAGCCTGTGCTTTTTCGAGGAGCGGCACCAAACGGTCTTTTGGAAATCCTCCGTAAATAATGTCCGTTTCAACGGCTTTGACATATTTACGTGTTAATTTCAAATCCATCAAATGTCTACAAAACAAAAACGCGCTGCGTTCATAAACATGCCAAAAACTTCCTTCCAGAAAAAAATGGATGGAATTCATATTGCCGGTTTCTATTTGCAAAATTTCTGCTGTTGTCATAATTTTAATAATTATACCCTGTTTAAAATAATTAATGAAAATAAGGAACAGTTAGCCGGTTGTATAGAAAAGGCATAAGTACTCTTTCGTGAAAACCCAATTAAATACCCACTTAAAATTAAGGAAATTTCCTTATGCCTTTTTATTGCAGCCTTTTTAGATGCTGCTTTTCTAAAAAGCAACATCAAGGTGAGGATAACCTTCAAATGTAAAAGTTCGTAAATATTATTTTATCATATCCATTATTTAGTTAATACTCTATTTCTTTTTTTTCGTTTTTAGCAACTATGAGTCCCTGAGGCAGCGCACCGAGAAGCCGTTCGAACGATTGTTCGGGTTACGGTTCACAGAAGCGTAACCAAAGTTGAAGTTCCGATTCCACGCACTCGAAGCGTCATAACCTGATGCACTCCAGAAGTTGGCGTTCGTCCCACGATTGTAGAAGCGCGTGCCATCGTAATTACGATAGCCGGCCGGAAGCACGGAAAAACCCCGCTGTAAAGTAAGCACTCTATGGCGCTATCCATTTAAAGCAATGGGTAGCATCTGTAAATACTCGTTCTAAATGATTAAGAATTGATGATTGGTGTGATCAATTAATTATAATTTAAAACAAGCAGCTTACCGGATTCACAAGACCACTCTGCAAATAGCCGTAACTACTTCCACTCCGGGCCTAAATACCTATTTCATCATCTTTCTTCCTCCCGGGCGGATTCTTTTCAGACAAAACAAATATTTTATTTTTACTAAAAACTCTTTTTAACTTTTCATTTTAACTTTTAACTTTAATGAGTCCCTGAGGCAGCGCACCGAGAAGCCGTTCGACCGATTGTTCGCGTTACGTTTCACAGAAGCGTTACCAAAGTTGAACTGCCGATTCCACGCATTCGAAGCGTCATAACCTGATGCACTCCAGAATAAGCCGTTCGTTCCGCGTTCGTAGAAGCGCGTGCCATCGTTATTACGGTGACCGGCCGGAAGCACGGAAAAGCTTACTCTAAATAGACTGGTAAACACTAATTCATATTGATCATTTCCAACAATGAAAAATAATTTTTAATACTCATTTCTATTTCGAATCGATGGTTTTTTGTTGAAATGTTCGATTCCCGAAACAAGTGGTTTACCGGATTCATTAAGACCACACTCGAAACAGCCGTAGCTGCTGCGACTCCGGGTCTGGCTGCAGATTTCTTCTTTTCAAATAACTTCCCGGGTAAATTTTTCTTTTCGGAAATCCACAACTTTGTTTTTTGTATTTTCTTGCGAGCGGGTTTTGTTTGTCCGCCCCGCTTCGCAAGGGCGTCCCGCCAAAACCCGCTCAAAGGCCCAAGGCCCGATTTAATCCCTGAGGCAGCGCACCGAGAAGCCGAGCGACCGAAGGTACGCGCTACGTAGCACAGAAGCGTTACCAAAGTGGAACTGCCGATGCCACGCATTCGAAGCGTCATAACCTGACGCACTCCAGAAGTAGGCGTACGTCCCACGATTGTAGAAGCGCGTGCCATCGTTATTACGAAAGCCGGCCGGAAGCACGGAAAAACCGTATTGGTCCTTACGGGTAACGCTGTAATTACCTCCACTCGTATGCATTAATCGTACACCTGCGTCAATACCCAACCAATATGCAGAACCGGATGAACCTGTATTATGGTTGCGCT
>JAVBNF010000028.1:0-19462 GCA_031551725.1 Bacteroidales bacterium
CCAGAACCTCCAGAACCTCCAGAACCTCCAGAACCTCCAGAACCTCCAGAACCTCCAGAACCTCCAGAACCTCCAGAACCTCCAGAACCTCCAGAACCTCCAGAACCTCCTGACCTCCTGAACCTCCTGAACCTCCTGAACCTCCCGAACCTCCTGAACCTCCTGAACCTCCTGAACCTCCTGAACCTCCTGAACCTCCTGAACCTCCTGAACCTTCCTGAACCTCCTGAACCTTCCTGAACCTCCTGAACCTCCAGAACCTCCAGAACCTCCTGAACCTACTTAATGTCTCTCGTCAACTGTCTTTCAAATCCCTGGCTTGGTGCCGGATAAGAAAACGAAACAACATGCCCTTGCGGATCAACTAATAAAAAAGACGGATAGTTGATGATTTCGCAACGCTCCAGAAACTCGATGTCGCGATTAAAATGAAGAAAGGTATAAAGAGTTGTTTTTGAATTATATTGATGATAATAAGTGGCAAATTCGTAATCGCAGTTTACTACAACGACATCAACTTTATCAGCATATTTCGGCATTATCTTTTGGAGCGTGGCCAATTCTATTTCGCAATCGTTGCACTTTGATTTTACAAAAACAAAATAGGTGTATTTATCTTTTAAGTCCTTGTTAACGAATGTTTTTTTACTAATATCTGTAAAACTAAATGGCGGTAGTTTTTGTCCGGGTTCAAGAGCTGTAAGGCTAAAAATCATATTTTTAGCGATTTTTTTATGCTGCTCAAATTTAGATTGCTCTGTTATCTGTTTAAGCAATGCGAGTACAGACGATTTGATAATCAACGGATCATTGTATAGATTTTTGAGGCCGTAAATGAATACCAACTCTCTAAAGCGTTCATTTCTAAGCATCGTGTCTTTTCCAATGGAATCTAAAATATTACTTAAACTTCGGACATTATTAATTTGATCTACAAATTGTAAATAGTTGTATTTTACTTCTGTAGGGAAATAATTTTGATAATAACCGGCAAAAAAATCGGCGTATGAAAGTTGGTCATATAAAATGTCTTTGTCGTATAAATATTTTATAACCAATGTCTTACCTGATGAAATGCCGGTTATTTCTTCCAATTCAGCCCAACGATACCATTTATAGTTTTCAAAATAAGAGTTTCCTGTGTAAGGAATTTCTTGAATGATACTATCTTTTAATTGATTAAGCAAATCATAACGATAGGATTTGTATAGCGATTCGAAATGTTCGGCAGTAAATTTCAGATAGATATTTTCAAATTGAGCAATAAGCCGGTTTATTTCTGTAGAATCTTGATTTGTAATTCTATAAGATAAACTTAACTTGGTTAAATACGGATTTTGTTGTTCATCCAAATGATAATTAAAAGGTGCGAATTCAATTTGATACTCTTTTCCAGCCTCCAAAAGCATTCCTGTTCGATAGTAATCAATTGCAAGTATGGCACTTGTAGGATTTGAAACGGTAGCTTTCAATTCAAATTTACCGCTGTCATTTATAATGTATTCATCTACTTTGATTTGCCGATGGGAAAAAAGATCATCCTCGAGAATAAGCCGGATATTCCGTCCTTCCGCACCCGAAGTAATTCCCGTAATCTGCACATTTTGAGCAGGAAGAACGATACACAAACCACAAAAGGCCGCTAAATATGTGATTTTTAAATACTTTTTCATAGGCATACAATCACTAACTACAAGACACTAACTGACATCTATAAGTTTTCCAAAATAAAACTTGTCAATTTTTTATACAAAGTATACCGGGTATTTCCTCCTGCAATGCTGTGGTTTTTATCCGGAAATACTTGTAAATCAAACTCTTTTTCGTTCTTTTCGAGTGCTGTGATTAAGTCGATGGTATTTTGAAAATGAACATTATCATCTGCAGTTCCGTGAACTAATAGAAATTGTCCTTTCAGGTCTTTCACAAAATGAATGGGAGAGTTGTCGTCATACCCACTTGGATTATCTTGAGGTTTTCCCATATAACGCTCGGTATAAATGGTATTGTAATAGCGCCAGTTGGTCACTGGCGCCACAGATGCAGCTAATTTAAACACATCATTACCTCTAAAAAGGCATAAAGCCGACAAGTAGCCGCCAAAGCTCCAACCCCAAATTCCGATGCGGCTTTTATCCACAAACACCATGTTTCCAAAGTATTTTGCTGCAGCAATTTGGTCTTTGGCTTCCAATTTTCCCAATTGTTGATAAGTACACTTTTTAAATGCTTCACCGCGTCCGCCTGTGCCTCTATTGTCCACACATGCAATGATATAGCCGCGTTGAACAAGCATTTGATACCAAGCGTAATCACGTGGGAAATAAGCGTTTAGTGCTTGTTGCGAGCCGGGGCCGCCGTAAACATACATCAGTAAAGGATATTGCTTAAACGGATCCATATTAGCCGGTTTCATCATCCAATAGTTTAATTCAACGCCGTCTTCCGTTGTAAGCGTTGAAAACACGGTAGTTACAAAATTATGACGTTTGAAAACCTCTTTTAGCTGTTCATTGTTTTCAAGCGTATTGATTTCTTTGCCGTCGTTCCTATTGATAGTGTAAATAGACGGAGTGTTAACGTCTTGAAATGTATTTACATAGTATTGATACGTATTACTAAAGAGCGCATTATTTGTACCGTTTTTATTCGTTGATAAGCGTTCGATTTTGTTTGATTTTACATTTACAGCGCAAATTTCGCGATTGTAAGGCCGGTCGATAGCCGCTTGAAAATATAAATATTGTCTATTTTCATCAAACCCATAAACCGTTGAAATATCGAATTTTCCGTAAGTTAGTTGTTGAATGAGCTTACCGTTGGTATAATCATATAAATACAAATCATTATATCCGTCTTTTTCCGACGAAATAATGAATTGTTTTTCATTTTTCAAAAAATACCAATAGAATGGAACTTCGACATATTTAGTATTAGTTTCAGTATATATGCTTCTGGAAGTCTTTGCGTTAATATCCCAGATGAAAAGTTCCATTTTATTCTGCATTCTATTCATTTGCATGAAAGCCAATTCATTACTCTTCTGGGTCCATTGCATGCTTGGAATGTACATATCTGTTTCTGTTCCAACGTCAACAGTTTGTGTTTGTGCACTTTCTAAATTATAAACGCGTAAACCGACAATCGAATTATCATCTCCGGCTTTGGGATATTTATAAATGTATTGAGTAGGGTATAAAGTGCCCCATTGAGTGAAAGAAAACTCTTTCACACGACTTTCGTCGAAACGGAAAAATGCAATGTTTTTGCTGTCGGGCGACCAATAAAAGCCTTTGTTGATTTTAAATTCTTCTTCATACACCCAGTCACAATAACCGTTGATAATCGAATTGAAAACCCCATCGGTAGTAATGGTTGTTTCTTTTTGGTGTTCAATATCATACACATATAAATTGTTTGCACGTGTATAAGCTATTTTTTTTCCGTCAGGCGAAAAATCGGCTTGAGAAACTTTTTCAGTATTTAATTTGTTTAATGACTGTTTTTTTAAATCATAAATATAATAAATTGCTTTTTTCGAACGACGATAAATCGGCTCCGTATTCGTACTGATTAATAGTTTGGAATCGTCGGATGAAAAAACATAATCATCTATTTTCTTGAAAGTTGAATCGCTTATTTGATTGAAGTCACATACAACAGAAACCAATTGACCGGTTTTAAAACTGTATTTGTTGATTTTCAAATCGTTTTCTTGCGTTGTGTATTGTTCGCCGTTGTTCATCGACTTGATGGCCTGGATGCGTTTGGGTTGAAAACGGGCAGATTTCCAAATGCTATCTAAACGAATAACCATCTGTGCATTCGAAATCAGACAGATAGATGTGAAAATAAAAGTAAAAAAGATGTTTGCCCTTCTCATAAAAAAAATGTTATTAATACGCAAAATTACATTAATTTTGCATAATAAATTCAAAACATTGAAAAAAATTATCATCTTATATGCAAAATAATCATTATCAACATATTTTATTTGATTTAGACCGGACGCTTTGGGATTTTGAAAAGAATAATGAATATACTTTGCATCAACTTTATGAGCATTTTGATATTGCCGCACGCTCCGGAAAATCGTTCAATGTTTTTTATTCAACGTATCGGATTGTAAATCATGCACTTTGGAGCCTTTATCAAGATGGGCGAATTGAAAAAGAATATTTGAAATACAAACGAATGTATTTGACTTTGAAAGAAATAGATGTTGATGATGCTTCTACATCTTCACAGATGGTAGATTTATATACTGACGAAGTCCCTCTGCAAACGATTTTAATGCCGGGAGCTTTGGAAGTTTTACAAAAATTGAGTGAGAAGTCTCAAATTCATATTGTTACAAATGGATTCAAAGAAGTTCAATACCGCAAAGTGAAACGTTCCGGCATTGAGCCGTTTATAAAAAATCTGTTTATATCCGAAGAAATAGGTTTCCAAAAACCTGATAAACGGATGTTTGACTACGTTTTAAATCACATCAAAGCAGCTCCCGAACATTGTATAATGATTGGCGACGATTGGTCGGTTGATATTGAAGGTGCCCGCAAAGCCAACATCAATGCCATTTATTTCAATCCGGGAGCATGTAAAAATAATACCGATATAATGGTTCGGGAAGTCAAAAAATTATCAGATATATTGGAAATAATTGCACATTAAAAAATATTCATATACTCCTACTTTTGGTCGGTATCGGGCTATTCTTCGATGTACGCATGGTTCCGTCAATTCAGTTCGAGTAGCGCAGGTGTCTTCCGTAGCGGCAACGGCGGTCGGTTTTACGGCTTTTCTGTTCGTTGTCTCCAGGATTAAATTGGGCTTTGAGCCTTTAACCGGATTTTGTCAGGGCGCCCTTGCGAAGTGGGGCGCTTTCGGCTTAAATTGAACAAATCTAACAGGTCTTAAAATCCTGTTAGATTTTGCTTTAAGTTGAAAGACAAAGACCAGTTAGGAAAAATATCTGCGTAAATCTGCGTCATTCGCGCAAATTCGCGATGAACCCGTCAGCGAAGCTGACGATACGCGCCGCGTCGCCGCGCAATCAAAAATTTTAGAAACTGTTAAAAAACATGTTAATCCTGTTCATTCTGTCAAAAATTAAAACAGTTTCTTACTATTTCCGGGTGGATAATTTATCGCTCGTTCGTATTAAAAAACATATGCAGGCAGGCATGTTGAAAGCAAAAGTGAATGGAAGTGGGTAATTTCATAAATTTTTTATTACCTTTGCATAGCAAAAAATGCTATGAAAACAAAAGAAGAAATTGTAAATAATTGGCTTCCGCGCTACACCGGCGTGCCTTTGGAAAAATTCGGCAAGTATATTCTACTTGTGAATTTCCAGGATTATGTGGAGATGTTTGCCAAACGCTTCGGCGTAGAAGTTGAAGGCAGGGGGAAAGCCATGACCAGTGCTACCAGCGGAGATATTACAATTATCAATTTTGGTATGGGGAGTCCGAATGCCGCTACTGTGATGGATTTGCTTAGTGCCATTGCTCCAAAAGCCGTTTTGTTTCTTGGGAAATGCGGCGGCACTAAAAAAGCCGCTTTGGGCGATTTGATTTTACCAATTGCCGCCATTCGCGGCGATGGTACTTCCAATGATTATTTTCCTCCTGAAGTTCCTGCGCTTCCGGCATTTAGCTTGCAAAAAGCAATCTCGACCACCATTCGTGATTATAACCGCGATTATTGGACGGGCACTATTTATACCACCAACCGTCGCGTGTGGGAACACGATGAGCATTTCAAAGAATATTTGCGTACGCTCCGTTGCATCGGTGTTGATATGGAAACTGCTACTATTTTCAGTACGGGATTCCATAATCATATTCCGTGCGGCGCATTATTATTAGTATCCGACCAGCCCATGACGCCGGAGGGTGTGAAGACCACCGAAAGCGATAAAAAAGTCAGCGCCGGATATTTGGATATGCATCTGAATATCGGGATTGATTCGCTGAAACAGCTTATTTACAATGGACTTACGGTTAAACATTTGAGATTTGAATATTAATTCGTTTAATGTTTAAGGTTTAACGTTTAAAGCTACTATTCTTAAATTTAGTACTTGGATTCATAAATAATAATTTTTTGATTATCTTTGCAAATCAAAAATTGCAAACTAAATAAAATGAAAAAACTAACATTAATGGCACTTGCTGTCGCAGGATTGTTCGCTTCCTGCAAAAACAAAACGAGCGAAAATCCGTTTTTTACGGAATGGAACACGCCTTACGGGGTTCCGCCTTTCGAACAAATTAAAAACGAACACTTCATGCCGGCTTTCGAAGAAGGTATGAAACAACATCAAGCCGAAATCGATGCTATTGTGAATAACACCGAAGCTCCGACTTTCGAAAATACGGTTGTGGCGCTCGAAAAATCCGGTGCACTTTTAACGAAAGTGGCATCTACTTTCTTTAATTTGACAGGCTCTGAAACCGATTCCGAAAAACAAAAAATCGAACAGGAAATCTCACCCGCATTATCCAAACATTCGGACGATATTTATTTGAATGCCGGACTTTTCGCTCGTGTTAAAGCCGTTTATGAGCAAAAGGATCAAATGAAACACACCGACCAGTTGCAATTGGACGCCGAAGACGCCATGTTGTTGGAACAAACCTATCAAAAATTTGTTCGCAACGGTGCAAATTTGAATGCCGAAGATCAAGCTAAATTGCGCAAAATTAATGAAGAATTGTCTTCATTGTCTGTAAAATTTACTCAGAATGTATTGGCTGATAACAATGCTTTCCGTTTGGTAATTGATAAGAAAGAAGATTTGGCCGGACTTCCGGAATCTGCTATCGAAGCTGCTGCCGAACGAGCAAAAACCGAAAAAATGGATGGCAAATGGGTGTTTACAATCGACGCTGCAAGCCGCATTCCCTTTTTACAATATGCCGACAAACGCGAACTTCGCGAGCAAATGTTCAAAGCATACGCAAACAAAGGAAACAACAACAATGCAAACGATAATAAAGAAGTTGTGAGCAAAACCGCCTCTTTGTCTTATCAAAAAGCAGTATTGTTGGGATATAAAAACTATGCCGCTTTCGAGTTGGCCGACCGTATGGCTAAAACCCCCGAAACAGTAATGGATTTCATGATGCGTTTGTGGAAACCGACACAAAAGAAAACGGCTGAAGAGTTGGCAGAATTGCAAAAAGAAATCAACGCTTCCGGCGAAAACTTCAAATTGGAACCTTGGGATTGGTTTTATTATACCGAAAAATTGCGTGTTAAAAAATTGAATTTCAACGAAGAGGAAGTACGTCCGTATTTCCAAATCGACAATGTTCGCGACGGCGCTTTTATGGTTGCTAACAAATTGTATGGAGTTACGTTGACCGAAATCAAAGACATTCCGAAATTCAATCCGCAAGCAACGGCTTATTTGGTAAAAGACGCAGACGGTAAAGAATTGGCTGTATTTTATACCGATTATTTCCCACGCGCAAGCAAACGCGGCGGTGCTTGGATGAGCAATATCCGCGAACAACAAGGCGATATCCGTCCGGTAATTGTGAATATCTGCAACTTTACGCCTCCGACTTCCGACAAACCTTCATTGTTGACGGTGGATGAAGTAACTACCTTGTTCCACGAATTCGGGCACGCTTTACATGGAATCTTGGCAAAAGGTAAATACCAAAGCATTTCCGGAACCAATGTGAAACGCGATTTCGTTGAGTTGCCTTCACAAGTAAACGAACATTGGGCAACATGGCCTTCTGTTTTGAAAATGTACGCAAAACATTACAAAACCGGCGAGGTTATTCCGGATTCTTTGATTGAAAAAATTCAAAAAAGCGAAAAATTCAATCAAGGTTTTGTGACTACCGAATTTTTGGCGGCAGCTATCCTCGATATGAGTTGGTACACGTTGGAAACCGACGTTCCTCAAGATGTTGAGAAATTCGAAAAAGCATCCATGGACAAAATCGGCTTGACTTACGCGATTATTCCGCGCTACCGCAGCACCTATTTTAACCACGTATTCGGTGGCGGATATTCTGCCGGATATTACAGCTATATCTGGGCCGAAGTGTTGGATGCCGACGCATTCCAAGCCTTTGTTGAAGCCGGCGATGTATTCGATCCCAAAACAGCAAAAGCGTTCCGTCAATACGTTCTCGAAAAAGGCGGCAGCGAAGATCCGATGCATCTCTACAAACAATTCCGCGGAAAAGAACCTAATCCCGATGCTTTATTAATCGGAAGAGGTTTAAAATAGACATGAAATAAAAGTTGAAAAGCGCAGAAACATTGACTTCTGCGCTTTTTTTATAAAATAATGAACTTTTTTCCTTGCAAATTGTTTTTTAATTTGTAAATTTGCAATTAATATTGAAAGAAATTTAAAAAGATAAATTATGTCAAAAGTAAAAGTAGCCATTAACGGATTCGGACGTATCGGCCGGATTACGTACAGAAATTTGCTCAATAACCCCGAAGTGGAAGTTGTAGCTATTAACGACCTGACGGACGCAAAAACCCTTGGACATTTATTTAAATATGATTCTACTCACCGTAAGTTTCAAGGTACGGTTTCTGTAGAAGACGATAATATTATTATCAACGGAAATAAAATTAAAATCTACGCTGAAAAAGATCCTGCAAACTTGCCTTGGAAAGCCTTGGGTGTGGATGTTGTGATTGAATCTACCGGTATTTTCCGCAGCCGCGAGAAAATGGGTAAACATATTGAAGCAGGTGCGAAAAAAGTAATTTTGACGGTTCCTGCAGACAAAGCAGAAGATGTAGATGCTACTGTTGTTTTGGGTGTGAATGAACATGTTATCACAAAAGACATGCAATTCATTTCCAATGCTTCTTGCACCACCAACTGCTTGGCGCCTGTAGCAAAAGTGTTGAATGACAAATTCGGTATCAAACGTGGTTTGATGAACACCATTCACTCTTACACTAACGACCAAGTGGTATTGGACGCTCCGCACAAAGACTTGCGCCGTGCGCGTTCTGCAGCCATGTCGATTATCCCTACCAGCACCGGTGCTGCAAAAGCTGTAGGTTTGGTAGTTCCCGAATTGAAAGGTAAATTGGACGGTTTCTCTATGCGTGTTCCCACTCCGGATGGTTCTGTAGTGGATTTGACTTGCGAAATGAACCGCAACGTTACCGCAGAAGAAATTAACGCTGCTATCAAAGAAGCTGCCGAAGGACCGATGAAAGGTATTTTGGAATACTGCGAAGATCCGATCGTGAGCACCGATATCATCGGAAACTCTCACTCTTCGATTTTCGATGCACAATTAACAAAAGTAATGGATGGAAACTTTATTAAAATTGTTTCTTGGTATGATAATGAATACGGTTATTCAAGCCGTGTTGCCGATTTGGTGACGAAGTTGATGAAGTAGGTAAAACCGCCGAAAACACAAGCAGGTGAGAAGGGTGACTCGTAAGAGTTGCCCTTCTTGCTTTTTAGACGTTTTTTATCTACCTTTGTACAAAATTATGAAAAAAATCCTTACATATTTGTTTTTTGCGGTCGTAATTGCCGGGCTACTTTCTGTACATGATAGGGGAATAGCTGTATCTTCGCCGCTTTCGCAAAATGAACATTCAAATACGCAAGGAAATTGGGTTTGGGATGATGCTTCCAACCTACCTTATATCGCCACGCAGGAGCAAAATGTCTCTCATACATTCAGAGAACAATCCCGTTGGGTGCAAAAACTTGTTCCTCCCGGCTTTGCTGCTGTTATTCCTGTCTTTACAATGTATAAAAAATCCGAATTCGCAGACCTTATTCTGTCCGAAAATACGGATTACTATATCTTTGCTTTGCGCAAAATACGGATTTGATATTTCCTTTTATTTAATTTAATGAAAAGAATGTAAAAAAATATTTACATTCTGTCTTTTTATGCCTTTCGGGTACTTTTATTAATAAATTATTAAAATGGAAAATATTATGTCTATTCAACAAAGTTTTTTAGAAAATTTAGAAAAGAATCAAATAGAGAAAAAATCGTTTTTATTCACTAAATCTTATCAATATAAGCCGACAGGCTCAATAATTAAGTTTCATCGTTTGTATTTTGAAGGTGCAGATTTGGAATATCTGTCGAAATGCTTATCCGAAGGCCGTATTGTTGGCGATCGCGAGTTGAAAAAGAGTCATTCAAATGCAGTGATGATGGAAGTTTATGCGGCTACCGACGGTAGTTTTATGGCTGCGCAATTATCAAAATATGTACCACATGCCTATAATCCGATAGCCGAAACTGCTTATTTTCATGGCGAACAAGCTCAACAGCTGAGAGGGTTGTTATAAAGTAAGAGACGTAATAATTGGTGAGAATGTAAGATCTTCGGTCTTACCATCTTACCATCTTACGGTCTTACGATCTTACGATCTTACGGTCTTACCATCTTACGGTCTTACCATCTTACCATCTTACGGTCTTACCATCTTACGGTCTTCCATCTTACGGTCTTCCATCTTATGGCCTTGTAGCTTCAATCTTTCAAAACAGTACATAAAAAATAGGGACTCAAATTTGAATCCCTATTTTTTGTGGTATGTAAGGGCTCAGAATTCTGAACCCTTACAAAATTATTCAGCGGCAGGAGCCTCTTCGGCAGCAGCTTCCGGTTCAGCGGCGGGCGCTTCTTCGGCAACAGGTGCTTCCTCAATGGCTTCGGCAGATGCAGCGGCCGCAGCTTTTTCAGCTTCAGCTTTTTTAGCGGCAATTGCTTGTTCTCTTGCTTCTTTTACTTTGGTTTCGTCGGCCAAACGTTGTTTGCTTGCATTGCGTTTAGCTTCGGATTTGTCACTTGCAATTTTTTGTACTTTTGCTTCTTTTTCCGACAACCATTTAGTGAATTTAGCTTCGGCTTGTTCGAGCGTCATAGCGCCTTTGTCAACACCGCGCAATAAGTGATGTTTCATCATGGCACCTTTGGTCGAAAGCAAGTTGCGTGCAGTGTCTGAAGGTTGCGCACCGTTGCGCATCCATTGAACTGCTTTGTCAATGTTGATTTCGATAGTTGCAGGGTGGGACATCGGGTTGTACGAGCCAATTTTCTCAATGAATTTTCCATCTCGAGGTGCACGACCGTCTGCTACTACAATGTGATAAAAAGGTTGTCCTTTTTTACCGTGTCTTTGTAATCTGATTCTAACTGGCATAAAATTGAAATTTTATTTGTTTGTTATTAATTTTATTTCTTTTGATAAACATCTGAAACTCGTTCTGTTTTTCAAAAGGACTGCAAAAGTACGAAAAATAATTGAGAATTAAAAACGAAAAATGAAGAATTTGTGAAAATCTTATAAATACGCATGTTTCATCAAATAATTCTGCACATATTCTTTTACGCCGTCTTCCAAAGAGGTAAAAGGCTTGTTGTAGCCGATTTTACGGAGTTTGTTCATGTTGGCTTCCGTAAAATACTGGTATTTATCGCGGATGTCGGCAGGTGTGTCCACAAACGAAATGTTTTCCGGCTCTCCCAATGCTTTAAATGTGGCTTGTGCCAAATGCACAAATGCACGTGCTTTGCCGGTTCCAAGGTTGTAAATGCCGGAATCTTTTTGATGAAGCATCAGGAAATACATAACATCCACCAGGTCTTTCACATAAATAAAGTCGCGGAGTTGCATGCCGTCTTGAAAATCCGGACGGTGGGATCGAAAAAGTTTCATGCCGCCCGTTTCACGAATTTGGTTGTAAGCATGGAAAATAACCGAAGCCATACGTCCTTTGTGATATTCGTTCGGACCATAAACATTAAAAAACTTCAATCCTGCCCAAAATGGCGGTACGCATTTTTGTTCCAACACCCATTTGTCGAACTCATTTTTCGATTCACCGTAGGGATTTAGCGGTTTCAGTGATGGAATTAAGGTTTCATCGTCGTCATATCCGTGTTCACCCATACCATAGGTAGCGGCCGAAGAGGCATAAATCATCGGAATATTATGGGAAGCACAGAAATTCCACAGTTTTTTGGAATAATCAACATTTAATTCGTCGAAAATTTCTTTGCGGAATTCGGTGGTATCTGTGCGTGCGCCGATGTGAAATACAAAGCCGACGTGGTCTTGTTTTTGGTTTAGCCATTCGAAAAATTCGGCACGATTAACCAATTCGATATATTTTTTATCTGCGTAGTTTGCTTTTTTTTCGGGATTTGAAAAATCATCAACAAGGACAATGTTTTCATAACCTTCTTGATTTAGGCGGCTGAGCAAACAACTCCCGATAAAGCCTGCGGCACCGGTAATAATAATCATGTTTTTTATATTTAATGGGAACAAAGATACAAAAAAAACACCTAAAAACTTGCTTTTCTCGCAAAAAATATGCAAATTTGCATTTCGTTTCATAAGAAACCAATGATATTAGCAAAATAAAAGAATCAAAGATATGAAAATCAGAACTACTGTTCAAATTGTACTTGCTGTTGCAATTGTTGTATTAGCTTATTTTATCTATCAAAGCATTATGGCGCCTTTGCGTTTCGAGAAAGAAAAAGCGCTTAGAGAAGATGTTGTGGTACAACGTTTGAAAGATATTCGTGCTGCGGAAACCGCATACAAAGCGCGCTATGGTCGCTATACGGCTTCTTTCGATACATTGATTATGTTTTTGGAAAACGGAAAAATGCCTTTCGTTGTTAAAATTGGTAATGTGCCTGATACGTTGACGGAAGCAGAAGCATTAAAAATGGGAATTATCAGCCGCGATACGGTTTTAGAAGAAGCATATAAAGTGGTGTTCCCTGAGCATGCAGATAAAGAAAAACACCTGGAACGTCTTCGTTATGTGCCGTTTACTGATCGTACGGAAACTATTCAAATGGAAGCGGCCGTTTTGGAAAAAAATAATCTTAAAGTTCCGGTTATCCGTGTACGCGTGTCTTACGATACTTATTTGAGAGGTGTTAATGATATGTTGATGAATAACTTAGTTAAGGCTGCGGAAGATCTTGATAAATATCCGGGATTGCAATTCGGCTCAATGGATGAGCCTGTTATTGACGGAAACTGGGAATAATTTCTTGAATATGGCGCTGCCGCCTCTTATCCTGCGATCTGTTGAGCCCGCCATTGTTAATTACAATGAGCAGGAGTTGAACTTGTCTTTGCAATTGTCGAAGACAGCTATTCGTTACGTGCTCACTCATTGGAAAAACAATCAAATACTGGCTTTAGCCGAATATTCAATTGGCGATTCTACACTCGAAGAGGCAATGGCCAATTTGATGAAAAACGAAAGCCTTTGGCAGTTTAATTATCGCAATGTCCTTTTAATGTGTGAGCCAAGTAAGTCAACATTAGTTCCGGACGTGCTTTATAATTCCGAATATAAAGAAGATTATTTGCAGTTAAGTACAACACCTCTAACGCAAACAGAATGGCTGTTTACAGAAGAAAATAAACAGATGCATTTACAAGTTGTTTCTACGATTCCCTCTTATTTCTGCGAAATTGTAAAGAAAACGTTTGCTCGAGGGATATTTCTTAGCCGTTATGCAGTACTGCTTGATGCTTTATCCGTTTATGTGGCTGATGCAAAAAAAGAAAGATATAAAGTCTTTATACATTTGAACGAACAAAGTTTTGATTTGTTTGTGTTTGAAAAGCATGATTTAACTTTTGTAAATACTTTTGCGTTTAAGGATGTGGCAGAATTGGTTTACTTCTTTCTGTATGCTCTTAATTCTTTACATATTGATTTAGGTGATGTTCGTTTAAAAGTTTGTGGAAAGTCAAATCATCAGAAAGAGATTTTGACGGCTTTGGATCCACATGTATTCAGCATTCACCCTTTATTGCCTCCGTCAGATAGAAAGATTCCAAAAGGGATTCATTATGCCGATTGTTTTACTTTGATAAATATGCCGTTATGCGTATTGTAAGTGGAAGTTTAAAAGGTCGGAGAATTTCTGCCCCGGATAATTTACCGGCACGCCCAACCACCGATTTGGCTAAAGAAAGTCTTTTTAATATTCTAAATAATCATATTGATTTCGATGAAATCGAAGTGATTGACTTGTTTGCCGGTATTGGTAGTATTTCTTACGAATTTGCTTCGCGCGGAGTAAAACGCGTGGTAGCCGTTGAGCAAAACCCGAAATGTGCCGACTTTATTCGTAAAACAATTGAGCAGCTTAAAATAGAACAACTGACGGTTCTTCGTGAAAACGTTTTCACTTTTATCGACCGTGGTCGAATGACTGCCGATTTGATTTTTGCAGATCCACCTTACGATCTGCCCAATTTAAACAGCATTCCCAACCTAATTTTTGAGAAAAATATACTACGTCCGAATGGAATATTGGTTTTGGAACACTCTAAATCCAATGATTTTTCGGCACATCCCCGTTTTACGGAAGTCCGTAAATACGGGAAAGTGCATTTTAGTTTTTTTGCTTAACGCTTACGCTAAATTTTCAATTTCATTAACGGTTTTCGGAATGGCTTTTCCTAAAACGCGTCCGGACGTTTCGGTTACCAAAACATCATCTTCGATGCGAATACCACCAAAATCTTTATAGGTTTCGATTCTATCGTAATTCAAGTAATCTTTAAATTTGCCTTCGCCTTTCCATAAATCAATGAGCGCAGGAATGAAGTAGCAACCCGGCTCAACGGTAAGTACAAAACCCGGTTCCAGTTTGCGTCCCATGCGCAAAAAGGCAAGTCCGAATTGTTTGGAACGTTCCAAATCATCGGTATAACCCACAAACATTTCGCCGAGGTTTTCCATGTCGTGAACATCCAGGCCCATCATGTGTCCGAGTCCGTGCGGCATAAAGAGCGCATGTGCGCCCTGCATCACGGCATCTTCGAGATTTCCTTTCATCAAGCCTGCGTTTTTTAAACCTTCAGCGAGTTTCAAGCAGGCTTTCAAGTGAATATCGCGGTAAGAAGTTCCTGGTTTGGTACTTTCAATGCCCAACATATTGGCAGCAAGTACGGCCTCGTATATTTCTTTTTGACGTTCGCTAAACTTGCGTCCAACGGGTGTTGTACGGGTGATGTCCGAACAATAATTCATTGACGTTTCGCAACCTGCATCAGCAACTACCAAGCGGCCTTTTTGCAATTTTTGCGAATGATCATGGTTGTGCAAGGTTTCTCCGTGCATACTTAAAATCACAGGAAATGAAACCGGACCGCCGCCTGCAAGGGCAATGCCTTCCATAGTGCCGGCAATTTCGTATTCGTACACACCTTCGTTGCACATCCGCATGGCTGTGGTGTGCATCTTATATGCTGTGTTAATCGCTTTTTCAATTTCCACAATCTCTTCGCCGGTTTTGATGGCGCGTTGTTTGATAATTGCTTTGATTAAACTGTCTGATTTTTGCTGTTTTACTGCTTCCGGACTGATGTCAAGAAGCGCAGCCATTTGCATTGACGTGTCAGCACGATACGGATCGCAAAAATGGATTTTACGTCCCGAAGCCATTGCTTTCGCAATAAATTCGTGCAAACTTTTGTGGTCGGCCGTATGCTCAACGCCCACGCGGGAGGCCAATTCTTTTACACTTGGCAAATAGCCCATCCAAATAATATCGTCCATGTCGATATCATTCGCGAAAAGCCAGTCTTGATCATTATCAACGTCAATAACACCCACATAATCGGCATGGTTTAAACCGAAAAAGTAGAGGAAATTGCTGTCTTGGCGAAATGCGTATGTGTTCGCGCGGTAATTGCAAGCAGCTTCCATATTTCCGGGAAACAACAAAATGCCCGATTGCATATCTTTGCGCAACTGCTTGCGACGTTGGATGTATGTGTCTTTATTAAACATGATATTTAAATTAAGAATTAAGAATTAAAAAATTAGGAATGCCTCCTCATTAACCATTAACCATTATTTTGCGTTCTTCAATAATCCGCCGATTTTTATCGATAAATCCATCATTAAAATATTGGCATTGGCGTTGCGTTCAATGTGATGAATAGCTTGATTTAGCAGTTCTGAGAATTGTTCAACGTTGTCAGGCTTGATAAAAGGAGCGAAGTTTTTCAAAAATGCTTTTTCCTCATCTTGCAACTGCATGATTCCCGGATGTCCGCTGCTGATAAGGAAAGATGCACGTATTTCGCGCAAAGCGTTTTGAAAAAAACTTTTTAGGTTCTCTCGTCCGATTTTATTCATTTCGGATGCAAAGTCGCTCAAATCGGCCACTTTCATTTGAATGCACAAACGCATCCAGGTAACAAATTTTTCGTGATTAAACGTTTGGCTTTCGTTATTTTCATGAATGTTTCGTGCTGCCACCAGATTGCCTTCTGCTTGAATGGCCACACGCATGGCTTCCGGTGAAGGAATTTGGTATTCGCTGATCAATGCTTCTGCAATTTCTTCGGCTTGCATTTTGGGGATTTTTACCAATTGCGAACGCGATAAAATCGTATTTAAAATCAAATCCTGACTTTCGGCAACTAATAGAAAAACAGTGTTATCTGTTGGCTCTTCCAGCACTTTCAGAATACGCGGAGCAGCTGCATGGAACAATTTGTCCACCATCCAAATAACAAAAACTTTGTATTTAGCCTCAAATGCTTTGAAACTTAGTAAGTGGATTAACTCGCTGCAATCTCGAACATTAATCGTTCCTTGCTTGTTGCCGATTTCCATTTTCTTGTACCAATCTGTCAAGGCAAACGAAGCATTGCTTTCTTGAATCAACTCACGCCATTGATCAATGTAATCGAGGCTTGTGCTGTCTTTTTTGACATGTTCGCCGGTATTATTCGGATAGAAGAAATGCAAATCCGGATGTGCAAGGTCATTATATTTGATGCAGGAAGGGCAATGTCCACAACTGTCGGCGCGTAATCCCGATGGGTTGTTTTCGGGAAAATGCTGGGGATGTTCGCAATTCAGGTATTGTGCATAGCCAATGGCCAGTGCGAGCGATTGGCTGCCTTCAGCACCGAGAAATAACTGTGCATGCGGTATACGGCCTGCATCTACAATAGATGTAAGTTTATTGATGGTTTCCCGTTGCCCGTAGATTTTGCTGAATTGCATTTGTAAATTTTATTTTCACAAAGATACGAATTTTACTCGAGGTGAGCAACAAATAATCGCAAGTGTGTTGATTTTAAAATGTTTATAAAAGAGTAAAAAGTATAAAAATGTAATAAAAAGCATATCTGCATTAACAAAGTGTTAGCAAGGTGTGATTTGAAAAGCATTGATTTTATGCGGTTTCGCTCCTTTACATTTTAAGATTAGACCTAAAGAAAATAGTTTTGTAAACCTTAAAAGAGTAAAAAAATGAAAGCAAGAAAAAGCACCTATTCGCTGTATTTCTACATCAACAAGAAACGCGAAGACAAAGACAAAAAGTGTCCAATTTATTTACGGATTACCGTTAATGGAACACAAACGGCAACAAGTATCAAACGGAGTATCGAATCCAAAATGTGGGATAAGAAAGGATTTCCAAAGGGTAAAAGTCCGGACGTGAAAGAACTCGAAAATTACATGGATGCCATTCGTTCAAAAATCAACAGTATTCAAGTGGATTTAATGCTCAAAGAAACTTGTATTACGGCAGAGATGTTTCGCTCGGCATTGTTTGGGACAAATACCACACAGGCCACCACTTTGATTAACTTGTTTAATGAATGTGCAAAAAAAGAAGAAGCACTGTTCAAGAAAAAAGAAAAGTCGGATAACGCTTACAAAGAATTCACTTACACAGCAATGTATATCGAAGATTTTTTGAAAAAGAAATATAGTTTGTCTGATATTGGCATTCGGAAAGTGGACAGGTTATTTGTGGATCGTTTTACCGATTATTTGATTATCGATTGTAATAAGGGACACAGCTATTCTATACGCTGTTTGCGTAGATTTCGAACAATTTTGGATAAAGCGATTCAATACGATATTATCACAAAGAATCCATTTTATGGGATTGAACTCAAAGATAAGCATGTGGAAGGACGAAAATACTTAGCGGATGTCGATTTGGAGAAGTTTATTAGGTATCAACCTAAAGACAAAGCAGAAGAAATAGAACATGATATTTTTCGCTTTTGTGTATTTACGGGCCTTTCCAGCTGCGATGCGGAGCGTTTAACGATAGAACATTTATATAAGGCAGACAATGGTTGGAGGATACAAATTTCTCGTGGTAAAACAAAGGTTATGTCAATTATCCCTCTACTTCCACAGGCAGAAGCAATTTTGAACAAATACAATGATGATTCTTTTGAAAATGCGCTATTTGGTAGAAAACTACTTCCTGTAAAAACTGTACAATGCCGTAATATTCATTGGTCTTAGTAACAAATTCCGTACACAAAGATAAGTGATTTTTTTTGATTACGCCACTTTTTTAGTTTTTAGATTTTCAAATTCTTTGATAGTCAGATTCCCCAAGGTCGAATGCCTTCGATTTTGATTGTAATAAATTTCCACATATTCAAATAATAACGCTTTCATTTCTTCTTTAGAAACGAGCTTGTTTCCATAAATCGCTTCCGATTTTAGAGTTTTGAAAAACGACTCTGCAACAGCGTTGTCCCAGCAATTTCCTTTGCGGCTCATGCTTTGCTCGATGTTGTAACTCGATACCAAATTAACAAAACTGTGACAACTATACTGAACGCCTCTGTCTGAATGAAAAATCAATCCTTTTTCAGGAGGTCTATTCTTGATAGCCATTTTAAAGGCAGCAAGCGTGGTTTCTTCTGCACTGAGCCCTTCGCTGTGCGACCAACCGATGATTTTTCTATCCGACAAATCGATAACAACCGTTTGGTATAAAAAATCTTCTTTGGTTTGGATATAAGTAATGTCTGAAACCCACGCTCCGTGCGGAAGATCTTCATCAAAACGTCGAGCTAAAATGTTTTCAAAAACACGATGATTGTGTTTTGAATCTGTTGTTGCAACAAATTTTCTCGAACGTTTACTTCTCAATCCAAGCTCTCTCATGTATTTTGCAACAGTACGGGAGCAAACCAATAAACCCTTTGCGCTCAACTCAAAAGCGATACGAGGACTTCCGTAACGTTGTTTGTGTTGAAAATAAACATCTTGAATCCGCGTGCACATTTGCTTTTTGTGCGCTTCGCGTTTGAGGGTCTTCCCTAATTCCCAATTAGTGTAGGAGCTTCGACTTATTTCTAATACTCGACACATCATCTCAACCGTGTATGTTTTTCTATTTTCTCGAATGAATGCATATTTTAATGGTCGCTCGTGGAGATGATGCCGAGTGCTTTTTTTAAGATTTCTAGCTCCAGGTTTTTGGTAGAAAGTGCTTTTTGTAAACGCTTAATCTCTCGTTGCTCATCACTCAACCGAGCAACGCCATTGCCTTGAAAACTGGCTCCCTTGAATTGTTCGTACTCCTTGCGCCAACGAAGTAAGGCTTTGTACTCGATACCTAGTTCGCGGCAAAATGCCGATAAATTACTGCG
>JAVBNF010000012.1:0-7716 GCA_031551725.1 Bacteroidales bacterium
ACCCGCGAGGGGTGCCCGTACAGCAATCGGTGGCACGTTGTTGTTGGCAGGGCGAACACGTGGGTTCGCCCGTACAGCCGCAGCCGATAATTGTAATTGTGTTTTCATGTTGTGTTGTATTTAATTGTTAATCATTTTCCAACAAGACCCGAAGGGTCTGTATATGCATAACAAAAAGGCGCAAGTTGCACTCTTATCTCGTTGAAGGTACCACCACGCACCCATGCAGAAATAAGACACAACCCACGCCGGAACACAGCATGAGCGTCTCGCTTATCTATCCTTCTGCATAAAAATTTTGGTGGTTTCTCAACGAAGAATTTATAGCTTACGCTTTTTTTATTTATGTTTAATTAGTGTTTTTCTATAATTTTGTTTTTTGCTAACTTGTTTTCTCGTCAACTCGTTACCTTGTTAACTTATTTTCCGCAAAGTTAAAAATATTTTCCGAAATTACCAAATCATTATCAATTAACCATTCATAATTAACAATTATTTTGTACCTTTGTTTCGTCATGAAAATCATTATTTACATATCATCATTACTGCTTATGACCAGCATTGCGTTTGCACAGAATTTCAGCAAGGTAGAAAAACACACATTGCCTAACGGATTGGAAGTTTACATTAACGAAGACCACTCCTCTCCCGCTGTTTTCGGCGCAGTTATTGTCAAAGCAGGAAGCAAGCACGATCCGAAAGACGCGACCGGCATTGCACACTACTTCGAACATATCATGTTCAAGGGAACTGATAAGATCGGTACTACTGATTATGCAGCAGAAAAGGTTTATCTCGACAGCATTATGGAACAATACGATGTTCTCGGAACACAAATCAACGACGAAGATCGTAAAAAAACACAAGCGAAAATCAACGACCTTTCCATTAAAGCCTCCGCTTACGCAATCCCAAACGAAATCGACAATATTCTGAAAGCCTACGGTGCCACAGGATTAAATGCCTACACTTCGTTCGAACAAACTGTTTATCATAATAGTTTCCCAAGCAACCAAATTGAACGCTGGATCGATATCTACAGCGAACGCTTTCAAAATCCGGTATTCCGCCTGTTCCAATCGGAATTGGAAACCATTTATGAAGAAAAAAACATTTCCATCGACAATGTTTTTCGCCAAATGATGGAAGTGTTTTTGAAAAACGCCATTCCCAATCATCCCTACGGACAACAAACAACTTTAGGCTCTGTAGAACATCTCAAAAATCCGAATCTACGGAAGATGATGGAGTTTTACAACACCTATTATGTGGCCAACAACATGGCCTTAATTCTTTGCGGAGATGTATATCCCGACCAAATAATGCCGATCATTGAACAAAAATTCGGCGTTTGGAAAAGCGGAACAATTCCAGAATATCCGAAATACGAGCAGCCGGCATTTGATAAGAAAAATATCGTAGAAGTAAAAATGACGCCCGTTGCCATGAGTTTATTGGCATTCCAAACCGTTCCGAATACACATCCCGACCGGCTGCCGTTAGAACTTTTCAGCGACTTGTTATCAAACAGCAGCAGCACCGGGGCACTCGATAAAATCACACTCGACAACCATGCCATGATGGTGCAAAATATGCCGATGACCTTGAATGATCTCGGACTGGATGTAATATTATGCGTACCAAAACTTGTCGGACAGTCGTTCGATAACGCCGAATCATACGTATTCGCAGCATTAGACAGTCTCCGCGCCGGTCAATTCGACGAAGAATGGCTGAACGAATTAAAATTGCAAAAAAACAAAGAATTTCAACTTTCGTTGGAAGACGTCTCAAAACGTTCAATGCTGCTCGTGAGTGCAATCACTTCCGGCATTTCGTGGGATGAAATTTTAAAAACGCCGGAGCTTATCAATTCGCTCAACAAAGCGGATATGGTGCGTCTGGCCAATCAATATTTCGACAAAGAGCATGTATTCAGGTTGCATTCGCGCATGGGATTTCCATCAAAAACGAAAGTCGAAAAACCCGGCTTCGCACCCATTCCTCCGCAAAATACCAATGCTAAATCCGCTTACGCAAAATATTTAGAAACACTTCCCGAAAAATCCATTGAACCGAAATTTATCGATTTCAAAAAAGATATTCAGATTTATGATTTGCAAAACAGCGTTCATGTTTATCAAACACCGAATCCCGACAATCAAATTTTCACACTTGATTTGTACTACGGAATCGGCGAACTTGGTGATTCCATGCTGCCGCATTTAGCAGGTTTTATGAGCATGCTTGGCGCAAACGGCGAGGATTTCAATACATTTAAACGCAAGTTGCAAAAGATCGGAACATCGGTTGACTTCAGTTGCGAAAATCATTATTTCGTTGTCAAAATGGACGGCTTCGACAACCAACTCGAAGCATCGCTCAAGCTCTTAAACGACTTGCTCACAAAGCCGACACCGGACGATACAAAAGTTGCAAAATTAGCCGAATTTGCCGAAAGCAATTATAAAATGGCTATTGAAGATCCGGCAACAATGGGCGAAGTTTTGTTGCAATACGTTATGCAGGGCGATGATTCGAAATATTTGAAAACACCCGGCATTAAAGCAATAAAAAAATTAAAATCGGCAACGCTATTTGAACATTTAAAGAAAGCCTTGTCGTATGAAGCCGACGTGCTTTATTGCGGAACACATTCGCAAGAAGAGCTTTCGAAATATTTAAAGGAATATGGCGTTTTTGCACAAAATCCGCAAGCTGCATTTGCTCGCAAACCGTATCCGATCAAAAACCGTTACGACAAACCGCAAGTTTTCGTAATCAATGATAAAAAAGCCGTTCAAACACAAATTTATTTGTTCCAAAACGGCGATTTGCTTCCGCAAAAAGAGCTCTCTTTGAGCAAAGCGTTTAATCAATATTTCGGAACGGGAATGTCGTCGCTCATCTTTCAGGAAGTGCGTGAATTCCGCTCCCTGGCATATGGTGCGTATGGAGTTTATCAAAGTTCAACTTCGCATCCGTTAAACACCGAAGGCGCCACTGTGGGATGGTTGCAAACGCAAACCGACAAAACCGTTGAAGCACTGAATGTGGTTTCGGATATTTTCAGAAACATGCCCGAAAAACGGGAAAAAGTAAGCATCATCCAAAATTCGTTAAAACAAGATATGCTCACCAAATCGCCCAATTTTCGTCAGCTTGGCGGACGCGTATCGCTTTGGGTCAACCAAGGTTTTACCGAAGATCCACGCAAATCGGATATGGATATATACGAGCATTTGACATTTGAAAATATTCAGGATTTTTACAAAAAACATGTTCAAAACAAAGCCACTGTTTATGCCCTTTACGGGAATATCAAGGCCATTGACGAAAAACAGCTCAAAAATTTTGGAAAAATCACAACGTTGAAGACAAAGGATATTATCCGAAAGTAACTCGTTAACGAGAAAACAAGTTTACAAGTTAACAGGTTCACTATAAACATTCATTAACAATTAACAATTTATCATTAACCATTATGAACAGAAACCTTCTTCTCATCAGCAACTCTACCAATCCCGGCGAACCGTATTTGGGATGGTGCAAAGAAATCATCAATGATTTTTTCACAAAAAACAGCGTTAAAAATGTATTGTTTATTCCTTACGCAGGCGTGAGCATGACGTATGATGTGTATGCAAAACGCGTGTCTGATGTTTTTGAAACCATGGGTGTAAAATTGACGTCCATCCACACGCTGCCGGATCCGGTGAAAGCTGTAAAAGAAGCCGAAGCGATCGTTGTCGGCGGTGGAAATACGTTTCATCTGTTGAACGAAATTCAACGCAACAAATTGATCGAACCTGTTCGCGAACGTATTGCTCAAAACATGCCGTACATGGGCTGGAGCGCCGGTTCCAACATGGCTTGTCCGACTATCAAAACCACCAACGACATGCCGATTATCGAACCGCAAAGTTTCAATGCTTTCGGCGTAATTCCGTTTCAAATCAATCCGCATTACTTAGACGCTCATCCGGCAGGACATGGCGGCGAAACGCGCGAAGACCGCTTGAAAGAATTTATGGTTGTGAATCCGGATATCTACATCGCCGGACTACGCGAAGCTACCGCATTCCTTGTTAACGGCGATAAAATCGAATTGATTGGACGCGAGAAAAACCTCCGCGTATTCAAAGCCGGACAAGAAGCGCAAGAATATGCGATCGGTTCGGACATCAATTTTTTATTAAAATAAATGAAATCATTTCGTAATATTGTAGGGGCAACCCTTGCGGTTGTCCTATTCAAAGGGGGACCCGCAAGGGGGATCCGTACAATCGTTTTTATTATCGGATGTTTGTTGTTTTCGCAATGCAAATCCGACGATGATATGACCGGAAAGGTGCAGATCGAATTTGTGCATCAATTCGGCAATCAGCCGTTTTTATTAGATACCGTAACATATTTAAGTCCGTTAAACGACACTTTGCGTTTTCACGGATTAAAATACTTTGTTTCCGAAGTCATTTTAAAACGGTTTAATGGCGATTATTATGCATTCAACACCATCGACAATATAATCCATTACGTGGATGTCCAACGGCCTTACACGCTTAATTGGAACATTAATCAGGAACTTCCGATGGGAGTTTATGATTCGATCATTTTTGTTTTTGGTCTGAAAACGGATAAAAACACCAACGGTCGTTTCCCAAATCCCCCGGAGAACGCCATGGAATGGCCGATTCCAATGGGGGGCGGTTATCATTTTATGATGCTCGACGGCCAATGGAGATATGAAACCGATACTGCTTTCCAAGGTTTCGGCATGCATTTGGGCAATTTAAACGGCATGGATAATCATATCGAATTCCGCTTACGCAAAAAAATCGACATCAAGCAAAATCAAACCACCAAGGTAACGCTCACAATGGATGTAAAAGAATGGTTTGAAAACCCGCATACATGGGACTTCCGTCAATTTGGCGGTGCGATTATGGCCGATTCCATTGCACAGCAAACGCTCAAAGACAATGGCTACAATGTTTTTAAATAAAAAAGATACGAGGTGGAGCCTCGCACTATTGTGCTGTCTTTTACTATTAACGGTCACTACTTGCAAAAAAGGCGGTCCGCAGAGCGTTGTGCCTTATGTGGATGTTTATTTCAATTTCTATCCGCAAGGTATGGACAATACACTTGCACCTGTCGGAGGATCCAAGAATTTCGACAATTACGGTTACAACGGAGTTGTTGTGATTCACACCGGAGTGGATGAATATACGGCTTTCGACCGTGCTTGTCCAAACGATTATTTATCAGGCTGCCAAGTACAATATGTCGGAGGTTATTTACAAGATAAAAAATGCTGTAACTCCATGTTTGATGAGCAGGCAGGATATCCGATCAATAGTCTTTATCCAAATGTCCTTCGTCAATACAAGGTCTATCAAATTGACGAACGTACTTTTGCCGTCAGCAACTAATAAAAAATCGGCTGCCCGTTTCCGAACAGCCGATTTCCCCTTTAATATTAATTAAAAACAATATTATTTCTTAACGTATTTAAAGTTTTTGCCCGGATAAATTGCGTTATCACCCAATTGGTCTTCGATACGAAGTAATTGATTGTATTTTGCAATACGTTCCGAACGACAAGCAGAACCGGTTTTGATCAAACCTGTGTTCAAAGCAACTGCCAAGTCTGCAATTGTCACATCTTCGGTTTCGCCCGAACGGTGGCTCATTACAGCGGTATAGGAGTTGCGGTAAGCCATATTTACGGCGTTGATGGTTTCTGTCAACGATCCGATTTGGTTTACTTTTACAAGGATAGAGTTTGCCGTTTGGCGCTCGATACCCATTGCAAGGCGTTTTTCGTTGGTTACAAACAAGTCATCACCCACCAATTGGCAAGTAGCTCCCATTTTGTCGGTCATTAATTTCCAACCGTCCCAATCGTCTTCGGCCATACCGTCTTCGATGGAGATAATCGGGTAACGTTTTGCCCAATCAGCCCAGAAATCAACCATTTGAGCCGAAGTTAATTTTTCTCCGGTAGATTTATGCAAATGATAAACTTTTTCTTCCGGTAAATAATATTCCGAAGAAGCAGGGTCTAAAGCCAAGAAAATATCTTCGCCCGGACGATATCCGGCCAATTCGATAGCTTGCAAAATCACTTTGATCGCATCTTCGTTCGATTTCAAGTTCGGAGCAAAACCGCCCTCGTCGCCCACACCTGTAGACAAACCTTGTTTTTTCAAAACAGATTTAAGGTTATGGAAAATTTCAGCACCCATGCGCAACGCATCGCTGAAACGTTCTGCACCCACCGGCATAATCATAAACTCTTGGAAGTCCACGTTGCTGTCGGCATGCGAACCACCGTTCATGATATTCATCATCGGGATCGGCAAAGTGTTTGCATTCACACCGCCAACATAACGATATAAAGGTTGTCCGGCTTCTTGAGCAGCAGCTTGAGCTACAGCCAAAGAAACGCCCAAAATAGCGTTAGCGCCCAATTGAGCTTTATTCGGAGTACCATCGATTTCTAACATACGGGAATCGATACCGTTTTGGTCAAACACATCAAAGCCTTGCAATTCTTCTGAAAGAGTTGAATTTACGTTTTGAACAGCTTTCAAAACACCTTTTCCCAAATACACCCCTTTGTCGCCGTCGCGAAGCTCAACAGCTTCGTGAACACCGGTAGAGGCTCCAGACGGAACCGCTGCACGGCCCATAGCGCCGGATTGTGTAACTACTTCTACTTCTACTGTCGGATTTCCGCGCGAATCCAATATTTGACGCGCGCCAATGTGAATAATTCCACTCATGATAATTTTTCTTTTAAAATTTTTCGGTGCAAAGATACAAAATATTTGCCACTTACACAAAGGGGTGTAAAAATCAAGAAATTAGAGAACTATACAAAATCATGCTAACGATTTGGAGGTTTTTGTGCTTCATTTAGTTAGATCTGTTTTTCGTGGATACAAAATTACGAAAAAATATTGAAGCATTGGCAAGGGTTATTGTCGTGACGAAAGTATGCCGGGCAACGTGGGTGGCAGCCTCTGTGTTTGTTCTTGCTCGGAACATTTCAGCAGTAATACAAGTTTCATTAAGTAGAAATACTATCATTTACCTTTACACCACGATATTTACGGCTTGCTGCTTCTGATTTTTAAATCAACGAAAGAATTTAGCCGTGAATACAAGTATAGTTTAGGCAGGACATAAAAATATTAAGCGCCACACAATATGCCCAAATTGTTGAACAAGTGGAAAAAATAGGGAAACAGCTTCAAGGCTGGCACAATTCAATAAACAGAAACAATGAGAAAAACCAAGAATAGCCTGAATTAGCAGCGGCAATACTCCGTTAGGACGAAGTTCTCCCTCTCCTTCTTATTTTCACACTTAATCTATTCTAATTCATAAAATTTCACTAATTCATTTTTATTAATATACTAATTTTGTCCGACAAATCATATATTAAATCCATTTTTATTAATTAATGCATGATTTATCATTCATAGATTTGTTTTTATTAAAATTTATTCATACTTTTGTATCGCATTTCAGTCATTAAATATAAAATAGACTATTATGAATGATATTTCATACAATAATTTAATTTCAATGAATGATGATTACATTATCAAACAAATCGGAGAATTTGTAAAACATCATCGCATACAGCAAAATAAAACCCAAACAACGCTCGCCCAAGAGGCCGGAATAAGCCGCTCTACACTT
>JAVBNF010000040.1:0-24914 GCA_031551725.1 Bacteroidales bacterium
AACTCTAAACTCTAAACTCTAAACTCTAAACTCTAAACTCTAAACTCTAAACTCTAAACTCTAAACTCTAAACTCTAAACTCTAAACTCTAAACTCTAAACTCTAAACTCTAAACTCTAAACTCTAAACTCTAAACCAGAAATTATGATACAAATCGAATATTATTTAATCATCAGCACCTTGATGTTTTTCATTGGGGTTTATGGGTTTATTGCTCGTAGAAACATGCTGGGAATGCTTATTTCGGTAGAATTGATTTTAAATGCTGTGGAGATTAATTTCGCGGTATTTAACCGTTATTTGTTTCCCGATCAGCTTGAAGGAATGTTTTTTTCGCTTTTCGGAATAGCCATTTCCGCTGCCGAAACGGCCATTGCCATTGCAATTATTATCAATGTTTACCGCAATATCGGAAACATTGATGTGAAAGATTTAACTAAAATGAAAAACTAAAGTTCGTTTAGAGTTTAAAGTTTAGGGTTTAGAGAGAATGCCTCCAACCTTAAACTCTAAACCCTAAACCCTAAACAAGAAACCATGGAATACAGTTCACTCATACTCATCACGCCTTTCTTTCTCTTCTTACTGTTGGGATTGTTGGGGGCTAAAATGAAAAACAATATTGCCGGTATTATTGGAACCATCGGCATGGCATTTGCGGCGGTACTTTCATACACTGTTGCTTACGAATATTTTTTCGTTGCCGGAAAAATTGGAGAAACGTATCAGTCAATCATTCCCATATCGTTTGAATGGCTGCGTTTTACGGATAAGCTGCACATCGATTTGGGTATTTTGTTAGACCCGATTTCTGTGATGATGCTTGTTGTAATTACCACTGTTTCACTAATGGTGCATATATACAGCTTGAGCTATATGCACGGCGAAAAAGGGTTTCAACGTTATTACGCTTTCCTTTCGTTGTTTAGCTTCTCAATGTTGGGACTAGTGATTGCAACCAATATTTTCCAAATGTATATCTTTTGGGAATTAGTGGGTGTTTCTTCCTACTCGCTCATCGGATTTTACTATACAAAACCATCTGCCGTGGCGGCTTCCAAGAAAGCATTTATCGTTACGCGGTTTGCCGATTTAGGATTTTTGGTGGGTATCTTGATCCTCTCCTATTTCACAGGAACCTTTGATTTTGCGACCTTGACGGCAGATAGTGCAAGTTTGGTTGTGAATTCCACTGCCGGATTTTCGTTTATGGGATTGTCGGTTGCTTCATGGGCGATGGCGTTGATTTTTATGGGCGGCGCCGGGAAATCGGCGATGTTTCCGCTGCACATTTGGTTGCCGGACGCGATGGAAGGCCCTACGCCGGTTTCCGCTTTGATCCACGCCGCAACGATGGTTGTGGCCGGTGTTTATTTGGTCGCGCGCTTGTTTCCGGTTTACTTTTTTGCAAGTCCCGACGTGTTGAATATGATTACATACGTGGGAGCATTCACGGCTTTATTTGCTGCAACCATTGCGTTTACACAAACGGATATCAAACGTGTGTTGGCTTTTTCCACTATTTCGCAGATTGCATTTATGATGGTGGCACTTGGCGTTTCGGGCTACGGCGGACACGATGGTTTGGGCTATATGTCTTCGATGTTCCACTTGTTTACACATGCATTCTTTAAAGCGTTGTTATTCCTCGGCGCCGGTTCGGTTATTCACGCCGTTCATAGCAACGAAATGGAAAATATGGGCGGATTGCGGAAATTCATGCCAATCACACATATTACATTTTTGATTGCGTGCTTAGCGATTGCCGGTATTCCTCCGTTCTCCGGATTTTTCAGTAAAGATGAAATTTTAGCGGCGGCTTTGCATAGCAATCCTGCTATTTTTGTAGCGTTGCTAATTATTGCGGGTATGACGGCCTTCTATATGTTCCGCTTGTATTTCAATATTTTCTGGGGAAAAGACAAAATCTATGATGATCATCACAAGCCACACGAATCGCCTTTGTTGATGACAATTCCGTTGATGATTCTGGCGACATTCTCAATTTGTACAGGTTTTATTTATTTTCCGGATTTTATTTCTTCCGACAACACCGCATTTCATACACATATTGAGTGGGGAAGCGTGGCGATTCCGAGTATTTTGGTGGCATGCATCGGTATTTTCAGCGCTGCTGCACTTTATATGAAAGGTGGCGAAAAACCTGCGCAAATTGCGAAATCACTTGGCGGTTTTTACACAGCAACCGTACACAAATTCTATTTGGATGAAGTGTGGATGTTTATCACAAAGAGTATCATTTTCAAATATATGTCCATGCCTATTGCGTGGTTCGACCGCCATGTGATTGACGGTACAATGGACGGCATCGCTTGGGTGACCCAAAAATCGTCGAATGCGGTTAAAGAGCTGCAATCCGGACACGTGCAGTTTTATGCATGGGTATTTGTTGCCGGCGCATTAGCGATTACGGTGTTGGTGTTGTTTATGTAATAAAATATAAACCACGAAGAACACAAAGTTCACAAAGATAATTTATCCTTTGTGCCCTTAGTGACCTTTGTGGTTAAATAAAGAAAATTAAAGTAAAATGAACATTTTATCACTATTCCCATTCATTCCCGTGCTGATGATTGCGGCTTTGTTCTTGAGCAAAAGCATGACGCAAATTCGCACGATAATGGTTACCGGAGCTTCGGCATTATTGGTGCTTGCAGTTGCATTGATTGTCATGTTTCTGCAAGAACGGGCCATTTCGAGCGAAGAGATGCTTTTCACGCAAAGTATAGTTTGGTATGCACCACTCAATATATGCTATTCGGTGGGTGTTGACGGCATTTCCGTGGCCATGCTTGCATTGTCGTCTATTATTGTGTTTACCGGCGTATTCTCTTCGTGGAATATGAACATGGCAAAGGAGTATTTTCTCTGGTACTGCCTGCTTTCAGTGGGTGTTTTCGGATTTTTTATCTCGATTGACTTGTTTACGATGTTCTTGTTTTACGAAGTTGCGTTGATTCCGATGTATTTGTTGATCGGACTTTGGGGAACAGGCAGAAAAGAATATTCGGCCATGAAATTAACCTTGATGTTAATGGGTGGCTCTGCATTCTTAATGGTTGGAATTCTTGGAATTTACTACACTTCCGGACATGTTTCGATGAATCTTTTAGAGATTGCAAACAATTTACATATTCCGATTGAGCATCAACGCTGGATTTTTCCGGTAACATTCCTGGGATTTGGCGTTTTGGGCGCTTTATTTCCGTTTCACACCTGGTCGCCCGACGGTCACGCCTCTGCTCCTACTGCGGTTTCGATGCTTCATGCCGGCGTATTGATGAAATTAGGCGGTTACGGATGTTTCCGCGTGGCAATGTATCTGATGCCGGAAGCAGCGCACGAACTTGGCTGGATTTTCTTGATCTTAACAGGTATCAGCGTGGTTTACGGAGCTTTGAGTGCTGTTGTTCAAACCGACTTGAAATATATCAACGCTTATTCTTCGGTGAGTCACTGCGGATTGGTGCTTTTCGCAATTTTGATGATGAATCAAACCGCTATGACCGGCGCTGTGATGCAAATGCTTTCGCACGGTTTGATGACGGCGCTTTTCTTCGCATTAATCGGCTTGATTTACGGACGTACACATACGCGCGACATCCGCGAAATGGGCGGCTTGATGCAAATCATGCCGTTTGCTTCGGTATGTTACGTAATTGCAGGTTTGGCATCGCTCGGACTTCCAGGATTAAGCGGATTCGTGGCTGAAATGACGATTTTTGTAGGCTCATTCCAAAATACAGGAATCTTCTACCGCGTATTTACAATTCTTGCATGCTGTTCAATTGTAATTACAGCAGTTTATATTTTACGCACGGTTGGAAAAATCCTCTACGGACCGGTTCAAGACCAGCACCACATCGGATTGCCCGATGCGGCTTGGTACGAAAAAGTTTCCGCAGTAGGATTGATTATTGCCATTGCGTTTATAGGAATGTATCCGTCGGGAGTTTCGGATTTGATAAGTAATAGCGTGCTTCCAGTAGTTCAAAAACTGACAGCAATTTAAAAACATGTTTAATGTTGAACGTTTAATGTTTAAATCCCAAACATTGAACTTTAAACATTAAACTTTAAACGTTAAACCAAATAACATGGATTTCAGTAATTTTCTATTTTTACAGCAAGAGATAAACTTGATGATTGTTTTTGTCATCTTGTTTCTCTTCGATATTTTCGGATCGGACAAAAGCAAGCAATGGTTTATGCCGCTCGCTTGCGGACTGTTTGCGTTGCAAATGGCAGCCGGCTTTTTGCCACAAGCGTTAGGCGAAGCCTTTGGCGGCATGTATATCAATTCCGACATGACCGTTTTGATGAAAAACATCTTGAATGTAGCAACATTTCTGGTGTTATTGCAAACCGCAACTTGGTTGCGGTCGGAAGGCACTGTCCACAAACAAGGTGAGTTTTTTATTATTACATTATCCACGCTGTTGGGAATGCACTTGATGGTATCTGCCGGAAGTTTCATGATGCTCTACATCGGCTTGGAAACAGCGTCCATTCCAATGGCATGTTTGGCGGCCTTCAATAAATATCAAGAAAAATCGGCCGAAGCCGGAGCCAAATATATTCTGATTTCTGCATTGTCGTCGGGAATCACATTGTTTGGACTTTCGTTTATTTACGGGGCAACAGGCAGCATGTATTTTGCAGACATCACCACGCAAGTAATTGCAGAGCCCATGTTATTGATGGGATTCGTATTCTTTTTAGCCGGATTTGGTTTTAAACTTTCGCTTGTGCCTTTCCATTTGTGGACAGCCGATGTTTACGAAGGCGCTCCCACCTCTGTTACCGCTTATTTGTCGGTTGTTTCCAAAGGAGCAGCCGCTTTTGCTTTGATTTTTGCTTTGTATCAGGTGTTTGGAAACATCGAATTTATTTGGTCGCAAATCCTTTGGTGGCTCGCAATTATTACGATTACACTTGGAAATTTATTTGCGATTCGTCAAAAAGACATCAAGCGATTTTTTGCCTTCTCCTCTATTTCGCAAGCCGGTTATATCCTTTTGGGCGTTATTTCAGGAACAGCGCAAGGGATGACAGCAACAGTATATTTTGTATTGGTTTATGTATTTTCAAACTTGGCCGCTTTCGGCGTAATCTCCGCAGTGGAAAACAAAAATGGCGGAAATACATTGATTTCGGCATTCAATGGCCTCTACAAATCCAATCCGAAATTGAGTTTTGTGATGATGCTCGCTGTGTTTTCCTTGGCGGGAATCCCTCCTTTCGGTGGATTCTTCAGCAAATTCTTTATCTTTATGGCTGCTGCCGAACAAGGGTTTTACATACTTGTTTTTATCGCATTGTTAAACACGGTGATTTCATTATTCTACTATTTGATGATTATCAAAGCCATGTTTATCAACGAAGGCGACGAACTTTCCGTGCAACGTTTCAAAACGGATGCTTACAATCAAACAAGTTTGATTCTTTGTACTGCCGGTATTCTGGTCATTGGAATTTTAAGTTGTGTTTACGAATATATCGGATTGATAAGTTTCGGAATATAACACAACTTTATAAGTTTACTGCATATTTTAAAGCAAAAAATATGCAGTAAATTATTTTTTATTTAGAAATAATTTTATTTCCCAATCCACGAAGCATACGTGGGATATGCCTCTGAGATGCGGTTGACAAGGCCTGTGAGTTTTTCGGATTCAACGTCTTTCACTTTTTTCGCAGGGATTCCGGCGTAAATTGCACCCGATTCCACAACCGTTCCTTCCAGAACAATCGCTCCGGCCGCAATAATGGAGTTGGAATGCACCACTACCCCATCCATCACAATGGCCCCCATGCCGATCAACACATGATCGTGAATCGTGCAGCCGTGCACAATGGCATGATGTGCAATGGAAACGTAATTACCAATTTTCACAGGCGCAGTTTTGTATGTGCAATGAATCAGCGCGCCGTCTTGAACATTCACGTAGTCGCCCATTTCGATCGAATGCACATCGCCGCGCACAACCGAATTATACCAAAATGTACAATGGTCACCCGTTTTCACATCGCCTATAACGGTAGCATTTTCTGCTAAAAAGCATTCTTTTCCGAATTGCGGAGAAACTCCGTTTACTTTTTGAATTAAAGCCATTTTTTTTGTAATTTCTAAATTAATAAACCACCAACACGCTGCCTTTTTTCTCTGTTTTTACATCGTTGCGAATAACACGCACAATGTAAACATAATTCCCGAAAGGCACATAATCTCCATCTTTCATTCCGTTCCACGCTTGATTGATTTCAGTGGTGTAGAACATTCGGTTGCCCCAACGGTCGTAAATAAAAAATTCGTAGACATCTCCTGCTTTTACTCTGAAATAGGGCTTGAAATAAGGATATTTCCCTTGGGGCGCAAAAGCTGAAGGTGCGGAAATTTTAATTTCAGTTTCATCAAAAACAGTTACAATATTCGACCGACTCTGAGCATTCTCGGCATTTTCGGAAACTAAAAGATAAGATAAAGAAGTGATGTTGTCAATATTTGTCAAAATATCCGAATACGAATTGCTGTTTGCGGAAAGAGGAATAGCAACAGTGTCTATATTCGTAATTCGATATAATAAATATCCGGAAACGGGACTGTTAAACATGTTTCCTCCCCCCCAAGCAATATCAAATTGTGTTTCTGAAATTTCAGCTATAACAATAAAAAGTGTTTGATAGGTTTTACTAAATGTTGTTTTTTGATAACAAGTATCCAATGCTTCAACGCGGTAGTTGATACTTTGTTTATTTGTTAATCTTGTATTGTGAAAAATCTTCATTTCCGGCTGTGCGTTCTTATATGGAATAATCATTAGGTTTTGCCAAAGATTGGCAGAATCCAAGAACATAACTCGCAACTCGGAAAATGGCTTTGTAAAATTCGGGCGGATGGTTAGTTCCACAGTATTCGGGTCTAAAACCGTAGTTTTATATATAATCGAAGTATCCGGAACGGGTGCAATATTAGCAATAAGTGTATCGGAAGCATACGACGTAGAGCTACTCGTTCGATTTTTATTAAACACTTTTATGATAAATGTATAGCGTGCATCTGCTACAGCATTTTTATAATAATAGTAATAAGTTGATTCAAAATAAACGGTTGTATCTACCAAAGAATAATTTCCGGAATTAACCGAAGTCCAAACTTCGAAACGCAAAGGATCGGCAATCGGAAATACATTATTGAAACTCCACGTAATTTTAATTGAATCTGAGCATGGTTTTTGACTTACAATGGGCTTAAACGGCTTTCGTTGTTGAATAAACGGACTTACGTTTCCACAACTGTCGAAACTCGAAATTTGATAAATTAACGTAGGATCCGTTGATGGATATGAATAAAACGTATTATCTTTTCCATAAATAGAGTCAATTGCCTGAGCAACATTGTTTTGCAAACGGTAGATTTTATACCCAAGTACATCCACAGAAGTAGAAGGCTGCCAGCCCATTAAAACATTTTGCGTATTCGGATCAATACTAACGGAATCAAACACTGGTTCGTCTGGCAATTCAGTATTCACAATTTCTTTACCAACAAGATTAGACCAAGTGATGATACCAGAGTGATCACCTCGTATTTGATAAAAAAATTCTTGAGCACATACATGTAATTGATCAATATAAAATAATAGCCCACCATTATAATCTGTTACAGTATGTACCAAACTCAATGCATCGGGTCGTGTTCCCCTATATATTTCGTACGTTGTCGGAACTCCATTGTTCCAGTCCAAACGGGCATTTCCGTTTACGGAACTAACGGTAAGCGATATTGGGTATTGTTGTCCTAATAAATTTGTAAAAAAAATCAAGACAAAACAACATAAAAAGATACTATGTTTGAGTTTTTTAAGCATTAAATTTTAGCAAATCCTGTCCGATATCACGGCGATAAGATTTTCCTTCAAATTGAATATTCTCAACATCCGCGTAAGCATTTTGCATGGCCTCGGACAAATTATTCCCGTAAGCGGTAACCGCTAAAACACGCCCGCCGTTGGTAAGCATTTTTTCATTTTGCAAAACGGTTCCCGCATGAAAAAGCAAAGCTTGATGCGCAGAAATATTCATTTCTTTTCCTTTTTCATATTTATCGGGATAACCTTTTGCCGTGAGCATCACACAAAAAGCAGTGCGATTATCTACGTTCAATTCTTTTTGATCCAAAGTCTGCTTGGCAACGCCGTCGAACAAATCCAATAAATCCGATTGGATGCGCGGCATTACCGATTCCGTTTCCGGATCCCCCATCCGCACATTATATTCAATCACGTATGGATTTCCATCCACATTCATCAAGCCGATAAAAATAAATCCGCGATAGTCGATATTTTCTTTCTGCAATCCGCTTAATGTCGGTTTGATAATGCGTTCTTCCACTTTCTGCATAAATGCCGCATCGGCAAAAGGAACGGGCGAAACAGAACCCATGCCTCCGGTATTGGGGCCGGTATCGCCCTCTCCTACGCGTTTGTAGTCTTTGGCTTCCGGTAGAATTTTATAAGATTTTCCATCCGTTAAAACGAAAACGGAAACTTCAATACCGCTCAAAAACTCTTCAATCACCACTTTTGCGGAAGCAGCACCGAATTTTTGATTTAATAACATCTCTTTCAAAGCAGCTTTGGCTTCATTCAAATCATCAATAATCTCAACGCCTTTTCCGGCTGCCAAACCGTCGGCTTTTAAAACAAACGGCGGTTTTAGGGTTTCCAAAAACGCATATCCGGCCTCTAAAGTATTTGCTTCAAATGAACGATATTTGGCTGTTGGAATATCGTATTTTTGCATAAATTGTTTAGAGAAATCCTTGCTGCCTTCCAATAATGCACCTTTTTTATCAGGGCCGATAACCGGAATATTTTTCAATTCCGCAGTTTGTAAAAAATAATCGTGAATACCCTCCACCAAAGGTTGCTCGCTACCCACAACCACCATGTCGATTTCGTTTTTCAAAACAAAATCCTTAACGGCATCGAAATTTAAAATATCTAACGATACATTTTGCCCAACTTGCGTTGTTCCTGCATTTCCGGGAGCAATAAATAAATTATTAAGTTTTTTGCTTTGCTTGATTTTCCAAGCCAAAGCATGTTCCCGTCCGCCGGAACCTAATAGTAGTACGTTCATTTATTTTGTTATATTAGTTAACGAGTGAACAAAAAAAACAAGGAAACGCTGCGTTCTTTATTGTTTCAGTCTTCTCGTATCTTATTCTCTGTTCTTCCGTTTTCTTGTTCTCTTTTTTTCTCTACGTTTGTAAAAACGATCCAAAGAAAATAAGAATGTAGGCAAAATAATTAAATTGGAGATTAATCCCATCAATAGCGTCAATGTAATTAAAATTCCCATCCATTGAATGCCGCCAAACGACGAGAATGCAAAAATAGAAAATCCGAGCATCAAAATTATAGACGAATAAAACATACTGAAGCCGGTTTCGCCTAAAGCATAAATAGCAGCCTTACGGATATCTCCGTTGTTGATGCGCAATTCCAAACGGTAGCGTGATAAATATTGAATGGTATTATCGGCCGAAATTCCGAGTGCAATTCCGAAAATCAAAATAGTGGAAACTTTAATTGGCCAACCGAAATAGCCCATCATTGCTGCGGTTAACACCAATGGAATGATATTTGGAATAACGGCTACAAGCACCATTCTGAACGAACGGAACAAGCCGGCCATGATAAAAATAATCAATATAACGGCCAAAATAATGCTTTCAATCAAATTATTAATCAAAAATTGACTGCCGTGCATAAACACAATACTGGCACCTGTGAGCATCACATCGTATTTGTCTTTTGGGAAAATTTGGTCGATACGTTCTTGTAAATCATTTTCAACACGTTGTATTTCTTCCGTTTCCACATTGGCCATTTGCACGCTGATACGTGTTCGAGAGAAAGAAGTATCGACAAACATAGCCATCATTTGTTTCAACTGACGCAAAGTGTCTTGCGAAGAAGGTTTTGGAAGATAGTCCATGATAAAGCCTAATTCATAGGTATTGGGCATCGAATAATAATCCATATTTCCATTGTAATAACTTTGCTTTGCAAACTTCACAAGCTCAATAATCGAAAGCGGTTTAGCCAATTCCGGAAGTTCGCTAATGGATTCGCTCAACTCATTTAATTTATCGAGCGTTTGCATACTCAATACGCCTTTTTCGCGCTTGGTATCTACCGAAATATCTACCGGCATAATGCCTTTGAAATTATCTTCAAAGAATAGCATATCGGTATATAATTTGCTGCTTTTCGGAATATCATCTACAATGAGTCCGGAAGTCTTTAAACGCGTAATTCCTACTGCTCCGACAAATACCAGCACAGCCGTAAAAACATAAATAGCACGGTGTTTGGTTGATACGATTTCTTCAATCCAAGCCAGTAAGTGTGCTATCGGTTTATTATCCAAATGACTTGTTTGCTTATAATGCGGCGGTGCACTGTAGCTGAAGAAAATCGGCAATAAAAACAAAGTTAGAAAATAGGTGACAAAAATGGTAATTGTAGCCACAATTCCAAACTCTGCAAGCATTTGATTACGGGTGAAAATAAAAGCAAAGAAACCCGCAGCAGTGGTCATATTGGTAAATAAATTCGCATTGCCGATACGGCCGATCGTTCGCGAAAGCGCCAACACCTTATTTCCATGTTTGCGGAATTCGTAATGATATTTGTTGGTTAAGAAAATCGAATTTTCAACACCGATTACAATTAGTAAAGGCGGTATGATACTCGTGAGCATCGTAATTTCATAGCCGAGCAATACAATAATTCCCATCGCCCATATCACATTAATTACCACAATTGCAATCGGTAGCGCCATTGCTTTAAACGAGCGGAAAAACGCAAACAATGCAATTGCTGCAACAAAAAGCGCTAAAAATGAAAACAATATCAATTCATGTTTTAACTTTGTGGATGTCACTGTACGGATGTAAGGCAAGCCGGATAAATGTGTCTCAATGCCTGTTTCTAATGTAAAATGATCAAATTTGGCCTTGATATCATCAATAATCTGGTCTCGGTATTTTGAATTCAGCTTGTCTTTGTCGAAGGTAATCATCAATAAAGTGGCACCGGTTTCGGCGTTAAACAAGAAGCCGTCGTAAAATGGAAGTTCGTAAACATTATCAATCAAACTGTCTAATTCCTCTTGCGAGGCGGGCATTTTTGCAAAAACATTTTTTAGTACAAACGATTTTTTTGCTTCGTTTTTTTGTAAATCGAAAATATTAGAAAAACCGAAAACTCTATCCACACCGTCAATTTTTGATAAATTGTCGGTAAGAATTTTCCAGCGTTGGAAGTTTTCAAGATCAAAAAGACGTTCGTCGGCAACACCGGCAAGCATCATATTGCCGTTATTTCCAAATTGTTTAGTGAATTTTTGTTGTTCAACAAAAATACGATTTTTTTCAGGAAGCATCCGCGGAAGGTCGTACGACATTTTGGTGCGCAATGCGAAATATCCCATCACAACCGTAAGGACGCCAATAAACAAGAGATTCCAAAAACGCTGCCTAAGAATAAACCGGGCGATATGTTTCCACATAATACTATCTTTTTTAATTAGGCAAATATACGAAAAAAAAATAATATCGAAATACCGTAAAGATTATGGATTTTTTCGTATCTTTGCAAAACACCTAACTAAAACGGAAATATGAAGCTATTTCGACCTCTTTTTGGATTTTTTGTAGTTGCTGCATTTGTAATAAGTTTGACAATCGCTTGTCAAGATGATAAACCCAGCGAATTAACAGCCTTGGCAGGACGTTGGGAAGAACAAAATGTAAATGTATATGATGAACGATCTACTTATACAATTATAACCTACTATTGTGATTATACCTTCGAGTTGATTACCACGATTGTAAATGATTCTACAAGTAAATACAATTCACCTTGCTTCGAAGCGGATTCCTACAAGGAGTATGTGAAAGGAGTATATAAATGGAATAAAGACGATGCAACCATATCCATGCAAGGCGTTTATTTTAGGGACAAAATGTTTACGGATACTGCCACAAACGATTTAGGTTCTCCATGTAACTATCATGCAGGTAATTATGAGCATGTCTTTACCTATAATTATGCCGACGGCTATTTATATATGGATTACTATAATTCGGAAAGATCTACGATCTTGACAATGGCTATGAACGGCAAGCCAACGAATTGTTATTAAACTTTTTTTTATGAACGAAATTAATATTCAACGCTATTTTTCGTTCAGACGAGTTTTAATACCCGTACTTATTGGCGTTTGTGTTGCCGCCTTATTGGTTTTCCGCAACTTCGATGCTTCCGAAGCCGCTTATCTTGATTTATTTCGTACTTGGACATACCAGTCTACTTTGTGGACGTGCTGTGCTTTGCTGATGATGGCTGTGCGCGATCTTGCTTATATGTATCGTATTCGCTTGCTTACAGATTTTAAATTAAGCTGGCGCGATAGTTTTCAAGTAATTATGCTTTGGGAATTTTCCTCTGCTCTCACTCCCTCTGTGGTTGGTGGCTCAGCTGTAGCTTTATTTATTGTCGCAAAAGAAGGCATCCGTGCCGGACGGTCAACAGCTATCGTTTTGATAACCGCTTTGTTAGATGAGATGTTTTATGTGATTTGTGTGCCCTTGATTTTTATTTTTTTGGATATGGGGGAACTTTTTTCCGTTCTTAAAAACGCCTCCATTGTTGGACAAAATGTTAGCTTGGCAAGTCTCTTTTTTATCGGATACGGATTTATTGTTTTTCTCACACTAAGTATCATTTTTGGTGTTTTTGTAAAGCCCCATTGGTTTAAAAGCATCTTGCACCGCTTGTTTTCGTTCGGATTTTTAAAACGCTGGCAACATCACATCGATACTTTTGGCGACGATCTTATTACAACTTCCGTTGAAATGAAAGGCCGTTCGCTGATGTTCTGGATAAAAGCCTTTGGCTCCACCGTATTTTCCTGGTTGGCACGTTTCACGGTGGTTAATTTTTTGATTATGGCTGTTAGTCCCAACCACGATAACTTAATGGTTTTTGCCCGTCAATTGGTAATGTGGGTAGTATTGTTAATTAGCCCGACACCCGGCGGAAGCGGCTTGGCCGAATACAGTTTTCCGCTCTTTTTAGGCGAATATATCCCCGATGGATTAGCACCTGGATTAGCCTTCTTGTGGCGCTTATTCAGCTATTACCCTTATTTGATTATCGGTTCGATTGTGTTGCCGTTGTGGTTGAAAAAGGTGTATCGAAAAAGAAACTAATTTGTTTCAAATAAATTTTTTACAAAAATATTTTCCAAAAAATTTGGTGATTTCAAAAATAATACGTACCTTTGCAGTCCTAAAAAGAAAAAGATATTTAGATATGAGAAAAGATATTCATCCTGATAGCTACAGATTGGTTGTATTTAAAGATATGTCGAACGATTATTCGTTTTTGTGCAAATCTTGCGTTCAGACCCGTGAAACCGTTAAATGGGAAGATGGCAACGAGTATCCTTTGTATAAATTGGAAATCTCGAACATGTCGCACCCGTTCTTTACCGGTAAAGTGAAATTGGTGGATACTGCAGGTCGTGTAGACAAGTTCATGAACAAATACAAAAAACATATTGACGCTAAAAAATAAGCGTCAGTGATGCCGTTCTATAAAACGAGTGCTTGAAAAAGCACTCGTTTTTTTTTGGATTAATCAGAAAAAATGCGTATTTTTGTTTTTTATTAATACGTTTAATTCTTAGACCCATGAATTTTATATTGTTTGACGACTCCACAACCAGAACAAACCTACAACCGCTTACGTTTACACGCCCTATTGCCGAATTGCGTGTTGGTATTACAACGATTCGCGAGAAATGGGAAAGTGCCTTGCAAACTTCAACCTCCACCCTCACAGAAGAATATTTGAGCGTGAAATTTCCGCTCAAGCGTGAAGAGCACAATGTTTTGATTGACGGTTCAATTATTCCTAACCCCGATTTGGCCAAACAAATCAAAGCACTGAAAGCAAATCAAGCGCTTGTGCATAACGAAACAATGATTGCTTATTACAATTCAGAAAGCGACACCGCGCCCGAAGATATGGAGCAAATCGAATATTCCGGTGAAGTGCTGAAAGTAAATTTCCTTTGGGATTTGTATGTATTGAATGATGCTGTGCTCCGCTCCGACTTTGAACAACTTACAGCCGGAAGAAAATCGGCACCGCTCAGCGATTCCAACCAATTAATAGGCAAAGGTGGATTATTTATTGAAGAAGGTGCTGTAATTGAAGGCGCTATCTTAAACACCAATACCGGTCCGATTTACATCGGAAAAGATGCCGAAATTATGGAAGGTAGCTGTATTCGCGGGCCTTTTGCACTTTGTGATCACGCTGCAGTAAAACTCGGTACGAAAATTTATGGTGCAACTACGATTGGTCCATACTCAAAAGTTGGCGGCGAGTTGAATAATGTTATTTTTACAGCTTATTCGAACAAAGCACACGATGGATTCTTAGGAAATTCCGTTATCGGCGAATGGTGCAACATGGGCGCAGGAACAACGAGTTCGAACCTGAAAAACACTTACGACGAAGTGAAAATCTGGAATTATACGTGGGATACGTTTATTGCTACCGGCCAACAATTCTGCGGATTGTTTATGGGCGACCATTCCAAAACCGCCATTCAAACCACATTGAACACCGGCACGGTGATTGGTGTTGGGACGAATGCTTTTGGAAGCGGATTTTTAAGAAATTTTATTCCCTCCTTTACATGGGGTGGAAAACAATACGATTTCAATAAATTTGTGGATACGGCCAAACGTGTTTATGCACGTCGTGATCGTGAATTTGATGCCAATGAAGAAAGCATCATGAAACATGTGTTTAATACAACTGCAAAAAACCGTCGATAATAAGATTATATGAAAGATATCTTGAGATTATCGAATTTTCTTGATCCTGAAATGGAATACATCCCATTTAGTTCCGATATGGAGGAAGCACTTCCGGATTTGGAAAAGCTGAATTCGGATATTCCCATTTTGCCGCTTCGAGACAATGTTTTGTTTCCGGGTGTACTTCATCCTGTTACCATCGGACGCGAGAAAACCATGAAACTGGTTAAAGAAGCACACGAACAAAACAAATACATTGGTGTTGTTGCTCAACGCAACAAAGAACAGGATAATCCCGGCGAAAAGGATTTGTACAACGTTGGAACGTTGGCACGCATTTTGAAGATTTTTCCGATGCCGGATTCTTCTGTAACAATTTTAATTCAAGGAATTCAACCTTTTTCGATCCAACAAATTGTTCAAGAAGAACCATACTTAACAGCCCGAGTCAACCCCATTCCCTCGGCAAAAATGCCGGAACAGGACGATAATTTCAAGGCCTTATTTTCTTCCTTAACCGATATTGCTTCCGAAATTTTTCGTTCATCGAAACAACAATTCGGCAATGAAGGCGATTTGATTTTTCGTACAGCCGATAATCCACGCTTTTTTATCAACCTTGTTTCTTCTATTTTAAGTTTTGATACTACCAAGAAACAACGCATTCTGGAAACAGAAGATTTTATTGAAAAGGCCACGTATTTGTTGGAAGTACTCACGGAGGAATCAAAACTTTTAGAAATAAAAACGCAAATTCAAGAAAAAGTTAATTCCGATATTAATAAGCAACAGCGCGACTTTTTCCTTAATCAACAACTGAAAACGATTCAGGAAGAATTAGGAGGAGAGCCTGGCGAAGCGGATATTAAAGAGCTTGAAGAACGAGCAAAAACAAAGAAATGGTCTGCCGAAACGGCCGATTATTTTAATAAAGAATTGCAAAAACTCCGTCGTGTGAATTACCATTCGCCCGATTATTCCACGCAATTTAATTATTTAGAAACGTTTATCGAATTGCCTTGGGGCCAATATACGGAAGATAATTTCAATATCAAACATGCTCAATCCGTACTGAATGAAGATCATTTCGGGTTGGAAAAAGTGAAAGAACGTATTTTGGAACACTTGGCAGTATTGAAGTTAAAAGGCGATTTGAAAGCGCCGATTCTTTGCTTGGCCGGCCCTCCGGGTGTTGGAAAAACATCACTTGGAAAGTCCATTGCCACAGCACTCGGACGTAAATATGTACGTATTTCGTTGGGCGGATTGCGCGATGAATCGGAAATTCGTGGCCACCGCCGCACTTATATCGGAGCGATGCCCGGACGAATTATCCAAAATTTGAAAAAAGCAGAAAGCGCAAATCCTGTTTTCGTACTCGATGAAATTGATAAAGTTTTAGGCATGAACGTTAGCGGCGATCCGTCGGCTGCTCTTTTGGAAGTTTTAGATCCCGAACAAAATACTGCTTTTCACGATAATTATTTGAATTACGATTTCGATTTGTCGAAAGTGTTGTTTATCGCCACAGCAAATAATCTAAATACCATACCTCCTGCCCTGCTCGATCGTATGGAAGTAATAGAAGTGCCCGGTTATATTTTGGAAGAAAAGACAGCCATTGCTGAAAAACATTTAATTCCAAAACAGCTGAAAGAGCACGGAATGATTGAAAAGCAATTGTGTTTTCCAAAAGAAATTACAATTCAGCTTATTCAAAATTACACACGCGAATCGGGTGTTCGCCAATTGGAGAAACAAATTGCCAAAGTCGTTCGCAGTCGTGCCCGCATGATTGCCGATAACGAAGGTTATAACAAAAAACTCACATCGAAAGATTTAATTAATGTTTTAGGCGCACCTATTTTCGACTCGTCTTCTCAACTGAAAGAAAATATGATTGGCGTTGCAACCGGATTGGCGTGGACACCGGTAGGCGGCGAAATTTTATTTATCGAAACAAGTTTGAGTCAGGGCAAAGGGATGCTCACGCTCACCGGCAACTTGGGCGAGGTGATGAAAGAATCTGCGACCTTGGCTTTTGAATATTTGAAAGCGCATGCCGATGTTTTGAAAATCAAAAAAGAGGCTTTTGAAACGCAAAATATCCATATCCACGTTCCTGCAGGAGCGACTCCGAAAGACGGTCCATCGGCAGGAATTGCCATGTTTGCAGCATTAGCTTCGGCATACACCAAACGTCCGATCAAAGCCTCGGTTGCGATGAGCGGAGAGATTACATTGCGTGGAAAAGTATTGCCAGTGGGTGGTATCCGTGAGAAAATATTGGCAGCCAAACGTGCGAATATTACCGATATTGTATTATGTAAAGAAAATAAACGTCAGATAGATGAAATTCCATCCGAATATATTGAAGGGCTGAAATTTCATTATATTGACAAAATGATAGAGATTATAAAACTGGCCATGTAGGCCCACAATAAACAAAATTATGAAGAAAATTTTTATTTTACTCGGCGCTGTATTGATGCAATTGAGTGTGTTTTCGGCAAACAACATTCAAAAAGCAAATACTTTGTACGAAGAGAAAAATTATGCCGAGGCAGCAAAAATTTACGAAGGTATGCTAAAAACTGCAAAATCGGGAAAGCCTGTCGGATTTGATGTACCTGCGGCTTATGTGCAGTTAGGCCATTGCTACAATTTTTTAAATCAAAACAGAAAAGCAGTTGAGGCTTACAAAAATGGTATGGATAAAGGTTATAAAAAGTCTGATGCATTACTCGGAAGTGCAAAAGTATATATGAAAACCGGACAATATGCAAAAGCATTATCATTCTACCAACAAGTGGTGGCAAATGAGCCAGACAATAAGGATGCTGTGATTGGTGCGGCAGCAGCAGAGTTTTCGATGAATAACACGATTGGAGTCGATGATTCGATTTTCAAACCTGAAAATTTGAATTCCGAATATAATGAAACCGCAGTAGGTTTCTATGAAGGCACAATCGTTATTACTTCTTCACGTGCTAAAAAGAAACTTTTTGGAGGCTGTAAAGAAGGTAAAAACCAATTCTATTTCTCTTCGCCTCAATACAATGCGGAAACCGGAACGCTGGGAGAAATCCCTCCGGTTTTGCCGTTTATTCGTTCGACAGGAACCATCAAAGATTTGCAATTTGCCTACGATAAAAAAGGCAATTATTGCTATATTGCACAGCATCGTTCCAGCAAGACCAATCCGTATGCCAAAACTTGCAACATTTACCAATATAAAATTTTGTCGGCAAGAAATGGTAAATTGTCTAAACCGCAAAACTTGTCTTTTCATAACGACAGCTATAATATCTACGCCCCCACCCTGTCTTCAGACGGACAAGTTATGATTTTTGTGATGGATAAAGGTCAAGGTCCCGATCTGTATATTAGCAAACATATTACTGAAGCTAAGTGGTCGGATCCCAAACCACTGGGAATTATTATCAATACCGATCGTATTGAAAGCACTCCGTTTATTGCCAACGATTCTATTCTCTTTTTCTCTGCAGAACGCAATAGCGGCATGGGGGGATTAGATGTTTATTACAGCCATATCCTTGGTCAAAACGGAAAACCCTTGAAATTAAATAAAGATGTGAATTTGGATGCTGTCGATTTTAGTCAACCAACAAACTTAAAAGCGCCAATCAACAGTGGAGGCGACGATTATGGTTTTGTAACGAGCAATAACACGATGAGTGGTTTTTGGATTTCAAACCGCGGCGGTGATGTGAGCACGAACAGTGTATATGCATTTAATAAAACGCCGGAAGCCATGTATCCAATTCAACCGAATGCTGTTCCTAATGCTTATCGCGCTATTCCGAAAGCACAGCCATTACCGGAGCCTAAAACAATTATTGTTCACGATACCGTTTATATTCAACGTGTTGTTGAAAAATATGTTGATCGTTCTCCATATGAAAATTTAAAAAGTGAAGCAGATACGCTTGGTGGAAAAAGCAGCAGCAGCGAGCCCGTTTTAGCCGCACCTTCTACCATGACAACCCCCGTACTTATTGAAGATACAACTACAGATGAAGAAATTGCAACATCTGTTGCAAAGCCAAGTAATGATGTGGAATACCGCGTGCAAATTGCTGCTGCGAAAGGACCGTTGGATGTATATTCATTGTTCCCTGAATTATTTAAAAAGATGCCCGATTTAAAAATCGAAGAAGCTAAAGGAAGCGACGGCTATTACCGTTATCATACCCCGGATATGGGAAGTTTCAAAGCCGCTGATGCTTTGCGCAACGATGTCAAGAAAATTATTGGAAATCACTGCTTTGTTTCGACTTACAAAAATTCGAAACGGGTTTCAATCAACATCAAATAATTCGTAAAAATGATTTGGATCATCATTATAAGTATTATTGTTATCTGCTTGCTCATTTGGCTTGTTCCATCCAATTTTTGGAAAATATTTACATTGGAAACGGAAATTGAAAGCAAGGTAAATGTGGTTGAAAAGGACACAATCGCTGTGGGAAGTATTGGAATAACCCTTTCGCGCCTTGCGCCCGGCGGAACTGCTATTTTCGGGACAGAATATTATGAAGTACAATCGCTCAAAGATTTTATTGATGAAAATACGAAAATTAAAGTCATCAAAATCGAAGGAAGTAAAATTTTAGTTATTAAAGAAGAAAATTCTTAAAAATGGAAGCACAAATAGGTATGACAATCGGAATTATTTTCGGTTCAATTTTCGCCCTCTGGTTATTATTATATTTTATTCCGGTGGGATTATGGTTTACAGCATTGGTGTCCGGCGTACGGATTTCACTGTTGCAGTTAATCTTGATGCGTTGGAGAAAAGTGCCGCCGCAAGTAATTGTTTCCAATTTAATTGCCGGTAAAAAAGCCGGACTTGACTTAAATCGCAATGAAATGGAAGCCCATTTCTTGGCAGGTGGGCGCCTAAGCTCAGTCGTAAAAGCCTTAATTTCGGCCGATAAAGCGAATATGAATTTGGATTTTAAAACAGCAACCGCTATTGATTTGGCCGGTCGTGACGTGTTTGAAGCCGTTCAAATGTCGGTAAATCCAAAAGTCATCAACACACCTCCCGTTGCTGCTGTTGCAAAAGACGGTATTCAGTTAATTGCGAAAGCGCGTGTAACTGTTCGTACCAACATCAAGCAGTTGGTGGGCGGCGCCGGTGAAGAAACCGTGTTGGCGCGTGTTGGTGAAGGAATTGTAACTTCGATCGGATCGGCACAAAGCCACAAACAAGTATTGGAAAATCCGGATTCTATTTCAAAAGTAGTTTTGGGAAAAGGTTTGGATTCCGGTACTGCATTTGAAATTTTATCAATTGATATTGCCGATATTGACGTTGGTAAAAATATTGGTGCGCAGCTACAAATGGATCAAGCACATGCGGATAAAAATATTGCACAGGCCAAAGCCGAAGAACGTCGTGCCATGGCTGTTGCTTCAGAACAAGAAATGAAAGCCAAAGCACAGGACGCACGCGCAAAAGTAATCGAAGCCGAAGCCGAAATTCCATTGGCAATGGCAGCTGCTTTCCGCGAAGGGAATTTGGGTATTATGGATTATTACAAATTCCAAAACATCAAAGCTGATACGGAAATGCGCGATAGTATTGCCAAATCAAATCCTGCTCCAAAACCAAAGATTGATGATAAAGAACAAAAATAGTTTTTTTCAAAAATAAAAGAAAAAGCCTAACAGGATTCATAACTCTTGTTAGGCTTTTTTATCATCCGCAGCTAAAGCAAAGCGACGAAAAAACTGCGGTATCTGCGAAATTAGCGAAATTTTATTTCCCTTTTCGCCAACGGCGAAATAAAGAGCTATCCAATTAAATCCTTCATATTAAAACAACCTTTGCGGTTGTGTACAAATTCGGCAGCAAGTACCGCCCCTTTTGCAAATCCAACGCGATTCTTTGCTTGGTGGCGGATGCTTAAAGTATCTTCATCCGATGTATAAGTTACGCTGTGGATGCCAAACACATCGGCTTCGCGCAAAGCCTCTACTCCAATGATTTCATTGGCAGATGGCACATCCAATTCCCATTTGGTTTTCCTATCAATAATATCCAAAATGTCTTCCGTCAAGGTTAATGCTGTTCCACTGGGTTTGTCCAGCTTTTGCAAATGATGTGTTTCGCTCAATGATACGTCGTATTGCTCTTGTTTATTCATCAATTCCGCCAGTTTGCGGTTGATTTGAAAAAGAATATTTACGCCAATGCTATAATTAGAAGCATAAAACAATGTTTTTTGATGTTCTTCGCAATACTTTTTAATTTCGGGAAAATTACCATACCAACCGGTAGTACCAACAACGACGGGCAAATTCAAATCGAAGCAACTGTATATATTTTGTGGTGCAGATGACGGCATCGTAAACTCAATAGCGACTTGCGCATTTTTCAAATCGTCAGCTTTTTGCTTCCAATCTTCTTCTTTGTCAATAATAGCGACAATTTTATGATTGCGTTGCAAACAGATTTTTTCAATCTCTTTGCCCATTTTTCCGTAACCGATCAATGCAATGTTCATAATCAAATCACTTTAAAGTAAGAGAAATCCGCAATCCGCCAGACATTGGAAAGGCGTTATTTTTCTGCGTGTAATATCCGAAGTCCGTGCGCATGTACGGCTTCACTTGCATCGTCAAACGATCGCTGACATCAAACGAATATAAATGTGCAAAAACGGTTGCATCCACGATATTAAGCAGGTAAATAGCAGCAGTAATAATGACCGTCAATTCAGTATTTCTTCGATAATAATCGCGAGCATTTTTAACGGATTGAAGCGAATATTGCGATAATTTAGGGTCGAAATTCGCACTGTCATTATTTACACGGGCGATAACTTCTTTATCATAATATTTCCAATCCTTTTGGTTTTGTTTACAAAAATATAAACTTACGGCGGCTCCACCATAAATAATCGGTACTTTCCACCATTGACCATTGTAAATTTGTCCTGCACCGGGAATGAATGTCGAAAGCAAGGCTGCTTTAGTCGGATTTTTTGATTTTTCGGGAGCAATTTTCATATCCACTTTCGTGGAATTATCTACCGTTGTTGTTACTTTAGGCGTTTCAATCAAGGTGTCGTTCACAAACATTTCGTTTTGCGCAAAAAGCAAATTTGGAATCGAAATTCCGAGCCATAAAAAGCAGATGCTAATCAAGCAAAGCGTTTTTTTCATTTCTATAAAAGCGCTACTTATCGGATTTTAGATAAAATATTATCCAAATCTTTATCCGAATTAAAATGGATAATCAGCTTGCCTTTATTGTCTTTCACTTGAAAATCGACTTTCGCAGACAACATATTTGCAAGATGTTGTTTGTGTTTCTCAAAATTTTCAGGCAAATGATTTTTTTCTTTTTTAGCAGTAGGAAGTGCTGTTGCAATGTCTTTATCGCGGGCAAGACCTTCAACCTGACGAACTGACAAGCCTTCAGTAATAATTCGTTTTACAGCTTTCTTTTGAAGGGCTTCATCTTTTAGGCCAATGATAGCTCGTGCGTGGCCCATCGATATTTGATTGTCGCGCAAAGCCAATTGTACTTCTTCCGGTAAATTCAACAAACGCAAATAATTTGTGATGGTTGAACGGTTTTTCCCTACGCGTTCGCTAATGGTTTCGTGCGTAAGTTTGCAAATGTCGATCAATTTTTGATAAGACAATGCAATTTCAATTGGATTTAAATCCTCGCGTTGAACGTTTTCAATCAATGCAATTTCTTGCGCCACTTCATCGGAAACGGTGATAATACGAACGGGAATGTCTTTTAATCCTAACAATTTTGAAGCGCGATAACGACGTTCGCCGGCAATAATCTGGTATTTCCTTCCGAATTTGCGAACGATAATCGGCGTAACCACCCCCTGCGCCTTGATTGACGCGGCCAGCTCATCGAGTTTGGCTTGGTCGAAATCTCGGCGCGGTTGTTCAGGGTTCGGTTCTATATCCTCTAAAGGTAATGTGGTAGTGTCTGTAACAAGTCCTTTGGCAGCATTCAATTCAATATCAACAACAGATGCAGCGCCTTGAACGCCAAACAGCGCGTCCAAGCCTGTTCCCAAGCCGCCTTTTTTTTTCGGATTACTCATATTTTACTTCTTTATCAGCGTTCTTAATTTGTGTTAAATCGTTTTTTTGCAAAATTTCTCTTGCAAGGTTTAAATAGTTGGATGCTCCATTTCCGGCAAGATCGTGTGAGAAAATCGTTTCGCCAAAACTCGGTGCTTCACTTAATTTTACATTTCGATAGATAAGTGTGTCGAAAACAATTTGTTGAAAGTGACTTCTAACTTCTTCCACCACTTGCTTGGATAAACGAAGACGGCCGTCGTACATGGTCATCAAAATACCTTCAATTTCAAGCTGTTCATTGAAATGCGATTGAACAATCTTAATCGTATTCAGCAATTTGCCTAAGCCTTCCAAAGCGAAATATTCACATTGAACGGGAATAATTACAGAGTCGGAAGCAGCAAGGGCATTCAAGGTTATCAATCCCAAAGATGGAGAACAATCAATAATGATAAAATCGTAGTTGTCGCGGATTTTGTCAAGCGCACGGCGCATCACTTTCTCACGATTGGGGACTTTAACAAGTTCTAATTCAGCACCAACCAAATCGATATGCGAGGGGATTAAATCTAAATTCGGGGTTGTGGTTTTCAGAATGATTTCTTGAGGATCCAAATTATCAATCATACATTCGTAGATGCTTGATGTGATATTTTGCGGAGGAAACCCGACACCTGAAGTTGCATTTGCCTGTGGATCAGCATCCAAAAGCAAAGTGCGTTTTTCCAAGATAGCTAAGGCCGCAGCCAAGTTGATAGACGACGTGGTCTTTCCTACCCCTCCTTTTTGATTAACAACAGCGATTACTTTACCCATTTTATTTTCAAACGATTATATATTCAAAATAGCAAAGGGCACAAACGCCCGAACTAATCTGCAAATATACGAAAAAAATTGTGAATTGTGAATGGTAAATGGTGAATGTGGATAACTTTTGTTAATAAATTGATTTTATGATAAAAAACGTAGAGACGCAATGCATTGCGTCTCTACGGAAAACCGACCAACGTTTCTCAAAAGAATGAATAAGCGGCTCGCGCCTTTATTTTAATCCATTATGCAACGTAGTGAAGTTCCGGCGCTTCGTGTATACTCACTTCTGGTTATAGTTGGTATAGAAATATCTGCTGCTCTTCTCCATGCATGTATTTCGCTTATACATGTGGATGCTGCCATCGTTCCTCGACCTCCCCGATTGAGGAAGTCTGTACCAAGATTATTGCGAGAACCTGCTGCTAATATCGAAAAACCAGAACTTTGTTTCGTGCCAGTTGCAAATCCAGAGGCTTTCAAAATTGTTCCCGCATTTGTTCCTATCCAACCATAAGCTGAATTATGATTCTTGGTTCCTGTTTCAACTGCATTTAACATGTCTCCCCATTCTTTATCTGAAGGAACATGCCACCCCGGCGGACAAATTCCCCGACCTTCAACTGAAGCCGGATTCCCAGTTGCTGTTTGTGCGTACATCTTAGAGGCAATTGGTTCAACCCAAGCACCTACACCATCTTTAGACATTATGCATTCCCATGTATACAAAGCCCCCCAAGTATCACACATACTTAAAGTTGAAGATGTTGCTTGATCGGCTCCCGGACACCAAAAACTACCTATAGCTGAAATCCCAGTTCCGTTTACAGTAACTGGCTTGGTGGCATCTGGCTGAAATGTCAATCCTGCTTGATAATTTAGGTTCTCCCGCATCCACCATTTTCCATCGGCCATTTTGATAGTGGAATACACCTTGCAATCGCGAACATCCGTCATTGTTTTGATAGCACCAACAGCTTCATTGCCGGCAATTGTAGTTAAAACAGGTACTTCTTTGAGTGTGAAAACATGTGTTTCGGATAATTGTCCGCAATATATCGGATTGGTGGCTGTTATAAGA
>JAVBNF010000045.1:0-28494 GCA_031551725.1 Bacteroidales bacterium
TTTGGAATGAGATTGGATTTAAATCCAATTCGAAAACAAGAAAATACAATCTTTCTGTTCCATCTACCACGGGTAATTGGACGTATGTCATTGCTGTCACCAATTTCAATACACCGACGGCTCCAATAGTTTCTATTGCCAATAACGGTGCAGCTTCTCCGCAAGTTTCCTTTACGATTTCTAATCCGGCAGATAATAACACCTTTACCGTTTCCGTTGTTGCCACAAATTCTGCCTATTGTAAAGACACGGCACAAGTAAGTTTTACGTTAAAAGACTTAAATACGGCCGGCAATCTTGAAACTCCGGTTCCCAATACCATTGCCGGCGGTGAAGCTATCGGTACAATAAAAACGATGACCGACACCCGTGAAACGCCTGCTAAAACGTATGAAATCATCAAAATGGCCGACGGTAGATGGTGGATGCGAGAGAACTTAAATTATCAAAAGGGATTGATTTTTCAATCATCTTCTAATCAAGCATCAACAATAAGAGGTAACGGGATTTTTGGTATTGGAGATTTTTGGTGTCCAGGTCCAATTGATAAAGCTACCTCCTCCACACTCTCCGAATGTTCAATCATGGGGGCATTATATACATGGGAAGCAGCTGTATCAATAGATGGAATAGGTACATGGTCAGAACCTGCCGCCTTGCAAATGTATACGAGTGGTATCTCAGGACTCCCTCCATCTATATGTAGTCGTGGTATTTGCCCTCCAGGCTGGCATCTTCCTTCTGACAACGAGTGGGGCGAGTTATTAAACTCTGTGGAAATAGGGGCTAAGGATCATAATACAAAAGTAGGGTACGTAGGAACGAATGGTCTTAATACATTGATGTCATCAGGCTTTAATTTCGGAATCAAGCAAGCTACAGGTTTTTCGATATTAGCTTCCGGCTACCGTTGGGGAGATGGTTCTATATTTTATGGACGAGGCTACATTGCTACTTTTTGGACTTCCACAGCATATTCGTCATCACAAGCATGGATCCGTTATTTTAATTCATCAAGTTTTAATCAAGAGTGGCGGGGAGGTGATTATTATGCTCGGTCTTATGGTTTTTCTGTCCGTTGTATCCAAGATAATTAAGTTTAGAATCTCCTCACAGATTTTCTTAAACTTAAAACAGCAACCGGCCTGCACGCACAGCAATGGGCGTCCGAAAGCGAAATCCCCACATACTTTTTCATGGTGTGGTGTGGGGTGCTTTCGGTTCCGATATTTTACCTCTACGGGGTATTTGGAACATTTACCTACCGATGTTTGATCCCTAACGGGATATTATCGAACGCCGATGTCGTATTCTTGCTTTGTAGCAAATCCTAATAAAATCTTTCTGCAGCTTCCGCGAAATCTGCGTCATCTCCGTAAATCTGCGATAAAACCTTCGCCAAAGGCGAAGATACACGCAGTGTCACCGCGTAATTTTTTAAATAATTAAAATATAATTTTTCAGTTTTTTTTCGTATCTTTGCGTATTCAATTTTTTAGTAAAGTTATGAAAAGATTAGTCACTTTTTTATTCTTATTCGCCATTGGTTTTAGCATGTTTGCACAAAAAGGCACACCGGCTCAGAAACCACAGAAAATGAACATCACCGTTAAACTCCGGAATTATCCCGACAGTTTGAACGTATTGCAGTTGGGCTATTATTTCGGAACAACCAAGTACCGCTTAGATACAGCAATTAAAGACAAAAAAGGGAACTTCGTTTTTACACGCGATTCTCAACCTCATCGAGGAATGTTTTTCATCTACTCTCAAACCAATAATTTAATTACCGATTTAATCATTGATAAAGAACCTTCCTTTTCCATCGATTTGGATGTGAAAAACCCTTACGAAGGCTATATTATCAAGGGAAGTGAAGAAAATCAATTGATGTTCGACAGTTATTCACAACGCGGAAAATTGGTGCAAGAAGGCGAAAAAATCGGCGAACAGATTAAAGCCAAAGGCGACGATACTACCGGAAGAGCTGCAATGTATGCTCAATTAGAAAGCCTGCGTTTGCAATTTGAAAATTTGAATGACTCATTTTTATCTCAACATCCGGACAATTTAGTATCCGCAATTATGCGCCTTTCAAAACAAGTAGATGTACCGGAAGCTCCTGCATTGATTACGGATTCTGTTCAAAAAAATCAATGGCGATACGAATATTTTCGTAATCATTATTTCGATAATATCGATTTTCAAGATCCGCGCTTGGTTTATACTTCTACTTTTGATGATGGTCAACGTTTCAATTATTATCTGGATAAAATGATTCCTCCGTTTCCGGATTCTTTATATGTTGCAATTGTGGATATTATTGAGCGTGCAAGAGGGAACAAACCGACCTTTCAATATTTACTGAGCACTTTATCCAATAAATACGGTTCTTCGGAAGTGATGGGACACGATGTTGTTTGGGTTAGATTAGCCGAAAAGTATTATCTCTCCGGCGACGCCGACTGGATTTCTCCGGCCATCAAGGAGAATTTCCAAAAACAAGTCAACCGCATTAAACCAACCATGCTTGGCGCAAAATTTCCGGAAGTATATTTTGTCGATACAACGGTGGATCAACCTCATGAAAACATTGTCTCCATTTATTCCGGCAAACGCCGTTATACCGTTATTATTTTCTGGGAACCCAGCTGCGGTCACTGCCAAAAAGAACTTCCGAAATTGAAAACGGAATACGAACAGTTCGGCAAAGAATTGAATTTTGAAGTTTTCGCAATTTGTATGGATTCGGACATTGCTAAATGGAAAAAATATATTCGTGATAACGAACATCCGTGGATTAGCTTATATGGCTACAAAGCAACTCGCACCGACTGGAAAGATCTATATGATATTGTTAGCACTCCAACGGTTTTTGTTTTAGATGAAAATAAAAATGTGATTGCACGCCGCATCGGCGTTGAACAAATTCCGGACTATCTGAAATACTGGACCAACACGCATCCTTTAAACGGAGTAAAAAAATAATCATGCACAAATCCGGATTTGTAAATATCATCGGCAATCCTAATGCCGGAAAATCAACTTTGATGAACGCTTTAATCGGCGAGCAATTGTCGATTATTTCGCCAAAAGCGCAAACCACGCGTCATCGTATTTTGGGAATTTTAAACGACGACGATTATCAAATTGTTTTTTCGGATACTCCGGGAATTGTCAATCCGCATTACAAACTGCAAGAGGCGATGCTGTCGGCGGTCAACGGCGCCATTTCGGATGCAGATGTATTTGTATTAATTTCCCCAATTGGAGAAGATTTCAAGCAAACAGAAATCATTGAAAAAGTTCGAAAAACGGAAAAACCGATTATTCTTTTAATCAATAAAATCGACTTATCCAACCAAGAAGAAATTGCGACAAAAATTGATTACTGGAAAGAAACCATGCCGGAAGCCCGGATTTTACCGGTTTCGGCCTTGCACAAATTCAATGTCGACGGCGTTTTGAATATGATTCTGGAAGCCTTGCCCGAAGCTCCGCCGTATTATCCGAAAGATGAAATCTCGGATCGCAATGTGCGTTTTTTCGTATCGGAAATCATCCGCGAAAAAATTCTCACTTACTACAAAAAAGAAATTCCTTATTCGGTCGAGATTGCAATAGAAGAATATCAAGAAGGCGATACACTCGATAAAATGCGCGCGGTAATTTACGTAGAACGCGAATCTCAAAAAGGCATTCTGATTGGCGCCGGTGGCAAAGCGCTTAAACGCGTGGGTACCGAAGCACGCCGCAGCATTGAACGTTTCTTAGGAAAGAAAGTTTTTCTCGAAATTTTTGTCAAAGTACAAAAAGACTGGCGCAACGACGATACACAATTGAAACGGTTTGGATACGATTTCTAAAGCAGTTCTGATTCTTCTTTGTTGCCCGACTGCAATTTGAATATCTGTTTCCCTCGTTCAATTTCGGCACGCAACTCCTCTTCTGTCGGAAGATATGGCATGTATTTTGTAGCGAAGAGCTGTCGGCTTTCATTTAACACAGAATACTTTGCGATCGCTTGATCTGTTTCCGTGCAAAGCAAGATACCAATAGTTGTATGGTCATTTGATTGTTTTTTCAAATCATCATACATTCGCACATACATATCCAATTGCCCTATATCTTGATGTGTCATTTTATCGATTTTCAAATCAATTAACACAAAACATTTCAAAATATAATTGTAAAAGACAAGATCAATATAAAAATCTGATGTTTCGGTTCTAATCAATTGCTGTCTTGCCACAAAAGCAAAACCTTTACCAAGTTCGAGCAGAAATTTTTGAATATTATCCAAAAGTGCTTGTTCAAAAGTAGCTTCTGTACATCCCATATTATCTGGCAAATTCAAAAATTCCAAAACCATTGGATTTTTAATAAAATCGAATTTATCATCCTTTGTATCTTCCACGGGCACTTCAACTTGAGAAGCTAAAAGACGTTCATAATAAAGCGTTGAAATATTCCGATCCAATATTCGTGAACTCCACATGTTATTTGCGGCCTCCTTTAGGTAATATGTTCGAGCATTAGAGTCTGAAACTCTTAATATCCGCTGAATATGAGTCCAATTTAATTTGGCGAGCAGTGCTCGCCAAATTTCAAAATCAGGAAATAATTGATAAAACTGTCGATATTGTCGAATACTTCGTCCCGAAAATCCTTTCCCAAATTCAGCTATTAATTCTTTCGATAACTCTTGGATCAATAATTCTCCATATCGCGCACGCCTTTCCCCTTTTTGTTCCTCTTCCACAATTCGTTTCCCAATTTTCCAATAAGCTTCAACCATCGCAAAATTGATCGCGGTGTAAGCCTTTTGACGTGCTTGCGATAGAATCTGTTTGATTTCTAATACATAGTTTTTTGCTAAATCACCCATAAACAATTATTCTTTTTTTTAATTCACTTGTTCAATTGTTTCCAAAATGGAAATAGTTGAACAATCTTAAAATTTCACTCTCATCTCCATTTTTATTTCCGGCTTATGCGGTCCCTGAATTTCGTCGTTCCCACTGCCGACAGTCTGTTTATTGGCAAAATACATATCGGAAAAGCGCAACCACAAGGATAATGTCCGATTGAAATCGTATTTTAACAACAGATAAAACCGGCTCCCCTCATCGTAATAAGCCACGGATGTAAGGCAATACAACACATCCGATTCATAAGCATAAATCCGATTATCATAATTATCGGTTTTGAATAATGCATATCGTAAATTTATTGATAACGGCATTTTTTCAAACTGATAAATCACGTCTTGATAAATCATAAAGCCTTTTGTTTGCTCGCTTCCGCGAATATATCCGTTCCATTCTAACCGGTTTTTCAATGTCCAGTTTCCAAATTTATTTTCGATATGAAATCGTAGATTGTGCTTTGTATTATCATCAATAATATGCATTGTTTCTGCCTCTGCTGCATTCAACATGGATTTCTGAACGCGCCAAACTGCATATAAATTACATCGTGACGACAAACGATAATTCAACCGCAGCTGCTGCGAATTTGCATACGATGGAGCATCCAATCGATAAGAAAGCCAAGGCTTGCGAATCAAATTACTCATCGCCCACAAAGTTGTTTTCGATGATATTGCAAACTGTACAGCCACGGATAATTGATGTCCGCTTGAATTTCCGGCCAGCGGATGATTAAAATCCACAGTTGCAAAACTGTACTTTGCCTGCAACGAAAGCTGCTTATGCGGCACCAAAGAAATACCTTGAACGGTCGACCATGCGCCGGAATTCAACAAACTGACTTCTCCAAAAAAACGGAACCCCTTGGCAAGATACCGGTAGTCAGACGCAAACAGGGTTTGGTATCTTCGGGGTTCCGTAAATTGATTGTATAGCTTTTTCTCAAGCACAACAGGCACACTCAACCAGCTATGCATAGCCGTCAATCCAAGCTCCCAGCGTGTTAATCGATAATTCAAATGACCACCATAAAGCTGTTGAACAAGATTTTTTCGCTTGGCTAATTCCGTTTCCGTTCGATGATAGCCGCTTTCGCTTAAAGAAGCAACCGATAAAACATTGCCCGAATCATCCGTTTCTGCGGGCGTCCCGTCGATCTTTCGATATGAATAAAATAAGGTAAGTTCAAACGGTTTTGTAATTTCCAATGTTGTTGCAAAACCACTTAAATAACCGTACTCTGTGCAAGATCCGAAAGGTTTGATGCCAACTGCTCCACGATTAAAACCTGTTCCATCGACCGAAGCATCAAACGTCATTCCTGTCCACAAACCCGTTCCCTGGCCAAACTGCAACTGAAAAGAGCCCAGAACAACTTGCTTTATCCGTTTGAAATCACGTAGCGAAATATAAGCCGAAAACATATCAATCGATTTTTCTCCGGCATCTTTCTCCATCGCAAATCCTGCACGAATACGATTTTTATAATTAAATTGATAACGCGCCATCCACGCCGGTGCACCACCCGCGTAGGGCCGTGCTCCGTTCGTGTCGGTGAAATAACCTTTCCGTTGGCTCATCACTTGTTGATAGCGCATCAATATCTGTTGTTTCCCATATTTTACAACATCTCGCATGTATATAGGTGGATCCGGAGGATCTCCAATGCAGACAAAAGGTTGTAAACGAGTAATCGTTTTTTCATCCAACAATGCAACATATTGCATTTCGGAAATATCCGTAAAGCTACCGTAATCCGAACGATAGCGGACAATACTTTCAATTTGAGCATCGTTTAAAAACCCCAAGCGATGCAAATCGGCTTCCGTTGCACGATTCAAATTGAGCGGACGATAAGCCAATCCTTGCAATTCCGTTGCAAGTTCGCTAATATCCAGCTCCTCCCCTTCTCCGCTCTCGGATTCCTGCCGCGTTTCGAAATAAGATTCCAGCACTTTATCCGAAACATCGGCAGAATCCTTTGCTGAGAGCAGGGAACAACAACACAGAACAACAGTAAACATCATCACTGCTTATTTTTATGTTTATTAAAAAACACCAAACTCAATTGTGGTGTGAAACCTAAATATTGTGTATAAACCGTAGCAACATCCACACGGAAAGCATTGATTTCACAGCCTATTCCGGCAGAATAGGAAAGCGGATACGACGACATTCCGCAACGCAACAAAAAACGTTCTTTCCATTCATATTCTGCGCCAACAGCAACACACCAAGGTTTCGTTATCTCATCCCCTATTTCCGCGGAAATACATAATTGCTCCGACAATATATATTGGGTTCCGAGCCGTATTTGCGGACGCAATTGCGCAAAAGCAACTTCCGTTGAATGCATTTGCACCGGATTTAAAATGTGCGCCGCCAAAAAACAATCTTTTCTCAAACGCAATGTAAACGCAGCTTCCATATTTAAAGCCATTCCTGAAGCGTAATTTTCTGTAAAATGATTCCATAAACCGCCAAATTTCAATGCGGCATTAAATCCCGAAAACAATTGCTTGGCGTAAGAAAAAGAAAGGCTTTGTTCATTATAATCATCCATCCCCAAGTAAGTATATTGTCCGCCAAAAGCTCCGTATTTGGAGGGCAATACAGCAACAACCGCATGTTCGGGAAGCGCTAATAGGAATTTGCGTTTCGAAGTTAATCCTCCTTCAAATGCTTTAATTTCAGTCGTCATTGCAGGATTATTTGCAACCGCAAACGCATCTTGTACAAATAAACTCGCGCCCGACAACGCTTCCGCAGAAGCGCCTAAACGCGCATTTTGAGAAAATAAACAGTGATTTCCGTACAAAATCAATATATAAAAAATGATTTTTTTCATTTTGTGTTGTTGTTTTGTTAATATAAAAATTTGTTGTACCTTTGCATTATAATATTGTGATTTTTCACAGAAAAAAGGAGTTGAATGCTATTGAAAGATGGCCCTGAGTTCAACTCTTTTTTTTTATTTTTGTGTTTCAATATGATAGTGAAAAGTGCCGTCTTTCTTTAATCTAACCGAAAAATACACATTAACAATTTTTTCATCAATAACAACAGTTGATATAAAATTGAGATAGCCCAACATAGTTTTGTCTTGGTCGGATTGTTTCCTAAATCCAAACCCAATAAAATGCCCATGTTTTATAACTTTGTCAAGAATATTAATTATACTTGCCTTCTTCGCGTACATCAGTCCTCCATGTGCAGTTTTTTTCGCTCCAATGCCGTCAAAGTTGACTACAATTCCGGTATCAAGGTTTCTTACAGATGTACCAACATACTTTTCCCTGTACAGTTGAAATACTTTTTGTCGAACTTCTTTAGCGTTTACAAGGTTATTGAATTCTTTTGAAGTTGTTTTTGCTACGATATTTAATCTGGTCATTACCATTAATATTTATTTTGTAAAAATATCTCTACATATATAAACGCGATGACCCCCCAAATTATTTCTTAACAAATGTTAAAAATTTGTTAAATTTTCGATTTAATGGAATCATTAACATTTTTTTTGTATCTTTGCACTCTTATAGTCAAACGAATGATAATTATTGCCGACAGCGGATCAACAAAAACAGACTGGACCCTGATTAACAAATCGGGGGAAGAAAAACTCGTGCAAACAGCCGGACTGAATCCCTTTTTTGTCGATCAAGCAACGGTTACCGAAGTTTTGCAAAAAGATCTACATCCTTTTCTTGATCAAAAACAAGTTCAAAAGGTTTTTTTCTTCGGATCGGGTTGTTTTCAGCCGATGCGTGGACAAGTGATACAGAGCGCTCTCGACGATTTTTTCAGACAGGCTGATATTGACGTTTACAGTGATTTGCTTGGTGCAGCCTATGCACTTTGTGGGCACACACCCGGAATGGTCGGCATTCTCGGTACAGGCGCCGGAACTTGCACATTTGATGGAGAAAAAATCACCGACACAATCCCTTCTTTAGGCTATTTGCTTGGTGATGAAGGCAGCGGTGCTTTTTTAGGGCGCATTTTAGTCAATGATTTTTTTACAAATGACCTTCCCGAAAATTTACAAAAAGATTTTTCGGAAACGTATGATTTAAGTTTGCATAAAGCAATGGATGCTGTTTATAAACAAGCATTTCCAAACCGTTTCCTCGCATCTTTTGTGCCGTTTTTAAAAAAACATAAAAACAATGATTATGTGCAAAATATTTTGCAAAAATCGTTCGATTTATTTTTCGATAAACAAATTCTAAAATATCAAGAAACCTCGTTACCATTGAGTATGACGGGCTCCGTAGCTTTTCATTTCGAAGAAGAAATCCGCAAATCAGCTCAACGAAAAAATATCGCCGTTCATGCAATTGAAGAAACGCCAATGCGTGGATTAATTGCATTTTATCAAGACGAAATCCAAAAAATGAAACAGTAATATATAAAACTAAAATCCTTAAAATATGAAAAAAAATCTTTTAATCATCACATTAACAACATTGTTTAGCTTAAACATTATGGCACAAGAACCAAAAACAAAAGCAGATTCGGTTAGCTACGCTATCGGATTTAACATCGGAAGCAACTTGGCAGGCGAATCGTTTGCTTTTTCTATCGACGCAATCACTGCAGGTATGAAAGCGGCTTTCGAAAAAAGCACTCCGGCAATGACTCCGGAAGAAATGAACGCAGTTTTGCAAGCATGGCAAGAAGAAATGCAAAACGCTCAAATGGCTACTGCTGAACAAGCATCTGCTGAAAACAAAACAAAAGGCACTGAGTTCCTTGCTAAAAACAAAACCAAAAAAGGAGTTCAAACAACCGCTAGCGGCTTGCAATACGAAGTAGTTAAAGAAGGCAAAGGCGCACATCCGAAAGCAACAGACCAAGTAAAAGTGCACTACAAAGGTACTTTAATCGACGGTACAACTTTCGATTCGTCTTACGATCGCGGTGAGCCTATCACTTTCGGTTTGAACCAAGTAATTGCAGGCTGGACAGAAGGTTTGCAATTGATGACTCCAGGTGCTAAATATATGCTTTACATCCCGTCTGATTTAGGATACGGCGACCGTCCGGTTTCTATTATTCCTGCAGGTTCTACCTTGATTTTCGAAGTAGAATTATTGGAAATTAACCCTAAAGAATAGTTCGTTTTTACGAAACAATTTTTTATAAAAAGGCTCGAAATTTTCTTTCGAGCCTTTTTTATTGCTTTTTCCGACATTTATTCGTATTTTTGTAAGTTAGTTTCAATTTAAAAAAGATATGTACGCTTACATCGAAGGCATGATTGCCGAAAAAAATCCGACTTTTGTAGTTATTGACTGCAGCGGCGTGGGCTATTTGATTAATATTTCTTTGCACACGTTTTCACAAATCAAAGAGAAAACGCATGCAAAACTTCTTACACACCACTTGGTGCGTGAGGATGCCCAACAATTGTTCGGTTTTTTCGACGCTTTCGAGCGCAAATTATTTTTGCACCTCATCAGCGTTTCGGGTGTGGGCGCAAATACCGCACGCATGATTCTTTCGGCCATGACTCCCGAAGAAACCGCACAATCCATTTTGTCGGAAGACGTCAAAAAACTACAATCCGTGAAAGGAATCGGCGGAAAAACCGCGCAACGCATCATTGTAGACCTAAAAGACCGTTTGGCAAAAGAAGATTTGACCGCTGTTGAACATTTTGCTCCGGTAAATTCCACTAAAGATGAAGCGCTCGCTGCCTTGGTAATGCTCGGTTTCAACCGCATCGCTGCAGACAAAGCACTGCAAACGATTAGCAAAATGGGAACGGCAACAAGTACAGAAGAGATGATTAAACAAGCCTTAAAAATGTTATAAACTCGAATTGGTACGGTTTTTGTTATTTCTTTTATTTAACCATATATCTTCATTCATCGTTGCTTAAACTGTTCAAATATTTCTTTGCGACTTCGCTTTTAACCGCCGTTTGTGCATGGGGTTTCTACATGCCAATGTATGCAGGTACGGAGCAGGCTCATTTGCAACGCGAATATGATAAAACGGAATTGCTTTTAGATACGCTTGAGCGAAATTATCCTACCCCTACCGACGGCGGGCCCAATGAGGTAAAAGAAAACAATAAAAGTTTTACGGGAAAAGACCCTTCGAATGTAACGGTTACAACGACCTACGATCCGGCTACCAATGAATATGTTGTTGATAAAAAAGCCGGCGATTTGGAATTGAAATCAACTCGCATGTCGTTTGAAGAATACGCGGCATACGATTTGGACAGAAGCATCAAAAACTATTGGAAAACCCGTAACAATGCGGTTTCCCGAAGTTCGAGCTCTTCGTTGAGCGACCTCATTCCCGCTCTAAAAATTACACCGGATTTCGATGATTTAATTTTCGGGAAAGATGATTTTTCCGTTAAATTCAACGGTTCTATCGAAATTATTTTAGGATTTATCCGCAACCGCCGCGATGATCCGGCGCTGGATATCGAACACCGGAAAACTTTCAATTTTAATTTCGATCAAAAATTGCAAGTCAATGTTTCCGCTTCAATTGGCGACAAACTGTCGTTTAATTTGGCGCACAATACCGACGCTCTTTTCGATTTCGAAAATAAACTAAAACTGCAATACGCCGGAAAAGAAGACGACATCATCAAGGAATTACAACTTGGAGATGTGAGCTTCCCGTTGAATACGAGTTTAATTGAAGGTGCACAAAATCTTTTCGGTGCAAAAGTTAAAATGCAATTCGGGAAAACCTATGTAACCACTGTCTTTTCAGAACAGCGCGGAGAAACCAAGCATATCACCGTAGAAGGCGGCGCTCAGCAAAATCAAATCAACTTCAAAGCAGACGAATACGAAGAAAACAAACACTTCTTTCTGGCTCAATATTTCCGCGAAAATTACAACAAATCGCTTTCGATGCTGCCAATCATCAACTCAAACATCAACATCACAAAAATTGAAGTTTGGGTGACTACAATTGGTTCTCCGGTTACAACAAACCGTAATATCATCGGTTTTACCGATATGGGCGAATCCAATCCTCTGGCTTCCAACATTGCAGGTATTCCGGGCGCCCGGCCAAACAACAGCGCCAACAATTTGTTTTCGGTGGTTGATATGAGCCAAATCCGCGATATCAATACCGCTGCGCAATACTTAATTTCAAATTTCGGATACTCAAATGGTCGCGAATTTGAAAAAGTGGAAAGTGCCCGAAAACTCACAGAAACTGAATATACACTCAACAAAGCATTAGGTTTTATCTCTTTGAATTCGGCTTTAACATCCGACCAAGTATTGGCTGTTTCTTATCAGTATCAAGTTATTGGCGACCCGACGGTTTATCAAGTCGGTGAATTCTCCGATGCCGGTATTGCCGAGCCGCAATCGTTGGCTGTGAAATTGCTCCGCAGTTCTACACTCAACACCAAAAGCCCACTGTGGCGATTGATGATGAAAAACGTTTATTCGCTCAATGCTTATCAAGTAAGTTCCGATGGATTCCGCTTCAACGTGTTGTATGCCGGCGACGGATTAAATATTCCAACAGGCTTTTTCAAGGAAGGCCCGAAAAAAGGAATTCCGCTTGTGGAATTATTCGGCATGGACCAAATCGACTTTCAACAAAACAAAAATCCGGATGGTGTCTTCGACTTTATTGATAATGCGGCAACAACAGGAGGTTTGATCGAATCGAAAAACGGCCGTGTTTATTTGCCTTACACCGAGCCTTTCGGTAGAGATTTATATGCCATTTTCGGCGATAGTATCTCCGCACAGCCTTATGTTTTCAAAGAGTTGTACGATTTAACAAAAACGGAAGCACGGCAATATCCCGATAAAAACAAATACTCATTTAGCGGCGTTTACAAATCATCATTTAGTAGCGACATCTTTTTGGGCGCAACAAATATGCCAAAAGGCTCCGTAAAAGTGACTGCCGGAACTACACAGTTGGTTGAAGACATTGATTACACCGTCGACTATATGTCCGGACGTGTAACCATCATCAATCAAGGGATTTTGAGTTCGGGAGTTCCAATTAATATTTCTACGGAAAACAATACGATGTTCAACATCATGACCAAGCGTTTAATGGGTTTGCGCGTTGATCATCAAGTAAATAAAAACTTCGGCTTCGGTGCAACTATTATGAATTTGCATCAAAGCCCACTCACGGAAAAGGTGAATTTGGGCGAAGAACCTATTTCAAACACCATTTGGGGATTCGATTTTAATTACGATGACGAATCACGCTGGCTTACCAAAATGGTGGATAAAATTCTTCCGTTTTCTACAACAACCACGCCTTCTCGTTTGAGTGTTTACGGTGAGTTTGCACATTTCATTCCCGGCCATTCCAAAGCAATTGGTAAAGAAGGGACGTCTTACATCGACGATTTCGAAGGCAGTAAATCGACGTTCAACCTCCGCGAACCATATTCGTGGTCATTAGCCAGCATTCCGCAATGGCAAAACGATATTTTTCCGGAAGGAAATTCAAAACTCGACAAACCCCACGAAGGACGCGAAACGAACTACAACCGCGCACGTACGAGTTGGTACACTATCGACCAACTTTTCTACAACCGCACAGGAGATCGTCCGTCAAATATTTCACAAAGTGATATTTCTGAGCCTTATGTACGAGATGTGAATGTTACCGAGGTGTTTCCAAATAAAGAATTGCCAAACGGAACTTCCAGCAGTCAGCCGATTTTAAACTTAGCCTTTTATCCGAACGAACGCGGACCTTACAACTATGATGTGAATGGAATTCCGGGACTTTCTTCGGGTATTGATCAAAGTGGAAACTTAAAAGATCCATCCACTCGTTGGGGCGGTATTATGCGCCGTATTGACAATACTGACTTCGAGGCCAACAACGTTGAATATATTGAGTTTTGGATAATGGACCCGTTTATCGGAAAGGACGGACAAAACGGCAACTCGAAAAATTCAGGAAAACTGTATTTCAATCTTGGTGATATTTCTGAAGATTTGCTTCGCGACAGCCGAAAGAGTTTTGAAAACGGACTGCCAATCAATGCAACTGTTACAGATGTAGATACGACGGCTTGGGGACGTGTACCTTCGCGCCAATCCATTGTTCGCGCCTTCGACAGCGATCCGAATGCTCGCGAGTTTCAAGACTTAGGTTTGGATGGATTAAATGATGATGATGAAGTTTCTTTTTTCAGAGAGCCTTATCTAAATCAAATTTTAAATACTTTTGGTCCGGCTTCCGATGCTTTTCTTAATGCTATTGACGACCCTTCAGCAGACGATTACAAGTATTTTCGGGGGTATGGACACGATAATGTTCCGGCCACGGACTCTAACAAAATTCTCAGCCGATACAAAAAATTCACCAATCCGCAAGGAAACTCGCCTTCTTCGGCAAACAATCCGGAAAGTTTTCCTACTCAACAAACCAACTATCCGAATACCGAAGACATCAATGGCGATAATACATTGAACGAATCAGAAAATTATTTTCAATACGAAATTACTTTGGATCCTGATCAGATGAATGTCGGCGAAAACTATATTACGGATATTCAACATGCCTACAACGTAAAATTAGCCAACGGGCAATATACCGATTGCAAATGGTATCAGTTCAAAGTGCCGATTAAAAGTCCGTCAAAGGTCGTCGGACAAATCCAAAATTTCCAATCTATCCGTTTTATTCGGATGTTTTTGAAAGATTTTAAAGAAGATGTTGTTTTGCGTTTTGCAACTTTGGAGTTAGTAAAAAACGATTGGCGCAACTATACCGGCAATCTTTTAGGATCAAGTGCCTATATTAACAGTAGTCCGGCCGACCCAACGCAAGTAACGATCTCTGTCGTAAATATCGAAGAAAACGGCCGCCGCCAGCCGATTCCATACGTGCTCCCTCCCGGCATCGACCGGATGGTGGACTACCGCGACCAAAATCAACGAAAAGAAAATGAACAATCATTGAGTGTAAAAATCACCGATTTGGCCGATGGTGATGCGCGCGCTATTTACAAAACAACGTCCATGGACATTCGCCAGTTCAAACATTTGCAAATGATGGTGCATGCCGAAACCGTTGAAAATGACGGATCACAAAAAGATGGCGATTTGTATTTATTTGTTCGCTTGGGCGCCGACTTTAGCGAAAACTTTTACGAATATGCGTATCCTTTGAAATACACACCGTGGAACACTTCCGACCCCACCATTGTATGGCCTTTGGAGAATGATATGGATATTGATTTGGATGCTTTAGTTGGTTATAAAGAACAACGAAATGCCGATGTGCGTTCAAGAAATCACCCAGACAACAGCGTACCTTACGTTGTACCGCTCGGCAATGGACGAATAGCAACAGTGGTCGGATCTCCAACCATCAGCGATGTAAAAACAATCATGATTGGTGTGCGAAATCCGAAAAAAATAAACCTTGTCGATGGCGATGATGCACGTCCGAAATCAACAGAAATCTGGATTAACGAATTACGTTTAACCGAATTTAATAAAGAAAGCGGTGTGGCCGGACTTATCCGCACGAGTGCAACTCTTGGAGACCTGGGGAATATCAATGTTTCAGGTGCTTACACCTCCGCGTATTTTGGACAGTTGGAACAGAAAATTTCCGAACTTTCCACCGATAATGTAGTTGCTTATGATGTTTCCACAAACCTCGAATTGGGGAAATTTCTGCCCAAAGAAAGCGGCGTTAAAGTGCCTATGCATTATGATATTTCGCAAGTCATCAGCAATCCGGAATACAATCCGCTCGACCCCGATATTAAAACCAAAGACGATTTAAAATCATATACCAACGCAGAGAGCAAAGAAGAAGTAAAAGATATTATCCAGGATGTAACAACGCGCCAGAACGTCAACTTTATGAATGTTCGTAAAGAGCGCACCGGCGAAGCGAAACCACAGTTTTACGATATTGAAAACTTTAATGTTTCATATTCGTATTCAAGTGTAAAAATGCATAACTACAATGTCGTTTATGACAATAAAATCAACCACAAAGGAGGATTGGGTTACAATTATTCTTTAGCGCCGAAAAACGTGCAGCCGTTTGCAAATACCGCTATTTCCAAGAACAAACTTTGGGCGCTGATTTCCGATTTTAACTTCTATTATCTGCCCAAAAGTTTTTCGTTTACCACCGATATCAACCGCGAGTTTAACGAAAACCAATTGCGCAACAACAGCTACGGCGATATCATCATCAAACCCACATATTACAAGCGTTTCGACTGGAACCGGAATTATGCTTTGAAATTTGATTTAGCGAAATCGTTAACACTCGATTATTCTGCACGCGCCTCTTCTGAAATCCAGGAACCGCGTGGAAAAATCAATACCCGCGAGAAAAAGGATTCCGTGTGGCAAAGTGTTTTTAGCCTTGGAAATATCCGTCATTACAACCAAACTTTTTCATTAGCATACGTAATTCCGATTGATAAACTACCCTATCTCGATTGGGTGCGTGCTAATACCAGTTATAGCGGTGCCTATCGTTGGGAAGGCATTGCACCTTCACTTGCAAGTTTAGGAAATACAATTGAAAATTCAAACGCTGTAACTTTGAAAGGCGATTTGGATTTCGTGAAACTATATAATAAATCGCCCTATTTACGACGAATTAACCAAGGCCGACGAACAACATCGGCACGAAATCAGCAACAACAAGCTGACAAAAATTTCGGGGATGAAGTAGCTCGTATCGGTTTGCGCTTACTGATGGGCTTCCGTAATGCCGGAGCATCGTACGGAATCAATAAGGGCATGCTTTTGCCGGGATTTTTACCCAAGCCACAGATACTTGGAAATAATTTTAATGATGATGCACCGGGATTGGCTTTTGCGTTCGGTTTTCAGGACGACATCCGCGAAAAAGCCGCTCGAAACGGATGGTTGAGTAAAGACACCTTGCAGAATACGGCTTTCGTTACTAAATTCAGCGAAATATTCTCTGCCCGTACATTGTTTGAACCCATCCCCGATTTGAAATTGGAAATGAACGTGTCGTATAATCGCGTTGAAAATACCAGTTCGTATTTTAAATACAGCTCGCTTAGCGATCGTTTCGAAATTTTTTCTCCTTCCTTAAGCGGATCTTACAGCGTCAGCACATTTATGCTTAAAACCTTGTTCAAGAAAGATGAAGAAGACCACTCGAATGTTGTCTTCGATCAATTTTTGGAAAACCGTTCGCAATCCGCAGAAAAACTGGCAAAAGGGAATAGTAATTCCGTCGGATACATCTTTGACAGTATTACTCAGAAATATTTTCCCGACGGATATGGCCCCACTTCACAGGAAGTTTTGATTCCGGCCTTTATCGCCGCATATTCCGGCAAAGACATTTCGGATATCCGGATGAATGCATTTAAACAAACACCGCTTCCCAACTGGACGTTGACCTATAACGGCTTGTCGAAAATTCCCGCTTTGCGCAAAATTTTCAACCGAATTACCTTGCAAAATGCTTACAAAGCCTCATACAACGTTAGTTCTTTCACATCAAACCTTTTGTACGAAGAAAACAATCAAGGCGCTTGGGCGCGCGATGCGGCAAACAATTTCCAATCTCAATACCAAATCAGCGTCCTCACGGTTGACGAGCGTTTATCGCCGCTTATCAAGGTTGATATGGAATTTATCAATAGTTTGCAGCTCAATTTCGAAATGAAAAAAGCGCGTACACTCAATTTGAGTTTTGTAAACAATCAACTCACCGAAAATCAAATGTTCGAATGGGTGGTCGGCACCGGCTACCGTTTCAAAGATGTCTCGTTCAAAGCCGCTGTCGGCGGAAGTACGCGGACATTCAAGAGCGACATTAATTTAAAAATCGACTTGTCCGTGCGTTCCAACAAAACCATGCTGCGACGTATTGATCAAAACTACAGCTTGCCTTCCGCGGGCTCTAAAATCACCACGCTCAACATGTCGGCCGATTACGATTTAAGTAAAAATTTAAAAATAAAACTCTTTTTCGATACCGTTATCAACAGTCCTTACATTCCGAACATGTACTACAACTCCACCACCAGCGGCGGACTTTCGATTATGTATAGATTTGGATAAATTTGAACCGGATGGCCACGCGGCAAAGCCACTCGCCATGACAAACTTGAAACCAGAAACTCGAAACAAATATGGAAAACACACGTCAACAAAAAGTAAATAGAGCCTTGCAAAAAGATTTGGGAGAGATTTTTCAACATGAAATCCCGCATCTTTTTCCCGGTGCAATGGTCACCATTACCTATATCAACATCACGCCCGACTTGTCGTTGGCGCGTGTCAACCTCAGCATTTTCGCACCCGGAAAAGACAAAAATGAGATTTTGAAAAACATCAAAAAACACAAATCCGAAATCCGCGGAATGCTTGGAAACCGCATCAAAAATCAACTGCGTATCGTTCCCGAACTGCAATTTTTTATTGATGAATCTTTCGATAAAATGGCGCGTATCGAAGAATTATTAAAACAATAACTTTTTTACAAATGCAATTGCCGTTTTACTTCGCTAAACGTTATTTGTTCGCCAAAAAATCGCGATTAGTCAATCTCATTTCCGGTATTTCCATACTCGGAATTGTGATTGGAACGGCTGCGCTCATCATCGTTCTTTCCGTATTTAATGGACTTGACGGGTTAGTCCGCTCCATGTACAATTCTTTCGATCCCGATTTAAAAATTGAGATTGTAAACGGAAAAACATTTGAAATAAACGAGGACAATTTAGCAAAAATCCGCACGATTGACGGCGTTGAAAACGTTTCGCTCACACTGGAAGAAAATGCGTTGGCGCGTTTCAACGAAAAACAACAAATCGTCACGCTGAAAGGTGTTGACGAGCATTATGCCGATATCAATTCCATCGCAAAAAGTATTTACAGCGGCGAATTTTTATTAGAAGATTCGCTTTTCGATTATGCCGTTATCGGCTACGGTATTTATGCGGCATTAGGTGCATATCCGTTCGATTATCAATCGCCGTTTGGCATTTATGTTCCGAAAAAAGGAAAATATTTATCTGCAAATCCCGACGAAAGTTTCAATGTCGAATATCCGGTTGTGTCCGGCATTTTCACCGGCATTGCAGATTATGAACAAAAATATGTCTTGGTTTCGCTTCCGCTGATTCAGGATTTAACAGAAGATTACGATCGCATTTCCGCTGCCGAAATCGGCTTGGAAAAGAATGTGAATGAAGGCAAAATCCAAAAAGAAATTCAAAACATTTTTGGCGAAAACTTCACCGTAAAAAACCGCGACCAACAAAACGAATTTCTATACAAAACCATGAAATCCGAGCGTTTCGGAATCATTTTAATACTTTCGTTTATCTTATTAATCTCCACATTCACCATGCTGGCGGCGCTTTTAGTGCTTATTTACGAAAAACGAAAAGACATCAAAGTATTGCAAAGTTTGGGAGCAACACAAAAACTAATCCGCAGAATATTCCTGTTTCAAGGACTTCTTATTTCGCTCTTCGGCGGAATATTCGGACTTCTATTCGGTGCATTGATTGTAGGCTTACAACAAATCTTCGGCATCGTCCGTTTAGGTGATGCAAGCGCCGGATTTATCGTCGAAGCCTACCCTGTCATGCTCAAAACAAGCGATTTCTTCTTGGTATTGGCGATTGTTTTAATGATCGGATTGATTTCGGGGTTGGTGCCGTTACGCTACACATCAACTTCATCCAAAAAATAAACAATTATTTTCGTACCTTTGTATCTTAAAATAGAAAACCAATGAACCACAAACTCTCTGTTTACAATACGCTTAAGCGAAATAAAGAAGTTTTCGAACCGCTCAACTCCCCGCATGTGGGCATGTATGTCTGCGGCCCCACCGTTTACGGCGATCCGCATTTGGGACATGCACGTTCTGCTATCTCGTTCGATATCCTGTTCCGCCATTTGCTGCATCTGGGTTATAAAGTCCGCTATGTGCGTAACATTACCGATGTTGGCCATTTGGAAAACGACGCCGATGCCGGCGAAGATAAACTCGCTAAAAAAGCACGTTTGGAACAACTCGAACCAATGGAAGTGGCCAAATATTACACCGACCGCTACCATGATATGATGGATTTGCTCAACGTGAAACGTCCGAGTATCGAGCCCAATGCTTCCGGACATATCATCGAGCAAATCGAAATGATCAAGCAAATTCTCGATGCCGGATTTGCTTACGAATCCAACGGATCTATTTATTTTGATGTTGTAAAATACAATCAGGAATACGATTACGGAAAACTCTCCGGACGTATTCTCGAAGACCTTTTAGCCACTACACGCGAAAATCTTGAAGGGCAGGAAGAAAAACGCAACAGCGTGGATTTTGCCTTATGGAAAAAAGCGCAACCCGAACACATCATGCGTTGGGATTCGCCCTGGAGCGTAGGGTTTCCGGGATGGCACCTCGAATGTTCCGCAATGGGTAGAAAATATTTAGGCGAACAATTCGATATTCACGGCGGCGGCATGGACTTGCTGTTCCCTCATCACGAAAGTGAAATTGCGCAATCGCAAATTTCCAACCATCAAGACCCTTGCCGTTATTGGATGCACAACAACATGATCACCATCAATGGTCAGAAAATGGGAAAATCCTTGGGAAATTCCATCATGTTGGAGGAATTTTTCACAGGAAGCCATAAATTACTGGAACGCGCTTACAGTCCGATGACCATTCGTTTCTTCATCCTGCAAGCACATTATAGAAGTACGTTGGATTTTTCGAACGAAGCATTGCAAGCCGCCGAAAAAGGCATGAAACGTTTGCTTCAAGCGCAAAAATTGCTGAATTCGCTTCAAGCGCAAGCATCATCAAACATCGACACCAAAGCCTTGAAACAACGCTGTGAAGACGCCATGAACGACGACCTCAACACGCCGATGGTTATCGCCCATCTATCGGAAATGACGCGCATCATCAATGCTGCCAACGACAAAAAAGAAAATTTGACAACTGACAATATTGCAGATTTAAAAGAAATTTTTGCCACTTTCTTAACCAAAATCCTCGGAATTAAAGCCGAAACGGAAAACAATCAAAGTCAAACCGTAGAAGGTCTGATGGAAATGGTGCTGTCGTTTCGTCAGCAAGCCAAAGAACAAAAGGATTATGCCACTTCCGACAAAATCCGCGACGGACTCAACAAACTCAACATTGTTGTGAAGGACGGAAAAGACGGCGTTTCCTGGGTGCTCAACGACTAAAAAAGTTTGGCATACTATTTGATATTGCTAACTTATTAAAACATTAAATTAAAAAACATGCTAATCTGGATTATCTTCGGTGTTTTCATGCTCCTCAGCTGGTTGGTGAGCCAACGTTTACAATCGAAATTTAAAAAGTATTCTAAAATCCCCGTTAATTACGGGCTTACAGGCAAAGATGTGGCCGAAAAAATGTTGAAGGACAACGATATCCGCGACGTTACCGTTACTTGTATTCCCGGTCAATTAACCGACCACTACAATCCGTTGCACAAAACCGTCAACCTCAGCGAGGCTGTTTACCATTCGAACAGTGTAGCTGCCGCTGCCGTTGCTGCGCACGAATGCGGACACGCCGTGCAACATGCCACCGCCTATCATTGGCTGATGATGCGTTCGCGATTGGTGCCTGTAGTCGAATTTTCTTCCAAATGGGTACAATGGGTTTTGCTTGCAGGTATTTTATTGGTAAACACATTTCCGCAATTATTATTGGCCGGTATCGTTTTATTCGCAATGACTACTTTATTTAGTTTCATCACGCTTCCGGTAGAAATCAACGCCAGTCAACGTGCTTTGGTATGGCTCGACACCACCAACATTGCCGTCGGCGAAGCTCACGACCAAGCCAAAGACGCCTTAAAAACAGCTGCTTACACATACGTAATTGCTGCGCTGTCTTCATTGGCGACGTTGATGTATTACATTTTAATTTATTCGCGTAGAAATTAATAATTAATCGTTATCAACTGTTATTGATTGTATTTTCGACAGAAAACGACAACCAATAACAATTAAATCTCATTATTTTTTTCAAAAACTTGCTTCATTCCCAAAAAAGGCTTAATTTCGCACTTTCGTTTGTAAATTAAATTTTAAAAACTATATATTAAATGGAAAACATTGATTGGAAATCATTAGCTTTCGGTTATATGAAAACCGATTGCAACGTGCGTGCTTATTATCGCGACGGCAAATGGAGCGAGCCCGAAGTTTGCACTACGGAAGAAATTCCGATGCACATGGCTGCTGCTTGTTTGCACTACGGACAAGAGGCTTTTGAAGGGATGAAAGCGTATCGCGGAAAAGACGGTAAAATCCGTATGTTCCGCCCGATGGAAAATGCAAAACGTATGCAAATTTCTGCCAACGGTGTGGCAATGGCGCCTCCGCCGGTAGATATGTTTGTAGAAATGTGCAAAACTCTTGTGAAAAAGAATGAAAAATTCATTCCGCCTTACGGATCCGGCGCTTCTTTCTATTTGCGCCCGCTTTTGATCGGTATCAGTCCGCAAATTGGTATCAAGCCGTCGAAAGACTACATGTTAGTTATTTTCGGATTTCCGGTTGGACCTTATTTTAAAGAAGGTTTCAAAGGCGTTAAAATGCAGGTTGTTCGCGATTTCGACCGCGCAGCTATGCAAGGAACCGGCGTTTTCAAAGTAGGTGGTAACTACGCTGCTTCGTTGCGCGCTTCCGAACGTGCTCACGATGAAGGTTTTGCTTCCGTAATTTTCTTGGATGCTAAAGAAAAGAAATACATCGATGAAGCCGGACAAGCAAACTTCTTTGCAATTAAAGGCAACAGCTATATCACACCAAGTTCTCCTTCGATTTTGGCTTCTATTACTAACGACAGTATCCGCACCATTGCCCGCGATATGGGATTAACGGTTGAACAACGTCCTGTTGTGGTTGAAGAATTGTCCGATTTCGACGAAGCCGGCGCTTGCGGAACTGCCGCCGTTATCACTCCGATCGAAACAATTGTTGATCGTCAAACCAACACGGTTTACGAATTCTGTAAAGATGGAAAACCGGGACCGGTTTCTACTAAATTATACGAACGTTTGGTAGGTATCCAGCTTGGCGACCAAGAGGATACACACGGTTGGAACATGATTATTGAATAATCGTAATCTTATCCATAAACGAAAGCGGCAATCGGTGATTGTCGCTTTCTTTTGTTTTGCCACATCAGAAAAGTTTCGTATTTTTGGAAATAAACTTAAAACCAAAGTCGTATGACCAAGAAAATATCCATCATTAAATTACTAAAAAGATGAAAACAAAACATTACATTTTGATTAGTATTATTATACTCTTCTTTTCACTATTTTCTCAATCTTGTACAAAATGCACCGAATATCCAAGAGGTTTAAGAGCTTACTATCCTTATGCTATCGAAACTAAAATTATTTATAAAAACGAGTTTGGGGATACTCTTGCTTTTTATGTTACAGATGTAGCCATATCTTCCAAACATTACATACCAGGACTAATCAAATGCCTATGTCGAGGTTCTTTGCATTTTCATGCTGATTCAGATTCAAGTCATACAATGCGCTTAAGCGGATATAGCAATGCAGACGTTGGTTATTCTTTAGCATGGTATTTTCTAACGGAAAATGCAGAAAACCGTTTTGTGATTTCCGAACAAGATGCTGCTTTTGGTGATACTCTTAAATTGGCGAATCCTGACAACCATCAAATCGACAGCATTATAATCATTAAAAATAAAGGGTTAATTCTATTTCATGATAAAGAGAACAATTGCACTTGGCAGTTAAATAACCAAACAAGTGGACCAAATGCTAGAATTAATAAAGTCAGTGGCTGTGGCTGATCTGCCAAAATGTCAGTGTTTTTATTTTGGCACACTCTTTGAAGAAAAGAATGTGAACAAAACACAAAACATTTTAAACATTTATCAATATCATGGGAAAAATCATTGGAATTGACTTAGGAACAACCAACTCTTGCGTAGCTGTCATGGAAGGCGCAGAAGCCGTTGTAATTCCAAACAGCGAAGGACGCCGTACGACTCCGTCGATTGTGGCTTTCGTAGAAAACGGAGAACGCAAAGTAGGAGATCCTGCCAAACGTCAGGCGATCACAAATCCGCACAAAACCGTTTATTCAATTAAACGTTTTATGGGCGAAACGTTTGATCAGGTTAAAAACGAAATTCCACGCGTACCGTACTCCGTTAAAAACGAAAACGGAACTCCACGCGTGAGCATCGACGACAGAAATTACACACCGCAAGAAATTTCGGCAATGATTCTTCAAAAAATGAAGAAAACCGCCGAAGATTATCTCGGACAAGAAGTAACCGAAGCTGTTATCACCGTTCCCGCTTATTTTAACGATTCTCAACGTCAGGCAACCAAAGAAGCCGGCGAAATCGCAGGTTTGACTGTAAAACGCATCATCAATGAGCCTACAGCAGCTGCTTTGGCTTACGGTTTGGACAAAAAAGACAAAGATCACCACGTAGCTGTTTTCGACTTGGGAGGCGGTACATTCGACATCTCTATCCTCGAACTTGGCGACGGCGTTTTCGAAGTAAAATCGACCAACGGCGACACACACCTTGGCGGTGATGACTTTGACCACAACATAATTGATTGGTTGGCTGAAGAATTTTTGAAAGACGAAGGTATCGACTTGCGTAAAGATCCGATGGCTTTGCAACGCTTGAAAGAAGCTGCCGAAAAAGCAAAAATCGAACTTTCAAGCTCGACTTCTACCGAAATCAACTTGCCTTATATCATGCCTGTTGACGGTATTCCAAAACACTTGGTTAAATCATTATCACGTGCGAAATTTGAACAAATCAATGATAAATTGATTCAAAGAACGATCGAACCTTGTAAAAAAGCATTATCCGATGCAAATTTGAAAGCGTCCGACATCGACGAAGTGATCTTGGTGGGTGGTTCTACACGTATTCCGGCTATCCAAAAAGTAGTGGAAGATTTCTTCGGAAAAACGCCTTCCAAAGGCGTAAATCCGGACGAAGTTGTTGCGCTCGGCGCGGCTATCCAAGGCGGCGTTTTGACCGGCGACGTGAAAGACGTGTTGCTCTTGGACGTAACTCCGCTTTCTTTGGGTATTGAAACTTTAGGCGGCGTAATGACTAAATTAATTGAAGCCAATACGACCATCCCTACTAAAAAATCGGAAACATTTTCAACCGCTGCCGATAATCAACCTTCTGTGGAAATCCACGTGTTGCAAGGCGAACGCCCGATGGCGAACAACAATAAATCGCTCGGACGTTTCCACTTGGATGGTATTCCGCCGGCGATGCGCGGTGTGCCGCAAATCGAAGTAACGTTCGATATTGATGCCAACGGCATTTTGCACGTTTCCGCAAAAGATAAAGGCACCGGTAAATCACAACAAATCCGTATTGAGGCTTCTTCCGGCTTGTCCGACGAAGAAATCAAACGCATGAAAGCAGAAGCAGAAGCCAATGCAGACGCCGATAAAAAAGCAAAAGAAGAAATCGACAAGATCAATGCCGCCGACAGCCTTGTTTTCCAAACGGAAAAACAAATGAAAGACTACGGCGACAAGATTCCTGCCGACAAAAAAGAAGCCATCGAAAAAGCATTGGAAACCTTGAAAACTGCATTACCGACTAAAGATTTGAATGCAATCGAGGAAGGCACTAAAACGCTCAACGATGCATGGATGGCGGCAAGTGAAGATATTTACAAAGCGACACAAGCTGCCGGCGGTGGCCCAACTCCTGAAAATCCGTTCGGACCTAATGGCCCGTTCGACAATCAAAACCCTCCGTCCAACGACAACACACCGAAAGACGGAGGCGTAACCGACGTGGATTTTGAGGAAGTGAAGTAACAATTTGAGTAAACCACCAATCTTTACTCTGTAAAAAGTGGGATGTCCTTCGGGATGTTCCACTTTTTCGTTTAAAAAATTTTGCAATTCCAATTCTTTTATTTAACTTTGCAAAACAAAGTACTTTTTATGAATACAAAAAATGAACAATTAGACGTCTTGCAAGATATCCATAACATCATGGAACGAAGCAGTCGATTCATTAGTTTAAGCGGTTTGAGCGGCGTTTCTGCCGGAATTTGCGCATTGATAGGCGCCTTTTTCGGAAACGAAATTCTGGTGGAATTCAACACATCCCCCTATTCCATTGTACTTATGCGAAAACAATTGCTGATTATTTCTGCCGTTGTTTTTATCTCAGCTTTGTTATGCGCTTTCTTTTTTACATATTTAAGAAGTAAAAAAACGGGCGTTGACATTTGGGGAAGCACTGCCAAACGGATGATCATCAATATCTCCATCCCTCTCCTGGCGGGAGGCCTTTTCATTATTCGCTTGTTGACTTTAAGACATTTCGGATTATTAGCTCCGGCCTGCCTGATTGTGTACGGCATCGCCCTTTTTTGCGGAAGCCAGCAAAGTACAAAAGAAATCCGCTACCTCGCTATTTCTGAAATGATTTTAGGTTGTATTTCGCTCTTGTTCCTTGGAAAAGGCTTGCTGTTCTGGGCCATCGGATTCGGCTTGCTGCATATCATCTACGGAACAATTATGTGGTTTAAATATGAAAGAAAATAATTCTTGATATGAAAAACCCGATTGAAAATCTAAATAAGGCTTTTGACAACCGCTTGCGATTAGGCATCATGAGCGCTTTGATCGTAAATAAAACCGTTACTTTTAACGAGTTGAAAGAATATCTGCAAGCAACAGATGGGAATTTGGCTTCGCATCTGAAAACGCTTGAAGAATATCAATATATTTCTGTAATTAAAGGATTTATAGGAAGAAAAACCAATACCAATTATCGCATAACCCACGAAGGCGAACTCGCTTTTAAAAAGCATCTTAAAGCCTTGGAAAATATGATTCACAATTTATAATATTTTTTTACTATTTTACTTTGAAAAACAAAGCACTTTTTATATAACAAATAAATAATTCATAAAAATGGAAACAAACACAAACGATTTCGCCGATCAAAATTCGAAAAGCGAACCACAAACAGCGGCAAACACTGGTCGAGATGAAAGATCCTTTGATCAAAAAGGAACATCAAAACGAAAAAGCTGGATGCAGGAACTAAAAAACAACCTCAGCATAAAAGCGGGCATGATTGCATTTTTAACACTTTTGTTATTAATTCCGGGCGGTTACATTCATAATTTAATCAACGAACGCAGCTCCCGCCAAGTAGAAGTGGAAACGGAAATCAGCGATAAATGGGCGCACGGACAGGAAGTTGCAGGTCCGTTTTTAATCATTCCTTACCGCGACCGACAAGTAAACACGGAAGGCGCCTACATAACACTTATGAAAAAATGTTATATCCTTCCGGCAAATTTGAATATTTCCGGAGTCATGCAACCCGAAGAACGTCATCGAAGTATCTTTAAAACAATTGTTTATCAATCGGATTTAACTTTACATGGAGATTTCGAACCTTTGAATTTTGATGAGCTTGGAATCAATCCTGAAGATATGGATTTCTCAAAAGCGCAAATCTTTTTTGAAATATCCGATTTCAAAGGAATCGGGGAACAATTGATGCTTCAATGGGATGGCGAAGTACATGAATTAGTGGTGGCGGATATGTCCAACCAAAATTATTCGAAAAAAGGTTTGAGCACTTCCATCAACCTTACTCCAGCCGATTTACAAGAAAAACACAAATTTTCATTATCTCTTAAACTCAAAGGGTCCAAGACTTTATCCTTTATTCCACTTGGAAAATCCACAACTGCAAACATCAAATCCGAATGGGAAACACCCTCATATTTCGGCAATTTCCTTCCCGAACAAAAGGGGAAATACGGCAAAAACGGCTTCGAAGCGCAATGGAAAATTTTTTATGTAAATAGAGATTATCCGCAATTATGGAAAGATCATTTCTCAACAAGTTCTTCGGCTTTCGGAGTTGAACTCTTAAAATCAATCGACTCATATTCAAAAGTTAAGCGGTCTGTAAAATATGAATTATTATTTGTCGCCTTAACATTTGCTCTTTTCTTCTTAGTGGAAATATTGCAAAAAAAGAAAATTCATTTATTGCAATACATTTTAGTTGGATTTGCACTCATCATGTTCTTTGTCTTACTGCTTTCGATAAGCGAATATTTAGGATTCAACTGGGCGTATCTGATTGCGGCCATCGCCACTATCTCACTGGTATTGTTTTACACAAAAAATGCATTTGGAAAATGGTCTGTCGGGCTCACTTTCGGAAGTGTTTTAAGCGGTTTGTATGCTTTCATATACGTTTTGATTCAATTGGAAGACACTGCTTTGCTTGTCGGCAGCATCGGGCTGTTCATCCTCTTGGCCCTCATTATGTATTTTACCCGGAAAGTGGATTGGCATGATTCTTCAAATGACTAATTAAATAATAACAAGCTGACTAGTCCTAAATAACCGTTACAGGTTAATATTAGTGTAAAGTTATAACATTTATCAGATAGTTGCAAGTTTAAACTTGCAACTATCTTTTTTTCTGTAAGTTCTGATTTTAATTTTATTCTGATTATGCATTTGCT
>JAVBNF010000024.1:0-6926 GCA_031551725.1 Bacteroidales bacterium
CCAATATTCACAAGCCAACGGATCGGCCTGATTAGCGGAATTATTCATTGGCCCAGGACCCGGACAGTAATACAAGTTTTTCGAAGCGGCAAAGGTGTTTACACTTGATGTGGGAACATTTGGAACAACAGGATTATCCAAACCCTTGCGATACCGCAAATTCTCCGCCATCCAACGTTTGCCGTCGGGCATAATCACGGTTTTGTAGGTTTCGCCGTCGCGCGAGTCGGTGAAATCGGGGGCGGGGGTTTGGGCAAATACCGGCAGAAATGCAAAAATACAGAATTGCAGAAAAATGATAAATGGGATGACCCGTAGGGGCACCCCTTGCGGGTGCCCTTTTGATGGGCGATACGCCCGTACAGCCGCAGCCGATAATTGTAAATTTGTTTTCATGTTGTGTTATTTAATTGTTTTTATGTTTGAGTCAACCGAGACCCTACGGGTCTCAATGTGCATAAAAAAGGCGCGAGTTGAAATCTTATTTCTTAGAAGGTACGACCAAGCACCCATACGAGAATAAGACACAACTCACGCCGGAACACAGCATGAGCGTATCACTTATGAATTCTCTCGTATAAAAATTGGTCGTTTTTCTAAGAAGAATTTAAGCTTACGCTTTTTTATTTATGTTTAGTTAGTGTTTTCTATATAATTAGTTTTAGTTTTTTATGTATGAGATACGATGTGGAGGCAATTCTCGTACATCGTACATCTGATATCGTACATTCGTTCTACAAAGGTAAAAATAATTTTTGAATTTATTATTACCAATATTACTTTTTCTTCTTGTTTTCTTTCGCGTGTTTCATCACGGCTTCCACAAAAGCCACAAAGAGCGGATGTGGATTTATTACCGTGCTCGCATATTCCGGATGATATTGTACGCCGACGAAAAACGGATGATTTTTGATTTCTACGGCTTCTACCAAGCCTGTTGCCGGATTGGTACCGGAAGCTATCATGCCGTGTTTTTCGAAATCTGCAAGGAAATTATTGTTGAATTCGTAACGATGACGGTGACGTTCGGAAATGTTAGTGGCATCGTAGATTTTCGCTAAAAGCGAACCTTTTTTCAGTTTACACGGATAAGCACCTAAACGCATAGAACCACCTTTGTGCGAAATGCGTTTTTGTTCTTCCATAATATCGATAACGGGATGTTTGGTCACAGGATTCATTTCCGTGCTGCAAGCATCTTTGTATTTCAACACATTGCGAGCAAATTCAATCACACTCATTTGCATGCCTAAACAAATTCCCAAAAATGGAATTTTGTTTTCGCGGGCGTATTGAACAGATGTAATTTTTCCTTCAATGCCGCGTTTTCCAAAGCCGGGAGCCACTAAAATACCGTCGAAACCGCTTAAAATTTCTTTAACCGTTTTAGGACAAATGGTTTCGGAATGAATCATTTTTACATTCACTTTGCATTGAAGCGAAGTTCCTGCATGAATAAAGGCTTCGGAGATAGATTTGTAAGCATCTTTCAGCTCCACATATTTCCCGACAAGCGCAATATTTACGTTTTGTTTCGGATTCTCGAATTTATGCACAAAAGCCTTCCATGATTTCATGTCGGGCTTTTTGCCGCCTTTCATCTTCAGCTTGCGCAAAACCTGTACGTCCAGTGCTTCTTCTTGCATAAGTAAAGGTACTTGATATATTGATTTTGCATCAATAGATTCGATTACACATGGACGTTCTACATTGCAGAACAAAGCTACTTTTTGGCGTAAGCTGTCATTTAACGGATGTTCGGTACGACAAACGATGATATCGGGCTGAACGCCCAATTCGAGCATCATTTTCACAGAATGCTGTGTCGGTTTTGTTTTTAATTCGCCGGCAGCAGCCAAAAATGGCACATAAGTTAAATGGATAACCATACAGCGGTCGCCCAATTCCCAACGCATTTGGCGTACAGCCTCCACATAAGGCAGCGATTCGATATCGCCAACGGTTCCGCCGATTTCGGTGATTACAAAATCCCATTTGCCGTTTTTCTCAAATGAGCGGATGCGGTTTTTGATTTCGTCGGTGATATGTGGAATCACTTGTACGGTTTCTCCAAGATAATCGCCGCGGCGTTCTTTTTCGATAACGGTTTGATATACGCGTCCGGTTGTTACACTGTTTGCTTGCGAAGTGCGAACATTGGTAAAACGTTCGTAATGACCGAGGTCGAGGTCGGTTTCGGCGCCGTCTTCGGTCACATAGCATTCGCCGTGCTCGTAGGGGTTAAGCGTTCCCGGATCCACATTGATGTATGGATCTAATTTTTGGATGGTCACGGTGTAGCCGCGTTCCAACAACAATTTGGCTAAAGAAGCCGAAATAATACCTTTTCCGAGTGATGATGTAACGCCTCCGGTTACAAAAATGTAGCGTGTTTCTGACATGATACCTAAAAACAAAATTGTTTATAAGTACACAAATTTCGGAAAGATTTTTGAATAAAACAAGTAAAAGTTTTTAACTTTATGAAATTGGAAGTGAAAATCAATTATATTTTTTGAATTTTTTAATGTTTTTCTTGGCCAAATCGAGTTCTTTTTGTAAATTTGCAGAAGAGAAGCCTTGCATTTTATTTCCGCTTGCATTCAGATGGGTTGAATGAGTTGAAATAAAATTCAGGGCTTTCTTTTTATCCGCCCATTGTAAAAGCTTGTCTTTACTATTAATCCAATCCACGATTCCTTGTTTATTATCTTTTGGAAAAATTGTTTTAACACTATTTATTTCAATGTTATATTTTCGTATTTTATCTTTCTTTTGTACACGTATTACCGCTATGAAATTACTTTTTCGATGTTGTAACTCTGTTAATAACACCTTACCCCCATCTTTTTTTGTACTATCAAAAATAGCAATAGGATTTTGAATTGCATTAGGCAAATCTTTTAATGCTTTTATATCAAAAGGATGATGATAATCGTTTCCGGCTTTTAGTAAAAGTCGCTCTGCGCTTAATTCAATTGGTAGATTTGCAATTCCGGCAGAGAGCATGTTTTATTTGGATATCCAAGTTTGAAAATGTGTTTGTGAGACAGTTTCCCGGATATTAAAAATTCTAATTCTTGATTAAAATTTTTGTTGATAATGTGTTTTGGCATCATTTTATTTCCCCCACGCATCTCTATCCAAACTCCGAAAATGAATCGCTTCCGACAAATGTTCGAGCGAAATATGTTCACTTTGCGCTAAATCGGCAATGGTGCGCGAAACCTTTAAAATCCGGTCGTATGCCCGCGCCGAAAGTCCTAATCGCTGCATGGCGAGTTTTATTGTATTGCGGCATTCTTCATTCAACACACAATGTTTGGCAATTAGTTTCGACGACATTTGCGCATTGCAATGAATATTTGCTTCTTCCTTAAAGCGTTGCTCCTGAATGTTGCGTGCTGCAATCACACGTTCGCGAATTGTAGCACTGCTCTCACCTGTAGGTGCTTGCGACATTTCCCGGAAGGAAACCGGCACCACTTCTACGTGCAAATCAATACGATCTAACAGCGGACCGGAAATTTTATTTAGGTATTTTTGCACACTGCCAGCCTGACAAGAGCATGCTTTTTCCGGATGATTGTAGTACCCACACTGACAGGGGTTCATGGCCGCCACAAGCATAAACCCGGCCGGATAATCAATTGTCATCCGCGCCCGGGCAATAGTCACGTGGCGATCTTCCATCGGTTGGCGCATGACTTCGAGCACCGAACGTTTAAATTCCGGAAGCTCGTCAAGGAACAGCACGCCGTTGTGTGATAATGAAATTTCACCCGGTTGTGGATTAGAGCCGCCTCCAACCAACGCAGCATCGCTGATAGAGTGATGTGGTGAGCGAAAAGGACGAACGGAAATCAGTCCGTTTTGTCGGCCCATTTTTCCGGCAACGGAATGGATTTTAGTGGTTTCGAGCGCTTCGTGCAGCGTAAGCGGCGGCAGGATGGAAGGCAGACGCTTGGCCAGCATGGTTTTTCCGGAACCCGGTGGGCCGATTAAAATCACATTGTGCCCACCGGCTGCTGTAATTTCCAACGCTCGCTTGATATTGAGTTGTCCTTTCACATCCGAAAAATCAAATTCGTAGTTGCTTAGACCGTTAAAAAATGCTTCACGAGTATTAATGACAGTGGGTTCTATTAATTTTTCTCCATTGAAAAAGTCAATTACCTCACTAATATTTTCAACGCCTAAAACATCCAGATTTGAAACAATCCCGGCTTCGGGTGCATTTTCTTTCGGAAGGATAAAACCTTTGTACCCTTTGCGTTGTGCTTCAATGGCAATGGGCAGACTTCCGCGGATGGGGCGTAAATTTCCGTCGAGCGACAACTCTCCCATGATGATATATTTTTCTATTTCGTCGGACTTGACTTGCTCGGATGCTGCCAGAATACCCATTGCGATGGTTAAATCGTAAGCCGAACCTTCCTTGCGGATATCGGCCGGCGCCATGTTGATAACGATTTTTTTGCCGGGGAGGCGGTATCCGCTTTCGCTTAAAGCGGATTCAATCCGTTGTACACTTTCTCGAACAGCGTTATCGGGAAGTCCTACCATGGTGAAGCTAACGCCCAGTTCTACACTTGTTTCTACCGTGATGGTAATTGCATTTACGCCAAAAATGGCGCTTCCAAAAGTTTTTGCTAACATGTTTTCTGTTTTAAAAATAGTTCCTATATATATAAACGCAGAAAACGCAAAATTATTTCTTAACAAATGTTAAAAATTTGTTAAAATTTCATATTATTTGAAAATTAGGGCGGCATATTTCAAAAATATACTAAGAAAACGCCTAATTTCAGACGACTAAAAAATATTGGGTTCCAATTCCAATGTTATCTTTCTTTTTATCTAAAAAAATCTGACAAAAAATTTGGATATCCAATATTTTTATCTAATTTTGTCAATTATTGACAAGTTTAAATTTTCAAGTAAATGAAAGCAATTTTCGGAGAATATATAAGACAGTTACGAACAGATAAAGGTTTGACCTTGACACAGCTTGCAGCACGGTTGGAACTTGATTCTGCAAATCTTAGTAAAATAGAGAATGGGAAGCGCGAATTTGATGAAAAACGCTTAATAAAACTCGCAAGCACATTTAATCTCGATATTGAGAAATTGAAAGTTGAATACTTTGGCAATCAATTTGCAAAAAAAATGTACGAGTATAACTGCTCAACAGAAACCTTAATTGTTGCTGAAGAAAAAGTGAATTATCTAAAAAGCACGAATGCAAAACGAGCACAAATTGAATTTGGCGATGAAAAATAAACCAACAGTAATTGACTTGTTTTGTGGTTGTGGTGGACTTTCTTTTGGCTTCATTGAAGCAGGTTATGAAGTACTATTAGGTATTGACTATTGGAAAGATGCAATAAACACTTTTAAAAACACGCATAAAAAAGCTCAAGGAGTAGTTGCCGATTTATCCACAGAAACGCCCCAAAAAATAGCTAAACGGGCGAAGATAAAAGAAATCGATATTATCATTGGTGGGCCACCCTGCCAAGGTTTTTCCATTGCGGGAAAAAGAATTATAGATGATGAAAGGAACAAACTATACAAATCGTTTGTGAGTTTTGTAAAATTTTATCAACCAAAGATCTTTTTGATGGAAAATGTACCTAATATTGTTTCAATAGGAAAAGGGATAGTAAAAGATACCATTATGACAGACTTTGAAAAACTTGGATATACTGTAGTGTATAAAGTCTTATTAGCTTCTGATTATGGAGTTCCTCAAAATAGACGGAGAGCATTTTTTATTGGCTCAAAAAATGGCAAAGAGTTTATTTTTCCCAAACCGACAACACTACACCCTATTTGTGCTAAAGACGCTATTTCAGACTTGCCTGAAAAATCTTTGACAGATGGAACTAAATACAAAACAGAACCAAAATCAGAATATCAAAAGGCTATCAGAAAAAATTCTATTTGTGTTTACAATCACGAAATAACAAATCACAATGAGCAAACTACAAATATAATTTCATTAGTTCCAGACGGTGGAAATTACAAAGACCTGCCTGTAGGCTTACAACAAACGAGAAATGTAAACATCGCATGGACAAGATTGAACAGTAAAAAACCAAGTTTTACAATTGATACAGGACACAGACATCATTTCCATTACAAATATAATCGTGTGCCAACAGTGAGAGAAAGTGCCAGAATACAATCTTTTCCCGATACTTTTGTTTTTTTAGGGAGTAAAACAAGCCAATATAAGCAAGTTGGAAATGCTGTACCCCCTATTTTAGCAAGGGTATTAGCTACAGAAATCAAGAAATATCTATGAGCCAAATAAAAACATACAAAATACCTGATGAGTATTTTTTTCGATTGCACCACGTTAGGCCTCGTTTCAAAAATGATGTGGAAGAAGTTTTGTTGTATGTGGCAACTTCAATTTCGGGAATGACGGTTTTGCCCAAAAAGGAGTTTAACAAAGAGCTAAACGATGTCTTATTTGGTTTCAATAAAAATGCAACATCTACTCAAAAAACAATAGATAATTGGCGAACAGAAATTTCAGCCTTATTTGCATTTATCCAAGAGATAGACGATTTGCTTCAACCGGGGATAATGGCGAAAAGACTTGCCAATAATCAATATTTAGATGAGTTTTTTAATTACTTTCTATTTTCGTTTCAATATCCGGGAGGACACATCAAATCTCAAAATGTAATTAAACAAATTGAAGCTGGTGTAAAATTTAAACCTTGCAATTTTATTCTTAATTTATTAATTGAGGGTGAAAAAATTACAGGTAAGCCTTTTAGTGTAACAGCAGAAGAGTTAACTCAATGCGCGTATTTTGACCTTAGAGTTACAAGAGATGGAAGACATCCAAAAGAAGTTGCAAAATTAATTTTGCAAAACAGAAAAAATAATATAGAATACGAACATCGGTA
>JAVBNF010000069.1:0-43407 GCA_031551725.1 Bacteroidales bacterium
TATTCCCCAATATAAGGTAGGTTGCATACGCGTTACGCACCCGTGCGCCGGTCGCCAACAGGTATTGCTACCCTTGCTGCCCCTCGACTTGCATGTATTAAGCCTGCCGCTAGCGTTCATCCTGAGCCAGGATCAAACTCTTCATTGTAAAAAGTTTTAATCTAAATTTATTTTGTTCTTCAAGATATTACTACTCTATCGAATTTGACAAGAAGCGTTTTTAAACTTTTCTTGTACTTACTATTCAATAGCTCTCGCTATTGCTGGTTTACATAATGTCAATGAACTTTTTTATTCCACTCGCCTCCCGGCGGGTGTCCCGTTTTGGGATTGCAAAATTACAACTATTTTTTGAATTACCAAAACTTTTTACACTTTTTTTTTAAAATATTTCTAATTTAACTGAAAATGAATGAAATAAATTTTATCTTTTTTTTCTTTCTACCAATATTGAACGTCTAAAGGCGTAATTTATGCTTCGTAGAAACAATTTGTGCTATTAAATTACAACGCCTAAAGGTGTATTCGGTCAGCAGTGCTGACGATTTTTTCGCAGATTTACGGTAGATGACGCAGATCATTATAAAAAACGTAGAACCGCAATGCATTGCGGCTCTACAAAGAAGAACAAGCTTTTCACCAAACTCCACCACAACACGTGTAGTGTACAAAACGACCGCTTGTCCTGGAAGTCGTTGCCCACAAACAGCAGATTTATGGGCTTTGATGAACCAAAAATCATTTTGTTTGCAAAATAACATCTTTAATTTCCAATCCGGACAATAACTACAGTGCCATTTCCTCCTCTTGCACCCACTGCCGCATCAACATTTGAAAATATAATATTATTTATTGCTGGCCCTGAATATCCAGAAATAAAAGAAGAGCCTCCCGAACCCGCGCAACTCCAACTACCACCTATCACTGTACTAACCACTCCTCCAGTTCCTCCATAATATCCACCACCACCACCGCTACCGGCGACACAAGGATTCGCAGAACAAGAACCTCCTGCTGCCCCATATCCTAAATGTCCGCCACTAGACCAATTGCCTCCTGCATACAAAAAAGAACTTATCGCTGTTCCGCTACCACCTCCCGCAACCATAATACGCCCTGCTATAGAATTGTCAATCCGAATATCCGAGGCTCCACCGCCACCACCAGCAGCTTCTCCTTGCGAAGCCGATTCCCCATAATCAGAACCACCACTTCCTCCTCCATTATATCCACCACCTCCTCCATATTGACCGGAAGCATTACCTCCTGCTCCCCCGACATAGATGAAGTACGAAGTTGGTCCTACATTTAGCAATGTCCCTTTTGTGTACCCCCCTCCTCCTCCTACTCCAGATAGTTTTCCATTGTATAGACCGGCACCTCCTCTGGCTCCCCAACATTCCATTTGATAAGTGCCAGGGATTAAATCCCGTTGTACAAAAGTTCCTGAATATGGAATAATTGAAACTATCGCTTTGTCGATACTCATACAACCAGTCGAAGTATCCATGGCCGCAGCATAAAGTGTATAGTTGCTGCCCGAATAAGATAAAGAAATGGCACTCGGAACAGTCCCTTGGGTTTCTGTAGTAAACCATGCAACAGTATAACCTGTCTCGCAAAGAGCAGAAGTTGTTATAATCGCTCCATCTACTGCTCCGGCGGAAGTATTGGTTGATAACAAAGGGATGGAGGGAATAGATCCAATAATTACATTATTAATCCTAATAGGCCTTGAATATGCGCTCCAGCCTTCTGTGGTATAACCTTTGACTTTAACAATCTTGTCATCATCTGCAGTGGTAAATAATCGGCTGTAAATACTTGTTGATGCTTGATCAACGCCATCGATATTAAATATAAAGCTACTATAGTTACTGTAATTATTGATTATAATATTTCTTCCACACATAGAAATAATAGGTATATGCATATAATCACCTTCTAAACAGCGTGCATTTAAAGCATCCGCCCGATTTTGAGTTGTAGAAATTGAAGAAGCTTTACTGTCATGGTTAAAAATATAGGCATAGGATTGATTCCCATTGCTATTGGCTGTAGAAGTCCAAAATAAAGCCTGCGTGCCGTTATTTTGATAAGCACCCGATGCCGTTCGCATGCCGGATGCAAGTATCTTAAAACGGAAAGAGTCTCGATTTTCGATAGCAGAATCTGTCCAAAATCGCTGAAAAGCTTGATCATCATCAAAGTTTCCTCGAATTGTATCTTTTAGCAAACGTCCGGCATTAGTGGAAGTACCACAAGCGGTAATTAAAGTTTCCCATTCAAGATTTGAAGGCAAATGCCAACCCTCCGGACAAAGCCCTTGCTCACCAACTGTAGAATAAACATCTGAATTATCTTGCTTTTTGTAAATCGCCCACCAAGGATATAAAACGCCCCAATATTCACAAGACAATGGATCTGCTTGTTCAACAGATAAATTTAAAGGCCCGGGTCCAGGGCAATAATATATGTTTTTTAATGCTGCAAAAGTATTTGCTGTGGTATTATTTGCAAAAATAGGATTATCTAAACCATTACGATAACGCAAATTTTCCGCCATCCACCATTTGCCATCAGGCATAAAAACAGCTTTGTAGATTTGTTGATCGCGACCATCTTTAAACGTTTTGGTGTCGCCGGGAGTTTGAGCGAATATCGGCAGAAATGAAACAATGCCGAATTGCAGAAAAAGAATAAATGTAATTTTTTTCATGGTGTGTTTTATTTAATTATGAATTCTTAATTTTCAATTAAATAAAAAGGCGCGAGTTGGATTCTTATTTTATCAGAGGTATCGCCAAACACCCACGCAAAAATAAGATACAACTCACGCCGGAACACAGCATGAGCGCATCACTTATTAATTCTTTTGCGTTGAAAAATTGGCGATTTTCTGATAAAGAATTTAAGCTTACGCTTTCTTTATTTATGTTTAATATATGTTTTTCCTATAAAAATGTTTTTACAATATGGTACAAAGGTAAAAAAAAAATTTCAAATATTCAAAACAAATCCGATTTTGGCTTTGCCACAACCACAGGTTAATGACGCACGGGGGAACTTTTTCTACCGATATTGAACGTCTAACGGCGTATTCGCAAAGTGTTTCTGCATTCCTAATTCATAATTCCTATTTTTTTTGTATCTTTGCACCCATGTTTTTATTTAATTTTTTCAGGAAACGACACAAGAAAACAGCACAACGGCCGCTTACAGATGAGGCGTATAATGACCTGCGTGCTGAAATTCGTAAAGAAGTGGACCGGATTTTGGAAAAAATCAATAAAAACGGATATGATAGTCTGAAAGCATCAGAACGCGATTTTTTAAATAAGAATAAAGATAGAATATAAGTAATTGATGGCAAAAGGAAGTAAAAGCGGATTATCAAGTTGGATGTCTTACCTATTATTAGGTACCAATTTGATATTTGTTGTCGGTTTGTTGATGTCTTTTTTGGGCGGTTTTATTAATCCCAACCTCTCTACCCTACTGGCTTTCGCAGCCTTATGCTTCCCTTTTTTCTTGTTAATTAATATCTGCTTCTTCATCTACTATTTGGCAAGTTTCAGAGTTTATTGCTTATTTTCTTTATGTGTCATTTTATTGAATATTGATAATATAAAAGGGCTTGTTCAATTTCGAAAACCTCATTTTGAGGACCGAGAAGATGTTTTAAAATTGGTTACTTACAATGTAAATCTTTTCGATTATTATAGTTTACGAGATAAACACAAAGGTGAAATCAAAGAACAGATTTTGGGTTTTATTGAAGATGAAATGCCCGATATTGTTTGTTTTCAAGAATATCTGGAAAGCAAAATTTTTCCTATTTCGCCCATTTTAAAACAAAAATCGGGATTAAAATACAAAACTCAAATCCGTAATAACGGTAAGATTTCGTACGGTTGCGCGATTTATTCGAAATATAAAATTATCAATGAAGGCCAAGTTGATTTTCAAAACAACTCGATTATGTCGTGTATTTTTGCAGATATTGTTATGAAGCAGGACACATTCCGCATATATAATATGCACCTTGAGTCAATCCGTTTCAATAAGGAAGACGAGTTGTTTTATAATAATTTTACGGAAGTAAAAAGCAGCGATGCTATGAAAAAAGGCGTCCGTCGAATGGCTCGCAAAATGCATCGTGCTTATAAAAAGCGCGCTGTTGAAGCATTGGCTATTCAAGACCATGCATCCACTTCTCCTTATTCTGTTATTATTTGCGGCGATATGAATGACACACCAGCATCTTTTGCGTACAGAAGTATTTCGAACAATATGCGCGATGCATTTAAAACCGCAGGATTTGGTTTGGGAACTACTTATAACGGCCTGTTTCCGGCTTTCCGGATTGATTATGTGTTTTACAATAAGCCTCTAAAAGCAGTGTATTTTAAAAATGTACATTTGCCACTTTCGGATCATTTTCCAATTATTACAGAATTAGAACTTCCTCAAAAAGAAAATATTGACAATTAAAAAAAAAGATTATATGAAAAAGTTCACAAGTTTACAAGTTAACAGGTTAACAGGAAAACGTAATTGCAGAAACATATTCATCTTCTGCACTTTTGCGTTTTTGCATTTCGGCTTCATCTCCTCGATTCTCGCGCAAGACGCACCTCCGGCAACTTCTGATGCCACAACAGAAGTTCCCAAAATGTGGACCAACGACGCTCTTTTCCAACTTGGACTAAATCAGTCGGCTTTTGTGAATTGGGCTGCCGGTGGCGAAAATACGTATGCAGGGTTGGGGCGTATTGCTGCCAACTTAAATCGTAAAGGCAAAGAGTCTTTGTGGGAAAATCATTTAATGTTAGCTTATGGTGCATCTCAACAAGGCAAAAAATTCACAAAAACGGAAGACGTTATCGAAATCGGTACGCGCTACGGTTATCACGCCGCCAAACATTGGAATTATACCGGAATTGTGACAGCAACTACGCAATTTGACAAAGGTTATTTACCCGATAATGATACGGTTGCAACATCAAGTTTCCTAAATCCACTGAAAGTTGTAGCTTCTATCGGTATGGAATATAAATCGAATAATGACGATTTCGATTTGTTACTTTCGCCTATCGCGCTTGACTTTACATATGTTTTAGACACTATCTTTGGTCACAGATACAGTATTGATCCGGGCAAACACATGACTTACGGCTTAGGTGCTTACGTAAATGCAGCGTACAAACATCAATTAATGGAAAATGTGAATTTAGGTACGCGTATGATTTTGTTTTATGATTACATCACGATGATGGACGAGCCTTCTTTGCGTGTGGATTGGAATGTAATTTTCAACATGAAAATCAACAGTTTTTTAGCTATGAATATCGAAATGGGCTTGCTTTACGATCCGAAAGTTAAATTCGATGTACTCGAAAATGATGTGATTGTTGGACAAGAACGCCGTTGGCAGTTTAAAGAAGTGTTTATGTTGAATTTCACTTATAAATTAGGCGGAAAGAAAGCATAATCTGCCCTAATCTAATATTTGCACCGCATTGCTGCCGATTAAAAAATCGCTGTCAGGCGGTGCAATTTTTATGTCTATTTGCGACGAGACTTTTAATTCCGAAATGCGCGAAATAACCTCTTTTACAGCAATATTCTTGGTACAGAAAACAAGTTCGTTTACTTTTTGAATGCGGATGATTTCAGAAAGTTCATTGATATTTCCTACAAAAAAATTATCTTTTTCTGTTTGTCTTCCGGCATTTACAAAAATAATTTGAAGATTATTATCTGTCTTTCTCAATAATTTGGAAATGCGTAAACACTCATCTTCACTACCGATAAGCGCATAAATTTTGTTTTTCCGGGTGTATAAACGAAAGGCTTTCATTCCCGTTAATGCCAATAAATATCGCGAAAGCGAAACAATTAACAAACTACTTAACGCGCCCATCAAAATCAAGGCCCGCGAAAAATGAAATTGAGGCGAAACCAAGGCGTAAAGGGCTAAAATAGCAAGTGTTCCCACTCCTATTCCTTTCCATATCTGCAAAAAGCGAATGGGCGTTTGGTAGGCTTTAAATGCCAGCATTCCGCAAACCCATAAAGCAATATAAGCTGGCAATATTTGATTTGTAAATATTTCGGGATAATAGGAAGGATTTTGGAAGTAAAAACGTTCCCAAAATTGAACAAGTCCGAAAGATACCGCATACAAAACCGTGAAATCGAAAAGCGGAAATGCTATTTTGCGGAAAGCGCGCTTTACAACAGATAAAGCTGCACGCAGCCATATAGCACAGGTTATCAACACGGAAAACAAACGCGATTGGCGGTTGGCAAAATGTTTTTCCATAAAAATCTGCATCGCTTTGTAGAAAACAACTACATAATTGATGCTGCCTTTCTTCGTGCTTTCGCCTTTATAGTGAATAATGCGGGTTTCGGGGAAATAATAGTTTTTATAACCGGCCAAACAAATGCGGTACGACAGATCAATATCTTCGCCATACATAAAAAATTGCTCGTCGAGCAAGCCGATTTTATCCAAAACCGATTTTCGTAGAAGCATAAAAGCGCCTGCCAGTACATCAATACTATGAGTCTCATTTTCATTTAAATTCCCCATATAGTAACGTGCAAAGCGTTTGGAACGTGGGAATAGTTTGATTAATCCGGATATTTTGTAAAATGACACTTCAGGTGTTGGTAGTCCGCGTTTGGATTCGGGTAAATAACGGCCTTTCCCGTCAATCATCTTCACTCCTAATCCTCCGGCTTCAGGATGTGCATCCATAAAAGCCAAGCATTTCGAAAAAGTATCGACTTCGACGATTGTATCGGGGTTTAGCAAAAGAACGTATTCACCTTTTGCCAAGCGAATAGCTTGATTATTCGCTTTTGAGAAGCCAACATTTTCGGCATTTTCGATTAGATGAACTTCAGAAAACTTGCTTTTAAGCATTCCTACCGAGCCATCAACAGATTGATTATCGACCACAAAAATCTCCGCATCAATGTCTTTGCATGCCGCTTTTACGGAATGTAGACATTGTTCGAGAAAGTTCTGAACGTTGTAATTAACGATGATTATCGATAGTTTCATACTACAAAGGTAATATGACGGCCAATCCCATGCCGAGTAAAACGGAAATTAATTTTTTGCGATTATACGCGTGCGATTCGCCGGCTTCAAACAATATAGACGTGGAAACGTGCAAAAAGATTCCGATCACAACCCCCATTACCATACGGGCAAATACGGCCATTCCATCAGCATTTGAAATACTTATCAAATTGCTCACAATTGAGCCGAGCGGCGTCATACAAGCAAAAAGCAACAATAGCAAAAACGATTTTCTCCTGTTAAATCCCGCTTGCAGAAAGAGATTTACAAGTACAATTGATATTGGAATGTTGTGGATAACCACGCCGAATGTGAGCGAATTGCGAACATGCGCAAAAGAATCTACAATGGGCATCCCTTCCAAAAATGCATGTAAACAAAGCCCAATCATTAATCCAATAGGCGAAGATGCGTATTCCTCTGTATGTATATGTCCGTGTTCAACGCCGCGTGTCAGTGTATCGAGAAACAATTGGATAAGAAACCCCAATAAAATAAAGATTCCGATTTGAGAAAACGGATGTCCATGATCATCACAATGATGTTCGTGCCCGGAAATATCGGCTGCACCAAAATAAATTTCGGGTAGTAAATGCGTGAAACTGATGCCCATCAAAAAGGCGCCGCTAAAGGCAAGTAGCAGTTTTTGCAATGTCTTGTTTTCTTTTTTTATCAAGAAAACAGATGCTCCACTGATAAGGACTCCTAAAAAAAGGACAACATATAATCCGGCGTTATGCATGATACTCTTTAGTAATCAATGGGTAAATAGATTTTGGAACAAAATGCTCAACATTGCCTTTATGACGAAGAATATCGCGCACAACAGACGAATTGATAAATGTGTGTTCAGGTTCTGTAAGCATAAAAATGGTTTCGATATCGCCGGACAAAACTTTGTTGGTTTGTCCGATACTTCGCTCGAATTCGAAATCAGCCGAAGTACGCAGCCCTCTTAAAAGATATTTGACTTTGTGGTTTTTACAAAAATCGACAGTCAAACCGGTATATGTTTCAATTTGGATTTTAGTTTCGTTTTCAAATACTTTTTCAAGAAATTTTTTTCTGGTTTCCACAGAAAAGAAACCTTGTTTATCAGCATTATATCCAATAGCAATAATAATTTTATCGAAAAGAGGTAAAGCGCGGCGAATAATGCTTTCGTGTCCTACCGTAATCGGGTCGAAAGAGCCCGGGAACACTGCAATTTTTTCCATTTTTATCGAATTCTTAACACCTGTCCGGCTTTGATGCTTGCGCGGTTAGATATTTTATTAATCTTACAGATATTATTAACCGAAACTTGATATTTTTGAGCGATTCCAGTAAGCGTTTCGCCTCTCTTAACCGTGTGAAAACGATTATCCTTGATATAATTGAAGTGCTCTTTGCAAAGCAATAAAGTATCGGAAATCAAACTTTTGGCTTCGAAATTGATAATTTTTTGCGGATCAATTGGATTTCCAAGATAACGAACTTCAAAATGCAAGTGGCTACCGCGCGAACGACCGGTATTTCCTCCCAATCCAATTAGTTCTCCAGCTTTTACAACATCATCTGGCCTAACATTCATTTTTGATAAGTGAGCATAATAGGTCTCAAGTCCGTTAGAATGGCGCAAAATAACAATATAACCGTAGGAAGGGCTCCGTTTCGCAATGCGGACAATTCCATCAAAAGTTGCATAAATCGGATCACCGGTATATACCTTCACATCAGTTCCGTAATGATAGCGGCGACCGCGCGGACCGAAAACCGAAGTTACACGGCCTTCACATGGATGCTCATAATGTTGTAGAAAAATGGGCGTAGTATCGGTTTTCTGGGTCATGTCGACCTTGGGATAGTGTAGAGATTCGACGTCGAAACTTTCGTAATCGTCTATCGAATAGGTAAACATGCGAGCATACTCGTCGAAGTTATAAAAATGATTGGCGATATCCACACTGTCATTCACACTTTCACTAACCTCTTGCTTCAATGCAGCATATGGGTCCCGTTGCGCAAAAGCGACGGATACATTCAAAAACATTAAGGTTAGAAATACGAATAACGGTTTATTCATCTATAAAATTCGTTTGTAAAGTGCAAAGGTAAGTAAAAAAAAGTTATTAACCAAAATTATTTACAAACAAGCCTCACAATCAGCTATTTGAAAATATTTACTTCATTTATCAATAGAATATTGTTAATTCCCCATAAAAATCGTACCTTTGCAAATCTAATCAAACGTCAAAAAGCAATGTAGCATTTAGGGTGCATATCCTACAAAAATCAAGGAGGTAAAGGTATGGTGGAAACCATCACATTTGGCAAATTAACGTGGTATCATATATTGAATCCCACGACAGAAGATCTTCAATTTCTGCAAGATCATTTTCAGTTCCACCCTTTGGATATTGAAGATTGCCAGAGTAGCAACCAGCGCCCGAAAATTGACGTTTACGACCAGTATAATTTCTTAATTCTTCATTTTCCGTATTTTGACCGCAATAATAAACTAATCCGCACAAAGGAAGTAAAAATTTTTTGGGGCGAAGATTACATTATCACCATCGGGCGCTCGCACTGGGTAATTAAGAATTTATTCAGCAATGCTTTGAAAGATCCGGAGAGTGCCGACGAGTTTGCAAAGAAAAATAGCGACACACTGCTTTATACAATACTATACCGCTTAATGGCAGAGTCTTACGCATTGCTACTTCGAGTAAGCGGTGAGGTAGAATTAATCAATCGGGAACTTTTTAGTCGCCGAGCAGAGCAAACCATTGAACGTATTTCTGTTACACGACGAAATATCATTTTACTAAATACAACTTTCAAACCTCAATTACGCTTGTTCCATAAATTCGAATCCGGTGAAATTAAAGGATTTGCGAATTATGAAGAAATGGAAATCTATTGGGGTAATATCTTAGACTATTACCAAAAAATCTGGGATATGGTGGAAGATAACGGCGAGTTGATTGAGGGTTTGTCGAAAACCTTTGATTCTTTGCAGACTAACCGCATCAATGAAATCATGAAAATCATGACGTTCATCTCCACTTTGTTTCTCCCATTAACCTTTATAACAGGTATTTATGGTATGAATGTAGGTTTGCCATACATGAACACAAGCTATGTTTTTTGGGGCTTGATGTGCGTCATGTTCACCGTTGCTATTGGCTTTGTTATCTTCTTCAAACGCAAACGCTGGCTCTAATGACTTCGGAAATAGAGCTTTTAGCTCCTGCAAAAGATTTAATTACCGGTAAAACTGCCATTCGTTATGGCGCAGATGCTGTTTACATTGGCGCACCTAAATTCGGCGCCCGATCGGCAGTTGGGAATTCATTTGAAGATATTTATGAATTAATTAGTTATGCGCATTTATTTAAAGCAAAAGTTTATATTGTTTTAAATACCATTTTGTATGCACGGGAAGTGCCGGAGGTTGAAAAATACATCTGGAAATTGTATGAAATGGGTGCCGATGCAATTATTATCCAGGATTATGGAATTTTGGAACTGAATCTTCCTCCTATCCAATTGTTTTCCAGTACACAAATGAATAACGTAGATGCCGAACAGGTGGCATTTCTGGAAAAAGTCGGATTCTCAAGGGTTATTTTAGCGAGAGAACTTGATTTAGAAACGATTAAAGATATTCGTTCAAAAACGAATGTAGATTTAGAAAGCTTTGTACACGGCTCTTTATGCGTTAGTTATAGCGGAAGGTGCTATTTAAGCTGTAGCCGAAACGAACGCAGTGCCAACCGCGGCGAATGTGCCCAACCTTGCAGGTTAAAGTACAATTTGCGCGATGGAAACGGCGATTTTATTGTGTATGACAAGCATTTGCTTTCGCTAAAAGATTTAGATTTATCGAATTCGATTGAAAATCTTTTGAATGCAGGTATTACCTCGTTTAAAATAGAAGGGCGTTTGAAAGACGTGAATTATGTACAAAATATTGTTGCTCATTACAATAAAAAGCTGAATGAGGTTTTAAGATCGTATCCTCATTTAAAACGGGCTTCCTCTGGTACAAGCATTTGCAAATTTGAACCCAATCCGGAGAAAAGTTTCCATCGTTCTGCTACAAAATATTTCTTAAACGGTCGAACAGAGGCTGTTGCTTCTATTCATACACCAAAATCAACCGGCGAGCGAATTGGAATGATCAGCAAAATGGGCTGGGATTATTTTGAACTGGATGTACCTCACAATCTGCATAATGGAGATGGGCTTTGTTTCATGTCAAAAAGTAAAGATTTTCTTGGAACAAATATTAATAAGATTGAAAATCAGAAAGTTTATCCAAATCGAATGGATGGCCTGCAAGTCGGAATTGAAATTTTCCGCAATTCGGATTTGGCTTTTGACAAACTGCTTGAGCAAGATACTACCGAACGAAAAATTGAGGCTTCAATCACGCTTTTATTCAAAGACAATATTCTTGAAATCAGTATTATTGATGAAGATTGTACAGAGGTAAACTTGCAGAAAGCACAAGATTTCGAACTTCCGCAACAAGCGGAGCGCAATGAAGAAAACTTTCGCAAACAATTTGAGAAAACAGGCGGTACAATTTTCGAAATCAAAGAGATAGAAATTCTCACTCCGCTCCCATTTTTGCGAATGTCGGAACTGAATGAACTGCGCAGAGAATTACTTTCAAAACTACAGGAAAAACGTTTGGCAACTTATCAACGTTCCGAGCGGACACAAGCGATTACATATCCTCAATATCCTGAAAAAGAGTTAGGTTTCGAAGCCAATATTGCCAATCCATACGCCCGTTTGTTTTTGCAAAGATGCGGGGTTAAGCAGTTTACCGATGCTTTTGAATTGGAACAACCGGAAAATGCGATTTTAATGACTTGCAAGCATTGCATTAAATATCAATTAAATGCCTGCGAAAAACGACAATCCGAAAATGCGAATTTCCAAAAATTGAAAGAACCTTTATTTTTGGAACATGGAAAAGAAAGCTACAGGCTTCACTTTAACTGCAAAGCCTGTCAAATGCAGCTTTCTAAAAATTAATTATTTATTCATTTCCACAAAATATTTGTAGAAGTGTGGAATGGTTTCAATTCCTTTATAAAAACGAAACAACTCGTAACTTTCGTTTGGTGAGTGAATTGCATCTTGTTCCAAACCAAATCCCATCAAAACGGATTTGATACCCAAAACGCGTTCGAATGTGGAGATAATAGGGATACTTCCGCCGCTGCGTGTAGGAACAGGCATTTTGCCAAACGTGGTTTCGTATGCCTTTTCAGCAGCTTTGTATGCCGGAAGTGCGGTAGACATTCCGTAGGCCTGTCCTCCGTGTAAAGGTTTCGCTTTTACTTTTACACAAGAAGGAGCCGTTTTTTCCAAGTGATTTTGAATAAGTTGAGCAATCTTTTCATGGTCTTGGTTGGGAACCAGACGCATAGAAATTTTAGCGTGAGCTGTTGAAGGCAACACTGTTTTAGAACCTTCGCCAATGTATCCTGACCAAATTCCATTTACATCCAATGAAGGGCGGATTCCCGTTCTTTCAAGGGTTGTATAGCCTTTTTCGCCATGAATTTCCTCAATATCAAGGGCTTTTTTGTATGCCTCAAGATCGAACGGCGCGGCAGCCATAGCTTCGCGTTCATCGGCAGAAAGTTCAATCACATCATCATAAAAGCCCGGAATCGTAATATGGTTGTTTTCGTCGAACAAATCGGCAATCATTTTGGCTAAAACGTTTGCCGGGTTTGCAACAGCACCTCCGAAAAGTCCGGAATGCAAATCGCGGTTCGGTCCGGTTACTTCCACTTCCACATAAGTCAACCCCCTCAAACCGACTGTAATAGACGGAATATCGTTGGCAATCATGCTGGTATCCGAAACTAAAATTACATCGGCTTTAAGCATCTCTTTGTGTTTCACACAGAAAGCCTCCAAACTCGGCGATCCGATTTCTTCCTCGCCTTCGATCATAAATTTCACATTGCAAGGAAGTTGATTTGTTTTTACCATGTATTCGAACGCTTTAGCGTGCATAAACGCCTGACCTTTATCATCATTGGCACCGCGGCCATAGATTTTGCCTTCTTTTACAACGGGTTCAAACGGTTTGGTATTCCACAGTTCGATCGGATCGACGGGCATTACATCATAATGACCATAAACCAAAACAGTTGGGAGTTTCGGATCGATGATTTTTTCGCCATAAACAACAGGATTTCCGGCAGTTTCCATCACTTCGGCTTTGTCGACGCCGGCTTTAAGCATGCTGTCGCACCAATATTGAGCCGCTTTTTGCATTTGATTTTTATCTACATTTCCGGAACTGATGGACGGAATACGCAGTAAACCAAAAAGTTCTTCCAGAAAACGCTCTTTGTTTTGTTCGATGTAATTGTTGATGTCTTTCATATTGTTATCATTTTTTTTACAAAGATAGGAAAAATTTATGAACGATGAATGATGAATAAAGGTAGAAAATTTTCATTAATAAAAATATTAAATATTTTTTTTAGTTTTAATGAACTTTTTTGCTTCTTGTTTGTTTAATAGTAAATGTTGATTATTTTATTTTTACTCATTTAAGCTAAGTTACTCAATACTAATACACATATTTACTAATTATTCATAATTATGAAACTAAATTTGAAACAGACGCTTAAAAACTGCGGAAAAGTAGCCGCGGTGGGTGCTGTTTTAGCTTCGGGAGCAATCATTCCTCAGAAAGCTGAAGCACAGCAAAAGCAAAGTAAAGGTAAAACAACCGACAAACCCAACATTTTAGTTATTATGGGTGACGACATTGGTTGGTTCAATCCAAGTTGTTACAATCGAGGAATGATGGGATTCCAAACCCCCAACATTGATCGTATTGCCAATGAAGGCGCAATGTTTATGACTTGGTATGGACAACAAAGTTGTACCGCAGGTCGCGCAGCATTTATTACAGGACAATCTCCAATTCGTACAGGTTTGACCAAAGTTGGAATGCCGGGGGCTCCTATTGGGATTTCGGATCAAGATCCAACAGTTGCAGAATTGTTAAAATCATTGGGATATTCTACCGGACAATTTGGAAAAAACCACTTGGGTGATAAAGATGAATTTCTTCCGACCAAACATGGTTTTGACGAATTTTTCGGAAATCTTTATCACTTAAACGCCGAAGAAGAGCCGGAAGATCCTGATTATCCAAAAGATCCAAACTACAGAAAGATGTTCGGCCCTCGCGGTGTACTTAAATGTACTGCCGACGGAAAAATTGAGGATACCGGTCCGCTTACCAAAAAGAGAATGGAAACCGTTGATTATGAATTTGCCAACGCAGCAATGGATTTCATGACACGTAAATCTAAAGAAGACAAACCGTTCTTCTGTTATTTCAATTCAACCCGTATGCACGTTTTCACTCATTTGGCTCCGGGTGTTGACGGTAAAACAGGATTGGGATTGCAAGCAGACGGCATGGTTGAGCATGATTCAATCGTTGGCATGTTGTTGAAAAAATTGGATGAACTTGGCCTCACTGACAATACAATCGTTGTTTATACCACTGATAATGGTGCTGAATTATTATCATGGCCCGACGGAGGAAGTACTCCTTTCCGTGGTGAAAAAGCAACAAATTGGGAGGGTGGTTTCCGTGTGCCTACCGTCATTCGTTGGCCGGGTGCTATTAAACCGGGAACAATTGTAAATGACATTTGTGCTCATGAAGATCTTATCCCTACATTTTGTGCAGCGGCCGGAGAACCGAATATTGTTGAAAAATGTAAATCCGGTTATTCTTCAAATGGAAAATCTTTCAAAGTGCATTTAGATGGCTATAACCTTATGCCCTTCTTAAAAGGCGACGAAAAAGAATCTCCCCGTAAAGAGTTCTTTTATTGGAGCGACGACGGTGACTTGTTTGCACTTCGCTACAACCGTTGGAAAATCTCATTTATCGAACAATATTACGAAGGAATTGATATCTGGGTAAAAGATTACACCAAATTGCGTGTCCCGAAATTGTACGATTTATACACCGATCCTTTTGAAAGAAGTGATAAATCAATCGAATACAGTTTATGGATGATTCACCATGCTTATATCAACTATGGAGCCATTGCTTATGTTTCAAAATGGATGATGAGTTTTAAAGACTTCCCACCCAGACAAAAACCGGCTTCATTCACATTTGATATGGATGAAGTTATGAAAAAACTAAGCACTCCAACCAAAAACTAACATTAATCAAAAAGCCGTTCTATTAGAACGGCTTTTTTTAAACTCACAAAATCATGAAAAAGTATATTTTTATAGGATTTGCTTTTTTTTCGCTTGTAAGTTGCAAGCAAGAAAAAGCAATCGTAATAAGCGATCCGCTTCCTTCATGGAACGAAACATCTAACAAAGATGCTATTATAGATTTTGTCACATTGACAACAACCGAAGGCAACGAAAACTTTATTCCGGTAGCCGACCGTATTGCTGTGTTTGACAATGATGGTACGCTTTGGTGCGAACAACCGCTTTATTTCGAGATGGTTTATTCTATTGCAGCAACGAAAGCGCTCGCTGCCCATAATGATAAATTGATGAAATATCCCGAAATCCAAGCATTAGTAAAAGGTGATATGGAAGCATTTATGAAATCTGGCGCCAAAGGAATTCTCGAGGCCTTTGCTATTTCACATTCGGCGGTAAGCCCCGAAGAATTTAACACCATGGCAAAAGCATGGGTTGATACGGCCGTTCATCCGAAAACCAAAGAGAAATTTGTGAGTATGACTTACAAACCGATGGTTGAATTATTGAAGTATCTCCAAGATAATCAATTTAAAACCTATATTGTTTCCGGAGGCAGCACGCAATTTATCCGTATATTTAGCCAAGACGCTTACAATATTCCGCCTGAACAAGTGATCGGAACGATGTTCAAAGCTGAATATAAAGATTATAAAATTACTGTAAAACCTGAAGTTTTCTTAATGGACGACCATGCAGGCAAACCCGAAGCCATTTTCAACATCATTGGTAAAAAGCCTGTATTGGCATTCGGTAATTCGGATGGCGATTTGGAAATGCTTCAATGGACATCTACCAATTTGCTGCCGCATCTTGCTTTAATTCTGCATCATACCGATGCGGAAAGAGAAGTTGCCTACGACAGTTTGTCGAAAATCGGAACTTTGAAAAACGCTTTGATTGAAGGCGCTCAAAAAGGTTGGATTATTGTGGATATGAAAAATGATTTTAAAAAGGTTTATTCCTTTGAAAAATAATTTTTAATCCGTAAATTTGCCTAATATACGATGTACGATATGCGAAGTACGATGTAAATCTATTTCGCATATCGTATATTGTATATCGTAAATCGTATATATTTATGAATACAACTCCTTCAAAACCTCAACTTTTCCGTGGCAAGCCGATGGTGCGCATGCATGTGATGATTAAAGGCACCGGTCCGATTTGCAATTTGAATTGCGATTATTGCTATTATTTAAGTAAAGAAAAATTACTGTCGACCGACAGCCGCTGGCGCATTTCGGATGAGTTGTTGGAAGATTTCATCAAGCAATACATTACACAGCAAAATGCTCACGAAATTGTATTTTCGTGGCAAGGCGGCGAACCGACACTGTTGGGATTGGATTTTTTCAAAAAAGTGGTTGCACTTCAAAAGAAATATGCACCTTCATACGTTCGTTGTGAAAACGATTTACAAACAAACGGCACATTGCTGGATGATGAATGGTGTAAATTTCTGAAAGAAAATAATTTCTTAGTCGGTTTAAGTATCGATGGCCCGGAGCATTTACACAATAAATACCGCACCTTTACTTCCGGCCAAGGCAGTTTTGAAAAAGTGTTCAATGCTGCTAAATTATTGAATAAACACGGTGTAAAATTTGCAACATTAACCGTTGTAAACAATGTAAATTCCCAACATCCGCTTGAGGTTTATCGCTTTCTGCGCGATGAAATCAAAAGCAAGCAAATGCAGTTTATTCCGATTGTTGAGCCGAAGAATTTCACAAATACCGCACCGCAACATTGGAAATTGGACGACATGCCCACAGAAGGGTCTCCGCTTGCAGATCCGTCGCATCCGGATTCATTTCTTGCCAATTGGTGCGTAAAACCAGATGTTTACGGAAATTTTCTGATTCAGATTTTTGACGAATGGTATAAAAAAGATTTCGGTAATATTTATATTCCATTTTTTGATAGTGCTGTAGAACAATGGATGGGACATCCGTCGCCATTATGCATCTTCTCTCCTATTTGTGGTAAAGGTTTAGCCATGGAGCACAACGGCGACGTTTTTGCATGCGACCATTATGTGTATCCGGAATTCAAACTCGGAAATATCAAAGAAACGCCGCTGATTGATATGGCTATTGCCAAAAATCAAGAACATTTCGGATATTCAAAGGATTTTTCGCTTCCAAGCAAATGTCGCGAATGTCGTTATTTGTTTGCCTGTTCGGGTGAATGTCCAAAAAATCGTTTGTTAAAAACCAAACAAGGCGAGCCTGGATTGAACTATTTGTGCGAAGGTTTGTTTAATTATTTTGAACACATTGATCCGTATATCCGCAAAATCGTGCATCGATTGGGATATGAAGTCGCGGGCGATGTGCCGCCTTTGCAGAATCATTAGGGTTTTGCAAATATTTTATCCAAATTTTAAACAAAAAACATCATGTTTACAATAGAACAAATTCATTTGGCACACTCCAAAGTAAAAAGCGGAGCCGATTTTCCGGCTTATGTGCAAGATTTAATACAAATCGGTGTTGTGTATTATGACACTTATGTCATTGACGGTCATACCGTTTATCTTGGAAAAAATAATTTTACACTTGCATCAAATGCGGTGCATCCGGTATTAGAAATTGCTTCAAGCGGAAATCAAAAAGCATTGGAACATGCTTTGAAAATTCATCAGGAAGGGCAAACTGATTATTTGACTTTCAGTCAACAGGCCGCAGATGCCGGCGTTGAAAAATGGACGGTTGACATGCATCAAATGACTTGTATTTACTACGATCGACAAGGAAATAAATTAGTTGAAGAAAATATTCCGGTTCCACAAAAATAGTATGATTAATATATGAATGCTGAACTTAATCCCATCGACGATTTTGAAAAAGAACTAAGGATTTCTCTTGATTGGCAAGAGTTTTCGGAGGAATATCAAGATATTTTTAAACGATATTTGAAGGTTCCTGTTAAAGGATTTCGTCCGGGCGCCACGCCGGCGAGCGTTATCGAATCGATGTTTAAAACGCAACTTGCAAATGATTTGGTGAGCGCTTGTGCAACGCGCTTTTGCCGTAAGGCCTTAAAAGAAAATAATTTGGAAGCAGGCTCACCAATTGAAGTAAACGATGCTAATTTACTAAAAAACAAATCACTTTCATTTAAAGCCCGTTTTATTGAAATGCCGAAATTCGATTTGCCGGATTATGCAAATTTGAATATTGAAGCAACAGATGATGAAGATATTTTAAACGAGATTTCTGAAAAATTGATCGAGCAAACCATTGTAAATATTTCACCCTCAATGATTGAGAAAGAAATTGCTTTTTCGGAAACAGAAAATAACAATAGCGAAGATGCCCGCCAATCGGCCGAAGAACGCGTGAAGTTGATGTTGATTTTGAAGAAGATCGGCACACAAGACAACATCGAAGTCAACGAAAAAGATGTGGAAACCCGCGTAAAACTGCTTGCCGAAGAAAATGAAATCAGTGCACAAGAGCTAAAAGATTTCTTGTTGACAAACGGCGGATGGGGACGTTTATCAGATTCGCTTTTGGCGGAACATGTTTTGGCATATATTAAAGAACTTAATTTGAACAAAAACGCTCAATAAGTGTTTTATCTATAATAATTGAAAATGCAAAGTTATGAGCAATCTGGAACAAATTTTGACTCTCAAAAAAAATATAGGCCAAAGTATTATCGGTCAAGAAAATGTAATTTCGAAAATCATCATTGCTTTGCTGACGGACGGCAATGTTTTGCTGGAAGGCTTGCCCGGACTGGCTAAAACGCGTGCTGTGAAAAGCCTTGCGCAGAATCTTAATTGCAAATTAAACCGGATTCAATTCACACCGGATTTATTGCCTTCCGATATTACGGGAACGGAAATTTATCAACCACAATCGGAACAAGCATTTGTTTTTCAACCCGGTCCTATTTTCAGCAACTTGGTGCTTGCCGACGAAATTAACCGTGCGCCCGCCAAAGTGCAATCGGCGTTATTGGAGGCCATGGAAGAACGTCAGGTGTCCGTGGCCGGAAAAACCTATAAGATGGAGCCTTTGTTTATGGTTTTGGCAACACAAAATCCGGTGGAACAAGAGGGCACCTATCCCCTTCCCGAAGCACAATTGGACCGTTTCATTATGAAAATTGAAATTGATTATCCCAATGCCGGTGAAGAAGAAAAAATTGTAGAATTGGTGCGTAATGAAAGTAGAGACGCGATGCATCGCGTCTCTACAACATCTATCGACCCACAAATTATTTTTGATGCCCGCAAAGAAATCAATGACATCGAAGTGAATCCGGCGGCGACAAAATACATGGTTGACATTATTTCCGCAACACGCTATCCGGATAAATTCGATAAAGATTTGGCCCGGTGGATAAACTACGGTGCCAGTCCGCGCGGTACGATTGCGTTGGACAAATGCGCACGCGTGGTTGCATGGCTTGACAATCGCAAAAGCGTAACACCTGACGATATCCGGTATATTGTTCACGATGTTTTGCGCCACCGTTTGATTTTATCGTATGAAGCCAATGCCGACCGCGTGAATGCGAATGCGGTGATTGATAAAATATTAAAGAATGTAGCGGTGATGTAGGGGAACGTTATTAATTGTAATTTATGGCTGTTAATGTCTATTAATGGTTATTTGTTGTAATTAGGTTATTAATTGTATAAAATTGCACAAATGAAATTAGAGGATTTGGAAGTTTATTCTTTATCAATGGATTTAGGAAAAGAATGTTGGGATACCATTTTTAAATGGAAACATTTTGAAAGACATACTCTAGGTTCTCAATGGATAAGAGCAATTGATTCTGTTGCTGCCAATATAAGTGAAGGCTTTGGCAGATTTTCTTATACTGATTCACGTAGATTTTTATATATTGCAAGAGGATCTTTGTACGAATCTAAAACATGGCTTTCAAAATCTCATGAACGAGCATTAATAAACACCGAAAAATACAATGAACTTTTAACGAAATACGAAAGATTAGGTGTAAAACTTAATAATTATATTGCGATTCACACCAAACAAATTCAATCTGTAAACAATCAATCGCAATAAATAACTATTAATAACAACCAATAACAAAAACCCACATAATTACCACTTAATGTGAAAACGCCCTCCGAAATATCAACCACGCTCGACGAGTTAATGCGCTTCGAATATTTGGCGCAAGTGGGAACGCTGTTGCCGAAACGGAATATCTATTCGATTTTGGCCGGACAACACGCAGCCAAAATGCGCGGACGCGGATTGGACTTTGAAGAAGTGCGCCAATACGTGCCCGGAGATGATATTAGGAATATCGATTGGAAAGTAACTGCTAGAACAACAGACACTTATTCAAAAATTTTCAATGAAGAAAAAGAACGGCGTTCGTTTATTTTGTTGGATCAAAGTGCGTCGATGTTTTTCGGATCGAAACTATTTGTGAAATCGGTTACGGCAGCACATGTAGCGGCGTTGAGCGCTTTTTACACGGTAAAACGCGGCGACCGCGTGGGCGGACTGGTTTTCAACGATGAAGGAAGCGACTATATCGAACCAAAACGCAGTAAAGCCTTGGTACAACATTTCCTGCAATTGATTGCAGAACGCAACAATGCTCTGCTTTCGCGAAAGCGCACACAATCGAAACCTGAGCTGTTTAACCAAATGCTTGAACGCACACGGCTTTCGATAACACACGATTTTGTGATTTTGATTATTTCCGATTTAACTAAAATCAACGCTGAAAGCAAACAGCATCTGCGCAGTATGGCTGCACATAATGATGTAATTTTAGTGCATATTGAAGATCCGATGGATAAAACATTGCCGGCGGGGAAATTGCTATTGAGCGATGGAAACAGGCAAATCGGTTGGAGCAATGATCAAAATAATTGGGGCGAAAAATATGCCAACGATTACCAACAATGGCTTGTAGATTTGAAAGATGAATTCAGGCATTATAAAATTCCGGTCTCCGTAATATGCACAGACAAGCCTGTGGAAGAGCAGATTAAAGAACGAGTTGGAACAACATTAAAGAATAAACAATGAACGACAGTATTTCCACATTAGCGCCATTTATCGAACCAGCACCTGTAGCTTTCAGTTTTCAGGAGCCGGGCTGGTATTTTGTGGGAAGTTTATTAGCGTTGATTTTTTTTATATCCGGCCTTTTTATTCTGATTCGTTATTACAGAAATCGCTACAGACGCAATGCATCCAAACAAATTGATCTTGATTTTCAGTATTTGCTTAATGAAAAAAAATATGCAGACTATATTTATCATATCAACACATTGATAAAAAAAATGGTCATGCGCCAACATGATCGTTCAGAAACCGCATCGCTACAAGGAAAATCGTGGATTGATTTTTTAAATCGCCAATGTAAAAAAAATATTTTCACTATTGAAGACGAACAAATATTTACTGATTTATATTTGAATTCGATTACTGAAAAAGGAGCAATTGCTTTTGCAGATAAGGCCAAACAATGGATAAAAAAACACCGTTATGTTGCTCTACATCGCCAATAATATGCATTTTGAAATTGCCCACAAATGGGTATTCTTGCTGTTGCCGCTTCCGGTGCTGGTTTATTGGCTGCTGCCGGCATGGCGAAAACGCCGATCGGCACTGTTGGCGCCGTTTTTCAGACGTGCAGTAAGCATTTCTAACCAACGTCCAAAGCGAAGCGCATGGATTTCGAAGAAAAATCTTTTTTCATGGATAACACTTGTTGTGTGTTGGATTTGTCTGCTGGCGGCCCTTTCTTCTCCGCAACTGGTTGGGAAACCGGAGAAAAAAACGCGAACCGTACGGAGTTTTTTAATTGCCGCCGATATTTCTTTCAGCATGGCAGAACGCGATTGGAGCGTAGATGGAAAGCTCATGACACGCTGGGAAGCTGTGAAATACCTGATGAAAAATTTTATCAAAGAACGTAAAAGCGATCAAGTCGGATTGGAAATGTTCGCCACCCACGCCTATTTGCAAGCGCCATTGACAACGGATTTGGAAACGATTGACTGGCTGCTCGACCAAACAGAAGTGGGAATGGCCGGACAAATGACCAGCATTGGCGAAGCAATTGCATTCGGAATTAAAATTTTCCGCGAGGATACAATCAAACAACGCGTAATGTTGTTGATGACCGATGGTGTGGACGGCGGCACCGAGATTTCTCCTTTGGATGCGGCAGCAGCAGCGAAGAACGACAGTATTATGATTTACACGTTGGGCATCGGAAACAGCACCAGCGGCGGTTATGCGATTGACGAAAAACTGTTAACCCAGATTGCAGAAACTACCGGCGGAAAATATTTTCGTGCCGACAGCGAAAAAGAAATGCAGCAAGTGTATGCGGAACTTAACAAGCTACAACCGGTTGTTTACGAAGAAGAATCGTACAAACCGATTGTATTACTATATATGTATCCATTGGGAGCCGCTATTCTTCTTACATTGATTTATCTGCTTTTTACAGGGGTTTGGGCGTTGTTTAAATTCTCGAAATAGTTAAACTCTCTACTTTACTCATAAAACTCCTTGGGATATTCCACAATTCCATTTACATTTTTTAAAGCATTTTCTGTTAATTCTATTAGCATACAATTTTCATCAGGAACATCGAACGGCAATTTTATTCCATATTTTTTTGTCATTTCGTAACCGAACCTTGGATAATATTTTTCGTGCCCTAATAAAATCACCGAGCCAAACTTTAATTCTCGAGCTATCTGATGCGCTTTTTGTATCAAATTTCCACCAATTCCCTTTCCCTGGTATGCTTTCGAAACTGCTACAGGCGCTAATGCTAAAGAAGTTGTTTCTCGAGATTGGTCATCTATAATTTTAATTTTTGTCAGCAGGACATAGCCAACAATCCGATTGTCAATTTCTGCAACTAAAGACAATTCAGGCACAAAAGATTCAGACCTTCTTAACCTTTCTACTAAAAACTGCTCTTTATGGTCTGTATATTGTTCGTCTTTAAACGCGTTTTCAATTAGTTTAAATACTTCATCATAATCTTTTATTTCTTCTTTTCAGATGTTCATTTTATCTAATTAATGTAATTATAATTGAATATTAGCAAGTTTTTCGTAACGTTCCCACGGCTGCTGCTGTTGCCGTTGTTTCTACGAGGCAAAAAACTGCCATATAAGACAAAAATTCGGACGAGTGCCGAACTTTCAAAATATCACAAGGCAATAGCGGCAGACTGTGAGTTAGGCGTTCGGTCTTTTTCATTTTACAATTTTTTCTAATATTCTCGAAAAACTTTCCGCGACCAAATTTTCATCAGGTATTTCTGAGAAAGCTAATGGTGTCAACTCGCTTTGATAAGTTGAGCTTAAATTTGTCCATAGAGTAGGAAAGTCTTGGAACAATAATGAGTCCTTAACCGTTTTCATTTGCCAATCTTTTGGAATATCAAATTCTTGCTGGTCGTGGATGAATAATTCCGAAAAATCGTTTTGAAATTCCGAAGACTGTAAATATTCTGCACATTCGGCATCGTTTGCTAAATAGTACAAATCGTAAAAATGTCGAATTTTTGACGAAACAGACTTAACCACGTCATCTTCAAATGAAAACCGAATGAGAGAAACTAATTTTTCTACGATAGTACGCCTCTTGTCTAAAACATTGATTGAAAATGGATTTAATTCGTATTGTTCGATCAAGTCTTGTCTATTTATCTCTACAAAATAATCAGCCATAAACGAAGATATTTCCTGCTTTACGTATGGGTATGGATTGGCGTAAGTATTGATTTCTATCAGCAACTGTCCTGCTTTTACAGTGGAAGACGTTAAACCAACCAAATTTTGATACTGATAAATAGCTTTGTAGAAACGCGAACCTTTGCTTGTTATATTCGGAATAACGATTTCCTCTAACTCGGAAGCCATATCTTTTGCAAGTCGTTTTATCAACATTTTCAGTTGATTTCCCGAAAATGAATCTGCATCAATAACTGCAATGTCAATGTCTTCAGAAAATCGATTTGTCAAGCGATAGGCTTTTGATAGCGAAGTTCCACCTTTGAAAACAACTTTCCCGGAATTTGGATTTTGCGCCATTCGTTGCAAAGCACGAGTGAGCCAATAATCTTTTTCGATAAATTCAGGCCTGATATTCAAAGCGTTTGCAGAAAAATTAAGTAATTGTGTAAATAATGCTTTGTCTTCGTGCAGTTTCATCGTATATTCCATTTTTTTTGATTCGGTAAAACGTCTTGCGGAATAGACAATTTATAGAATGTTTGAAAGTTAAGAGATTTTCGTAATATTTCTACTTCTTCATTCGGATTAAGCGTTTCGAGCATAGCGCCAAGCAAAGCAATTGCTTGAGGTGTGTACTTTAATGCTAATTTCTTAATTCTACTTTTTTGGCTTTCTGACAGTTCAGAAAGTAAGAAAATTAGCCTTTGACAACTGTCTTTTGGCATTGCATCGGGAATATTTTTGAAGAAACGCAGACAATCGAGCAATTGCAGCAACGGAATATTTTCCTTTGTAATTATATTCCACTGTTTTACAAATTGTATTCTGTAATAACTGCGTTTCGTATTTTTCTTGTCTTTTAAAGTTCCTATTTGCAAAATAGCCGAAACCTGAGTCGTCAACCCTAATTCATTGAAAATTTGATAACCTGTAATATATCCAATCTGTTTTCCGTTTTCCGTAAGCAAATCCTTTACAATTTGATAACTGTCGGGGTTTAATTCGCCAAATTCAGTCATTTTTGTTTTGTAGTAACGGCCTTTTGACAGTCGGCGGATTTTGCCTGCTTTTGTCAAATTTTCCAAAACTTTGTTGACCGACTTCTGTTTGGTTACATCAACAGGAAAATCGCTTGCGGTAAAAACATATCCATAAGCAAAATTTACAATTTTTTCTATTACTATATCTGTGATTTTATCTGTCATATATTTGCTGAAATTTCGTTTTTACTCCTGCAAAAACACGTGTAATTAAAAATGTAGATGGAATTTTTTCATATTGCTTCCCATTCAGTAGATTTTATTTAAAACATTCCTGCAAAGATACATATTTTTCGTGTTTTTTCCTAAAAAAACACGAAATTATTTTTTATGGTTTTTTCAAATCAAATATACTCCCTTTTGATACTTCAATATAGTACCCTCTGTCCATAGCTGACGCCTAACGGCTTGCGGGCGACTTCTCTATCCCACGAGACAAAAGCCGAAGCGGGCGACAAAAGTTCAATTACCGATTCTAGCCCGCTTGCAGGCAGGACGCAAGTTAGGGGCTGCCTTTTTTGTCAGTCTCATATTTTGTATTTAGTTACGTCAACCATAAAACCTTTCTTTATTTGAGGTTGAGCTAGTAAATATTTGTTATCACGATTATGAATGACTACGTGCCAATACATTCTGTCTTCATTTTCTGTTGTCCAGAAGTTTTTTACTAATGGTTCAAATTCGGAATATGGGATCAAGAATAGTTTGTCGGGGGAACCACAGCCAAAAGCGACAAAAGCTTTATCTAAAGTTTTCAAGAAGTCGTCCTGATGAGGATGAAATGCAAACCAAAATTTTTCGTGTTGTCCTTGCTTGTGTGGTTTTGAAATTGCACAAATTAACCCAGCCGTTTTATCTTTGTTAGTGTATGATATTCTTGTCTGTTTAATGAAGTTAATATTCAATTTTGCAGTAATTCTAGTCAAGCACTGTTCGTGGAAATTTACTGGTGTTGCTTTGTGTTCAGAAGCTTTTCGCTTTTTCTTTTCTATTGGAAGCTCTTCTATATCTTCAATATCATCTTCGGTTTGCTCATCAAGTTGAAGGTCTTGAGAAGTTAAGAATATTAGTTCTATTAGTTTGTCTATTCGAGTATATTCTCTCGGCTTTAAAAGTTCGTTGATTTGTTGAATTGTTTTGGTGTCATTTAAGGTTTCCTTTAGACTCAATAGTTTAAGCAATGAATCTGTGCTTAATAATCGAATGTCCCAAGCGTGTTGAGAACCTCTAATTTGAGCTTCAAGGTCTCCTGTGTCTTGTCTTCCAACAACTATTAAAATTGAAGATTGTGTTTTACTTATTCGATTTTGTTCAATTAATTTTCTGCGATATCCTGCGATAGTATCAAGATTAATTCTGTAAGCATCCGTTGTCTTTACTTCAAGAATTAAGCTGTGTTCCTCCGTTGAAGTCCAAATACCGTCAAATCCAATGTCGTTTTGTTTCCCTCTGTAAAGTCCGTGTTCAACAGAAAAGCCGAGTCGTGTTCCGATTTGATTAATAATGTCTTGTAGTGCAAATCCACTATCGGGAAAACCATCAGTTAAACAGTTATCAGCAAATTGCTTTAGCAGCGATGAAGGAACTTGGCTAAGAAGGTCACGAAATTCTATAGACGTTATATTATTGTCCTTGAGTTTACCGTCGCCAGCAAATGCAAGAATTTGGGAAAGTGATTTTGAATCAAACGTTCCTTTGCTATTTGCCCAGATTTCTGTAATGTTATTCATATTTATCTTATCATTATTATTGTATTATGCTGTTGTTTAAGGTTGCCCCTAACTTATGTATAGCCTCCATAAAGGTAAGGCTACCCTCAAAATATTTCGTTGTTGGCGTACCTCGAGGTAATGTTCTACTGTATGTAATCCTAAAGTTCCAAATCATCGAATGGCGATTTTATTTGTTGAATACTCTGCATGTTTATAATGCCGATTAAAATCGCTCACATCGCCATTGTCAATTTCCAAAATGTCTTTTTGTGAATGATAATTGAAAAAATCTGCAGGCATGATGCTATCTTCGCAAAGATAACATCTTTTACTTGGAAAACAAAGAATTATTAGCTATAAACTATTTTTTTTAATAAAAATACCAACAAAGAATAATTTTAAACTTTCTTACTTTCTCAAGAACTAAAATTGAGTTTATAAAACTACCTCGCTTTCGGCAATTGAAAAAGAAACTCCAGGCCACCTTCTGCCCTATTTTTAGCCACAATTGTGCCTTTGTGAAAGATGATTGCATTTTTCACAATCGACAAGCCCAAGCCGGAACCGCCGGTATCGCGCGTGCGGCCGGAATCGATGCGGTAAAAACGTTCGAACAAACGATGCAAATGTTGCTCGTTGGCAATGCCCACGCCATTGTCGGAATATGAAAAATAATAGAAATCCTTGTCTTCGTTGTATTTGCTGACAAAAATCTTGATGTTGCTTCCGGCATAGCGAACGGCATTGTCGGTTAAATTGCGAAAAATGGAATAAAGCAAATTCGGATTTCCGTTCACAAGCACAGTATCATCAATGTTCCACTGCATGTCAATGCCTTTATCTTGAAGATTTTTTTCGAGGTCGGACTTCACTTTTTCCAATGTTTTCAGAATGGAAACGGGCTCCATTTCAAAGGTCTGCGATGCTTCTTCCATTTTGGTAATCAAACTCATATCTTGAATTAATTCCGATAATATTAATGTTTGATTATAGGCTTTCGCTAAAAATTCGTGTTGCTTTTCGGCAGACATTTTCTGTTCCAAAACGGTTTCCAAATAACCGCGGATACTGGTAACGGGGGTGCGTAATTCGTGTGCGATATTGCCCGTCATTTCTTGTTTCAGCACGCGCGTTTTTTCGTGTCCGGTAATGTCGTTGATCACAATTTCAAAACTTTGATTTTCAAAAATCGTCACACGCAAAGCGAAATTTTTACCATGTTTATTGATTTGCGTTTCGAAATAATTCTCGTCTTTTTTATGTCGTGACAAGAACACATTTATTTGCGCAAAATCCGCATCAGCAAAGAGTTTTTCGGGAGTTCCGTCCACATCGTCGCTAATTACATTCAGATATTGAATGAATAATCCGTTGTAAAATTCCACTTTTTTATCGGCTGTGAAAAAGCACAACCCCTCTTCGGAATTATATACGTGTTGCAAAAGTTTTTCGCGTTCGTGTGTAAGTTCAATTTCTTTTTCCTTTAATTTACGGTAGTTTTCGGAGATTTTCACACCCATTGCCCCCAATTCATCATCCGGGAAATCCAACGAAAACGTAAGCGTTTCATCATTTTCCGCCAGGTGGGTAAAGTCGCTCAATTGTTTGATTGATTTACCGAAACGATTGGCTACATAGTTGATTAAAAGCAATACGGCCGCAAAAACGACAAAAATATAATATAGAAAATAATTATCAGTTTTCAAAAAATGCTTGAGCTGTATGTCATACGGCAAAGCCACACGGATGTAGTGATTTGGAAAACGTTTGGCATAATACAGATATTCTTTTTGGTTAGAAGCAGAAAGACGGATGTCGCTTCCTCGTCCTTCTTTCTGAGCTTTAACAACTTCCGGGCGGTGTGCATGATTTTCCAGTTGTCCGATTTCTTTAATCATGTTATCGTATAAAACTGCGCCGTTTTTTTCTATTAAAGTCAAGCGGATATTATTCGGAAGCACTTCGAGCAAGGTATCCATCACATGGCTTTCCAACTGATATTTTCTCAAAGCTGCATCAATCATATTTGCATAAGCATCGAGTTTTTCTTCCAATGCTTCTGTTTTCAAATTGCGTTCGTGCCCTTGTTCAAGTGCAACAATACCAACGGCAAAAAGCACAAATATCAAAAAGAAATAGGAGAACAACCGTTGTTTATATGTTATTTTTTTCATTTATTTTGAGGTATTAAACCGGTATCCATAGCCCGGTTTATTATAAATTAAAGAGGCTTTTTCGCCTAATTTTTTCCGCAAACGGGCAATGTGTACATCCACCGTACGCTCAGTAATGAAAGGCGTTTCCTTCCATACTTTGTCAATAATTTCGTCGCGCGAAAATACACGTTCCGGATGTTCGCACAACAAAGTCAGAATTTCGAATTCGGTTTTAGTCAATGCTATCTTTTCATTATTGATAAAAACTTCTTTTGTATCGAAATTAATATGCAAATCATCGCACATATATTTTCCATTGGAAATATTTTCATTTAGAAATATTTTCCGTCGTTTAAGAATAGCTTTCACTCGCGCCGATACTTCTTTAATGGAAAACGGTTTGGAAATATAGTCATCCCCTCCCACGGAAAAGCCCGTAAGCATGTCGTTTTCAGTATCTTTTGCCGTAAGGAAAATAATCGGGATTTGATTTCCTGTTTTGCGCAATGTTTCGGCCATTTTATAGCCCGACATGCCTCCCATCATCACATCCAGAAGAATGAGCGAATATTCGGAAGTTACTATTTTCAAGGCTTCTTCGGCAGAATATGCAATTGAAATGTCGTAACCTTCGTTTGCAAGGTTAAACTCAAGGATTTCACAAATATTGGGTTCATCGTCGACGATGAGAATTTTTTCATTCATAGCATTTTATTTACGATTTACGATGTACGATGTACGATGTAACATCATGCTTCGTAAATCAATTGTAAAAATACAAAATAATCGATAATCGACAAAACTATTTGTGTTGTCCGTGTTTCAAGACTTTTGCATCAATGTAAAAAACAATTTCTTCAATGATATTATTGCAATGATCGCCAATACGTTCCAGTCTTCGCGTAATCATGAGGAGTTTCAATCCGCAATAAGCAAAATCGCTATTTTTCTGTATGTATGTTGACAAAATATCAAATGTCCGATGATAAAGTTCGTCCATTTCATCATCTTTCATCATAATCTTTCCGGCAATTTGCGAGCTTTCGGCTTCGAGCGCCACAAAGCTGTCGGACAACATTCCAATAACAATCTCAAATGCTTTTTCCATTTGCAAATCTTCCAATAATTGCGGATCTGCATTTGCACAATCGAGTTTAACAACATGGCGCGCAATTCCTTCTGCAAAATCGCCGATACGTTCGAGCGTACTGCTGATTTTTATCAGTGATAAAACCAAGCGCAAATCAATGGCCACCGGACTGTACAACGCTATATAGTTTTCACAATCGCTGTTGATCTTGAGTTCGAAAGCATCCACGCGTTTTTCGCGACTCACGATTTCGCGCGCCAAATTCATGTCGTTATTTAAAAACGCCTGTTTGGATTTTTCAAGTTGCGAAAGTACTAACTTCCACATTTCGCTTACCTCGTCTTTGAGGGCTTGCAGTTCTTCTTCTGTATGCTTCATAATAATTGAGAGTTGAGAATGGAGAGTGGAGAATTAAGAACAGGAAGTTCATTCTCCGTTCTCAATTCTCAATTCTCCATTAATTACCCGAATCTTCCTGTTATATAATTTTGAGTTTGTTCTTTTTCGGGACTGAGGAACATTTTTTTTGTATCGCTGAATTCCACGAGTTCGCCAAGCATGAAGAAGCCGGTTTGATCGCTCACACGAGCGGCTTGCTGCATGTTATGCGTAACAATAACAATGGTATAATCCTTTTTTAAAGAATAAATAAGCTCTTCTATTTTCGATGTTGAAATCGGATCGAGTGCTGAAGCAGGTTCGTCCATCAACAAAATAGATGGCGAAACAGCCAACGCTCTCGCAATGCAAAGGCGTTGTTGTTGTCCGCCCGAAAGTTCGAACGCCGATTTTTTCAATTTGTCTTTCACTTCATCCCACAAAGCCGCCGCACGCAAGGATTCTTCCACACGCTCTGCTATGAAATGATGGTTGCCCATTCCGTTCACACGCAATCCGTAGGCCACATTTTCGAAAATGGATTTCGGAAATGGATTCGGTTTTTGAAAGACCATGCCAACTTGCTTACGCAATTCATCGACTTGGATGTTTTTCGCGTAAATATCTTTTCCGGCAATCAAGCATTCTCCGGTCAAATGCGTATTATCAATCAAGTCGTTCATGCGGTTAAACAAACGCAGGAACGTTGATTTACCGCATCCGGAAGGGCCGATAAACGCGGTAACCGTATTGGCATCCATTTTCATGCTAACATTTTTGATTGCATGAAAATCGCCGTAATAAAAATTTATGTTCTTTGCTTCAATCATGATTAATGGAGAAGGGAGAGTTGAGAATGGAGAATATTATATTTGGAAATCATTAATTTATTATATATTTTTGCATACTTTTTATTTACCTTAACACTTTGATTTATGGAAAACATTCTTGCCACTAAATCTTATGCATTTGCACTACGAATTATTAAATTATATAAACATTTATCCACGGTACACAAAGAATTTGTATTATCAAAACAAGTTTTACGTAGCGGCACTTCGGTCGGTGCTTTGATTAGGGAAGCCCAACATGCCCAATCAAAAGCAGATTTCCTAAATAAAATGAATATCGCTTTAAAAGAGATTAACGAAACCGAATATTGGTTATTTCTATTAAAAGATAGTTCTTTCTTATCAGAACAGGAATTCTCTTCCATCCATCCCGATTGTGATGAATTAATCAGACTACTCGTTAGTACTGTCAAAACAACCAAAAGTTCTATCACTAAAAAATAATTCTCCATTCTCAATTCTCCATTCTCCATTCTCAATTAATTCGTTTTCACTTTCTTTCCAAAATATCTGCGTAAAGCTGTTGCCAGTAAATTCATTAACAAAACAATTACAATCAATACCAATGCGGTTCCGTATGCAATCGGACGCGACGCTTCGATGTCGGTCCCACTGGTTGCAATTACATACAAATGATAGGGCAATGCCATCACCTGATCAAACATACTGCTTGGCAATTTCGGCAAGAAATAAGCTGCAACGGTAAATAAAATCGGTGCCGTTTCGCCCGACACACGGCCGATTGATAAAATCAAACCCGTAATAATATTCGGAAAAGCCATGGGTAAAACCACACGTTTGATGGTTTGTAATTTTGTTGCGCCAAGAGCCAGACTGCCATGGCGAAACGAGTCGGGAATCGCTTTCAAGGCTTCTTCCGTTGTTCGTATTATTAGTGGCAACACCAATAATCCTAAAGTTAAAGAGCCGGCAATAATTGAATCGCCGAAACCGAGTGTGTTTACAAACAAAGCCATACCAAACAAACCAAAAACAATAGAGGGAATACTGCCTAAATTATTTGTCATCACCCGGATAAATCGAACAATCCAACCATTACCGGCATATTCATTCATATAAATGGCCGACATTACTCCTATCGGAAATGCCACAATCATACTGCCGATAATCAAACATAAAGTACCTATAATCGCAGGGAAAATTCCTCCGGCAGTCATGCCTTCGGCCGGTGCTGTTGTGAGGAATTCCCAACTGATCACCCCCATACCGTTGTAGATGATGAATCCTAAAATCCAAAACAGAATAGCCACAACAAGAAATCCCAAGATGCGGAAAGAAAAGAAAGCTATTTTTTGTGATGATTTGCGGTTCATGATTTTATTTTTTTCGTAATGCAAAATTACAACATGGATATTACGACCGATTGAAGAAATGGTTACGTTTTGGTTAAATTTTATGTTTCCTTTTCGAAATCACTTCCGCCGAAACGCTTACCACCATTGTAATTACAAACAAGACACAGCCCAATAAAAACAAGGCTTGATAATGTGCGCCACCCGCCGGAGCTTCGCCAAGTTCGGCGGCAATGGTGGCCGGAATTGTACGCACAGGTTCAAATAATGAATGCGGCATCACGGCGGCATTTCCGGTTACCATCAATACTGCCATGGTCTCTCCTATTGCACGGCCGATGCCTAATACAACGGCAGCAGAAATACCCGATGCGGCATACGGAACAATCACCTTATAAATCGTTTGCCATTGCGTTGCGCCTAAAGCCAAACTTGCTTCGCGCATGGCACGGGGCGTGTTGCGCATGGCATCTTCGGCAACCGTAATAATCGTAGGCAATGCCATGATCGCCAATATCAAACTTCCCGCAAAAGCCGTTTCGCCAACAGGCAAGTGCAATGTTCGTTGAATCAATGGAACCAATACAACCAATCCGAAAAATCCATAAACAACAGACGGAATCCCGGCTAAAAGCTCAATGGTCGGCTTTAATATTTTACGGATTTTTTCACTTGCCAGTTCCGACATGTAAATTGCGACGCCCATTCCTAAGGGCAAAGCAATTAAAATAGCAAAAACACTCACCCACAAAGTTCCCAATATCAATGGCAACACACCGAATTGAGCAGCCGGCGTGGCCGTAGGCAGCCATTCTTCACCTGCAAAAAAATCCTCTGGATGAATATTTTCAACAGGCAATATTTTTACATATTCATTGGTCTTCGGTAAATATTTTTCCGGCAGAAAAGCAATGATATTCGTGTTTTGCTCAATCACTTCACCTAATTTTTCCGGAAGCCTTTCGTAATTTTCACCCAATTCTTCATCTGAATAAAGAGAAAATATTTCATCGAAACGAAAAAGCATAATTTCTTGGTCGACACCACCTAATTCTTGCCAATTCGTTATTTCCGAATCAAAAATCTGCTTGATTTGATGCGGATTCAAACGTTCGATGCTATTGTCCGCATTCACGCAAAGTGCATAGCCTTTTTCAACATTCGGACTGCGAAACAACCCGATTCCTTCCTTGAACAGAAAGACAATGATGAGAAAAATCGCAATGCTGGTGATGCTTCCACTTAAAGTGAAAAGACTCTCGATAATCTTTTCTAATATCTTCCGTATTCGTTTCATACTTTTTTTTAATGGAGAATTGAGAATGGAGAGTGGAGAATAATTCTCAGTTCTCCACTCTCCACTATTTAACGGTAATAAATCCCACTTGTGCCACAATCTTTTGTCCTTCTGCAGAAAGCACATAGTCGATAAATGGTTTCACTTTCTTTTCGGATTTGGCATCATAGTAATAGTATAGCGGCCGCACAATGGGATAACTTTTGTTTTTCGCATTGGCAATCGTCGGCTCTACAAAAGTTTTACCTTTATCATACGAAACATGAACCGCTTTAACGTTTTTGTTCAGATAAGCCAATCCTACGTAGCCGATGGCGCCTTTCGTTTGACTGATAGACTGGATAATGGCTCCGGTAGCGGGCATACTCATGATACCGCTCATGTAGTTTTTATTTTTCAGAACACTTTCTTTAAAAAACTCATAGGTGCCCGAAGATGTCTCGCGAGAATAGGGAACAATTTTCAAATCATCGCCGCCAACTTCTTTCCAGTTTTTAATTTTTCCGGTAAAAATCCCTTCCAATTGTTCGCGTGTCAAACCTTTCACTTTATTGGAAGGATGCACAACGACAGCCAATGCATCATAAGCGGCAATCACTTCTTTTACAGATTTTCCGGCTTCCTGCATTTTTTGTTTTTCATCGAATTTTATTTTACGCGATGCTTGTGCAAGATCGGTTGTTCCTTCGAGCAGTGCAGAAATTCCCACGCCGCTACCACCGCCGGTAACTGTAACGGTTTGTCCGGAAACGCGTTTCATAAATTCTTCGGCTTCTTTTTGCGAAAGCGGAAGCATGGTGTCTGAACCCTTGATTTTTTGTGCTTGTGCATTGAATAGAACGACAAGAGTTATAACTGCTGTTAAAAATGTCTTTTTCATTTTGAATATTTTTTTTTATTTTTTCACGGTACAAAATTAATTTATCAATGTTACGATTATGATAATAAATTGTTACATTTTTGTTAAATTTTCAAATCAAAATCATGCTTTTATAATTTTGCGGTGAAAAAAGTGTTTATTCACCGCATAAAATGCGGAAAATATTTCGTATATTTGCCGCATAATTTAATTCGTATGGCAAAATACATTTATCAGCGAAAAGATTGGCCAAATTTCACATGGAATGACCAACAAATAAGCGCACTCCTTGGTGAGACAAGAAATCTGCAGGGGCGATTCTTAGGAAAAATGAGCGCATTAGGCTTTTTCTTACAAGAAGAAGCCATGCTTTCAACATTAACTTTAGATGTACTCAAATCATCTGAAATTGAAGGCGAGAAACTTAATCGGGCACAAGTACGTTCGTCTATTGCCCGACGGTTAGGAATAAATATTCCAGGATTGATTTATTCTAATCGGCATATCGAAGGCGTAGTAGAAATGATGCTCGACGCCACTCAACACTATCAACAAGAACTCACAAACGACCGTTTGTTTGGTTGGCATGCTGCTTTATTTCCTTCTGGATTTAGTGGTTCTTATAGAATCGAGGTTGCTAAATACCGTAGTGGAGAGATGCAAGTGGTTTCAGGCGCTATGGGAAAAGAAATTGTACATTACGAGGCTCTTGAGGCAAAACGCATGGATACAGAAATGCAATTATTCTTAAAATGGTTAAATAATGTTGATCCTAAAATAGATCCTGTCATAAAAACTGCTATTGCTCACTTATGGTTTGTAACTATACACCCGTTTGACGATGGTAACGGACGGATTGCACGAGCTATTTCGGATATGCTTCTTGCACGTTGTGATGGTAGCTCTCAACGTTTCTACAGCATGTCCAACCAAATTCTGAATGAAAGGAAAAAGTATTACGATGCATTAAAAAAATCTCAACATGGGACAATGGATATTACCGACTGGTTGGAATGGTTCCTAAACTGTCTAAAGAGATCAATTATCAACAGCGAAGAAATTTTGCAGAGCGTGCTTCAAAAGGCTGAATTTTGGAAAATACACAATGAGGTTTTACTAAATGAACGCCAACGTTTAATAATCAAGAAACTTCTGGACGGATTCAGAGGAAAATTGCAAACCTCAAAGTGGGCAAAAATCTGCAAATGTTCGCCTGATACTGCTTTGCGCGACATCAAGGATTTAATTGAAAAAGGTATTTTGCGACAAGAAGCCGGAGGCGGAAGAAGCACGAACTATGAGTTGAGAATGGAGAATGGAGAATGAGAATTGTTTAAATTCTCCTTTAGAACTTGTATTGAACTCTAAGCGTAAAGGCATCATCCTTCAAATCTCCTGCAAATTTCGGAAGATTTTGCGTAGTTTCATTTCTATTCATTTCATAATATCCTTGAACACGCAAATTGTTGTTCACCTTCCACAGCAAACCGAAACCGAATGTATTCTGCGATAAATCCACATGATTTGTACCATTTAAACCTATTTCATCACCGGAAACTTTCGTATTCGGATCATACCAATCGTACTTCAACACCGCAGAGAATGGCAGTTTCCCTAAATCCTGTACAAAAATTACATAACCACCATTGAAATTACGAATATACGTATTCGTTAAAATCAAAATGGACGTATTTGGACTTTTGCTGCTCAATGGCCCTCCGGGTTGTGTTCCAAACAAATATTCACCGCGAAGTTGCGTCATTCCAAGAGAAGTCATGAAACTCAATTGCGCATCCACACCGAAATATTCGCGTTTTGCAAATTTACCTTTATTATCCGCATTGCTATCTACAACAAATGCGTTGCCATCCATTGTATATACATATTTATTCCCCTGAAAAACACCACCATTGTAGTAAGAAATACCGCCGCCGATTTTGACATTATCCGTTATGTCTTTTTGTGCGGATAAATGCCCGATAAAATCCTTGCGACTGTCTGTTTCCTGTTTGATGCCGTTTCCGGCAAACAATCCGGCTTCGAGTTTTAAGAAATTCCACGGAGACGTTTTCGCAGCTTGCAATGTTAATGCAGCCCCTAAATCGCGTTCTTCCGGAAAAAGCATTTGGAAAATCGCTGAACGTTCGGGCGACTCGCGACGTGAAGATGAATAACTGATTTCATAACCGAAAGGACGATCAAAAACCCCCATTTTTAAAGCACTTGTCCCAAACCACGGATCTTTAATTTGCAAATACGCATCTTTAATTCCCACTCCTTTTTCCGTCACATCCAATTGAAAAACACCGGAAACAATTTTTTCTTCATACACAAATTTAATCCGTCCGCGACGAATTCCGATACGGCTGAAAGATTCGCCCATATTTTCATTGATATTTCCCACTTTCAACAAAGCCGCTTGCTCGCCCCATTGATATTGCGCTTGAATATATCCCGAAACTTTGAATTTTTGCAGTTTCTTCACCGTTTCATCCAACGCATCCACTTTCTGATTGAGTTGCTCAGTTGCTGTCACTTCAACATCTTGAGCAAAAAAATTCGTAAACGAACACAAACCCAACAAAAGAATAGTGCATTTCAAAATAACTTGTTTAATTGTTTTCATATTTGTAAATTTGTTTTTGATGCTGCAAAATTAGAATTTACATATTACAAACATGTTACAAAAGAATTAAGATTATGTACATCTTTTGAACATTTTTGCTAATTATTTGTTTCTATTTAAATCTGCTACATATAAATATGCCGCTGCTGCTAAACATACTCACTGATTTTAACTTGCAAATGTTTCATTTCTTGCGTCCGCAAGCGTTGTGGCTGTTTGCGATTATTGGAATTGTACTTATTATTTTAATTTTAGGCAATCGCGAACAGGGCAAATGGCGCAACAGCATCGCCCCACACCTGCGCCCCTACATGTTCAGCAAACATAATAGACGAGCGATGATGCTTCCGTTGTTATTTCTAACAATCGGATTATCGTTGATGATTTTAGCTTTATCCGGACCTACATGGAAAAAACGCGATATTCCGGGACAAAAAATTCCAGCAGTGGTGCTGATTGCATTGGATTTATCCAAATCGATGACAGCAACCGACATCCAACCTTCGCGCATTGAACGGGCAAAAATGAAAATTTCCGATTTCCTGGATGCTAATCCACGCGCCCGCGCCGGACTGCTTGCCTTTGCAGGAACGCCGCACGTTGTATTACCATTCACTGCCGATTATAAACTAATCAAACATCACGCACAAAGCCTTCACAATTGGGAAATGCCCGTGCAAGGCACCAATATCGCATTAACATTGGGACTTATAGATACGTTGATAAAATCGGTGGAAGCGCCGAGTACAATATTATTAATGACCGATGTTATTAGTGATAATGACGCGGTTTTGTTGTCCGATTATGTAAATAATTCTATTCACAATCTTGAAATCCTTTTGTTTTCAACGCCCAACGACGCTATTGTTCCGGGCACAAACGAACTGTCACAACAATCCGCCTCCGCTTTAAATAATTTAAAACAAAATAACAAAATTCATATCACCCCGATTACGCTTGACAAATCGGACGTTGAATCGGTTGCCAAACACATCAGCGATCATTTGATTTTCACAAAAGACAACAAACAAAAAGCCGAAGATTGGGACGACATGGGAGGACTGTTGCTCATTCCCGGATTATTCATCATTTTGTTGTGGTTTCGCAAAGGCTGGATGGTGCAGTGGTGTTGGATTCCTTTGCTGACGCTTGGTTTCAATGCGTGCAACACAGAAAGCAAGTACGCCGACTGGTGGTATTCCGACAATTATCGTGCTGAAAAATTGTACAAACCGGGAAATTATGAAGAAGCCGCAGAGTTGTTTACGGATAATCCGCACAAAGCGACCGCTTATTTCAAAAACGGCGACTATCAAAGCGTTATCGAACTCCTCGCCGATGATACAACCGCTTCCGGACAATACAATTATGGCTTGGCACTGGCTAAATTGGGCTACTACGATGAAGCCATTGAAGCCTTTCAAAATGCGGGTTTGCAAGATGCATCCTTAAAAAAATTAGCCAAACAAAACATCGATGCTTCAATGTTAATGAAAGATCAAGCCGAAAGTGCTTTGCGCTTTCAGCCCAATGAAAGCACGCTCGATAGCATTCTAAAAAAAACGGCAAAAGGAAAGTTAAAAGAACGTAAAGCCGATGATGACGAATTATCATCAGACACCAAAGTGAAAAAACTGCCAACCAAAGGCGATCGCGCTACCGATGAGGTTGCGAGCAAAATTCATCGTGGAAAAGAAATGAAATTTCCGCCCAAAGATTTTAAACAAGATCCGAAAACACCCATTGAAACCCAAGTTCTCATGCAGAAAACCAACGCCGACCCGGGCGAATTTTTGCACCGCAGATTCGAAATTCAAAAACAAAAATATTATCCAAACGCAACAGCAAATAGATCGGATTTGTAAAAAATTATGCAACGTTTACTGAAAATATTAACAATTATCAGCTTAATCCTAAGCATTCATCATGTTTTCGGACAAGTAAACGCGATTGTTGAATTAAGCAAAAAATCGGTTTACGTACAGCAGCCGTTCCGCGTGAATATTACGGTTTACACCAAAACATGGTTTACAGCGCCTATAGAATTCGGCAACCTGCAAATCCCGAATGCCTTTATTGTGCCGTTCGACAAAACGCAGCCGGGCATGTTTACCGTTGGCGGAAAACTATATCCGGGCATCCAATTTTATTACATTGTCTTTCCTTACAAAGTCGGTCATTTCAATATTCCGGCCTTGGAAATTACGGCACAAAGTCCGCCGGAAGGGAGCGCAAGCTCTCAAAAAGTGCTTATTCATACGCCTGTACAAAGTTTTACAGTCAAAGACATTCCGGAAAATTTTCAAAATGAAGCCTGGCTTGTCGCGAAAGACGTGATTGTTTCTGAAAAGTGGAACACTGATTTTGAACATTTAAAAGTCGGCGATGTGTTGGAACGCACGATTATGATTGATGCGAAAGGCACTTTGCCGCAATTTATTCCGGAAATTACCAATCAATTGGAAGTTAAATTTGCAAGTATTTATCCGAAAGACGCCGTATTAAATAATGAAAAAGAAGATGGCGATGTGAGTGGAAAACGTACACAAACCGTTACCTATTTATTAGAAAAAGCGGGGAGTTTCACGCTCCCCGAAATCCGTTTATCTTTCTGGAATCCATACACAAGTAAAATGCAGGAACGTGTATTGAAAGCAAAAACAATACAAATTGCCGAAAATCCGGATTTGGGAATTTTAACAACATTACGTGATAGTTTGCAAGCTGCTACGCCTTCCGCCAAGGAGCAAACAAAAAAAACATTTTTGATTTTCGGAATAGCTTGGTACAAGATCGTTGGATTTGCAATTCCCTGCTTGATTTTGCTGTATGCCGTACTTCGTTTCGCAGTACGTTTATATCGAAAAATCCGTGCAAAACGCCGTATTTCAAAACAGCTAAAGAAAGAAGCTATTGAATTTAAAAAGAAAGGCTTGCTTAACGATCTGCAATTCGAGTCCGACTTACTTTAATTCGTCTTTCAGGAATTTCGCGGTATAGCTTTCCTTCACTTTAACCACTTCTTCGGGCGTTCCTTCGGCAATAATGTAGCCGCCGCGTTCGCCGCCCTCGGGCCCGATATCAACAATATGGTCGGCTTGTTTTATCACATCCATATTATGCTCAATTACCAAAACCGTGTTTCCGCGATCCACCAATTTATTAAGTACTTCCATCAACACACGAATATCTTCGAAATGCAAGCCGGTTGTGGGCTCATCGAGCACATACAAGGTTTTTCCGGTATCTTTTTTCGATAATTCGGTAGCCAATTTCACACGTTGCGCCTCACCGCCGGAAAGCGTTGTAGAACGCTGTCCAAGCGTAATATAGCCCAATCCAACTTCGCTCAAGGTTCTTATTTTTTGCAAAACATGCGGAATATTTTCAAAAAATTCAAGCGCCTGATCAATGTTCATATTAAGCACATCATTGATAGATTTTCCTTTGTAACGCACTTCCAAAGTCTCACGGTTGTAGCGTTTTCCGTTGCACGTATCACAATGCACATGCACATCGGGAAGAAAATTCATTTCAATGGTCTTCACTCCTGCCCCACCGCAATCTTCACAGCGTCCGCCTTTTACGTTAAACGAAAAACGCCCCGGCAGATAACCACGGATTTTTGCATCGGGCAAAGATGCAAATAATTTGCGAATATCGTCGAAAACACCTGTATAAGTGGCCGGATTCGAACGCGGCGTGCGCCCGATCGGCGATTGGTCTACTTCTATAATTTTATCGATATTTTCCAACCCTTCAATCTTATCGTACGGCAGCGGTTCCGCGATCGAACGATAAAATTGATGACTGATAATCGGATGCAAAGTCCCTTTAATCAACGAAGATTTCCCGCTTCCGGAAACACCCGTCACGCAAATCAGTTTACCCAAAGGCAAATCCAAATTTACCTTTTTCAAATTATGTCCTCTGGCGCCTTTCAGTTTAATGGAAGTTCCGTTTCCTTTGCGGCGCTTCTTCGGCACAGGCACTTCTCGCGTGCCGTTCAAATAATCGCAGGTAACGGAATGTTGTTTTAAAATTTCGGAAGGGGTTCCTTGTGAAACGATTTTACCGCCGTTAATTCCGGCGCCCGGACCAATATCAATCACATGGTCGGCCGCCAAAATCATATCTTTGTCGTGCTCCACAACAATCACAGAATTTCCCACATCGCGCAAATCTTTCAACGCTTGAATCAGCTTTTGATTATCGCGCTGATGCAAACCAATACTGGGCTCATCAAGGATATACAACACGCCTACAAGTTTTGATCCGATTTGTGTTGCCAAACGGATCCGTTGAGATTCTCCACCCGAAAGCGTTGCCGCCGAACGGTTTAGTGTCAAATATTCAATCCCAACATCCAACAGAAACGATAAGCGTGTGCGGATTTCGCGGATAATTTCATGTCCGATTTTGCGCTTGCGCGGATCCACATGTTCTTCCACATGCATCATCCAGTCAGACAAACCAAGTAAATCCATTTCCGCCAATTGCACAATGTTTTTATCGCTGATGCGAAACCATAACGACGTCTTTTTCAAACGCGCACCGTTGCATTCCGGACAAACCACACGGTTCATAAAACTATCCACCCAGCGTTGAACAATACTGTTTTCTTCTTTTTCGAAACTCGAAACAAAAGCGACAACGCCGTCAAAATCAATTTTTATCTTGGAATTAACGCCCACATATTCATTTTTCACTTCCACGGTTTCCGATCCGCCGTTCATAATCATATTCACAGCTTCGGGATCAATTTTATGAAAAGGCGTATCTAAGGTAAAATCGTATTTTTTTCCAATGGCTTCAATTTGCTGAAAAGCCGTGTTGCTCTTGAATTCTCCAAGCGGCGCAATGGCTCCTTTGCGGATGCTTTTCTTCGGATCGGGGACAATTTTGTCCATGTCGATTTTCATGACCGTTCCAAGTCCGTTGCAATGCGGGCAAGCACCATAAGGCGAATTGAATGAAAATGTATTGGGCTCCGGTTCCTCGTAAGAAATTCCGGTGGTCAGACACATTAAAAGCCGGCTCAAATTGCGGACTTTTCCGGTAGATTCATCCAACACCATCAACACACCTTTGCCCTGTTTCATCGCTGTTTGCACAGCCGATTCAATGCGCAGTCCCGCCGATTCCTGAACTTTAATCTTATCAATTACAATTTCAATATCGTGGGTTTTGTAGCGATCTAAGTGCATGCCGAATTCCAATTCGCGCAATTCGCCATCTGTTCGAACACGCAAAAAGCCCTGTTTACGCACTTGTTCAAACAATTCGCGATAATGCCCCTTACGGCCTCGCACCAAAGGAGCAAGTATCAAAACTTCTTTCTTATCGAATTCTTTATGAATCAAATCGATAATCTGCGTTTCGGTATAACGCACCATTTTTTCACCCGTATTATACGAATAGGCATCTGCCACGCGCGCATAAAGCAAACGGAGAAAATCGTAAATTTCCGTAATCGTACCAACCGTAGAACGCGGACTACGACCGGTGGTTTTTTGTTCAATCGAAATAACCGGACTTAAACCGTTGATTTTGTCCACGTCCGGACGTTCCATATCGCCGATAAATTGACGGGCATACGCCGAAAATGTTTCCATATAACGACGTTGTCCTTCGGCGTAAATAGTATCAAACGCAAGCGATGACTTACCGCTTCCGCTTAATCCAGTGATAACGACTAATTTATTTCGAGGAATTTGCAAATCGACGTTTTGCAAGTTATGAACTCGCGCACCGTAAACTTCCAATTGGTTGATATCGTGCATAAGGGTCTCCAAAATGAAGTGCAAAGATACAAAAAATAATTGAGAATAGAGAATGGAAATTTGAGAACGTAGAGTCAACATCCAAACGCATAAATTAGCAAAACGGTGCAAAATAGTCGAACGGCGAGTTAAAGTTCAGATTTTCACGCGGTCTCCGATTTAATTTATATTGAACGTTTTTAATTTGTTGATGGTCTATGGTGTCAA
>JAVBNF010000030.1:0-9029 GCA_031551725.1 Bacteroidales bacterium
TTGACACCATAGACCATCAACAAATTAAAAACGTTCAATATAAATTAAATCGGAGACCGCGTGAAAATCTGAACTTTAACTCGCCGTTCGACTATTTTGCACCGTTTTGCTAATTTATGCGTTTGGATGTTGACTCTACGATATAAAATCCTTTTTTGGTAATTTCCCCATAATTTTGTATCTTTGTCAATTGAAGAAAAACAGTTCGAACTGTCGCTGTTTGTTTTATGCAAATGGAGGAAAGTCCGGGCAACACAGAGCGCCATGCTTCCTAACGGGAAGGGGTCTGAGTAATCAGGTCACAGCAAGTGCCACAGAAAATAACCGCCGTGCAAACGGTAAGGGTGAAAATGAGAGGTAAGAGCTCTCGCAAGTGCTTGGTAACAAGTGTTTGGGGTAAACCTCATGGGTTGAAAGATCAAATATACCGTCAGTTAAGGCCTGCTCGGCCATTGACGGGGGGTAGATCGATAGAATGCAACGGCGACGCGGCATCGAGATAAATGACAGTTTAGTTTTTGGGTGCGCCCGAAAATCAAACAGAACCCGGCTTACGAAATTGTTTTTCTTTTTTTTTGAAAAAAAATGCGGAGAAACCGAAGAAAATATCGACAGATGCTGAACGGATTGCTTTTTGCAGTTTTGTTTGTGGGCACATGTGCCTGCTCAAATAAAACTGAAGATGAGCAACTTCCGCCGGAGGTTTTTTTTCAACTTCCCGAAAAAGATAATTTCAAAGTTTCTTCCGATGGACTGTATTTCGCTTATCAAGTTCGTACAACAACCGGCAACCGGCTTTATACACAAAAAATCGGCGATCGAGAAACCAACCTTGTCGTCGAATGCAAAAATCAACATCCGTTTGATTATTATTGGGTAAACGACCATCGTATTTTGTATTTCAAGAAAGATGACAGCTTGCAAAGCATCTATCCATGTGTGCTTGATGTGTATGGAAATAATGAAAACACTTTCGTGAAAGAGCGCGGAGCCAAATCGGTAATGCTGAATGAACATTGCGAAAATCCGTCACAGATAATTATCGGGACCATATACCCTTCGCAAAAAATACCGGACGTTTGGCGTTTGAATGTTGATAACGGCGAACGGACATGGGTAGCTAAAGCGCCTGAAAATGCGAAGGAATGGATTTGCGATCATCAGGGACAAGTTCGCTTGGTTGTATGCATTGAAGATGACGGGCTTTCGCGAGTGATAAAGTATCGAAATAATGAATATTATGCTTTTCGCGATCTGTTGAAGGTTTCTCCTAATGATATTTTTATTCCGCAAGTATTCGACTACGAAAATAAAAATTTTTATGCACTTTCTAATCGCAATCGTGATAAAGTTGCAGTTGTTAAATACAACATCGAAAGTGGTACCGAAGAAGTAATTTATGAAAATAAAAAACAAGATGTTTCCTGCTTGAATTTTTCCGATTTTCGCAAAGAAATATCTTCTACTACGATTGAAGTTCCTATATTGCACCGTATTTCATTGACAAATGAAAGTTCACGATTGGAAAATCGCATTGCTTCGCATTTGAAAGACTTGAAATTTCATATTGTTTCAAAAAGCGAAGACGAAACCAAATTGATTTTGGAGGCATTTAGCGATCGTGTGCAAAAAACAATTTATCTGTATGATGCTTCTGCAAACACGTTGGAAACGTTGTATACTACATCTGATAATCTTCCGAAAGAACAATTATCGAAGATGCAGCAACTGTCTTTTACGGCAAGGGATAAACAAGAAATCGACGCTTTTTTAACCTTCCCTGCCGGCTATACATTAGAAACCGCACGCCGTTTACCGCTTTTATGTATTGTGCATAATGGGCCGTGGGCGCACGATGTGTGGGGCTATCATCCGGAAGTGCAAATGTGGGTCGATCGCGGATATGTGGTTTTGCAAATGAATTATCGCGGATCTACGGGTTATGGCAAGGCATTTATGCGGACTTCTTTTAATCAGTGGGGTGCCAAAATGCAGGAAGATTGGGTGGATGGCATTGATTGGCTGGTTGCAAAAGGCACGATAGATAAAAATAGTATTGCCATTTATGGTGTCGGATATGGTGGATATGTGGCGATGGAAGCACTTATCCAAACGCCGGGACGTTTTGCCTGCGGAATTGCGCAAAACGGTTTTACGAATTTGTTTCCTGTGGTAAACGATGTTCCGATGAATGCAGACACGCTGAGGACTTTGCTATATAATTGTATTGGAAATCCTGAGATAGATAGTTTGCGATTTGTAAAACGTTCGCCTGTGTTTCAAGCAGAGAAAATACAACAACCGTTGCTTTTCGGATTAGATGCAAACGATGCGCGTATATCGAAAACAGAAGTAGAAGAGATTTTGAATAATTTAAAACAACGCAATATTCAAGGGGTTTTTATAGATAAAACATCGGATAAAAAAGGGTTTTTATCAAGCGAAAATCAATTGGAATTTTACAAGCAAATGGAAGTATTTTTGACAGAACATTTGCCATTAGCAGGAAAATAATAATAAAACATATGAGTGAGTCAGCATTAAAAATCGAATCGGAGATAGGGCGATTACAGGGAGTAATTTTACATACGCCGGGGACAGAAATTGAGCGCATGACGCCTGAAAATGCGCATGCAGCTTTGTACAGCGATATTCTTAACTTGCCATACGCGCAAAAAGAATATGCTGATTTTAGAGGCGCGTTGGAAAATTTAACCCAAACCTATCAATTTGCAACATTACTTGAAGAAACCTTAAATGTAGAAGGCGTTATTCCGGGTTTAATCGACCGGATTTGCGAAACGGAAAATGTTTCCGGAATTAAACCGTGTTTACAATCATTAAGCCCAAAAAGTCTTGCCGTTGCGTTGATTGAAGGCGTTGAACATCCGAAAGGAAGTAAAGAACGCTTTGCATTAAAACCGCTTTACAACCTGTTTTTTACCCGCGATATCAATGTCGTGATTAATGAAGGCGCTTGTGTGGCGCACATGGCCAACCAAGTGCGTTCGCGAGAATCTTTGTTGGTGGAAACGGTTTTCACGCATCATCCGCTCTTTCAATCTACGGCGGAAAATATTTTTGTAACAAACAAATTTGATGTCGAAGCAACTGTTGAAGGCGGCGATGTTTTGATTGCAAATGACCATGTTATTTTGGTTGGAACAGGTGTTAGAACCAATAAAAAAGGCATTGACGCGCTTGTTCAACGCATGCGGAAATTCAAAAATCAATTTGAAGTCATTGTGCAGGAATTGCCCGAAAAACCGGATTCCTTTATTCATTTGGATATGGTGTTTACCTTTCTGGATAAAAACTGCTGCATGGTATTTGAACCGTTGATTATGCAATGGAAAAATTACAAAACAACACGCATCAGCGTAAGCGGAGACCAAACCAAATTTATTGAAGAAACGAATTTATTGACAGCCTTGAAAAATGTTGGTTTTGATTTAAAACCTATTTATTGCGGTGGAACATCTGATGAATGGCATGCACACCGCGAACAATGGCACAGCGGCGCCAATTTCTTTGCAGTTGCACCGGGGCAAGTGTTGGGATATGCACGTAATATCCACACGCTTGATGAGCTTAATCGTCATGGATTTGACATTATCAATGCGCGCGATATTGCTTCGAAAAAAGTGGTGCTGGCGGAAAATCAAAAAGCGGTGATTGCTGTTGATGCAGCCGAACTTCCGCGTGGCGGCGGCGGCTGTCGTTGTATGACCATGCCGATTAAACGCGAAACGATAAACTGGTAACTTGACAAATATTAAATAAAATAAAAACAATTAAATAAATTATATAAAATGAAATTTGGAGTCATTACATTTCCGGGTTCGAACTGCGACCACGATATGATTTATGTGTTAAAACACATTTTAAAACAAGAAGTTGTGGAACTCTGGCATCAGGATACAGACTTAAAAAAATGCGATGTGATAATGGTCCCCGGAGGCTTTTCCTACGGTGATTATTTGCGTTGCGGAGCCATTGCTTCTCATTCGAATATCATGGAAAGCGTGAAAGTGTTTGCCAATAAAGGCGGCTATGTAATTGGCGTGTGCAATGGTTTTCAAATTCTTTGCGAATCAGGACTTCTACCCGGCGTTTTGTTGACAAATGACAATCAAAAATTTGTTTGCCAAAACCAATATTTAAAAGTAGAAGGTAAAAAAACGGTTTTCACGCAGCATGTTGAAAAAGAAATTTTAAGCATTCCGATCGCGCATGCGGATGGTCGTTATTTTGTGGATGACAAAACCTACGCCGAAATGTTGAAAAACGGTCAGATTTTGTTCCGCTATTGCGATGCTGAGGGCTTTGTAACTCCGGAATCCAACCCGAACGGCGCTATTAAAAATGTGGCCGGTGTTTGCAACAGTGGTAAAAACGTATTTGGCATGATGCCGCATCCGGAACGTTCTTCCGATGCTGAGCTTGGAAACGAAGACGGTTTGCAATTATTTAAATCTTTGCTTAAGTCGCTGGAAAAAAGCAAGAAAAAGTAAGAGATAAAAGATTTTTTGAATGTTTTTGAAAAAATGCTTGCATATTTTCAAAACATATTGTAATTTTGCAGTCCCCAAACGGGAAATTCTTCCTTAGCTCAGTCGGTTAGAGCATCTGACTGTTAATCAGAGGGTCCTTGGTTCAAGTCCAAGAGGGAGAGCAAGCAAAAGCGCTGTAAACGAAATGTTTATGGCGTTTTTTGTTTTATAGGATTCTTTCAAAAAGCATCAAAAAATGGAGTTTTTGGGTGGTTTTTGGCAGAATGTTTTACCTGATAGTCAAAAATATTTTGTAACTTTGCAAAAACATAACAGAAAGGACTTGCCATGACAGGCACTTTTGCAATAGAACATAACAGCCAAACAAATGTTGATATTTTGATGATTGACTTGTCGAAAATCGATAACAACCAACGTATGGGATTGGAGCAAATTGGTTTTTTGTGTCATCAAACCGATTTCGAAAGACGTTGCGCTAATGCGATTCCATTGGAAGAGGGCAGACAGCGTTCTTTGAAACGTTTAGAGGAAAAATGGAAAGAGGTTTATGGAGGTTAGAGTATTAGCTGAAAAACCTGTATTTGACTACTTGGACGATTTAGTTGGAATTTTGGTTGACAACCATTATTTCCCCACCATTGAAGAGGCGAAAGACTACGTAAATGAAATTTATGATTTCTTTGTTAATAGTATCCACCGTTGTCATTGTTCACAACCTGGACTTATAAAATGTGTAAAAGGTCATTTACAAGAGGAGTATGGACGTCAATGTCGGGCCTTAACCTATCGACCTAATAAAAATACAACTTGGTGCGCTGTTTATAGTACAGAGAATAATGTTTATCTTATTCATACGATTTTCAACAACCACGTAAGAGAATACAACGACATAGAATAACACCACCGAAGCCCTCACTTCGGCTTTTTCATTGCCCCCAATCCGAAATCCAAAATTCAAAAAAAATTCGTATATTTGCATCAAAATTCAAGATCTTATGATTTTACGCACGGAAAATATCGTCAAAAAATACAAACAACGCACTGTTGTAAATAATGTTTCTATTGAAGTGAAACAAGGCGAAATTGTTGGGCTTTTGGGGCCAAACGGCGCCGGAAAAACAACTTCTTTTTACGTCATGGTGGGCCTTATTCATCCACTTTCCGGGAAGGTGTTTTTGGACGATAAAGAAATTACCTCGCTTCCGATGTACAAACGTGCCCAATTAGGGATTGGCTATTTAGCACAGGAAGCCTCTGTTTTCCGCAATTTGAGTGTCGAAGACAATATTAAAGCAGTTTTGGAATTTACAAATTTAAGTAAAGAAGAACAAAACCAACGTTTGGAAGTTTTACTTGAAGAATTTGGCTTGAATCATGTTCGTAAAAATCAAGGGATTCAGCTTTCCGGTGGTGAACGCCGCCGTACGGAAATTGCGCGTGCTTTGGCCGTAGACCCGAAATTTATCTTGTTAGATGAGCCGTTTGCCGGTGTAGACCCGATTGCCGTTGAAGATATTCAATCCATTGTTGCATCATTGAAACAAAAAAATATCGGTGTTTTGATTACCGACCACAATGTGCACGAAACATTGAGTATTACAGACCGTTCGTACCTTCTGTTCGAAGGCTCGGTATTGAAATCCGGTACAGCCGATGAACTTGCCAGCGACGAAACCGTACGTAAAGTTTACCTCGGAGAAAACTTCGAATTGCGCAAATAAAAATGTTGCCGTTCCGTAAAAAATCCTTTTTAAGGATTTCTTCTTTTTTCCTTCTTTCTTTGATTTTTCCTGCTTTTGCTTTCGCAGAAAAAGAAGAAGCAGATAGTATTCAACGTTATCAATTGGATGAAATTGTTGTTTCCACTTCGCGTGAAACACGACCTTTTCAATTATTGCCGGTATCAACAAGTGTTCTGTTTGATCATTCATTAGAGTTATTGCAAATCCAAACGCCGAAAGATATTGGCGATGTTGTTCCAAACTTGCATATTCCTGCTTATGGTTCTGCGATGACCTCAGCCATCTATCTGCGCGGCATTGGCGCGCGCGGCAACGGGCAATCTTCGGTGGGGCTGTACGTCGATAATGTGCCGTATTTGGACAAATCTTCTTACGATTTTGAGTTAATGGATATCGACCGCATTGAAGTGCTGCGTGGGCCGCAAAGCACGTTGTACGGACGGAATACAATGGGCGGAATTATTCATATTCATCGCCGTTCCGCTTTCGCGAAAGATGAACTCTCCGCATCCCTTTCAACCGGACGTTTTGGCGATAATACCGGAAATGTGTTGTTTTCAAAAAAAATAAATGATGCAAATGCGCTTTCTGCCGGAATTTCCACGCATTCATTCCGCGGATACCGACGAAACCTTTACACCGGAGAATATGCCGATAATTCAATGGAAAGCACAGTGTTTCTGCGTGGTGAAACGCGTAAAAACAGTGGCCGTTGGGTGTTCGATTTGAATGCAAATTTTACCAATCAAAATGCTTTTCCCTATGGCTTATACAATCCGCAAACCGGCGATGTGGCCGATGTAAACCACGATGGTGATAATACTTACCAACGTTCCATGATTAATGGAAACATCATGTATGAAAAGAAAAACGACCGGATTTTGTTTATTTCCACCACCGGATTGCATTGGCTGTCCGATGACATGAACATGGATCAGGATTATACACCGCAAAGATTATTTTTACTCAATCAAGTTCAAAACGAATACAGCATCTCGCAGGAATTTTCGTTGAAAAACAGAAATAAAAGCCGTATAGATTGGTCGCTTGGCGCAATGGGTTTTTATCAATATTTGAAAACGGATGCTACTGTAACTTTCTTGGAAGACGGCATTTCTACGATTTTGCAGCCTGTTTTTGATACCGTTGCCAAAAAAGGCGGCCCAACCATGATTATCACCGATAAAAACATTCCCATTCCCGGAACTTACAAAACGCCGAGTGCCGGCATCGCGCTGTACGGACAAGCAACTTTGAAAGATCTATTCATTCCAAAACTCTCGCTTACAGGTGGTGTCCGAATTGGATATGAATTTGTAGACATTGATTATTCTACGGCAATGACAATAGGCATGCGGTATTACCAACAAGGTATGCGTGATACGATTTGGGTAAATCCTACTTATCAGTTGGAAGGAAAAGAAAAACAAGCATCCCCGAATATTCTGCCGAAAGCAGCCTTGCAATATGATTTTGATGATTTTAATTCGGTTTATTTTTCGGTGTCCTCCGGCTATAAATCGGGTGGATACAATATTCAGATGTTTGCCGATTTGATTCAACAAATGGCCAGAAACAATCCGGTGGATGTAGATGCTGCAATTTCATACAAGCCGGAGTTTTGCGTAGCTTATGAAATCGGCACAAAAAACAGCTTTTTTAATCACAAATTACATACACAAGCGGCATATTTTTATAACGATATTACCAATATGCAAATCACGCAGTTTGTAACAAGCACGCAAGGCCGTAAAACCTCCAATGCCGGTGCGGCTGTTACGCAAGGCATTGAACTTTCTTTATCCGCAAGACTGAATTCTTCGTGGATGCTGACGGCTTCTTATGGTTATACAAATGCGAAATTCACGGAGTTTAACAGCGCCATTAAAATCAATGGGCGAGATACAAACATTAACTACAAAGGGAATCGTGTGCCTTATGTGCCCGAGAATACGTTTTCCGCAGGGCTTACATACAGTACAGATTTTGTAAATTCCACTTTCGTGAAAACATTAACTGCCCATGCCCAATTTACCGGCAGCGGTAAAACTTATTGGGACGAAGCTAATACGCTTTCGCAGGATTTTATAGGAACGCTTAACGCGAATGTGACACTTGATTTTCGTAAGAATTTTTCAGTAGGAATTTGGTGTAAAAACATGCTGAATACAACCTACAATACCTTTGTTTTTGTGAGCGGCAATAAGGCTTTCGGACAACAAGCGTTGCCTTTTCAAATCGGTGTGAATGCAGCGGTGAAAATCGGAATTTAGTTTAGATCTGAAAATCGATATTTTGTAATTAAGAAAAATATTCATAACTTTGCGAAAATAATAAGTTAACAAGAAAACGAGTTAACAAGAAAACAAAATAGAAAACTATCGAAAAACACTAATTAATTATACATAAAAAAAGCGTAAGCTTTAATTCTTTATTCGAAAACCTGCAAACTTTCAATAACCAAAGAATTAATTAGCGATACGCTCATGCTGTGTTCCGGCGTGAGTTGTGTCTTATTTTGGTTATGGGTGCTTGCAGGTACCTCGAATAAAATAAGAAAACAACTTGCGCCTTTTTATTTGCATATAGCCCCTTCGGGGCTTGTTGGAAAATGAATTACAAATAAATAAAAACACAACATGAAAACACAATTACAATTATCGACTGCGGCTGTACGGGCGAACCTACGTGTTCGCCCATCGAACAAGGGCAGACACGCGGGTCTGCCCCTACGGTTTACCCGATGGATTTTTCTGCAATTCTGCATTTTTGC
>JAVBNF010000029.1:0-14256 GCA_031551725.1 Bacteroidales bacterium
TTGACACCATAGACCATCAACAAATTAAAAACGTTCAATATAAATTAAATCGGAGACCGCGTGAAAATCTGAACTTTAACTCGCCGTTCGACTATTTTGCACCGTTTTGCTAATTTATGCGTTTGGATGTTGACTCTACGAAGTTGTATATGGCAACATAATTTCAATTATATTTAATAATTATTTCTTATCTTTGCAACCTAATTTGATTCAATGAACACCGGCATTTGCATATTAGCCTCCATTCCCGTTAGGGAAACCATTACCGACCAATCTGAAATGGTTACGCAACTATTATTCGGAGAAACGTTTATTATTGAAGACCGCTTTCAAAAATGGTTGAAAATACGTGCGATTTACGATAATTACGAAGGTTGGATTGATCAAAAACAAATTAAAATCCTATCCGATAACGAAGCTGCCGAATTGCAGCAAAAACCGAATTCAGCCTTTGTTGCCGATGCTTTTGGATACTTAACCGATGCTGAAACCGGCGAACGTACACTTGTCGGACGCGGTTGCAGTCTGCCTTTATGGGATGGAATGCATTGCAAGATAGGAAATAAACTCATGGCTTACCAAGGAGCCGTTCAGTTTAGCAACGATAGCAATTTCTCTACTTGTGAACTTGCCGAGCAATATCTAAATACACCCTATTTATGGGGTGGACGCAATCTCATGGGAATTGACTGTTCCGGTTTGACACAAATTGTGCATAAAATGAATGGCATTTTTTTACCTCGCGACGCCTCTCAGCAAGTGGAATGTGGACAAACCGTCAATTTTATTTCCGAAGCACTTCCCGGCGATTTGTTGTTTTTTGATAATCCCGAAGGCCGTATCATTCATGTGGGAATTTTACTTTCTGAAAATCGCATCATCCATGCAAGTGGAAAAGTTCGCATTGACGCTGTCGATCATCAAGGAATATTCAATAAAGAATTGGGTGCTTATTCTCATCAATTAAGATTAATTAAAAGAGTTAGCAAGGCGACAAGTTAACGAGTTTACCTGTCAACTCGCCACACACAATGAAGATTACTTTTCTCCTTGTCGGAAAAACCGAAGAAAATTATTTGCAAACAGGTATTTCGATTTTCGAAAAACGCTTGCAACACTATATTTCATTTGAGCAAATTGTTATTCCCGAACTTAAAAACACAAAGAATTTAAGCCCTGAACAAATCAAGGAAAAAGAAGCAGAGCTGCTTTTAAAACATTTGCAAAAAGCCGATAAAATTATATTATTGGATGAGCATGGCAAAAAATACCGTTCTACACAGTTTGCCGAATTCTTGCAAACCCAGATGAACAGCGGTATTAAGAACCTTTGTTTTGTGGTGGGAGGGGCTTATGGTTTTGATGAAAAGATCCGCAAGGCCGCTGATGCACAACTATCCTTGTCGGATATGACTTTCTCCCATCAAATGATTCGCTTGTTGTTTATCGAACAAGTCTATCGTGCCATGACGATTCTTCGGAATGAACCGTATCATAACGAATAGTCATGGCCAGCGCAGTATACCCATCTTGCATCTGCGAATGTTGACGCATGATTCTCTTTCATAATTAACCATTCATAATTAACAATTATTTCGTACCTTTGCATCCTTAATTATGGAGGCCTCTCAACTCATATCGCTTTATCGTTCCGACAAACGCCAACAACAACTCAAGCAGTTTTTGGCTGATAATGTCGGCGGACATGTTGCTTTAAAAAGCCTTGCAGGTTCTTCGAGAGCCTTGGTTGCCGCTGCAATTTCACAAGATTGCAAACAACACCATCTTTTCATTTTGAATGATAAAGAAAGTGCCGCTTATTTTTGTAATGACCTTGAAAAATTGTTCGGCGAACGCGATTTGGATTATCATCACAAACACGTTTTGTTCTTTCCTGCTTCTTACAAGCGTCCGTATGATGTGGAGCAGAAAGACAATGCCAATATGCTTTTGCGTGCAGAGGTGCTCCATCGTTTAAGTACCAGCGATGCGCAAACCCTTGTGGTGACTTATCCGCAGGCATTGGCGGAAAAAGTTGTTACGCAAAAAACGCTTGTTAAAAACGCTGTTAAAATCCGTAAAGGAGAAAGCGTTACGCTTGATTTCTTAGTTGAGGTTTTATACAATTATAAATTCGAACGTGTTGATTTTGTCACCGAAGCCGGACAGTTCGCTGTGCGTGGAGGTATTATCGACGTGTTTTCGTTTTCCGATGATTATCCGTATCGTATCGAATTGTATGGCGATGACATCGAATCCATTCGTACGTTCGATCCCGTTACGCAGCTTTCACGCGAAAAGCTCAATGAAATTACGGTTCTTCCGAATATTCAGGAACTGCATGTGAAAGAAGGAAAACGTTCGGTATTGGCCTATTTTAAAGCCGATACGATCGTTTGGAAAGAAGATGCAGGTAGTGTCGAATCCATTATTGACGTAGAATTTGAACAAGCAGAAAAGATCTTCGCAACGCTCGACTCTACCGTTCCACGTACTAAACCTGAAGAGAATTTTGTTAAAGGGAAAGAGTTTTTTAAAGAACTTTCTTACTATTCGAGTGTTGAATTCGGACATCGTTTTTTACCTGCATGCGGATTAGCAATTGACTATAAAACTCAACCGCAGCCTACGTTTAACAAGAAACTCGAATTACTTGTTGAACACATGCGACAAAATTCCGATATGGGAATTACAAACCTGATCTTGTCGGAAAATCCCAAACAAATCCAGCGTTTGGAGCGGATTTTCTTTGAACTCGGTTCGGCCGAAAATCCTGTTCGTTTTGCGCCGGTAATGCTTTCGTTGTTTGAAGGTTTTTCCGATCCTGAATTGAAAATTTGTTGCTACACCGATCACCAGATCTTCGAGCGTTATCAACGCTTTTCAATACATACGCAACAAAAAGCCCGTGAAGCAATCACACTCAAAGAGCTTTACGATCTTAAACCCGGCGATTATATTACGCACATCGATCACGGTGTTGGACGTTTCGGAGGACTTGAAATTATTGATATCAACGGTCGCCAGCAAGAAACGATCCGCTTAATTTATAAAGAAAATGATGTGTTGAATCTCAGTATTCATGCGCTTCATAAAATTGCAAAATACACCGGTAAAGAAGGCGCTGCACCAACACTTACGCGTTTGGGCTCGAACACATGGGTCAACCTGAAAAATAAAACCAAGCAGCGTGTAAAAGATATTGCGAAAGATTTAATCAAACTATACGCCAAACGCCGCGATTCTAAAGGCTTTGCTTTTTCATCCGATTCATACTTGCAAGCTGAACTCGAAGCTTCATTTTTTTATGAAGATACTCCCGATCAGCTAAAAGCTACCAACGATGTCAAAGCAGATATGGAATCCTCGCGCCCAATGGACCGCCTTGTGTGTGGAGATGTTGGTTTCGGAAAAACGGAAGTCGCTATCCGTGCGGCTTTCAAAGCGGCAGCAGACGGAAAACAAGTTGCAGTACTTACTCCCACAACGGTTTTGGCGTTTCAGCATTTCAAAACATTTAGCGAACGCTTGAAACATCTGCCTTGTCGCGTGGAATACGTTAACCGCTTTCGCAAAACCAAAGATGTTACGCGCATTTTAAAGGAACTTCAAGAAGGAAAAATCGATATTCTCATAGGAACTCACCGACTTATCGGCAAAGACGTACATTTTAAAGATTTAGGTTTGCTGATTATTGATGAAGAACAGAAATTCGGTGTTGCCATCAAGGAAAAATTGAAACAATTTAAAGTGGATGTCGATACGCTAACCTTCACGGCCACGCCGATTCCGCGCACATTGCAATTTTCATTGATGGGTGCACGCGACATGTCCATCATCGCAACGCCCCCGCCCAATCGCTTTCCGGTGCATACCGAGATTCATGTCTTCGATGAAGAACTGATTCGAGATGTGATTTTGCACGAACTTTCGCGCGGCGGACAAGTGTTTTTTGTACATAGTCGTGTACAAAACATTGTGGAAATCGCAGGAATTATCCAGCGTTTGATCCCCGATGCCCGCATCGCTGTTGGACACGGACAAATGGAAGGTGCTAAACTCGAAGAGGTTATGCTTGGCTTTATCGAAGGCGAATACGACATTTTAGTTGCCACAAAAATAGTGGAAAATGGATTGGATATTCCGAATGCAAATACCATTATCATCAATGAAGCGCATCATTACGGATTGAGTGAACTGCATCAATTGCGCGGTAGGGTAGGGCGTTCGAATAGAAAATCGTATTGCTATCTTTTTACACCGCCCGAATACATGCTCACCGAAGAGGCGCGCCGCCGCCTCAATGCAATCGAAGAATTTTCGGACATCGGAAGCGGGTTTAATATTGCCATGCGCGACCTTGATATCCGCGGTGCCGGTGACATTTTGGGCGCAGAACAAAGCGGTTTCATTTCTGAAATTGGCATGGACATGTATCAAAAAATTCTGGATGAAGCCTTGCAAGAGCTCAAAGAAACCGAGTTTAAAGACTTGTATCAGGAAGAACTTTTGGAAAAAGCCTCAATCGCAGCGAAAGATTGCGTACTTGAAACCGATTTGGAGTTGCTCATTCCGGATACTTACGTAAATAATACTTCCGAACGTTTTTCATTATACAAAGAACTCGATAGTTTGGAAAATGATGAGCAACTGCAAGCATTTAAAAACCGTTTGCAAGACCGCTTCGGTACTGCACCGGAACAAGTCGATGATTTGTTGGAAACCATCCGCCTGCGTATGATGTCGCGACAAATCGGATTGGAAAAAATCGTTCTCAAGCGAAATAAATTAATCGGTACTTTTGTCGGAAACCCCGATGCAGCTTACTATCAGTCGGAAACTTTTACCAAAGTGTTGCAGTTTATTCAACGCTATCCGAAACTTTCGACGATGAAAGAAAACAACAACAAACTTACCATTACTTTTGAAAATATCGACAGCGTTCAAAAAGCAAAAGAAGTTTTGAGTTTAATTGTTAATTAGCCTCGGTTGATAATCAGTGTTTTATTGAAAATAAATGTAAATTCCGTCAATTGACTGACGATTTTTACGTAAATTCCGTCAGTTGACTGACGATTTTAATGTAAATTCCGTCAGTTGATTGACGATTTTTACGTAAATTTCGTCAATATGTCAAAAATAATTTGTAACTTTGCAACGAAAATATCATAAAAATGAAAACGATAGATCGTACATTACTTGATAAAATCCTGCAAAGATTAAAACGTCCTAACAAAGTTACATTAGTGTTAGGTGCGCGACGTGTAGGAAAAACAATGCTTATCGAACAAATAATAGAAAAGTTCGATGGGAAAACCCTGGTACTAAACGGCGAAGATGAAGATACTGCGGCATTGTTGGCAAAACGTTCAATTAAAAATTATCGTCAACTGCTGCAAGGTGTGGATTTATTAATCGTTGATGAAGCCCATAATATTAAGGACATCGGTAAGAAATTAAAATTGATGGTGGATGAAGTTAAGGGTATTCGCATCATTGCCAGCGGTTCTTCATCTTTCGATTTGCTCAATAAATCGGGTGAACCCTTGGTTGGTCGTTCATATCAATATCTTATGTATCCATTAAGTCAGCAAGAATTATCAAAAACCGAAAATCTCTTGACGACGAAACAAAATCTCGAAGACCGTTTGATTTACGGAAGTTATCCGGAAGTAACACAACTTGAAAGTTATCAAGAAAAGAAAGAATATTTGCGCGATATTATCAATACTTATTTGCTGAAAGATATTTTGGCTGTGGACGGTGTGAAAAATTCCGCAAAGATGCGTGATTTACTAAAATTGATTGCTTTTCAAATGGGTAGCGAAGTTTCTTACGAAGAACTCGGCCGCCAGCTCGGCATGAGTAAAAACACCGTAGAACGCTATTTGGACTTGCTTTCCAAGGTTTTTGTCGTTTATCGTTTGGGTTCATTTGCGCGCAATCTCCGTAAGGAAATTACGGTTGGAGGTAAATGGTATTTTTATGATAACGGCATCCGTAATGCGATTATCAATAACTTCAATCCAATGCCTTTACGTCAAGATCTGGGCGTTTTGTGGGAAAGTTATTTGTTGAGCGAACGCATCAAACAGAACGAATATCAAGGTTTAAATAAAACCTTTTACTTTTGGAGAACTTACGACCGTCAAGAAATTGACTTGATTGAGGCTACCGAAAATTCGCTTCAAGCGTTCGAATTTAAGGCCGGAAATAAGAAAAAGAAAGTACCTGTAGCTTTCGCAAATGCCTATCCGGAAGCGACTTTTGAAGTAATTAATCCGGATAATTATTTGGATTTTATCTTGTAATTAGAGAATAAAATCCAATATAAAATAAACAGTTCCCGCTAATATCGCGCTGATTGGAATGGTGAGCACCCATGCCCAGAACAGATTTTTAGTTACGCCCCAGCGTACGGCCGATAAGCGTTTTACGGAGCCCACACCAATAATACTACCTGTGATTACATGGGTAGTACTTACCGGAACGTGTAAAAGTTCAGTAATATAAAGTGTAATTGCACTCGCTGTTTGCGAACAGAAACCTTCGATTGGCGTAATTTTGGTAATACGGTTGCCCATTGTTTTCATGATTTTCCAACCGCCGCTCATCGTTCCGATTGCAATAGCAGTGAAACATGCCAACGGAATCCAATCGTGCATATCATCCATCGAACTCATTTGCATCCATGTGGGAAGACCTTCAACACCTTGGCTTGCAATAAGTGCTGCTGCGATGATCCCCATTACTTTTTGAGAGTCGTTCAAACCATGTCCAATGCTGAGGAATGCCGATGAAAATAATTGCAACGTTTTAAAATGGCGTTGTGCTTTGTCAGGCTTTGCATACTTTGTAAAATGCATAACAAGCAACATAATGGCGTTTCCGGCGAGCATACCAATAAGTGGCGCCACAATGATAAACAAGGCGATTATTCCGACTACTTTTCCGTGAACGGCAGCAAATCCTGCGGCGGCGATACCTGCGCCTGCAAAACCTCCAATCAACGTGTGAGAAGAAGAAGACGGAATACCAAACCACCATGTAAATAAGTTCCAGATGATAGCGGCAACAAGTCCGGCAACAATTACTAATGCGGGATTGACAATATGAGTCATTTCCACAACTTTGGAAACGGTATTGGCAATTCCGAATTCGCCGATAATATATTTTGCAACGAAAAATGCAACAAAATTAAACGCTGCTGCCCACAATACCGCTTGCAACGGTGAAAGTACGCGTGTGGAAACCACTGTGGCAATGGAATTTGCTGCATCGTGGAAGCCATTGATAAAATCAAAAATAATCGCAAGAACGATTACGGTTATAAGTAAAGCCATGTTTGAAATTAAGAATATTTAACAACGATGGTTTTCAGAACTTTTCTAGCAGAATTCATACGGTTGGCTGCTTTCTCCAGACCGTGGATGATTTCTTTATTTTTAATTAACTCAATAGTATCTTTTTCTTCGTTAAAAAGATTTACAATTGCTTCTTTATACAAAGCATCTACTTTTTCTTCCAACTTCTTAATAGCTCGGCAATGGCGGCGGACTTCGCTGGTTGTTTTTTTCAAACTTCTTAAGTCTGAGGCAGCTTGAGCTACTTCCACACCGGCCTCTTTTACAACGCTCGACATTTGAAGAGCGTGATTAGGAATGTTTTTTGGAACATACATTTGTACTTTCTGCGCCACACTGTCGATGGTATCGATAATGTCATCCATGATATCCGCCAGGGCATGAATATCTTCACGGTCGAACGGCGTGATAAATGTTTCGTTCAGCTGTTTGAAAATAATCCCGGAAACTTGGTCGCCCTTTAGTTCTTCGGCTTTGATTTTCTTGGCAATTTCCTTGCGCTCTTCTTCTGTTTTTGCAAAAAAAAGCTGTTCTAAAAGCGCGGAAGAGCTTTCTACAACACTTCCTAATTCTTCCAAAAAAGCAATAAAATTGGCATCTTTTGGTGTGAAAATGCTGAAAATGGTGTTTAAATTCATGTTTAATCCTAATTTTTCGGTCAAAAGTTGTTTTTCACATGCAAAGGTATTAAAAAAAAAGTAAAACTGAAAAAATAGTTATTAAGAAAAAGCTATTTTATTAACAGTATTTTTTTCAAAACTAAAAAAAAAACTTGCTTTTTGACTGAAATAAATGAGTATCTTTGTATGAATTTGAATTTTACAATGGCCAAAAATCAATTTAAAATCAAGCAGGTAGAAAAACTTGCACCCATTGAGGAACCTGTTGAAGAGGTGGCTGAAGAAAGACCTGCGCCTAAACCTGTCAAGGTAAAAGTCAAGCCCATTAAGAAGGAACGCCCTTTGAATGAAGATGAGACACCGTCTTTCTCATTTGCATTTTTAAAAGAGGAACGCTTTGTGCGTATTTGCGGAATTTTCTTTTTGTTAATAGCGCTTTTTCAACTAATTGCAACATTCTCATATTTCCTGACTTGGTGGCGTGACTATGATTTATTGGAAACCATGACACCAAGTATGGTATTATTCGATCCTCAACATCAGATTGATAATATTGGCGGTGTGATGGGAGCGTATCTGATGCATGCCCTTATCTACAACGGTTTTGGAATTGCGACACTCGTTTTTGTGTTTGTTTTTACAATTTTAGGATTAAATTTGTTAAAAATCAAAACAATGGGAGTGCTGAAAGCCTTGGCACACGCATTGTTCATTATGATATGGACATCCATTGCTTTGGGAACTATTTTCTTTACAGGAAAGTACGCAGTTTTAGCAGGTGTTTTCGGATTTGAAATTGCCAATTACTTGAAATTGTTACTCGGTTTGCCCGGACTGGGACTCCTTTTGCTGTTTTCAATACTTTGTTATTCGATTATTGGACACAACACCAAACTCCGTTTCTTCCCTCATTTCCAAGCATGGAAAGAAAAGCACCGCATTCGTAAAGAAGCAAAATTAGCTCAAAAATTGGCGGAACAAGAAAATCTTGATAGTGAAGAGGATGAATCTGATAATTTTGAGAAAGAGAACGGTGCCGAAGAACCGCAAGAACGTCGTGCGGCTGCTAACCGGATGGTAGGCGAACGCCAAGAAATTATCGAAGCGGAAGAACAAGAAGACGATAACTATATTCCCGGCGAAATGCAAGTCTTTCATCGTGAAAAAGCACCGGAGGAAGAAAATCGAGATGGGCACGCTCCGCTCGCCATGACGGAATTTGAAACCAGAAACCAGGAACTAGAAACTCCCGGCCACGCTTGGGAAGAAGAAGTCTTTGATGACGAAGAAATCAAACCGACACTTTCATCTTTACTAAATCCCGATGAAGTCCCTTTCGAAGTGGAAATGCAAGTGGATGAAACTTCCGAAAAGGCAAAACTCGAAACCGGAAATATTAACGAAAGTGAAGACGAGAATGCTGTCGCTGAAAAGTTGCATATTACCATCGATCAACCGATTGACCCACGTATGCCGCTTGAAGATTTTAAGTTCCCAACAAGTGATTTGCTAATTGATTATGCATCTGGTGCAACAGACAGTAATGTTCAGGCCGAAGAGCTTTTGGAAAACAAACGCAAGATCGAAAAAACGCTCAAAGATTATTCGATCGACATCGTGAAAATCCAAGCTACCGTTGGACCTACGGTTACTTTGTATGAAATTATTCCGGCACCCGGCGTACGAATTTCGAAGATTAAAAATCTTGAAGACGATATTGCTTTGAGCTTGTCGGCCCTTGGAATTCGTATCATTGCGCCCATTCCCGGAAAGGGAACCATTGGTATTGAAGTTCCGAATCAAAACAAGCAAATTGTGCCGATGCGCGTGATGCTCGATTCGGAAAAATTCCAAACCACGAAAATGGATTTGCCGATTGCTTTGGGCAAAACGATTTCCAATGAAATTTTCATTACAGACCTCGCCAAAATGCCGCACTTATTGATGGCAGGAGCAACCGGACAAGGAAAATCCGTTGGGTTGAATGCTATTATTGCTTCACTGCTTTATAAAAAACATCCGGCCGAATTGAAGTTTGTAATGGTTGACCCGAAAAAAGTGGAACTCACTTTGTTCAATAAAATCGAGCGTCATTATTTGGCTAAACTTGGTGGCGATGAAGACGATGCAATCATTACAGACACGAAGAAAGTGGTTAAAACTTTACGTTCGTTGTGTATCGAGATGGATGCCCGTTATGACTTGTTAAAAGATGCGCAAGTCAAAAATATCCGCGAATATAATCAAAAATATGTTGAGCATAAACTCAATCCGAATGACGGACATCGTTATTTGCCATATATCGTTTTGATTATCGATGAGTTTGCAGATTTGATTATGACGGCCGGCAAGGAAGTTGAACAGCCCATTGCACGTTTGGCGCAGTTGGCGCGTGCAATTGGGATTCACTTGGTAATTGCCACGCAGCGCCCGTCTGTAAATATCATTACGGGTATCATTAAAGCAAACTTCCCGGCGCGTTTGGCTTTCCGCGTAACATCGAAAATCGACTCGCGTACGATTTTGGATAGCGGAGGGGCCGACCAACTGATTGGACGCGGCGACATGTTGCTCTCGACAGGCAGTGAACTTATTCGTTTGCAATGCCCACTTATTGATACGCCAGAAATTGAAAAGGTAACCGAATTTATTGGCTCGCAACATGCTTATCCAAGTGCATTCATCTTGCCCGATGTGCCGGATGAAAATGGGGGAAGTAATGCCAAGGATTTAGACCCAAATGAACGCGATGAACTGTTTGAAGAAGCTGCCCGTTTGATTGTTTCGGCTCAACAAGGCTCCACGTCTTTGATTCAGCGCAAAATGAAATTGGGGTATAATCGGGCAGGACGTTTGATCGATCAACTCGAAGCCGCCGGCATTGTCGGTCCGTTTGAAGGGAGTAAGGCTCGAGAAGTGAGAATTAAGACATTAGAACAATTGGAACAGTTGTTGCAGGGAGAATTTTAGAAATTAAGAATTAAAATTAGGAATTAAGATTTATTTTATTAAACTTTAAACTTTAAACTCTATACTTTATAGTTATGAAGAAAATTATTTTACTTGGTTTGATGGGATTGATTTCCTTTAGCATATACGCACAAAATACTGCGCAAAAAGAACGTCAGGCAAGAGCAGCTGCACGCAAGGAAAAGCGTCAAACACAAAAGACGCAAACAGGTGTAAACGATCCGCAAGCCAACGAGATTTTGAATAAAGCGCGTACGAAATTGAAATCGAGCAATGCGGTGAAATTGGAATTTAATTATGTGCTCGAAAATAAAAAAGAAAAAATCAAAGACACTAAAAAAGGCGACGTTTTGATGCAGGGCGATAAATATGTACTCAACTTTATGGGCATGCAAATTTATTGCGATGGCAAAACGGTTTGGAACTATAATGCTTCCTCCAAGGAAGTTCAAATTAGTGAAGCGGAAGTTGGAAAAGCGGCAGAATCCAATCCCCTCAAGGTAATTGATAATTACGAAAAAGATTTCCGTGCGAAATTTATCCGTGACAAAAATGAAAAAGGAACTACCGTTGCAGTTATTGATTTAACGCCTGTTAAGGACCGTAATTTTTATAAAATCAGAATGGAAATTGATATGAAATCATACAATGTTTTGAGTTCTGAGATCTATGATAAGAGTGGCAGCACTTTCGAATATGTGATTACCAAGCAAACAACTCCGGCTGTGAGCGATAAAGATTTTAGATTCGATCCAAAATCTGTTTCCGGAGTGGAAGTGATTGATTTGCGGTAAGCATTTTTTAATTTCAAAAATTATTTATATCTTTGCGGAAATAATTAGTTAACAAGGTGACGAGTTAACGAGAAAACAAATAAACATAAAATATATATATAGAAAAAACACTAATTAAACATAAATAAAGAAAGCGTAAGCTTAAATTCTTTCTAAGAAAACGACCAAAATTTTCAATAATCAAGAATTCGTAAGCGATGCGCTCATGCTGTGTTCCGGCGTGAGTTGTGTCTTATTCTGATTATGGGTGCTTGGTCGTACCTCTTAGAAAATAAGACTTCAACTCGCGCCTTTTTTGTTATGCATATACAGACCCTTCGGGTCTTGTTGGAAAATGATTAACAATTAAATAAAACACACATGAAAACAAATTTACAATTATCGGCTGCGGCTGTACGGGCGTATTGCATACGCCCAATCAAGGGCGCATGCAATGCGCCCCTACAATGGACATTTGCACTTCTGCTTGCAATCCTCCTCCCTCAATCCTCAATCCTCGCTCAAACCGACGGCGGCATGTTCACCGACCCACGCGACGGCGAAACCTACAAAACCGTGATTATGCCCGACGGCAAACGCTGGATGGCGGAAAATCTGCGGTATCGCACTGGGTTAAACAATCCGATTTTCTCAAACAATACGACTGCAAATACATTTGCTGCTTCGAAAAGTACGTATTATTGCCCCGGTCCCGGACCATTGAATATGTCTGTTAATCAAGCCGATCCCTTGGCTTGCGAATATTGGGGTGCACTGTATCCGTTTTGGGTGGCGTATGCAAATTCAGCTAATACTGCCGCGAATACAACGCTTGGGGAACAAGGCATTTGTCCAAATGGCTGGCACTTGCCGACGGATAATGAGTGGAATTTGCTTTTCACAAAGATCGGCGGTACAACAGATGCCGGAAAACTACTCAAAGATACAGCACGAGGCACATTTGCAAATAATCAGGCATGGAAAAAACAGTGGACAAATGCTGCTTTACAAAATACAAATACTTACGGGTTCTCTGCTTTGGCTGCGGGCTTGCGTACCACTGCTGGCGCCTATTTGGGCAACGGTACGCAGGCTCTTTTCTGGACAAGTACGCCCAATACCAACGGCACTCAAGCAAGTTCAAAAATATTTACAAACAGCTCCAATTCATCAACCGGCTCTTCTGCACAACTCCGCGCGGACGCCCTGTCCGTGCGCTGTGTGGAAGGGGGTTGTGATGAAGGATTTCGCATTCCGTTTTTGGTTTCTAAAAACGGTTCGAAAACCTTAGACCAGGCTTTTGATACGGTTTTTGTTGTTCGGAGTTCGGTATTTTATTATACTGTTTTCGCTTTGCCAACAGCTGTAGGCACTTGGTCGTATGCGGTTACAGAGCTTTCTTCTTCACTTCCAAGCGGCGTAACTGTTGATATAAAAAGTTTTTCTCAGTCAAATATGGGAACAGATATTCTTATTGAGCTTCTTTTTAAAGGTCTTTCTTCCGCCAACGATGGTCAAACGGTTAAGTTTAATATCGTTGCTTCTAATCCTAATTACTGCAATATCAATCAAGAACTTTTTATTACCTTCAAAGAGTACACCGGTTCAACTATGACTGACCCCCGAGACGGTAAGGTTTACAAAACTGTTACGATGCCCGATGGTAAAGAGTGGATGGCCGAGAATATCAATTATCAAACAGGGATGACTTTTCGTGCGACATCCAATTCACCCACTACTACAACTGGCGGCAATCAGGGCAGCCTTTCCTTTTGGTGTCCGGGTATACATGATAAGGGTACATCCGATGTGCGGACGCTTGCCGACTGTGAAAAATACGGCGCCCTCTACACTTGGGATGCCGCGATGTGGTTGGATGGAAATGCTGCTAACGGTGCTATTGGCGGTTCGTATAATAGTAATCAAGCCGTTGCGGGTACTAATAGCAATCAGGTTGGCGGTCGAGGTATCTGCCCCAGTGGTTGGCATGTGCCGACGGACAACGAATGGGGTTTGATGTTAAATGCTGTGGAAACGACTAACGGTAATACGCTTTCCAATACAATGAACTCTGTTACAGACGGCGGTAGACAAAACCACAACAACGGTTCATCATCCACTCAATATTGGTTGGGCATTGACGCCGGGATGCGATTAACGCACAGTAGTGGGGTTAATTACGGTCTTACCCGTATCGACCAATATGATTTTTCCGTGTTTCCAGCCGGTCTCCGTGATTACGATGGTACGAGTTTCCTCTATCGTGTGACGGGCTGCAACGTCTGGAGCTCGTCAGGTTTTAGCGTTTCGAGTGCGTGCAATCGAAACTTTTCCTTTGTTCGCAGTTTCGTGGGTCGTGGGCCGCTCAATCGCTCGTACGGCGTAGCTGTGCGCTGTGTGAAAGGCGAATGTGGGGGAAATACAATTGTGGGAAATGAAGTTGTTGGCGATATTCGCCAGATGACCGATTCGCGCGACTGCAACACCTATTCCATCGTTCTTATGCCAGACAATAAATGGTGGATGGCC
>JAVBNF010000062.1:0-29813 GCA_031551725.1 Bacteroidales bacterium
GCCGTTTGTAGGCAAATGCCATCCATTGGGACAAATCCCTTGTTCGCCAAGGGAAGTATTTACCCCCGTATTGGCAACATTGGCATACGCTACCCACCATGGATAAAGCGTGCCCCAATATTCACAAGCCAACGGATCGGCTTGATTAGCGGAATTATTCATTGGCCCAGGACCCGGACAGTAATACAAGTTTTTCGAAGCGGCAAAGGTGTTTACACTTGATGTGGGAACATTTGGAACAACAGGATTATCCAAACCCTTGCGATACCGCAAATTTTCAGCCATCCAGCGTTTGCCATCGGGCATAATCACGGTTTTGTAGGTTTCGCCATCGCGTGGGTCGGTAAACGTGCCGCCGTCGGTTTGGGCGAGGATTGAGAAGGCAAAGCAGAAATGCAGAAGTGCAAAAGTGCAGAAGACGGTCATTTTTCTGCATTTCTGCGCTCTTGCGCTTCTGCATTCTTGCATTTTTGCATTTCTGCCACGAAGTAATTGTGTTTTCATGTTGTGTATTTTTAATTGTTATTTATTTCCATCAAGCCCCGAAGGGGCTGTATGTAAATAAAAAGGCGCAAGTTGAAATCTTATTTTCAAGAGGTACAGGCAAGCACCCACATCTAAATAAGATACAACTCACGCCGTTGACACAACGCGAGCGTATTGCTTATAAATTCTTAGATGTTGAAAATTTTGCCTGTTTTCTTGAAAAGAATTTAAGCTTACGCTTTTTTTATTTATGTTTAATTAGTGTTTTTCTATAGTTTTATGTTTTGTTTTCTTGTTAACTCGTCACCTTGTCAACTATTTTTCGCAAAGTTATAAATTATTTTCTTCTTTTGCAAATTTTAATTTGTTCCCAAAACTTCCAGAAGTTCATTTAATTTCGGCGTAAGGATGATTTCCGTCCGACGGTTTTTGGCGCGGTTTTCTTTGCTGTCGTTTGCTACCAAGGGAGCATATTCGCCGCGTCCACCGGCAGTGATACGGCTGGAGGCTATGCCTTTGTTTTCCAACAGAATTTTCACAATGCTGGTGGCGCGCATAACGCTCAAATCCCAGTTGTCTTTTGCTTCGCCTTTGCCGTTGTAGGGAACGTTGTCGGTATGGCCTTCGATAAGTACATTGATGTCCGGATTTTTTTGCAGCACGTTTCCAACTTCGCGAAGTGCATTTTTACCTTCGGTGGCCACTTCCCAGCTGCCGGAAGCAAAAAGCAACTTTTCGTCCATCGACACATATACTTTTCCATTTTTCGTGTAAACACTCAAACCTTTGTCTTTAAAGCCCATGAGTGCAGCCATCATTTTATCTTTAAGATCTTTCAAATCCTTGTCTTTTTTATCCAAAATGGCTTGGAGCTCGTTTACGCGGGCTTCTTTGGCTTTGAAATCTTCCATCAATTTATCCAAGTCGGCTTTTTTGCGGTTAAGTTCGGCTTCCAAAGCGTTCAAATCGCCTTCGCGTTTGGCTAAATCGGCGCGCGTATCTTGCAAATCCTTGATGAGCTTTTGATTTTCGGTACGGTTTCCGGCCAATAGAGAACTGTATTTGGTGGTCATTTCATCGTATTCGGCATTTAACTTATCCAGTTCGTTTTTTGCAGAACGATAATCTAAATTAAGTGCATCAAATTCATTTTGAAGTTTTTCCAAATTCGCTTTTGTGCGTTCCAAGTCACTTTTGGCTTCTTTTAAATCAACGCCTAAATCGTGATTTTGTTTTTCCAATTTCGCATTTTTTTGCGATGCTTCATTATATTTTCCTTCCAAATCGTTGTATTTTTGCATCGAAACACAAGAAGCGAGGGAAAGAACGAATGTTAGAACAATTAATTTTTTCATTTTAGTTGTGAATTATGAGTGTCGTGGCGAACGCCGGAGGCATGTGGCCATCCCGTTCAATTATATAATTTGTTAATTAAAAATCTATCTCCAATGTTATCGGGCAATGGTCGGAATGCACAACATCTTGTAGAATTCCGGCGTTTTTCATTCGATTGGCAATGCTTTCGCTAACGAGTTCGTAATCGATACGCCAGCCCAAATTGCGATCGCGAGCACGTGTGCGAAAACTCCACCATGAGTATTGATGCGCTTCATTCGGATGAAGCTTTCTGAACGAATCTACAAAACCGCTTTTCATAAAACCATCAATCCATTCGCGTTCTTCGGGCAAAAAGCCGGATGATTTCGCATTGCGGATAGGGTCATGAATATCAATGGGCTCGTGACAAATATTATAGTCGCCGCACAAAATTAGGTTCGGACGTGTTTTCTGTAATTCCTTGATATAATTTTGAAAATCGGCCAGCCATTGCATTTTAAAATCCTGACGTTCGTCGCCGCTTGTGCCGGAAGGGTGATAAACACTGACAACCGAAACATCGCCATAATCGGCGCGGATAAAACGTCCTTCGCGATCGTATTTTTCAATGCCCATGCCAAATTGCACCTGGTCGGGTTGCTGTTTGGTAAAAATCGCGACGCCGCTGTAACCTTTTTTCTCAGCCGGATAGCAAAAACAACGATAGCCGATCGATTCGAAATCCAAAATCGGAATTTGTTCGGTTTGCGCTTTCAGTTCCTGCAAACAGATGATATCCGGATTTTCAAGCATCAGCCAATCGATAAACCCTTTCGAAATAGCCGCGCGGATGCCGTTTACATTATATGAGATAATCTTTTTCATCATCTACAAAATTACGCCAAACTTTGCAGCAATTTTTGTGCCAAAAGAGAATTTTATTAACAAGATATTTTGAATAACATGTTAAAAAGAATCAAAAATTAACAAATCGTTAACATTTGTTAAGAATAGTTAACTATTTTATTTGCAATAAATTATATTTTGTTTTTTTAATAATATTACCTAACTTTGTAAAAAAAATTTGAATTATGCAAAATAAAGAAAAACAAAATGCTCAAGAAGAGGGTGAAAAACGGGATTTGAAAGAATATCCTGAAATTGAAAATGACGAACAGCTGACAGCAAGAGAACCTGTTGTGCTTTATGGACCCTTGGATTTGGATGAAACGAAACAATATACGTATGCCGATTATTTAACTTGGTTTGACGATAAACGCCGGGAATTAATTAACGGTTTCATACATCTTTTATCCGCTCCGCTTCGAAAACACATGGAAGCAAATAGACATCTGTATCGTTGTTTGGATAATTATATAATAAAGCGAAAAGGTAATTGTAAAGTGTATTTTGCTCCGTTTGATGTTCGTTTACCAATACATGGGGGCATGGAAGATGATAAAATTTACGATACCGTTCAACCCGATATTTGTGTGGTTTGCGATTTGTCGAAATTGGATGAAAAAGGCTGTATCGGCGCGCCGGATATGATTGTGGAAATCGAATCGAAATCGACCAAAAAGAAGGATTGGGTGGATAAGATGGATTTGTATCAACGTGCCGGTGTGAAAGAATATTGGATTGTTTCTTACACTGAAAAAACAGTAAATGTATTTCTTTTGAAAGATGATGGTTTGTTTGATAACGGAACGTTCTATGAAAATGGAAAAATCCCGGTAAAAACCTTACCGGGATTAGAAATAGAGGTAGACGAAATTTTTGCAGAATGATTACATTCTGTTCTCGATATGCCAAACAAAAGCGTTGATGCCTTGTTCTTCTACCTGGCTGTTGAGTTCGCGCAAGGAATTTAACAACGGTTCTACTTTGTGATCTTCAACAACACAAAGAACTGTACTGTTTTTAGAAGGCCATGCGTGGGACCCTAAATGCGGTTCGCCTTTATCACCGCCACGCCCGAAAGTTTCTTCCCATTTGGTATATCCCCGAATGTGATTTTGATTGATAATATCCAAAATCTCGTCTGTTAATGCCTGTCCGTATATGATTAAAACTGATTTCATGTTTTTTAGTTATGAGTTATGAACTATGAGTTATGAACTATGAGAGCGAGTGATAAAAAACTCATCACTCATCTCTCATAACTCATCACTAATTTAATTTTCCAAACTTTCTTTTCTTTGTTTCTTCAATCCTCTTGCCGAGAATGACGAATAAATAGCAGGAATTACCAACAATGTCAAGATGGTTGAGAATGTCAAACCACCGATAATGGCAATACCCATCGGTTTCCATGTTTCAGAACCTTCGCCGGATCCGAATGCCAACGGCACCATCCCTAAAATAGTTGTCAATGTGGTCATCAATACCGGACGTAAACGCGATTTACCTGCGGTAATAACGGATGTGCTGATGCTCATTCCGCGTTCGCGTTGCAAGTTGGTAAAGTCAACCATCACAATACCGTTTTTCACAACAATACCTACCAACATGATGGCGCCCACAAAGGCAATCATACTCAACGGTGTTCCGCTCACCCACAAGGCAAGGAATACGCCGGTAAATGCGAACGGAATCGAAAGCATGATGATAAAAGGCATACGGAACGATTCGAACTGCACGGCCATTACGATATATACCAAAACGATAATCAACATCAAGAGTGTTAACAAATCTTGAAAAGATTCCTGTTGATCTTCGATACTTCCTCCAAGTGTGACTTCAATACCTGCCGGAAGCATCATTTGGGCAACTTCTTTTTGCGTTGCGGCAGCCACATCTCCCAAAGCTGCGCCATATAAAGAAGCAGAAACGGTGATTACACGTTGGCGGTTTTCGTGTTCAATCGTCGGCGGCGCAAAGGCTTCCGTTACTTTTGCAACTTCGCGCAAGCGGATGGCCTGTCCTTTACTGTTATACAATAAAATATTTTCGATATCTTCAACAGAAGTACGGAATTCATCATCATAACGAACAACAATGTCGTATTCATTTCCGTCTTCGCGGAATTTCGAAGCCGTCATACCATTGATACGGTTGTAGACAAAGGTAGACGCAGTAACCGTATTCATGCCGAATTGCGCCAAGCGGTCGCGGTCAAACTCAACGCGCATTTGCGAAACCATTTTATCGCGGCTGATTTTAATGTCGCGTGTGCCGGGTACATCTTTCATCAATTCGGCCACTTGGTTGGCTACAATATCAGCGGCTTCCAAATCATAACCGAAAACTTTCACATCTACGGTGCTGCTTCCTCCGAAACCGCCGCCGTTACGGCCACCCGGATCAACGGAGTATTTTACAAGTTCCGGATATTTGGCGAAAATCTTACGCATAACATCTCCGATTTCGAACATTGATCTCGAACGGCTTTTCAAGTCCTTCAACTGAATATTGTATGAAACACCATGAGAACCGGTGCTTCCGCCAAATAAAGCGGCAATGGTAGCCTTATCGTCGGCACCTACGCTCTGGCTAATTGTACGGATTTCCGGACAGGCTTCCCTGATTTCTTTTTGTACTTGATCGGCCACCGATTTCGTATATTCCAAACCGCTGCCGGAAGGAAGTTCAAACGAAGCTGAAATGGTGCCGTTATCCGATGCGGGGAACAACTCCGTGGGAACTCGGGATAGCAATGCCAAACTGGCTATAAAAATTGCAAAAGACCCGATAATAGTTACTGTTCGATGTCGAACCACCCATGTGAGCAATCGTTCGTATCCGTTTTCAAATCTTTCAAGAAATTGTTCAATCGGACGGAATAGAATTCCCAAGCCTTTGTATGTGTGAGAAGCACGAACGTTCAGCAATTTTGCGGAAAGCATCGGCGTAAGCGTAATCGCCGCCAAGGTTGAAATTAAAATGGTAATGGTTACAATCCAACCCAATTGTTTGAACATGATACCTGCCATACCGCTAACCATCGTCAACGGCCAGAATACCGCAACAACCGTCAGCGTTGTGGCAATAACCGCAAGCCATACCTCATTGGTTGCATAAATAGCGGCATCTTTCGGTTTCGAACCGCGTTCGATATGTTTGGTAATATTTTCCAAAACCACAATCGCATCATCCACAACCATACCAATGGCGATGGAAAGCGAACTGAGCGAGATAATATTGATAGAACCTCCGGTCATCAACAGGTAGACAAAGCCCGAAATCAACGACACAGGAATCGTAAGTACGATAATAAACGTTGCCCGCCAGCGGCCCAAGAAAAAGAGCACTACGAGCACAACGAAGATAAACGCGTACATGACCGTTTCGCTCAAACTATTGATACTATTGGTGATGTTGGTTGTTGTATCCATCATCACATCCACATGCACGTCTGCCGGCAATGTTTTTTGCAATTCGGGAAGCGCTTTCTTGATTTTGTTGGCAATACCCACCGAGTTGGCGCCCGATTGTTTTTGAATCACAAGCATAACGCCCGGCTTGCCGTCTACGGTCGAAAGCAACGTCATCTTATGAATGGTGTCTTTTACGTCGGCAACGTCGGAAATATGAATTTCTTTGCCGCCGTAGTTGGCAACAACAATATTCTTAACTTCGTTGCTTTCCAGAAATTCCGATTCGATACGCAGCGAAGAACGTTCGTTACCGATATCGAGCGAACCTGCCGGCATGTTAATGTTTTCCTGTGCAATAATGGAGCCGATTTGCTCAACGGTGAGCTTATAGGCTTCCAATTTATTCGGATCCACGTTAATTTGGATTTCACGGATTGGAGCGCCGCTAATACTAACTGCACCTACTCCATTGATACGGTTCAGCGGGTTGGCTATTTTTTCTTCCAGCAATTTGTTTAAGCCCTGATAGCTTTCGTTTGCTGTTGCGGACAAGTACATGATCGGGATCATACTTGTGCTAAATTTAAACAACATCGGCTGCTCTACATCATCAGGCAGCAGCGACTGCACACGCCCGATTACGTCGCGCACATCGTTCGACGCTTCGTCCAGATTCGAACCCCACTCAAATTCAAGCGTTACCAGCGAAAGGTTGTCTTGCGATTTTGAAGTGATTTTTTTCAAATTGGACACCGTGTTCAGGTTGTCCTCTAATATTTTGGTAACGTTCTGCTCAATATCCACGGCACTTGCTCCGGGATAACTGGTGAGCAAACTCAAGGTTGGAATTTCCATTTCCGGCATCAAGTCGATCGAAAGCCGGGTGAGTGAAAACAAACCCAACACGATGGCGCCGACGAAAATCAAAATGACCGAAATCGGCTTCCGGACGGAGGTTTCGTATATCTTCATAATTTATTTGCTAATTTTAACGTTATTCATTTGATATAAATTAAAAATTAAGAATTAAAAAATTAAGGTTTCCGAAACCGATATTTAGTTAATTCCTAATTTTTAATTTTTAATTCTTAATTCTTAATTCTTAATTACAGTAACTTTCGCTCCATCAGCCAACTTGCTCATACCGGCAATAACTATTTCGTCTTTTTCATTAACACCGGAAAGCACTTCGTAAATATTACCGCGGCGTTCGCCCAGTTGAACTTTTTTATACGAAACTGTTTGGTCTTGATTTACCACATATACATAGCGGTCGTTGGTTCCAACCTGTTTCACAATCGCTTTGTCGGAAACCACCAAACGATCTTTGGCGCCGAAGCTCAGCGTTACGCGCGCAAACATTCCCGGACGTACTTTCTTAGCTGTATTATCCAGCTTGATTTCGGTTGTAATTGTGTGAGTAAGGGCATCAACAGTAGGATAAATCAAATCGATTTTTCCGGAAAAATCTTGCCCCGGATATACATCCAAATTAATTTTGGCATTCATGCCGATTTTTAATTGCGGATAGAATTCTTCCGAAACATTAATTTTGATTTTGAGAGGATTGATTTGTTGCACTTGCAAAATCGGCTGGCCGCCGGTAACGTCGCCGTTATCGAAGAAGCGAGCTGTAACCACACCGTCGATAGGAGAGAGCAAGCGAGTATTGCGTTCCAAGGTAGCTACATTTTCGGTAGAAACATCCAACTGCACTTTCATTTGATCCAATTGTTGTTTGGATGCACCGCCGGTTTCATACAACGATTTTACGCGTTCGTATTCCACCTTCAAGTTTTCCAATTGTGCTTTCGCTTGAATATACGTTGTCGGTTCCATTGTAACCAACACTTGACCTTTGCGCACGGCGTCGCCCACTTCCACCGAAATCTTGTCGATACGCATGGCGCTTTGGCTCGAGATCATGTTTTTTACAAAACTCTCAATATTTCCGGTGTACTCAAAAGTTTGATCTACCGATTTTTTTACAACCGCGTCTGTTTTTACTTGAACAGCGGCCTCTTCCGTGGTGCTGACTTTTGCGTTTGCAGATTTGTCTGATCCGCAGCTTGTTCCCAAAAGCACAACGGCCATCAAGGGAAGAAAAAATTTCATTGTTTTCATATATTTTTTATCGTTTATCGTTTAATGTTTATCGTTTAAAGGTTTTTTGTTTAAAGTTCTGAACTTTCCAAACTTCCTAAACCTTTTAAACTTTTCAATCCATTTATTCTACTCCTAACACCGCATCTTGCTCGCTCTTCGCTTCAAGATAGTTGAAAATAGCTTGGCTATATGCAAGTTTCGATTGTGTTAAAGCCAGTGAAGCCGTACGAAGTTCCAAACTGGTTCCCATGCCGGAATTATAACGGCCTTTGGAAATTTCGTATCCTTTTTCGGCAAGTTTAATACCTTCTTTGTTCGATTCCATTTGTTCAATGGCCTCTTTCATATTATTGTTAATACTTTCCAGTTGCAAATTTAAATTATGTTTGGTATAATCGCTTTGCAAATCGAGCATATTTTGACTCACTTTGATTTGATTTTCTTTGGTAACCTGCGTTAATCCGCTGAAGATGGGAACTGACAATTGTGCACCTACAACAAAAGACGGTGTCCAATAAATTTCGGCAGGAATAATCATTTTTTGTCCTAAAAACGACATTTCTTTTTCGCTGTATGCTCCATTTGCATTGTAGTTGTAATTTGCAAAAGCCACTAACGATGGCATACGTGTAGTACGTTGCAATTGCAATTGTTTGTGCAGTTGATCCTTTTGAATATTCAATTGAATCAAAGTTGAGTTCTGGGACAAATCTGTTTGACCTTTAATCAAAGTGACATCATTTTCATAATCAGTAAGTTTTCCAACCAATTGGATGTCGGTATCCATACCGATGCTGAGGAGTACTTTTAAATACAATTTTGCTTGTTTGATGCCGGTTTCCGCTTGCACGAGGCTTGGAAGCAAATTGCGCATTTGCACTTCGTTTGAAATTGCGTCGTATTCGGCGGCGGCGCCTAACTCGAACTTCTGTTTGGAGTTTTCGTAGTTTTCTTTGGCAATTTCGTAACCTTCTTTAATAGCAATATACGCTGCTTCGGCCAGCAAAACCGTGTAAAACGCTTGTTTGGTACTCGATTTCATGTCGATTTTCGACGAACGGGCTTTTTCGATAGCCATATCCATTTCTAAATTCGACATTTGAGCCGTGCGAAACATGGCCGGAACCAACAACGGCAATGAAGCCGAGAGTCCCAGGGAAGCCTGCATGTCTTGTGTAGACGGCATCTTTTGTCCAAACATCATTGACTCTTGTTGCAAAATTTGCGTGTAACTTGCCGTTCCCGAAACAGTCGGGATGAAATTGTAGCGAGAGCCTTTTTTTACATACTCCACTCTTTTAATTTCCTGATCCGCAATTTTGACGGTCGGATTATCGTTTAGCGCCAACTCAACTGCTTGATCCAGCGTTAGCGTCAGAACACCGGATTTTGTAGCTGTAGTGTCTTGCGCTTTCGCGAAAGTGCTAACTGTCAGCAGCAATCCGATTCCAATCATTTTCACTTTTGTTCTCATATATATTCTATCGTTTATCGTTTAATGTTTAACGTTTAAAGGATTTTAGGTATTCCCATTGCTATTTGTAAATTTACCTTTTCTTATAATTTCTCTAAACTATTTTTTTTCTTTATCTATTTGTTTTTCAAATGAATTTCGTTTTTTTTCGATTAATATTTCTTCATTAACAATTAATAATTTACCATTAATAATTATTTGAGTTCGTACTCCATCCTCAACTTATCAATAATATTAATCCCTTTCTGTGTCGACAACCCTCTTAAATAGGTTACGAATACGCTGGAAAAAATATCCATACCGGAGAATTCCATCGGAAAAAAATTGCGTTTCATCATCAACAACGACAGATGTTCAAATATTTTAAACGTTACTTCGGGATGTGTATCCTTTAATATTAAACCGTCGTCGATAGCTTTCTGAAAATCGCGGACGTTTTCATCCATCATGGCTTTTTTGTTCGCTAAAAACGTTTTTTCGTACACTTCCGGAAAATACTTTTCCACTTCCTGATAAAAATTCAAGTGAAGTTTCATTGCCATTTCCGATTGAGAAAAAACCTCCCGCAAAAAGTGTTCCAAAATGTTCGACGATTTATTGTCATACATCTTCAACTTACGGCAATGATTTTCTTCCATCATTTGTAAGATGCATTTTTCCAGCAACTCTTGTTTGCTCGAAAAATTTTCGTACAACGTTCGTTTCGACATTCCCAAATCCGACGCAATATCATCCATCGTGATGGACCTACAGCCGTGATTGATAAAAATCTCGGTAGCACTTATAATGATTTTTTGTTGCGTTTGTGTTAATTCCATTTTACATAAATTCAAGATTAAAAAATAATTAAATATTGATAATCACAATTTTAGACTTATTTCGCTTGTGAAAACTCGTTTTGTTTTTTCGGTTTTCTAAAATTGAGTGCAAAGATACAACAAAAAACTGAAAAAACAATAAAAGTTTTCAAAATTTTATAAAAATGGATTTAAATATGTCCACAAGTGTTTTTTTTGTTTTAATTATTATGCAAAAATGCGTAATGCTTTTTTGCGTAATATGAAAAAAAGTATTATCTTTGTAAAAAAAACGAGAGCTATGAATCCTTTTAGTTATGGTAACATTGTCAAAGGCAAGCATTTTTACGATCGGAAAGATGAATGCGAACGCATTGTGCAAACGCTGTCAGGCGGTAATAATTTAGTGTTGTATGCACCTCGTAGGTTCGGGAAAACTTCCTTGGTGTTTAAGGCAATGGAACAGCTTGATAAAATGGGTTTTACATGTATTTATTTTGATTTTATGCCTGTTTTTTCCGAAGAATCGTTTGTGCGTTTATACACCAAAGCGATTTCTGAAAAGCAGCGGAATCTGGAGCGTTTTACACAGCAATTTACCTCGGCGGTAAAGAAAATCCGACCGGTATTGAGTTTTGATCATTTGGGAAATCCCGAAATTTCGATTGACTTTGCGAATGGCACCATTGACGAAACCGTTATTTCCCAAGTGCTCGATTTGCCCGAAGAATTAGCAGAGAAGAACAAGCGGATTTTAATTTTTTTTGATGAATTTCAGGAGATCGAACGATTTGACAAGATTAATTTCGAAGGCTTGTTGAGAAGTAAAATACAACAGCAAAATAATATCAATTATTTGTTTTTTGGGAGTAAAACGCATCTGATCAAGCAGATGTTTAATAGTAAAAAACGTGCTTTCTATAATGCGGCCTCCCAAATGAGCATCGGACGCCTGCCGATACCGGATACGATTGATTTTTTGAAAAAGAATTTTGCTCAATCAGGGATGGATATTGATATGGAAACGGCTAATTATCTCATTGATACCGCAGGAAATATTCCCCACTACATACAACTTCTGGCTGCCGAATGCTGGCAGTATTTGGTTGCTACGCAAACCGAAATTACCCGCGAAGTCATTGATATTTGCGCCTCGCATATTTTAGTTTTAAAGTACGATTATTATATGGAAGTATACGAACATCTTTCGCAAAGTCAAAGGCAGTTATTAAAAGCATTGACTGTCAGTGGGAAAAATATATTTTCCATAAACTATATTAAGGAACACCGACTTCCGGCTCCATCGACCTTGCAACGTGCTGTGAAAGGCTTGATTAACAATGGTGTCATCGAAAAAGTGAAAACAGAATATTTTATTGCCGATCCATTTTTCTATCGCTTTGTATCTGAAAATTAATGACAAAAGATGTTTTTTGAAAAAAAATAAACAAAAATTTGTGAAAAAAATTTGTTTATTCAAAAAAAAGTTGTAATTTTGCACTCCCAAAATCACCGAAAGGTAGTTTTGGAAAGAAATAAAACGGTCCGTTCGTCTAGCCGGCCTAGGACATCAGGTTTTCATCCTGAAGATCAGGGGTTCGAATCCCCTACGGACTACTAAATTTGTTAAGATAAAAAAACATGGCAAATCACAAATCGTCAATCAAACGTATTCGTTCGAACGAAAGAAAAAAATTAATGAACCGTTATTACGCTAAAACAATGCGTAATGCATTAAAATCTTTCCGCGCTTTAGCTACTAAAAAAGAAGCTGAAGAAGGATTACCTAAAATGGTTTCAATGATCGACCGTTTGGCTAAAAGAAATGTTATCCACAAAAACAAAGCCGGTAACTTGAAAAGTGGCTTGATGGTTAACATGAATAAAATGGCATAAGTTTAAACTTAATTCATAAAGTAAACCTTTCCGATTTCGGGAAGGTTTTTTTTTGCCGTTTTCATAAAAAATAGAAAAATGAATGTATACGCAAAACAAATTGCGGAGATTTTAAAACTTTCCGTATCACAAGTAGATAAAACTTTGACATTGTTGGCCGATGGAGCTACCATTCCTTTCATTTCCCGCTATCGTAAAGAAGCCACCGGAAGCCTCGATGAAGTTCAAATTACCGATATTCGCGACAAGCATAAACAATTATTCGAACTTGATAAACGTAAGGAAGCTGTTATCGAAAGCATTCGGGAACAAGAAAAACTTACGCCCGATTTGGAACAACGTATTCTGAAAGCGTCCAACATGGCGGAAGTAGAGGATATTTATTTGCCGTACAAGCCCAAACGCAAAACCCGCGCTACCATTGCCGTTGCGAAAGGTTTAGAGCCTTTGGCAAAATGGTTGTTTGATCAAAATAACGGCAGTATCGAACAACAGGCCGAGCGTTTTATTTCCAAAGAAAAACAAGTAGAAACGATTGAAGATGCTTTATCCGGCGCTCGCGATATTATGGCCGAATGGGTGAATGAACATGCGGTTGCGCGTGCACAAATTCGCCGGTTGTTCAATATGGAAGCGGTAATTTATTCCAAGCCGGCCAAAGGGAAAGAGGAAGAAGCGCAGAATTATTCGGCTTATTTCGATATTCAGGAAAACTTTATGAAAGCGCCTTCGCACCGCGTTTTGGCCATGCTGCGCGGCGAAAACGAAGGACTTTTGAGCCTAAAAATTATGCCCGACGAAGAAAAAGCGGTGGAAATTTTAGAGAAACTTTTTGTAAAAAACCGCAATGAAAGCGCCGGACAGCTTAAGATGGCGATTAAAGATTCTTACAAACGCTTGTTGCAATCGTCCATCGAAACCGAAATTCGCGATTTGGCTAAAGAAAAAGCAGACAAGGAAGCCATTCGGGTGTTTGCTGAAAACCTGCGCCAATTGCTGCTTGCGTCACCATTAGGTCCCAAAAATGTGTTGGCGATTGATCCCGGGTTTCGTACAGGCTGTAAGGTGGTTTGTTTGGACAAACAAGGCAATTTGTTGCACAATGAAACGATTTATCCGCATCCGCCGCAACGGGAGGAGAGTTCAGCGAAAGCGAAAATTGCACAATTGGTGGAAGCGTACAAAATAGAGGCTATTGCCATTGGGAATGGCACTGCCGGACGGGAAACAGAAACGTTGATTCGTAAAATTCCATTCAAGAAAGATTTGATTGCCCTTATGGTTAATGAAAGCGGCGCATCGGTTTATTCGGCATCTTCGGTAGCTCGTGCGGAATTTCCCGATTATGATGTCACGGTTCGCGGCGCCGTTTCGATCGGTCGTCGATTGATGGATCCGTTGGCGGAATTGGTGAAAATCGACCCGAAATCCATTGGCGTTGGGCAGTATCAGCACGATGTCAATCAAACCAAACTCAAAGAATCGCTCGAAGATGTGGTGGTGAGTTGTGTGAATAATGTGGGTGTGAATGTGAATGTTGCGAGTAAGGAACTGCTTTCGTATGTGTCGGGAGTGGGAGAAACACTGGCGCAGAACGTAATTGAATACCGCAAGAAAAACGGTGCTTTCACTTCGCGTAAAGCATTGAAAGAAGTGACACGTTTTGGTCCGAAAGCCTTTGAACAAGCCGCTGGATTTTTACGCATTCCCGATGCGGAAAATCCGCTAGACCGTAGTGCTGTCCACCCGGAAAGCTATGCCGTTGTTGAGCAAATGGCTAAAAGTTTGAAATGTTCTGTTGCCGATTTGATGGCAAACAAAGAACTGCGCGATAAAATTAATCTGCAAATGTTCGTTACCGAAAAAGTCGGACTGCCGACATTGACGGATATTATGAAAGAACTCGACAAACCCGGTCGCGATCCGCGAACGAAGTTTGAAGTGTTTGAATTCGATAAAAGCATCAATAAAATTGAAGATTTGGTTTGTGGAAGCGTGGTCCCCGGCATTGTGACCAACATCACGGCTTTCGGTGCATTTGTGGATATCGGGGTGCATCAAGACGGGCTTGTGCACGTGAGCCAGATGGCCGATCGTTTTGTTTCCGATCCGAATGAAGTGGTGAAATTAAATCAAAAAGTACAAGTCCGCGTTCTGGAAGTGGACATTCCGCGCAAGCGGATTTCGCTTTCCATGCGAGGGGTATAAATTCTCATTTAATTCTTTTTTTCTTTCAATAAATCGCGAATTTCCGTGAGAAGTTGTTCTTCTTTGGATGGTCCGGCGGGAGTTGCAGGCTCTTCTTGTTTTTTATTGAGTTTGTTGAGCGTTTTGATGAACATGAAAATCGCAAAAGCGACAATCACAAAATCGAAAATTACTTGAACAACATTTCCAATTCCCAATGTTAATGCGGGTTTTATAATAACACCGGCAGCATCGAGTTCGGCGGTGCGAAGGGTGAGTTTGATATCTGTAAAATTGACGCCGTTAGTAAGCAATCCGATTAACGGCATAAAAATATCGCCCACCAAAGATGAAACGATTTTTCCAAAAGCGCCCCCAATTACAACCCCTACGGCCAAATCAATCACATTGCCACGCATGGCAAACTGCTTGAATTCTTGAAGGAAATTTATTTTCATAATCATTATTTTTTTGCAAAGATAGTAAAATAATTTTCGGATTTCTGAAGATTTAACAAATTTCTAATATTTATTAAGAAACTGTTTAAAAATTAAACAAAAATTCTTTTTAGACGGGATTAACAAGATTTACAGGATGATTTTGCCGAAGGCAAAATAAAAAACATGTTCATCCTGTCAAAAATTTAAACAGTTTCTAAGAAGAAAAATGGAACGATTTCCTTCGGATTTTATGTTACAAAAAATCATTCGCCATTTTTTTGTATCTTTGCATCTATGAATCTCAAAGAACATTTGCAGCATCCGGTTTTTCGTGCGGTGAGCGAGCTTTCGCCCAATCATCCGGCCTATGCTGTGGGCGGATTTGTGCGCGATTTGCTGCTCGGACGTCCGTGTAAAGATATTGATATTGTTGTGGTTGGTAGCGGTATCGAATTGGCCGAGGCTTGCGCTAAATATCTTGGCGTGTCTCAAGAAGTGGCCGTTTTTAAGAATTTCGGCACAGCCATGTTTCATCAAGATGGCTATGAGATTGAGTTTGTCGGCGCCCGTAAAGAATCTTACGAAAGCCATTCCCGTAAGCCTGCCGTGGAAAACGGCAGTTTGCAAGACGATCAAAACCGCCGCGATTTTACCATCAATGCAATGGCCATTTCGCTGAATAAAGAAAATTATGGCGAACTGGTCGACCCGTTTGACGGACAAGAAGATTTGAAGAAAAAAAATATTCAAACGCCGCTTGATCCCGACATTACTTTCTCCGACGACCCTTTGCGCATGCTGCGCGCCATCCGTTTTGCCACACAGTTGAATTTTGATATCGCGCCCGAAACCTTCGAATCCATTCAGCGCAACGCAGAACGTGTGAAAATACTTTCTGCCGAAAGAATTGCCGAAGAATTAAATAAAATCCTGTTGGCGCCAAAACCGTCGTTAGGTTTCAAACTCCTTGATATAAGTGGGATTTTAGGAATTATTTTTCCGGAATTAATTGCACTTAAAGGGACTGAGAGCCGCAACGGACGTTCGCACAAAGACAACTTTTTGCATACGTTGGAAGTGGTGGATAATGTTGCAGAAAAATCATCCAATCTTTGGCTGCGTTGGGCGGCGTTGCTGCACGACATTGCCAAGCCGCAGACCAAACGTTTCGAAATGCCCGGCGGCTGGACGTTTCACGGACATGAATTTATCGGTTCCAAAATGGTGTCGCGCATTTTTAAACGTATGCGACTTCCGCTAAATGAGAAGATGAAATATGTGGAGAAACTGGTAGCCCTGCATCTCCGCCCGATTGTGTTGGCCGAGGATATTGTAACCGATTCGGCAGTACGTCGTTTGTTGTTTGAAGCCGGCGATGATATTGACGATTTGATGTTGCTTTGCAATGCCGATATTACATCCAAAAATCGTGAGAAAGTAAAACGTTATCATGATAATTTCAAACTTGTATCGGAGAAACTGGTGGAGCTCGAAGAAAAAGACCGCATTCGCAATTTCCAACCGCCGGTGACGGGTGAAGATATTATGAAACACTTTAATATTCCGCCTTGCCGTGAAGTGGGAATAATCAAAGACCGTATAAAAGATGCTATTCTCGACGGCGAAATTCCAAACAATTTCGATGCAGCGTGGAAATTGATGTTGGATGAAGGGGGAAAACTATTTAATGGTTAATTGTTAATTGTTAATGATGGCTGTGCTTCCATTAACCATTAATCATTAATCATTTGTTGATAAAAAATCAGGAAGATTATCATTAACAAATGAAAGAACTAATAGTCATTGAAGGCCCCACTGCGGTGGGAAAAACCGAATATGCCATTCGGATGGCGGAGGAATTCCATACGGAAATTCTGTCGGCAGACTCGCGTCAATTCTATAAAGAGTTGAACATTGGCGTGGCACGGCCTTCGGAAGAAGAGTTGAATAGAGTGAAACATCATTTCATTGCACATTTGAGCATCTTCGACTATTACAGCGCGGCGCAATACGAAAGCGATGCACTTGCTTTACTCGATAAATTATTTCAAACACACGATTATGTAGTGATGGCAGGTGGCTCCGGACTTTATGTCAATGCAGTTTGCAATGGTATTGATGTTTTACCTGATCCTGATCTTGAATTGCGTGCGGAATTATTGCAAAAATTCGAAACCGAAGGCATTGAATCGTTGAGGTTGGAGTTAAAAATATTAGATCCCGATTTTTATAAAATTGTTGATATAGCAAACCCCAAGCGGCTTTTGCGGGCATTGGAAGTATGCATCACAACCGGCAAGCCTTATTCGCAACAGCGCAATCAACAAACAAAACCGCGTCCATTTAGTATCCGAAGGATTGCCTTAAATCGCCCCAAAGAAGAACTTTACGACCGGATTAACCGCCGGGTGGATATTATGCTTGAAATGGGTTTGATTGGCGAAGTGCGTGCTTTATATTCATATAAGGATTTAAATGCTCTGAATACGGTAGGCTACAAAGAACTTTTTGAACATTTCGATGGGAAAATTTCCTTGGAACAAGCTATCACCGATATCAAAACTCACAGTCGCCGCTACGCCAAACGTCAATTGACTTGGCTACGAGGACAGGAAAATTTAGAGTGGGTAGAATTGTAAAAAAAAGCGTCCGAAACTTCGGACGCTTTCTATTTTAAAATGATTACAGATATTAGTTATTCGTATAATAATATCTGGTAGTTGTGCCTACTCCATCGGTAGTTTCAGTTACAGAAACCGGCAGTAGTTTATCGTTAAAAGATCCGTAAGTATACGTTTTTGATGTTTCTTCTACAAAGTCATCAAACGTTAAAGGATTGTTTGCGGATGTATTGCCTGCGAAAAGGCTGGAAATGTTTAAAAAACCAACCGGAAACGAAATTAATTTGTTTACGTTTCTATTTTGACCGTATGTCCATGTGTAAACGTCAAAAAACGACATCATTCGTATGTTTGTCAAATTACTGTTGCTCCAAACGAGATCGGCTTTCCCTTCGGGAATAGCAATACTGATAACTTGTCCGTTGGTATCCATTTTGAACACAACGATACTGTCGAGTTCAAAATCCGAGTCGGTAAAATAATGTGCGGCCATCTTGCTGATGGCGCCTCCTTGAGAAATAACAGTTACAGAATCGCTATCATAAGTGTAAGTGCGGAGATCCGAAACATTGGGCATCATCGGAGAAGTCCATGTTTCGTTGGTCAAACGGTTATTGGCATCGTAAGCAAACGTTAATTCGCATACTTTCATTGCAAGGGCTTGACCTACATTTACGGATACATTAGTTAGATTATCGCCTTCATAAGCAAAAATTAATTTTGCGGAGGCTTTCCAAGTACCGGTACTGTCTTGTTTGTAAAACGACATACCATTCATCTGCTGCGACGCATTGTAGCTGTATACAACCGAATCGACATTTTTTACGCGGGCAATGGATTTGATACCGGCTTCTGCATTTTGCAAAACAAAAGGATTGTAAATGCGTGCAGGAGGCGGAGTGGGAGGGTTGTCTTTGTTGTCATCTTTTTTACATGATGAGAAAGCGCCTGCAAAGGCAACACTGACAGCTATCAGGAATAATTTTTTCATTGAATTCTTTTATTTGTAAATTTGTAATTTATAACTTAATTATTTCTCCGTTTTTATCGAGGAAATGGTATTCTAAATAATGATAAGATTTAACACTTTTAAAATTAATTTTCACACCGTATTTTTGGCGCCATCTCCATTTATAGTTAGTGAAAAAGCCTTTGGTCAGATAAGCATACAAATAAGGATTTACAAGCAAAGTCAACTCTTTTTGATTTTGGTCGTGTACCAAATGTTGTAGCAGCGCTTCGATTTCATCCAATAAAATAAAGCTGGATGTTACTTCGCCGGTGCCTTTACAAACAGGACATTTTTCAAGCACATTAATCTTTACTTGCGGACGAACGCGTTGGCGTGTAATTTGGATCAAGCCGAATTTACTCGCAGGAAGCACTTGGTGTTTGGCGCTGTCGCGTGCCATCTCTTCTTTCATCTTTTCGTAAAGCTGCTTGCGGTGAGCGCCCATGCGTAAATCGATAAAATCGACCACAATAATGCCCCCAATATCACGTAAACGTAACTGGCGCGCCACTTCTACGGCTGCTTCCATGTTTACTTCGAGCGCATTGTCTTCCTGCGTATTTTCCGCATTCAAACGATGTCCGCTATTAATATCAACCACATGCAAAGCCTCGGTATGTTCAATCACCATGTAGGCACCGTAGTGTTTCAGAGGAACGATACGGCCGAAGGAACTTTTAATTTGCTTGGTAATGCCATAATGGTCGAAAATCGGATTGCCGGCTTTGTGGAGTTTGACAATATCTGCTTTTTCGGGAGCAATGGTTTCGACGTACGATTTGGCGTCTTCGTAGGCTTCTTGAGTGTTAACAACAATTTGATTGAAATCGTTATTTAGTAGATCGCGCAGCAAGCTGGTGGTTTTATCCATCTCGCTGATGATTTTTTTCGGGGCTTTTGCCTTATTGAGGAGGTTTTTTGTTTGGTTCCATTTACGAGTAAGCGACTTCAAATCGGCATCAAGTTGTGCCACGTTTTTACCTTCGGCCACTGTACGGATGATAATACCGAAGCCTTCCGGGCGAATACTGGAAACCAAGCGTTTTAAGCGGTTGCGCTCTTCAACGCTTTTGATTTTTTGTGAAACGGAAATTTTATCTGAAAAAGGAATAAGTACCATATAGCGTCCGGCAAATGATATTTCAGACGTTAAACGCGGACCTTTTGTCGAGATTGGTTCTTTGATAATTTGAACCAAAATCTGTTGGTTTTGTTTCAACACATTTGCAATCGTATCTGTTTTCGGGATTTCTTCCTCAAATTTGAAATTCTTCATATTGAGGGAGTGTAATTCTCCCGCTAAAGCATGATCAACGTATTTGTTGAGTGTTTTAACATTGGCGCCTAAATCCAGATAATGCAGGAATGCATCTTTGTCTGATCCCACATCGATGAAGGCAGCGTTTAGCCCGGGCATGATTTTTTTTACCCGACCCAAATACACATCGCCCACAGTGTGGCCTATTCCGCTTTTTTCACGATGAACCTCCACCAAAAGCCGATCTTCCAAGAGCGCCACAATGGTTTCTTCGGGAGATGATTCTATGATGAGTTCTTTATTCAAAGCAATAATATAAGGGGGTTTCGATTTTTATTCGCATTAAAAGGATAAAAATCGTTTAAAATTAAGTAAATAGAAAGGATGTAAAAAGCGTGATGCTACAAACACCACACGGTCATCCGGAATACAATGATCCCGAATAACCGGCAGTTGTTTATAAGTTTAATTCCAATTAAGAATTATTTCTTTTTATGGCGATTTTTACGTAGGCGTTTTTTACGCTTGTGGGTCGCCATTTTATGACGTTTTCTTTTCTTTCCGCTTGGCATGGCAAATTATTTTACTTTTGATTTAACTTCGTGTAAGAATGTTTTTGCCGGTTTGAATGCCGGTACATAGTGAGCCGGAATAATAATCGTAGTGTTTTTAGAAATATTTCTACCGGTTTTTTCAGCTCTTTTTTTAACGATGAAGCTCCCGAATCCTCTCAAATAAACGTTTTCGCCTTTTGACATAGATTCTTTCATAACGTCCATGAATGTTTCAACAGTGTGCATTACCGTTGCTTTTTCAATTCCTGTTTTTTGAGCAATTTCTGCTACAACTTCTGCTTTTGTCATTATTTTGTATGTTTTTGATTAAACAATCGTTTTATTTTCTCTTAAGGAGTGCAAAGATATACAAAAAAATTATAATTCTTTGTATTTTTGCAAAAAAAAATAGATAAAAAATATTATGTATTTGTTTTTCAATAAATTAAAAAATTGGTATCAAGTAAATAAAAGGGACTTGCCATGGCGCAATCAGCAAAATCCTTATAAAATCTGGATATCCGAAATTATTTTGCAACAAACTCGTGTGGATCAAGGCTTGGAGTATTATCATCGTTTTTTGGAGCGCTTTCCAGATGTTAAATCTCTTGCCGATGCGAGCGAAGAAGATGTTTTGAAACTTTGGCAAGGGTTGGGCTATTATTCACGGGCACGCAATTTGCATCATGCTGCATGTCAAATCCGGGATGATTTTGGTGGTAAATTTCCCAATACACATGAAGATATTTTAAAATTGAAAGGAGTGGGCGCTTATACGGCTGCTGCTATTGCATCCTTTGCCTTCGATTTGCCTTATCCTGTTTTGGATGGAAATGTGGCTCGCTTTATTACACGTTTAAATGGTATTTATACGCCTATTGATACACCGGTTGGGCAAAAAGAATTGTACGCTTGGCTGAACAAACAAATTGACCCCAAAGATCCGGCTACATTTAATCAAGCAGTAATGGAATTTGGCGCCATTTGGTGTAAACCTGCCAATCCGTTGTGCGATGAATGTCCTTTTAATAGAGGGTGTTATGCTTTGAAACATGGACAAATTAATGAATTGCCGGCAAAAAAGAATAAAACTAAGGTGCAAAACCGTTATATGTATTACTTTGTGCCGCGTTATGCCGATTTTTTCTTTATCAAAAAGCGCACCGACAGTGGAATTTGGAAGAATATGTATGATTTCCCTTTATTGGAAAGCGAAGCGGAAATTTCTTCAAAAACAATTTTAAAAACTCCTATTCCGGAAACGGATATTGTTTTAGCGAAAGCGAAAATTGCATTTGAAACCAAACATCAATTATCGCATCGAACCCTGTATGTGTCTTTTATTCAAGGTGAAATATCCTCGAAAGAGATGAAGATTATGGAGGAAAAATACTTGAAAATTCAAGGGAAAGAATTTGGGAAATATCCGCATTCGAGATTGATTGAACTATTTTTTGAAGGAAATATATAATTTTTTTGTACCTTTGGTTTTTAAAATAAAATAAAAAAACGATGAAAGCATTGAAAAATCTTTGGCTAAGTGTTTTTGTATTGTTGAGCATTTCTTTGTTCGCGCAAAAACAATATTCTTACCAAACAGTTCCGAACGACCCAATGGGTGTGCGCATTTACACGCTCGACAATGGTTTGAAAGTGTATCTTTCGCCTTATCATGATGTTCCGCGTATTGCGGCATACGTTGCCGTGCGTGCGGGAGGGAAGAATGATCCGAAAGAAACAACCGGTTTGGCGCATTATTTTGAACACATGATGTTTAAAGGAACTCCCAATTTCGGGACTACCGATTGGACGGCCGAAGAGCCTTTAATACAGGCTATCGAAAATCAGTTTGAAATTTATCGTGTAACTACCGATTCTTTGCAGCGCGCGGTGATTTATCATAAAATCGACAGCCTGTCGTATGAAGCATCCAAATATGCTATTCCGAACGAGTACATGAAGATGATGAATTTTATCGGATCGCAACATACGAACGCATATACGACCAATGATGAAACCATTTTTATGGAAGAGATTCCTTCCAATCAAGTTGAAAATTGGGCGAAAATCCAGTCGGACCGTTTTTCTCAAAACGTGCTTCGCCTTTTTCACACGGAAATAGAAACGGTTTACGAAGAAAAAAACATGGCAATGTCGAAAGACAGCCGTCGTTCAACAGAAGCATTGTTTGCCGCATTGTTTCCAACGCATCCTTACGGAACCCAGACGGTATTGGGCACGCAGGAAGATTTGAAAAACCCGTCGATGAAAAATATCCGCGAGTTTTTTGATAAATATTATGTTCCGAACAATATGGCTATCTGTATGTCCGGCGATTTTGATCCGGATAAAATGATTGCTGTAATTGATAAATATTTCGGTACAATGGTGCGCAAAGCGGATCCATCTTACAAATTCACCCCCGAAGCTCCGATTACAAAGCCGGTTGAGAGAGAAATTACCGGATTGGAAGCTGCAAATATGGCGTTGGCATACCGAATGGGTGGAAGCAATACGCCCGACGCGTTGATGGGAAACTTAATCGGAATGATTTTATATAACGGCCAGGCCGGGATGATTGATTTGAACTTGAATCAAAAACAACGCTTGATGGGCGCTTATACTTACATGTATGGTTTGGACAACTATTCTACCTTGATTTTCGGAGCATATCCCAAACAAGGACAAACATTGGAAGAATGTAAAGATTTATTGCTTGAACAAATCGAGTTGCTAAAAAAAGGCGATTTTCCGGATTGGATGATTGCAGCAACGGTGAATAACTTGAAATATGAACATTTGAAAATGCTCGAAAGCAACGGTTCAAGAGCGGAAGCGATGGCAAAATCATACACCCAGCATGTGGAATGGGAGCAAGATGTGAATTATTTGGACCGTTTGAGCAAAATTACAAAGGCAGATATTGTAAAATTTGCAAATGATAATTTCAAGGATAATTATGTAGTGCTCTACAAACGTCAGGGACAACCTACGGATATTGCTAAAATGACCAAGCCTGCCATTACTCCGATTCAAATTAATCGAGATGTAGAATCTAAGTTGTTTAAAGAAATCAGAACAACAACAATAACGCCGATTGAACCGGTGTTTTTGGATTATACCAAAGACCTTCAAACGCAAAAGTTGAAAAACGGTTTGGAAATGTTTTATAGCCATAACGAAGAAAATGGAACCTTTCAGGTGGTTTATCGCTATGAAATGGGAAGCGAAAATGATAAGGAAATGAGTACGGCTTTTTCCTATTTGGAATATTTGGGCACTTCGAAATATACACCGGAGCAATTGAAACAAGAATTTTATAAACTCGCATGTTCATTCTCGTTAAAAACCGGTGCGGAGCAAATGTATATTAGCTTAAGCGGTTTGTCTGAAAACATGGAACCGGCGTTGAAATTATTCGAAGAGTTGCTTACCGATTGCAAGCCGAATGGCGAAGCGTGGGAAAATCTGAAAAGCGACATCTTGAAAGCGCGTGTGGACAGTAAGGGAAATCAACAAGCAAATTTGAGAGCCCTGGTCTCATATTCGGCTTTCGGCAGCGATTCTCCATTTAAAAATATTTTATCGGAACAAGAACTAAATGCGTTGACTCCTCAAAAGTTGACGGATAAAATAAAAATGTTGAACAAATATCAACATCAGATTTTGTATTACGGACCTCTCACAATGACCGATTTCTCGAAACAAATAGAGAAATTGCATAAAGTTGGAAAAGTGATGCCGTTTCCTGCAGCAAAAAAATATGAGTTGCTCGAAACAAATACAGACCGTGTAGTATTTTTGAATTATGAATCGAATCAGTCTTATTGCCAAACCGTTTCCAGAGGAGGGAAATATGATCCTGCCATCACTCCGCAAGTTTCGTTGTATAATGAATATTTTGGAGGCAGCATGAATGCAATTGTGTTTACTGAAATTCGCGAAAAACGTTCTTTGGCTTACAGCGCGGGTTCTTGGTACAGCGAGCCAAGCAAAGCAGATAAATATTACAGCAACCGTATTCAATTGGCTACGCAAAACGACAAAGTGGTTATGGCTTTGGATGCATTTAACGAATTGTTTGCCGATATGCCGGTTTCTGAAAAAACTTTGAGCCTGGCCAAAGAAGCAATTATAAACACAATCCGTGTGCAACGGATTGATAAAATGAATATCATTTGGGATTACCTGCATGCAAAAGATCTGGGATTAAACTACGACATCCGTAAAGATGTGTTTACAAAAGTTCCTACATTTACAATGGAAGATATGCAGGCGTTTCAAGCAAAATATGTTAAAAATTTGCATAAAACGTATTTGATTTTAGGCCGCGAATCCGATATGGATTTCAAAACCTTGGAAACAAAATTCGGTACTGTACAGAAAGTTAGTCAAGAAGACGTTTTTGGGTATTAAAAGTTAACAAGTTCTTTTATTATTAAACTAAAACCCTAACAGGATCAGTACCTGTTAGGGTTTTTTATGGAAAAATTCTACACAAGCCTTAATTACTAAATTATTAATCATAAATGAAATCATTTATAATTAACAATTAATAATTAACAATTTTTTCGTACCTTTGCAAGCCTTATGAAGAATATTCGAAATTTTTGTATTATAGCGCATATCGACCACGGCAAAAGTACGCTGGCCGATCGATTGATTGAGTATACCGGCGCCATTTCGCAACGCGATTTACAGGCGCAAGTGTTGGACGATATGGATTTGGAACGTGAACGCGGCATTACCATCAAGAGCCACGCCATCCAGATGAATTACAAGTCGAAAACCGGAGAAAATTATGTTTTTAATTTGATTGATACTCCGGGTCACGTCGATTTTTCTTACGAAGTATCTCGATCTATTGCTGCCTGTGAAGGTGCAATTCTTGTGGTTGATGCTACGCAAGGCATCCAAGCTCAAACAATTTCGAATCTTTATAAAGCGATTGAGCATGACTTGGAAATTATCCCTATCCTCAACAAAATGGATATGGAAAGCGCCATGCCCGAAGAGGTGGCCGACCAAATTATCGATTTGATTGGCTGTAAACGCGAGGATATTCTTGGGGTTAGCGGAAAAACCGGAATGGGTGTTCCCGAGCTTCTGGAAGCGATTGTTGAGCGTATTCCTGCACCGAAAGGAGATGTAGAAGCTCCGTTGCAAGCCTTGATTTTTGACTCTGTTTTCAACTCGTTCCGCGGAATTATTTCGTATTTCCGTATTATGAACGGAACGGTCCGCAAAGGCGATCATGTAAAATTTGTAAATACTGGGAAGACGTATCATGCCGATGAAATTGGGGTGTTGCGCCTAAAACCGGAACCGCGCACCGAACTTGCCGCCGGCGACGTAGGCTATATTATTTCCGGAATTAAAACTTCGGCAGAGGTTAAAGTAGGAGATACGATTACGCACGTGGAACGTCCGTGTGAAAAAGCGATTGATGGTTTTGAAAACGTAAAGCCGATGGTATTTGCCGGTATTTATCCGATAAGTACAGAGGATTACGAGGAATTACGCACTTCGATTGAAAAATTGCAGTTAAACGATGCTTCTTTGACGTTTGAGCCCGAATCCTCGGCCGCTTTGGGTTTCGGCTTCCGCTGCGGATTTTTGGGTATGCTTCACATGGAGATTATTCAGGAACGTTTGGAACGTGAATTCAACATGGATGTGATTACGACAGTGCCTAACGTTTCATACCGTGTGCATACGACCAAACATGAAATGTTTGAAATCCACAATCCATCGGGATTGCCTGCGCCGAATTATATTGATTATATCGAAGAACCGATGATTCACGCGCAAATTATTTCGAAATCGGAATATGTGGGTTCGATTATGAAACTCTGCATTGACAAACGCGGAATTTTGCAAAATCAAGTGTATTTAACTACCGACCGAGTGGAGTTGAATTTTGATATTCCATTGGCGGAAATTGTATTTGATTTTTATGATAAACTGAAAAGTATTTCGCGTGGTTATGCCTCTTTTGACTACTATCCGAGCGGATATCAACGGTCAACGTTAGCTAAACTGGAAATACTTTTGAATGGAGATACTGTGGATGCTTTGTCCACTTTGATACATAACGATAATGCTTATGCTTTCGGGCGCCGCATTTGTGAAAAACTGCGAGAATTGATACCGAGACAACAGTTTGATATTGCTATTCAAGCAGCAATTGGCTCTAAAATCATTGCGCGCGAAACCATCAAGGCCGTGCGTAAGGATGTTACTGCAAAATGCTACGGAGGCGATATTTCCCGTAAGCGTAAACTTCTTGAAAAACAAAAAGAAGGTAAGAAACGTATGCGCCAAATCGGTTCCGTGGAAGTTCCGCAATCCGCATTTTTAGCAGTCTTGAAATTGGATTAAGTTTGTTTTTGAAAGAATTACAGGATTAACAAGACTTTGCTGGAAATTCCTGTTAATCCTGTAAATCTTGTCAAATTATCTGTTGGCGAAATAGGCCCGTGTACGTGCCAACGCATTTGCACGGATATCGTAATAATATAGACCGTAGTCAATTGAAGGGAATAGCGAGGCGGGAAGTATTTGCAAGCCTCTCGAGATGCCGCTGTCGGCAATTGAGCAAAGCACAACGCCGTTGACAGAGTCGATTTTAGCATCGGCAAAGTTTTGACAATCGGCAATTTCTGCACCGGTTTTTGCAATACGGGAGCCTTTACTTTGAGAAGCCTCGGCAGTTTCGGTTGTTCGTGTCCATGTAATTGGGTTAATTACAGCGATAGAACTATTTTTATTCACTTTGTGAGTGCTATCTCCAAGCTGAGGCATTTTGGTGCTGAAGGAGATCAGCACGCGGTAGTCATCTGCTTTTTTAGCAAATTCGAGATGTGGATTTTCTTTTAAAAAGTCCGTGGTTACAGGAAATCCGATTACATAGGCAGCTACCATACGTTCATATATGTCGGGCTTGTCTTTTAGGTAATTGGACAATAGTTTCATGATGATTTCAGAACCTTCCGCTTGTCCGGCAAGGATAAACGGACGATTGTTGTTTAAGTTTTTGATAAAATAGTTAAACGCATTTTCAACATCACTAACCGATTGTTGAAACATCTGTTCGCGTTGCATTTCCGACATTTTTTGATCGTTTTTGCGACTCATTTGGCGATAGTAGGGCATGTATATATTCGCAACTCCTTCAAAAACAGACGCTTCGTGAGTATATATCCGTTGCATATTTTTTTCTATACTTTTGTTGCAAATCGGCGAAAGAGCAGGCGCTTTTTCGTTTTCAGGTACATAAACGGAAGGAGAAACAAAGAATACATCAACATCCAAAAGTTTGGATGGAGGAAGTTTAGCCCAGTTGTTAGACTCGGCGTAGTTGATTGCATTTTGATTGCTGCACATTTGGAATAACAATCCGACTGCAACAACAAGCATGGTTTTTATTCCAGTTCTATGATATTTAATATTTTTCATTGTTTTATTGTGATTTTTATTGATTAATTCACAATAAAAACAAAAGAGAAAGGAAAAAGTTCAATATTTCACGTTGGGGGCTGTAAAGACGTTGCATGCAACGTCTTTACATTGCAGGAAGGCCTAACAGAAACAATATCTGTTAGGCCTTTCCATAGAAAAACAAACATTAAACACAAATAAAAAGCGAGCCGAAATTCTCCACAGAAAACCGACCAAAGTTCTACCAAAGAATGAATAAGCGGCTCGCGCCTTTATTTAATTTGAACGGTTTAGGAAAGTTCAGAGAGTTTAGAGTGGTTTAGGAGGTTCTGAACTTTTCTAAACTTTCTAAACCAATCCAAACCAATCCAAACCACCCTAAATGATTAAAACTTTCTTAATCCCTGAGGCAGCGCACCGAGAAGCCGTACGAACGAGTGTACGCGAGACGGGCCACAGAAGCGTAACCAATGTAGACGTTACGACTCCACGCACTCCAAGAATCATAACCTGATGCACTCCAGAAGTAGGCGTACGTCCCTCGTACGCAGAAGCGCGTGCCATCGTAATCACGATAGCCGACCGGAAACACGGAAAAACCGTATTGGTCTGTGCGAGTAACACTATAATTACCACCGGAACTATGCATTAAACGTACACCTGCATCAACCCCCAACCAGTTTTGAGTGGACGAAGAGCCAATATTATGATTTTTGTAACCTCCTCCGGTTGTTGTATTTATCGCAGTTGAAAGAATATTCCCATTGCTCGTTTCTACGGCATTTAACATGGTACCCCATTCGTTGTCTGTTGGAACATGCCAACCACTGGGGCAGACACCCCTTCCTCCAACTTGATTATTATTAATACCCACCGCTGCATAATTACCATTGTAGGAACCCGTAATAGCACCGTTAGCAGAATTACCGTCCCGCCACATCGCCGCATCCCAAGTGTAAAGTGCGCCATATTTTTCACAGTCGGCGAGCGTGGTGGTATTCGGATTACCAAGTTTGTCGTCTGTACCGGGACACCAAAAGGAAAGGCTGCCTTGACTGCCGCCGGGAGTACCATTGGGAGAATTAGGAGTAGCACGAAAAGTCATTCCTGTTTGGTAATTGAGATTCTCGGCCATCCACTCTTTGCCGTCGGGCATCGTAACAGTTTTGTAAACCTTACCGTCTCGAGGATCGGTCATGCTTGAACCTGTGTACAGTTTGAAGGTAATGTAAAGATTTTGATTGATGTTGCAGTAACTGGAATTTGATGCGATAGTTAAAAATTTAACTGTTTGATTAATATTTGCAACAGAAAGTCCTTTGAATAAAATTTCAATCAAAGTATCTGAGCCCATATTACGAGGTTGGCAAAAAGTTTGTACATCAACAGTAACACCGCTTGGAACGGTAGATGCATCAGGGGTAACGGTGTATTTCCACACGCCGCCCGAAGCAGGAAGTTTGAAAACAAAAAAGACAAACGCCTTGCCTTGTGCAGGCAGAAATTCAACCGTATCATAGGCCGCATCAAACGTCTTAGAGCCGTTTTTGGAAACCAAAAACGGAACACGAAATCCTTCATCGCAACCGCCTTCCACACAGCGCACGGACAGGGCGTCCGCACGGAGTTGTGTAGAGGAGCCGGTTGATGAATTGGAGCTGTTTGTAAATATTTTTGAACTTGCTTGAGTTCCGTTGGTATTGGTCGTACTTGTCCAGAAAAGAGCCTGCGTACCGTTGCCCGAATAGGCGCCAGCAGTGGTACGCAAGCCCGCAGCCAAAGCAGAGAACCCGAATGAATTTATATTTTGTAAAGCAGCATTTGTCCAAAGTTTTTTCCATGCCTGATTATTTGCAAATGTGCCTCGAACAGTGTCTTTCAGCAAACGCCCGGCATCCGTCGTTCC
>JAVBNF010000052.1:0-32676 GCA_031551725.1 Bacteroidales bacterium
CCAATATTCACAAGCCAACGGATCGGCCTGATTAGCGGAATTATTCATTGGCCCAGGACCCGGACAGTAATACAAGTTTTTCGAAGCGGCAAAGGTGTTTACACTTGATGTGGGAACATTTGGAACAACAGGATTATCCAACCCCTTGCGATACCGCAAATTCTCCGCCATCCAGCGTTTGCCGTCGGGCATAATCACGGTTTTGTAGGTTTCGCCGTCGCGCGAGTCGGTGAAATCGGGGGCGGGGGTTTGGGCGGACAGAAGGTTGAAGCAAAGTGTGAAGACTAATAAAACGAGATGGCCACGCAAGGCGAAGCCTTGCTCGCCATGACGGCTTCGTAGTGGCCTTGTGGCTTGGCTACGCGCGTAGCCAACGACTGCGCCCAATGCGGAGGACGTCATGGCGAACGGAGCGCAGCGAAGTGTGGCCATCCCGTAAATACCAAGGGAAGTCCTCATAGCCGACGTGTGGCTGTCATGGCCAGCAACGCTCTGCGTTGCGTAGCCATCCGGTGCAATTAGCGAACGAAAGTAATTTGTTTTCATGTGTGTTTTATTTTGTTTGTTAATTTCATTTCCAACAAGCCCCGAAGGGGTTGTATGTAAATAAAAAAGGCGTGAGTTGAATTTCTTATTCGAAAAGAGGTACGACCAAGCACCCATGAGAGAATAAGACACAACCCACGCCGGAACACAGCATGAGCGTATCGCTTACGAATTCTCTCTCGATGAAAAATTTGGTCGTTTTCTTTTCGAGAATTTAAGCTTACGCTTTTTTTATTTATGTTTAGTTAATGTTTTTTCTATATAAATTGTTTTAGTTTTTTTATGCATGATGTGAGGACATCCTCGTATATCGTACATCTGATATCGTATATTTATTTTCGCAAAGTTATGAATAAATTTTAAAATTACAAAATATCGTTTTTCTCACAAAATCTAATTGCAATTTTTTCTGTTATAACCGAAAAATATTCAAAATTTTTAATTTTTTCAAGTCTACTTGAAAATTTTTACACCGCATCCCAAAGCTGCTTGCGCAAGGTTTTCCGGTCGAAAACATCGCAATCATCAGCATTTTTAACGGTTTTTTCAGTGTAAATCATCTCTTCCATCACGTGGGTGGCCCTGCGCACGCCCTCGCCAATGCTGATCAAAACCACATCGCCGTTTTTGATGTTTTTATCGCGCAAAGCCTTGAAAAAACCAGCCACGGCCGTTGCCGCCGCAGGTCCCATAACTGCTTGATTTTCGTAAGCAACCATACGATTTACATCGATTAGTTTTTCTTCATCAATCTCGAAAATTTCGCCTTCCGTTTTCTGTACAAGTTTGGCCAAATACGGATAAGTTCCCGGATTTCCGGTAGCTAAAGTCGGTACTTTGGTTTGCGGATTTTCATAAATCGGGTACTCTTTTTCAAACCCTTGCGGAAAGCCGTTTGCTTTGGCATTTTGCCAGGCCTCCGCCATGGGTGCGCAACCATTAGGCTGCACCAATAAAAACCGCGGATATTTTCCCAACATCCCACTCGGTTGCAAATCGCGATAAGCCTTATCAATAGCAATCGGACCGGTGCCGCCGCTCAAGGCTTGCACATAAACCGTGGGCAGTTCTGGCATTTTGCGAAGCCATTCAAACACCATGGTGCGTTTAGCTTCCACACGCAGCGGATCGAAATTTCCGCCGGTCATCAAAATATTATTTTTTTGCGCGAATTCGGAGGCTACTTTTTTCGCGTAAGCGTAATCGCCATCCACCTTAAACACGCGTTGTCCATAGCAACTAACGCCGGCAACATTGAGTTTCACGGCATCTTTGTGCACAAATGCCGAAAGCGAAATCCCTGCCTGCGCCATGTAGCGCGCAAAAGCATTGGCCACATTTCCGGTACTGACAACGATGTATTTGTCAACGCCATTTTCTTTCAAAACGCTTGCCGCTAAAGAGGCTCCCGGATCTTTAAACGTTCCCGTAGCAGGATTTTCATCGTTGCGCGTAGCATAAACCTTACAATCGATGCCCATGCGTTCTTTGGCATATTGCTCCAAAAATTCCCAATGCTCAATGTTTACCGATGCTTCGCCATAAGAAACGATATTATTTTTATCATTCAACGGCAAAAAATCGAAATAATGCCAAATGCTTTGATCGGTTCTATTTTTACTAAAAATCAAATCTTTTAAAGCGTCCAAAGATTGGCTATACTGCACTTCTACGTGCGCTTTTCCACATTTCGGGCATACTTGTTTGATGCCAAACCAAGCCTTAAAAGAATCGAATTTTTCACCGCAGTGAACACACTTTAAATGGAATTTATTCATATAGTTAGGAATTATAAATTAGGAATTAGGAATTGGGAATCTATTTAATTCCTAATTCCTAATTTCCAATTCTTAATTTATTAAAAACGGATTATTCTCTTTCTCATAGCCAATGGTTGTGCGCCCGCCGTGGCCGGGACGAACGGTGTAATCTTCCGGCAAGGTGAATAATTGTCCGAAAATCGAATCTCTCAATTTATCAAAATCGCCGGTCATCAAATCCGAGCGTCCGATGCTGTTTCTGAACAACACATCGCCGGTAAAAACGGTTTTATCGGCATGCGAAATCAAACACATGCTGCCGTCGGCATGACCGGGCGTGTAGCGCACTTCGAGATCCGAAATCCCAAAACGAATCACATCGCCTTGTTTTACAAAGATAAGATTTTCCGGAATACGTTCCAAATGCATGCGCAATAATTTTGCATGATTCGGTGCATCCAAAAACATTTCCTTGGCCTCTTCGTGCAACGTAAGCGGCAAATTATATTTTTCACAAACCATCACAGAACCAATGTAATGGTCGATATGTGCATGGGTAATAATAACATGTTTCGGTTTCAATTCATTTTCTTCAATAAATTGAAACAGATAATCGGCTTCGGCTTTGCTTTCGCAAGACGGATCGATGATTACACATGCTTTACTACTGTCGGAAACCACGTAGCAGTTGGCTTCGATGGGATTGAATGGGAGTGTTTTGATGTTTAAGGACATTGTATATTTTTTTAATAGTTAATGATAAATGGTTAATGGTTAATGAGAAGCGAAGCTCATTAACAATTAATAATTAATCATTCTTTTTCGCTTCATTCCAATACACATCCATTTCCGCAAGCGTCATATCGTGGAGCGACCGGCCTTTGGCAATGGTTTGTTGTTCGAGATAATTGAACCTTTTGATGAATTTACGGTTGGTTTTTTCGAGGGCGTTTTCGGGATTTACATCAATAAAACGGGCATAGTTGATAAGTGCAAACAACACGTCGCCAAACTCACTTTCAACGCGGTCTTGATTATCTTTTTTATTTAATTCTTCTTGTAATTCGGTAAATTCTTCGCGCACTTTTTCCATCACTTGCTCGGGTTTTTCCCAGTCGAAGCCCACGCCGCGCGCTTTTTCCTGAATACGATAGGCTTTAATCATAGCCGGAAGCGATTTCGGAACACCCGACAAAACCGTTTTTCGCGCGCCCTCAGTGAGCTTGATTTGCTCCCAATTGGCTTTTACATCGTCGGCATTATTTACCTTTACATCGCCAAAAATATGCGGATGGCGGCGGACTAATTTTTCGCAAATTCCATCGATAACATCTTTTAAATCAAATTCTTTTTTCTCTTCGCCAATTTTAGAATAAAAAACGATATGCAAAAGAATGTCGCCTAATTCCTTTTTGATTTCGCTCATATCCTCGTCCAAAATGGCATCCGACAATTCGTGTGTTTCCTCCAAGGTCAAATGGCGTAGCGATTCCATTGTTTGCACGCTGTCCCAAGGACATTTTTCGCGCAGCTCGTTCATGATATCGATGAGTTTTTGGAAGGATGTTTGTGTTTCGTTCATTGTCTATTTAGTTCAGAAAGTTTGGAATGTTTAGGAGGTTTTAAACTTTCTGAACTTTCTAAACCTCCTCCTAAACTTTTAAATATTTATCGCCCTGATAATCGACTCATAATCCTGCATCATCATGCAGTTGAAATGTTTTTTCGGACATTTTTCAAATCCGAGCTTGCTGCACGGACGGCAATCCAAATCGCAAACTTCAAATACTTTATAGGAATTTCTTATTTCATGTGGAAGATATGGATACATACCAAACTCGGGCACGGTATTTCCCCAAACGGAAACAATATTTTTCTTAAATGCAGCTGCAATATGCATTAATCCGGTGTCTCCGGTTAAAACAACATCGGCTTGACGCACTATATCGGCCGATTGTTGGATGTTGAATTTTCCGCAACCGTTAAAAACACGGCCGGAACCAATTGCCTGTTCAATCATTTCCGCTTTCGCGAAATCATTTTTGTCACCAAGCAATACCATCGGACGTTTGCTCTGACGGCATATTTCGATCAGCTTCGTTTGCGGAATTTGCTTCGTTTGATGTTTGCTGCCCATCACTACAACGAGAAACCCTTTGTCAAAACCTTCGGGAAGAGATTCTATGGAAACATGATTTTCATTGGTAATAAAAAAATCAAGTCCTCGTTCGTCATTTTGAACACCTAAAAGTTCCACTGCTTTGAAATAACGATCGACAATATGCACATCGGGCATGCGGTTGATTTTAAATCTCACCAGCAGCCATTTCAAGAAATTCAATTTCGGGAACTTCGCGTGTTTAACATGCAATGCCCGCGTTACACGATGTGAGCGCAAATTGTTATGCAAATCCACCACAAAATCATATTTCTCCTTATGCAAATCGACTAAAGTAGACATCAATGAAGGCTTTAAAACATGCACTTTATCAACGTGCGGATTAGCTTCCACCATATCGGCATAGGCAGGTTTCGTTAAAAAATGTAAATCGCAGTTTAACTGTTCCTGCAAACAACGCAAAACCGGAGTAGTTAAAACAATATCGCCGATCGAGCTAAAACGAACAACTAAAATTTTTCTTTTCACAGCCCCTTAAATAAATATCAAAATCAGCAATTGTGCCGATAACACACGTAAAAACATGGTGAGCGGATACACTGTTGCATAGCTTACTGCGGGCAAATCGTTACCGGCAGAAGCGTTTGAGAATGCAAGCGCCGGAGGGTCGGTCATACTTCCGGAAAGCAAGCCCATCAATGTGAAATAATTCATTTTGTAAACGCTTCGTGCAATCGTTCCGATAATCCACAACGGCAATACGGTAATAATAAAGCCCCAGCCAATCCATTGCCAGCCGCCTTGATTGACGATCGTTTCCACAAAATTTTCGCCGGCGCCCAAGCCAACACAAGCCAAGAAAAAACAGATACCGATTTCGCGCAACATTAAATTCGCACTAAGTGTAGTGTAAGTAACCAACTTATATTTCGGTCCGAAAATACTCATTAAAATGGCCACAATCAGTGGGCCTCCTGCCAAACCAAGTTTCACCGGTTGCGGAATTCCGGGAATCATAAACGGGATGCTGCCAAGCAATACTCCAAGAGCAACACCGACAAAAATAGGAATCAAGTGAGGGTCGTTCAACCGTTTTAGCTGATTTCCCAAAACACCTTCCACATTTTTGATATTCGATTCATCGCCAACCACCGTGAGACGGTCGCCAATTTGAAGCGTTAAAGTGGAATTTGGAACCAAATCCACACCCGAACGGTTGATACGCGTGATGTTTACACCAAAATTTGCACGAATATTCAGTTGTGCCAAAGATTTTCCATTCACAGCTTCTTTCGAAATCAAAATACGGCGAGCCACCAATTGTTTGTCGAGAAGATCCCAATCAGATTGTCCCATCGCAATTTGTGTGCCGATTAGAGCGCTGATAACCGCTTTGTTTTCGGGAGAAACTGCGATAAAAACACGGTCTTTTGCCTGCAAAACCGTTTTGGATGATGCAATCTCCATTTTATCGGTTTCATTATGCAGGATGCGAGATACCACAAATCTGCGATCAGTAAGCGCAACAATTTCTTTCACTGTTTTTCCAAACACAGCGGGATTATTCACTTCAAAAGAAATCAATTCAACCAATGCTTTTTTCTCTCCGCTCCCACCTTCAATGGCTTCGCTTTCTTTATCTAATTTTATACGGAAAAAATAACGCATGCCGATGATTGAGCAGATAATGCCCACAACGGCCAACGGATAAGCAACGGCATATCCCATAGCAATCGTTGGATCCGGCTGTCCGGTAACATCTTTAAACGCCTGTTGTGCTGCTCCAAGTCCGGGTGTATTGGTTACGGCTCCAGACAAAACGCCAACCATCGTCGACATCGGAATTCCGGAAATGAAATGGATACCCACAGCCGTCAAAGCTCCTAAAATCACAATCCCCATAGCGAGCATGTTCAGCTGGATTCCTCCTTTTTTGAAAGAAGAGAAAAAACTGGGCCCAAGTTGCAGACCGATTGAATAAACAAATAAAATCAATCCGAATTCCTTCATAAAATGCAAGACTTCGTGATCGACTTTCAATCCAAAGTGTCCCAAAAAGATACCTGCAAAAAGTACAAAGGTAACTCCTAAAGAAATCCCAAAGATTTTAATTTTTCCGAGTGCAATACCACCGGCAATGACCATCGCGAAAAGCAACACGGTGTGTGCCACGCCTTCTCCCCAAATAAGCTGCTGCAGCCAATCCATATAGATTGTTGATTTTTAAACTGTTAATTACTCTTACTTATCAAAAAATACAAAGTTACAAAGTTACGGAATCTTTTTGAGAAAACAAAAATAATTACTTTTTTGAACTTTTTTATGATTTATTCGTTGTATATATAAAATGAATTTCTTTTTCTTCAAAATTTTTTGTACTTTTGCAAACTTTCGTATAATATAGGGTTATTGTTTTTTAACATTTTTATAACATGAGGCAGCTAAAAATATCAAAATCAATCACAAACCGTGAGACAGCGTCTTTGGACAAGTACCTTCAAGACATCGGTAAAGAGGAACTTATCAGTGCAGAAGAAGAAGTTCAATTGGCGCAGCGTATCCGTGCAGGGGATCAACGAGCTTTGGAAAAATTAGCTCGCGCCAATCTTCGATTTGTGGTTTCTGTAGCAAAACAATACCAAAATCAAGGACTCAGTTTACCTGACCTTATTAATGAAGGAAATCTCGGACTTATCAAGGCTGCAAAACGTTTTGACGAAACAAGAGGTTTTAAATTCATTTCCTACGCCGTGTGGTGGATTCGCCAGTCTATTTTACAGGCATTGGCCGAACAATCGCGTATTGTCCGTTTGCCGCTTAACCAGGTGGGGTCTTTAAATAAAATCAAAAAAGAATCTTCCAAACTCGAACAAGCATTTGAGCGTCAGCCTTCTATCGAGGAATTGGCCGAATCGCTCGATATGTCGAAAGACAAAATTGCAGAAGTGATGAATATTACAACTCGTTATGTTTCAATGGATGCTCCGTTGGTACAAGACGAGGAAACGAATTTTATCGATATTTTTGTTTCGGAAGATAATGTGGATACCGACCACCTTTTAATTCGTGAGTCGCTTTCCAAAGAAATTGAGCGCTCGCTTGCGACTTTGACCGAAAAAGAAAGAGATGTGATCAATTTGTTTTACGGTATCGGAATCGGACACGGCTTAACATTGGATGAAATTGCCATCAAATTTGATTTAACGCGCGAACGCGTGCGTCAAATCAAAGAAAAAGCCATCCGCCGATTGAAAAATTCGTCTCGCAGCAAACATTTGAAATCCTTTTTAGGAGAATAATTCGTGTGGAATGATTTCGGAGCCAACAACCGACACATTAAGCACATCCGTAACTTTTATCTATCGTCCGGTAGTTAACATTGATAGTGTACAAGCTGTTTGGAGTGGTTTCCACAAAAACAGCAGCTATGCGCCGTTGCTGCTCCCCGAAACCTCTTCGGAATTCAGCGTTGCCGTGGAGCGTCCATCCATGTTTGTTCCGCATCAACTGCAACAAAAGCATTTTTCGGAAATTTCGCAAGTGAAAGAAGATCGTTCATGGTTTTTTGGGCTTTTACTCTTGGGATTTGTACTATATGCCTGGATTTTCAGTTCAGGTATTCAACGGGTTATTCAACTTGTCTCTGCAAGTTTTCAAACAAGATCATATAACAAACTCACGCGAGAGGGCAACCTTTTCGGCGAACGGTCGTTTTTTCCACTTTTATTTCTAATTGTTCTTTGTTTATCTCTTTTCTTTTTCCGAATAGGGACAGAATATGGCTTTCAGCATTTTTCAGACAAAGAACAATGGAACTTGTTCGGGAAATGCTTTTTAGGCATTTGCATTATTCTCATTCTGAAAATCTTATTTATACGAATTTCTGCATGGTTGTTTAAAGAACAAGCTGCCGGAGCAAATTATCTTTCTTTACTGTTTATTTTTGATTCCTGCATGGCTTTAACATTTTTACCTTTGCTGTTGGCTTCCTTTTTTGGCGACTTGTGGCTTCAAAAAATAACATTGTATATAATGATTTTTATTATTGTTACCGGATTTATTTTCAGGTTTTTTCGTTTAGTTCTATTGGGCATAAATACAACAAAATTTTCTTTTGTCCACAATTTTTTGTACTTTTGCACGCTCGAAATACTTTTCAGTCTGTTTTGGCTTCGTTTTGCTATTTCGGGATTTATTTTTTAACACCCTCTTTTTCAAAGATAAATATAATCAATGAAGATTAAGACCGTTCTAATTTCACAACCGGCTCCGGCCGAAAATGAAAAATCGCCGTTTAGCGACCTCGCGAAAAAATACAATCTGAAACCTACCTTTAGAAAATTATTTAAAATCGAAGGCGTTCACGTACGTGACGTTCGTCAAGAGCGCGTGGACTTTGACGAATACAACGGTGTTATTATGACCAGCCGTAATGCAGTTGACCACTTTTTTCGTGTTGCCAAAGAAATGCGTGTGGATGTTTCTCCGGAAACAAAATATTTCTGCAATTCCGAAACTACGGCTTTTTATCTTCAAAACTACGTTCAATATCGTAAACGTAAAATTTTCTTTTGCAACAGTCAATCTGCAAATGATTTTTTTACGCTTATCAACAAGCATAAAAACGATCACTTCCTTTTGCCTTGTTCCGATAATTGCAAACAAGACCTGCCGGCTTTATTGAAGAAAAACAAAATCAAACATACGCCGATTACGTTATTCCGAACGGTACCGGATGATGTTACGGATTTGGAAATTGCAAAATACGACCTTATTGCCGTTTTTAGCCCCATCGGGATACAATCGCTTAAACAAAACTTCCCGGCATTTAAACAAGGGAAAACAGTGCTTGCTACTTTCGGATCGGCTACTTCTGCAGCTGCCGAAGATGCAGGATTCAAAGTTCAAATAAAAGCTCCAACCCCCACAGCTCCTTCGATGGCCGCTGCTATTGAAGAATATTTGCAGGTTGAAAACGGGAAAACGGTGAAACCCACAAAAGCAACTGTTAAGACCAAAAAATAAAATAATTATTAATGGTTAATGAGGCTGCGCTTTTTCGATTGATTCGTGATTAAAAAGGGCGCTGCGCACATTCAATTATTAACAATTTATCATTAACTATTAATCTGTGGCTTCTTTCGGTAAAAATAAACGTCTTTGTAAAACATCGGAAATCGAATTTTTATTTTCGAAAAAAAAATCGTTCCCTGTCGGAATGATGCGTGTCCTTTATACCGAAAATCCTTTCGAAGAAAAAGAAACACTGAAACTTTTAATTTCAGTCCCTAAAAAAAATATTCCGCTTGCCGTCAACCGCAATCGTATCAAACGCTTGATACGCGAGGCTTATCGACATCATTATGAAACTCTCGAACAGCTTCTCAAAGGACAAAATAAGCATTTTTTATTAGCCTTTATTTTTTTTGGAAAAGAAGTCCCTTCCTCTTCAGACGTACAGTTTTGGGTGGCAAAAGCAATGGCTGAACTTAAAAGCAACCTAAAGTAGTTTAACAAATATTAAAATTTGTTATTGCACCTCTTCAAAGTCCTTGTTAGTATTAGCCGGCACAACTCTCGTATTAACAACGCTTCCATTGGCATCTAACAAGCAGACGATTACTTTCAAGTTTTCTACTTTTTCCGATTGATAGGAAACAGAGGGGAATGAAACCCTGTATATGCTATTTTCAACTGACTTATGGGCAGGAATATCATTTCCCAATATATCTGTTGCAACAGCCCTTGCCACGTCTTTATGTTCAAAACCAAGGATTGGGTTGCCACCCCCAAAAAGGCCCGAAGGGCCGAAATAACTATTTGCTTGATTGTATATCAAACCATCTTCCACCACATAAACAACGCATTTGGCAGAAGGTAAAGATGCGCTAAATGCAAAAGTTACATCAATAGTTCCATTTGACGCTCCCAATGTTGAAGACACGGCAATACCATAAAAAGAACTTGGTTTGATGAAATTTAAAGGTTGATCAATATAAGTCGTATGCTCAGGAGGTGTCCAACGAGTACTTCGGTTAATAAAAGCCGTCGGATAAGCTGTAACATCAAGTTTATCCCTCAAGGGGCCTGTCGCATTAAAGTCATAGGGATCTACTTGTGCACCGGTTGCTTTTCCTTTGTGGATGGCAACAGGCACAATTTTATCTGTTTGCTCTTGCAGCTTTTCAATTGCATATAATACGCGTGGACAATAAGGGCACCAAGTGCCGGTAAAGTCTTCAACAAGCACTCTATGTACAAATTTTTGAGGAGGCGGAAGAATGGTTATCGTCAAAGCATTGCTTGTTACATCGCCAACTTTCGCTGTTATCACATACGTTTTTGTGTCGACAGGCATTGTTTTTCCTTCCATAAGTATGCCATCGATGTACAGTTTAGCTAAATTTGTGATGTCTTTCGTGCCTATGCTCGAAGATATTCCCGTAACTGTAAAAATATCCTGATTTTCCATGCCTGCATAAATGTTACGATCCGTAGTTAACGAAAGTAAAATGCTATCAAAAACAAAATCCTCGCCAAACACATTTATCGACAATGTGTTGCTCGTCAGATCTTTATATTTGGCATATGCTTTATAAGATTTTGTTTGGTTGGGAGGGTTAAACGTATTTCCTAATATTTGCAAACTATCTACATAAAAAACAGATGAGTCTGTATAATCTACACTATCATTACTCATCACGCTAAATTGGATAATTTCACCAGATTCACTCCATACACTTGTTGCATTGGACGTAAGAATTAAACTTACCGGTCCGGTTTTAGTTTCTTCCGTTGGAGCATCGGTCGTTTTCTCACAAGCTGCAAAAACAATGAGCGCTGCAACAAATGTGGAAAATAAAAAGAATTTTCTTCGCATGGAAAATATGTTTTAAAAAGCTACGTTTACAAAGATACGATATTTTTTTGACTTAACTAATACTTAAGATAAAAAAATCTTGTATATTTGTATTTTGTAACTTCATAGTTTAATTCTATTTTTGTATTATGAAAACATTCGTTTTATCACTTCTTTTTGCATTTAGCGCCGCAAGCGTTTTTGCGCAAAATTCCGAAATTCCAAACATCACACTGAAAGATCTTGATGGAAAAGATTGCAATATCGGTGAAAAATATTCAGATAAGCTGATCGTTCTTAATTTCTGGGCCACTTGGTGTGGTCCCTGCCTAAAAGAAATGGATGCTTTGAATGATGTATATGCCGATTGGCAAGACGAAACAGGCGTGGAAATTGTTGCCGTTTCTGTGGATGATTCTCGCACTGTTAAAAGAGTGAAACCCTTAGTAAATGGAAAAGCATGGGATTTTACCATTTTATTAGACGAAAACCAAGATATGAAGAGGAAGATGAATGTTGCAAATCCGCCACATGTATTTATCATAAATAAGGGGAAAATCGTATATCAACATGCAGGGTACGCTCCCGGTTCGGAAAACGAACTTTACAAAGAATTGAAAAAATATGCGGAGCAATAATCGAATGAAAAGGATCTTATTATTTACAATCATCAGCCTCGCTTTTTCCGTAAAAGCCTATTCTCAATTCAACGCAAGTTTTGAAGGGATCGGGCAATGGTATATTGACGATAAAAAAATAAAACTAACCGTCCCCGATACTGCCGACAGAATTAGGACCAATGCTTACTTGAAGTTCGACTATTCCTTAGAAAATTGGGACTTTGGATTGCAAGCAGAGTCGTATTTACCAAAAGCGCTTTTGAATTTTTCGCCGGATTTGAAGGGCGTTAATATCGGAACCTTATACGCACGGTATCACAATACAAAATTAGGACTCGACATCACGGGCGGCCACCTTTACGAACAATTTGGCAGCGGTCTTATTTTACGCACATGGGAAGACCGCCAATTAGGACTCAACAATGCTATTTTGGGAGGGCGCGTGGTTTATAGCCTATTGAATGGAACAACCCTGACTGCGTTAGCCGGGAAACAGCGAATCGGGATGGGATTTGACCTCTCCGACGGAATGATCTATGCCGCTAATTTAAATACTTCCATTACAGATCTTTTATCTACAACTGATTTCTCTATTGATGCCGGACTTAGCTACGTAGGGCGATACGAAAAAGATACGATATCGGAATTACCTGCGATGCTGAACAGTTATTCTGCACGTCTTCATTTTTTGATGAATGGATACTATATTGGAGGAGAGTACGTATATAAAGGCAAAGATGCAGTCATGGAATTTGGAATGCCCCGTATGGAATCGATGTATCCGGGACAGGCTTTGCTTATTAACTTTGGCTATACGCAAAAAGGATTGGGAATTGATGTCAACTTGCGGCGGCTCGAAAATATGGGATTTTACTCCCAACGAAATTTAGTCGGCAACGAATACAATACCGGTGTGATGAATTATCTTCCTGCTTTAACCAAACAGTACGATTATTCTCTTCAAAATATATATTTATATGCAGCCCAACCCTATTTACAATTTGTACCGCCTAATGCCGGCGAAATCGGAGGACAGATCGATGTCATTTATGAATTCAAAAAAAAGTCTTTACTTGGTGGAAAATATGGCACAAATATAGCGCTAAATGCGTCTTACTGGGCAGGACTTAAAGCGGATATGAATATGATGGCCGGAACTTATACCGCTGAATTTTTAGCTCTTGGTGAACGATACTATAACGATTTGGGAATCGAAATCCGTAAAAAAACATCAAAGAATTGGTCGTTTATTGCAATGTATTTGAATCAATATTATAACTTTTATATAGAAGCCCATGAAGGAGCCGCTCATGCAAATACCCTTACAGGAGAAGCAACTTTTAAATTCGGGAAAGCGCAATCAATACGATTGGAAGCACAGCATCAATGGGCATATAAGACACGTCGTGAATTAAATCAAGGTGAGGTAATAGAGGTTAAAGATAATCAAAATTGGATAGGTGGAACATTGGAATACACGTTGAATTATAATTGGTCTGTATATGTATCAGACATGTATAATTACGGATATAAAAATGCAGATGAACGCATCCATTATTACAATGCCGGCATCACTTTTATCAAAGGGGCCACGAGGGTTTCTGCCGGTTACGGCAGGCAGCGCGGTGGCTTGCTTTGTGTTGGAGGAGTTTGCCGTACAGTGCCGGAATCGGCCGGGTTAACACTTAATATTTTGACGACGTTCTAAGAAAGGCCTCGGGTTTCTCTCTTTTAATTTGTAACTCGTCCCCTTTTTTTGTATCTTTGCCGAACTAAGCGAAGCGTTCTCGTGAGCGTTAGCGAATAATCAAAAAACAAAAAAACTATGAAGCCCGAACAAATTGCAGCACCGTGGACGCTTTCCGGAGAAGCGTATGTGATGATTTATAAATTTTCAAAGGCGTTTGTCGAGAAAAATGCTTTCCTGCCGGAATTTCTTAAGGGAACTTTCAACGGAGGAATGGGAACCGTTTTGTTTTTCGATTTCAAAGAAACACCCGTCGGTCCGTTTCGCATGCTTGCATTTATGCCCAGCCGTTTCCTTTGGAACCAATTGGACCGCACAACCGTAAGCAAATGTTACGTGGACAGCCAAGAAGCCGCTTTCAACCTTCGCGAAAACTGGGGAATTAATGCCGAAATGGCCGATTTTGAACAAGGTCTATTCGAAGAAGAAGAAGTTATCCGCCTACGAAAAGAAGATGCCGAGTTTTTCGAAATCCGCCTACGCCCCGGAAAAATAAATTTCCCCGTAAACACTAAATACGTTTCCTTTGCCGGACTTGTTCAGCAAAAAGGAAAAGCATTTTTAACCACCAATTTTCATGCAAAAAGTCAAGCACGCTTGGCCTCTTTGAAATATTGCCGTTCCAGCAAAGGATTTTTTCCCGATGTATCCAAACACACGGCCCTCACCATTATGCGGATGGACAATTTCAGCCTTACGTTCGAAACCGCTTCTCCTGTTATTGTAAAAAAATAAATCATGAAATCACAATCCCTTCGTGGCAGAAACGCAAAAATGCAGAAATGCAGAAATGTATCCGCCTTCTGCGCTTTTACGTTTCTGCTTTTCTGCTTTTCAACATTATTTGCTCAAACAAAAAAAGAAATCAAAATTGAGAATTGGTTGCAAAGTCCCGTTTTTGTTCTGAATAAACCGGCTTTCGACACCCTAAAAAACGTGAAAGGAAATACCTTTGAAGCAAAGAATTTTTTAGAATATACATTTTCAGACTTTGAAAAAACACGACCAACCAACAACGGTCCCTTTGCAGCAGGAAGCCATTCGAATGAATCATGGGCATCATACAAGAAACTTGAAATGAGCACAGCTCAGGATAAGACAAACATGCAATTTCTTTTCTCTTATCTGAATGTGGATCGCTTTATGAAAATTTCGCTTCATGCGGAAAGCAAGCACATGTATGCGATTTATGTGGATGGAAATAAAATTCTCGAGAAAACAAATATCGAAAACGACAGCCTCAAAGGGGCTGAAAAGAAAAAAGAAATCACGCTCGAACCCGGAAATCACAGCATTTGCGTGAAAATGCTGCACACAAATAAAAGCGTTTCGCTTTGGGATATTCAGATGTGGGCAAACGTAGATTCTGCTATGCAAAACAGCCTTTCTTTTACACTTTCATCCGCACAAAAAATGGATTTGGAGCATTATTTAAACGGCACCAACGTTTCTGTACAAGGCATTTCGTTTGACGGAAAATATATTGCCGTAGGCTTTCGCTCCATTGAAAATGAAGAAGGCGAGGGCGTTTCGTGGACGGAAATCCGCAATGCAAAAACCAACGCAATTGTACAAACCTTGCGCGGCGTATCTAAATTCCAATTTTTACCTAAATCAAACACATATTCGTATGCGATTAATATCGGTAAAAAAACGCGTTTGTTGGCCTATGATTTGGAAAAACAAAGCGAACGTGTAATTATGGATAACATGGATAATTTCGATAATTATCAATGGGGTGGTCCAAACGATGACCTTATCATTTATTCCGTTTCCGAAAAAGACGAAAAAAACAGTTCCGGCGTCAATAAACTCGAAGGAATGCCCGACCGTTGGCCTTCCTACCGCACACGCAGCAGTTTATATTGCTATTATATTTCTTCACAAACACATATCCGCCTTACCTACGGTTATTTATCCACCAATTTATTGGATTTTTCGCCCGACGGACAAACTATTTTATTCAACACCGAAGAATATATTTACAACATCGAACATTTTGCAAAAAACAAAATTTATACATTGTCATTAAAAGACTTATCGACTACACTTCTTCTGGAAACCTCATTGGATTTTTCAAACGCTTCTTTCTCTCCGGACGGGAAAAATCTGTTGGTTTGGGGGTCTGCGGGTTTATTCGACAAAGACACGAATTTCGTTCCGAATGATTTCAATTACGTCGCATTTATTTATAATTTGCAAAACCGCACGGCATCGCGCTTAAATAAAAATTTCAAGCCGCATATCAAAAACGCTTGGTGGGATGCTGATGGAAAATCCGTTTATATTTTAGGCGAAGACCGCATGTATGTAAAACTTTTCAAACTATCAACAACTGGTAATAAAGTTGAAGAAATTCCAACTTCCGTAGATGTGGTTACCAACATGCTTTTTTCAAAAAACAGAACTTCCGCTTTATATAATGGCTCTTCGAGAACTTCTCCAACACAGGCGTTTTTGTTGAATTTGCAAAAAAAACAATCAACACTTGTTGCTAATCCAAAGCAGGATTTTTACAAAGATATTGCGTTCGGAAATGTTCAGCCGTGGAATTTCACCAATAAAACCGGCGATACAATTGAAGGAGCGCTTTATTTTCCGCCCGATTTCGATTCCACCAAAAAATATCCGGTAATTGTATATTATTACGGTGGCGTAAACCCCACTCTTTTCGGATTCGATTTGCGTTATCCGCGAAATGTTTGGGCTGCGATGGGCTATGTTGTATATGTGCTGACTCCGAGTGGCGCAACGGGTTTCGGCGAAAAATTTGCCGCCGAACACATCAACAATTGGGGAATTACCACTGCCGATGAAATCATCGATGGCGTGAAAAAACTAACACAAGAAAAACAATTTATCAACGCTTCGAAAATTGGATGTATCGGTGCTTCCTACGGCGGTTTTATGACGCAATTGCTGCAAACACGCACCGATATTTTTGCTGCCGCCATTTCACATGCCGGCATCAGTTCGCTTTCAAGCTACTGGGGCGAAGGTTTTTGGGGATATTTGTATTCCGGTGTCGCTTCCGCAAACAGTTTCCCTTGGAATAACAAAAAACTTTATGTTGAACAGAGCCCCTTGTTCAATGCAGATAAAATCAACACCCCTCTGCTATTATTGCACGGAACAAGCGATGTAAATGTGCCGACCGGCGAAAGCTATCAAATGTATACCGCTTTGAAATTACTTAACAAACCGGTCGAAATGGTCGAAATTTCGGGCGAAGACCACATTATTGCCAACCACAAAAAACGATTCCTGTGGGAAAAAACAATCGTAGCATGGTTTGATAAATATCTTAAAGACCAACCGCAATGGTGGGATGAAATGTATCCTAAAAAAGACTTCTAAACCGTTTAAACCTGTAAAAACGGGTGTATAGCATCTTTTAACTTAGCATTATCCGCTACAAAACGAACACGCAATCCGGGTGTTCCGAAAAGTTCGCACAATCCCATTTTTTCGATGGCTTTCAGTGCGCGATAAGTGGTAATATAGGTCCGGTCGAACATCTGCGCAAGTTGGGAAATGGTTTTCCCGTGCAGGGAACCCATATTCAAATGATACAGCAAAAGCATCTCCGCAAGAGGAGTTAACTTTTTTACTTCTTCACTCGCAGGTTCGTCCTTTTTATGCCAATCCAGACCAAAAACAGGAATAAAAATACGCCGGCCGGGCATTACAAAATTAATTTTTTTCTGGGCACAACGCTCAATATGGAAATAGGGCATTTGATTAAATACAAAAATAATAGGTATTTGGATTTTCTCTTGCAACGCTACTTGTTGCTTATGCAATTGGATAGGCGAGAAAGAGCCTCCTCTTTTTGGGGTTAATAAACAAATCGGATTTCCGGAATAGTTTGAGAATGAAATGCGATATTTGAGTTTAAAGAAGCCGGGGAAGTCACGGCTTTGACCTTTTGACAACGGAACTCCAACAATGTCAAAAGGGGGTACTTGCTGTTTCATTGTGTATTTTTTAATAAATAAACATTATTTACTGCCGGTTCAAGAATGTTTTCCGCGAAGATAATTATTTTTCTTCATATTTCCAAATCTTTTTAATAATTTATTTTTTTGAAAATCAATATTTTGCGTTTCATTGCTTTTGATTTATGAAAGAAAATGAAAAATTCGCACAAACAAATTTAAGTGACGAAGAAACAATATTTTCATAAAAAGTTGTAATTTATTATTTTTTTAGTTAATTTTGTCCCAAGTAAAAGAAGGGTTTTACTTAAATGAGGGGAAGTAAAAACTGTCCTGTTTCACAATCAGTAGGAAAACCGCCTGCATCACCCTGTTTGCAAACATTTTGTTTTGCAGGATTTTCCGCACTGTAGGCCGGGGTTTAGGCTCCGGCCAGACAGGACCATATAAAAAGCCGTTCAATTTGAACGGCTTTTTTATTTTTATATAACAGTAAAAACAAAAAAAGCGAAAATTACTTTTCGCTTTTTTTCTTGTGTAGCGGGGGCAGGATTCGAACCTACGACCTCCGGGTTATGAGCCCGACGAGCTGCCTCTGCTCTACCCCGCAATATTGAAGTGCAAAATTACAATTAATTTTTGAATTATCCAAATTTAATTATACTTCTCTCATAAACAAACAGATCAAGATCCATTCATCATTCATCATCCACCATTCGCATTTTTTTCGTATCTTTGTATTCTTATGAGAAAACTTGTCTTTTTGTTTCTTCTAACGATTTGCTTCCTGCCGCTCAAAGCTGCATACATCCTTATACAGATGGATGAAACGCAGTCTAACCACCTCAAATCATACGGCGTTGCTTATTGGGTCTTAAAACAAGATGCTGAGTTAAGCTGGTTGCTCAACTATCGCGGAGGAAGTTTTCTATTTGTGCACACCAATTCATTCGAAAAAGAATGCAAGATCCGCGGCGTAAGTTACACGGTTTTGGCCGATGTACAAGTACAGGCCATCCGTGATCAAATTGCCGACCCACAAGTGAATATGGATGAAGTGAAATTGCACAAAGCACCTAAAATTGCCGTGTATTCACCCAAAAACAAGCTCCCTTGGGACGATGCCGTAACCATGGTGCTCACTTATGCCGAAATCCCCTACGATTTGGTGTATGATGATGAAGTTCTGTCCGGCGTTTTGCCGCTCTACGACTGGCTTCATTTGCATCACGAAGATTTTACGGGACAATATGGAAAGTTCTGGGTAGCTCACCGTAACAGCGAATGGTATCGCGAAGAAGTGCGTATTTCCGAAGAAACCGCTCGCCGGCACGGATTTAAAAAAGTTTCGCAACTCAAACTGGCTGTTGCCCATCAAATTCGTGATTTCGTAATGGGTGGCGGATTTTTATTTGCCATGTGTTCTGCTCCAGACAGCTACGATATCGCTTTAGCTGCCGAAGGCGTGGATATTTGCACCGAACAATTTGACGGCGATCCGATGGAGCCGAATGCGCAAAGTAAATTAGATTATTCAAAATGTTTTGCTTTCCGCGATTTCCATTTGGTTACAAATCCCATGCAATACGAAGTTTCTGATATCGACGTTACCGAAACCCGTCCCAAACGTTTGAATGAGAAAAATGATTTTTTCACCTTGTTCGATTTTTCCGCGAAATGGGATTGGGTGCCAACCATGCTTTGTCAAAACCATGAACAGATTATCCACGGTTTCATGGGACAATCCACCGCTTTCAACAAGAAATATATCAAACCGAATATTTTGATTTTGGGTGAAAATAAAGCCTCCGAAGAGGTTCGTTACCTTCATGGGGAATACGGGAAAGGAACTTTCACTTTTTACGGCGGTCACGACCCCGAAGATTACCAACATTTTGTAGGCGACCCTCCTACCGACTTGAATTTACACCCAAATTCACCCGGATATCGGTTGATTTTGAATAATATTTTATTCCCGGCAGCAAAAAAAGAAAAACGTAAAACATAAAAACCGATGAACGATGAACTATAAACAATGATGTTGCATTCATAGTTCATAGTTCATAGTTCATAGTTTATAATTTATAGTTATGAAAACATACAGCATCATCGTCGCTATTGCGAAAAACAATGCCATCGGCAAAAACAACGATTTATTGTGGCATATTTCCGAAGACTTAAAACGCTTCAAGCAAATTACACTCAATCACACTGTGATTATGGGTCAAAGGACATATGAATCCTTGCCCGTCCGACCGTTCCCAAATCGCCGGAACGTTGTGATTACAGATATTTCTGATTTAAAAATTCCCGGTTGTGAAATGGCGTATTCGCTACAACAAGCAATGGATTTGGGTGAAGACGGTGAAAACTTTATCACCGGTGGAGCTTCTATTTACAAGCAATTGATGCCTTTTTGCAACAAAATGTATTTAACAGTTGTAAACAAAGATTTCGATGGAGATGTGTTTTTTCCTGAGATTGATTTTTCGGAATGGGAACTTCAAGAAGAAAGCGAAACATTCACAGACCCGAAAAATGGTCTTGAATATTGCTATAAAACCTATATTCGTAAATCTAAAATTTAATACAATGGAAAATTTAGAAAATTTCTCACAAGAAGAACCGCGTAAACGCCCTACTCTACTAACTGTTGCATGTATTTTGTCATTCGTAGGAAGTGGAATGCTCGCTTTTTTTGGTCTTTTTCCGGCTATTTTTTATGATACGATGATCCAGTCAATGGAGGCAATGGTTGACCAAGATGGATCCGGAATTCTTGCGCAAAGCTACGAACTTATTTTAAAAACATCGCCAGCCTATTATGTGTGTACTTCTTTGGTGGCAGCAGTGTCTTTGATAGGAGTCATCTACATGTGGAAATTGAAAAAAATTGGATTTCATATCTATACCACTGCTCAAATTTTGCTGCTTGCTATTCCTTTTCTTTTCAAGATCTCCGGGATGCAGTTATCCGGAATTCTATACACGATTATTTTTGTAGCTTTGTATGCATCGCAACTAAGTAAAATGGATTAAGAAATATTATTTGGAAATTTTAAAAATAAAGCGTACTTTTGCATGTTTGTTCTGTTCTAAAATGAAACTTTGTAATCAAAAACAATTAGATGCAGCTCAGGATTGTCTTACAGCACGCCTGAACGCTCAAGGATTTCGAAAAACTCCTGAGCGTTACGCTATTTTAAAAGCCATTTATACCGAGCAAAATCATGTGGATATTGATTGTCTTTGCGACAAACTGAAAAAAGAAAAATATGCCGTTAGCAAAGCGACTGTTTACAACACGGTTGAATTATTGGAAAATTTCGGATTGGTAAAAAAACATCATTTTCGCAATCAGAAAGCAGTTTACGAACCCAATTATACCGAATTGCGCCACAGCCATATTTGCATGTTAGATAGCGGAGATGTGTATGAGTTTATTGACCATCAACTCGAAGAAATTCGCAAGAAAATAGAAGAAAAATATAATGTAAATATAGAAGATCACAGTTTGATTTTCTATGCCAGAAAAAAACAAAAATGAAAAACTTAAGTAAAGTCGATGTCGTTTTAGGCCTGCAATGGGGCGATGAAGGGAAAGGTAAAATTGTAGATGCCTTGTGCTTGAATTATGATGTTATTGCCCGTTTTCAAGGTGGTCCGAATGCCGGTCATACGTTGGAATTTGATGGCAAAAAACACGTTCTCCGCACAATTCCTTCCGGTATTTTCCATACGGATAAAATCAACCTCATCGGAAGCGGCGTGGTAATTGATCCGCTTATTTTGAAAAAAGAAAACGATTTGTTGAAACAACAAGGTGTTGATACGCGCAAAAACTTAAAGATTTCCAACAAAGCACATTTGATTTTACCTTCGCACCGCTTGTTGGATGCCGCTTATGAACATGCAAAAGGCGCCAATAAAATCGGCACAACGCTTAAAGGAATCGGACCTACTTACACCGACAAAACCACCCGTCGCGGTTTGCGTGTGTGTGATGCAATGGCTGCCGATTTTCAAGAGAAATATAACTGCCTCAAAGAAGCACATATCGGCATTTTTAATTCGTTGAATTTCGATTGGCAAAATCAGGAAATCGACGGCATGAATCCGAACGAATATGAAACAAAATGGCTTGAAGCTGTAAAAGAATTGAACGATTTTGATATTGTTTCCAGCGAACATTTTATCAATGATCTTTTGCGTCAAGGCAAACGTGTATTGGCCGAAGGGGCACAAGGAACATTGTTGGATATTGACTTTGGCTCTTATCCGTTTGTAACCTCATCAAACACCACAACTGCGGGGGTTTGCACAGGATTAGGTGTAGCTCCAACCAATATTGGAAAAGTTTACGGTGTATTCAAAGCGTACTGTACACGCGTTGGAAGCGGTCCGTTCCCAACCGAATTGCACGACAATTGCGGAGAAGAACTGCGCCAAAAAGGCTTCGAATTCGGTTCTGTAACCGGTCGTCCTCGCCGTTGCGGATGGCTCGATTTGCCCGCTTTGCGTTATTCAATTATGCTCAACGGCGTAAGCGATTTGATTATCACCAAAGCCGATGTAATGGACGATTTCGATAGCATAAAAATTTGCACCGAATACGAACAAAATGGCAGCCGCACGCCGCTGTTTGTTTCTACAGAAAAATTAGATTCCGTAAAACCGGTTTATACCGAAATGCAAGGCTGGAAAACTGATTTGCGAAAAGCAAAACAACGTCCGGAATTGCCCAAAGCCATGCAGGAATATCTAAAATTTGTGGAAACACAAGTAGAAACGCCGATTACAATTGTATCTACAGGTCCCGATCGAACCGAAACAATTTTCTAAACTATGAAGAATTGGATTTTTGCCCTCCTAATACTCGCTTTTCTTCCTCTTTCTGCTCAAAAGATTGAAGAAAAAGACGTCCCGGAAGTTGTTAAACAAAGTTTGCAACTTGCCTATCCCGATAATCAATCGCGCACATGGAACATGCGAGAAGGCTTGTATGTTGCCCAAGTGAAGGCAGAAAACCATTTGGAATACGCCTCTTTCCTTGAAAATGGAGAATGGGTGGATACACGCTATGCTGTTGAATTAGACGAAATTCCCGAAAATATCCCGGAATATCTGAAAACACAATACAACGGTTACAAAGTCCTTTCTTATCAATACGTGGAAGAAAATCACGGAGGCAGTTATTACTTGGTTTTGGTAGCTTTAAAATCAAATAAAGTAATGACTTCCGAGCTCACGTTTAGCTTGTCGGGGGAAATTCAGAAAATAGACGGCATGATTACACAAGGTGATCAATTGGTGATGGACAGCGTGGTGAACAAAGGCCAAGCCATGAAAGCGATGATCGAAATCACGCCGCCGGAAGCTGTTTTGAAAATGTTTATCCGTCGTTTCCCAAATGCAAAAAACCTCAAATGGAAAATTTCAAACGAGCTTTATTTGGCAAACTTTGAATTTCGCAATCAACCTTACGAAGCCGAATTTTCTCCGGAAGGAGAAATCGTTTCTACAACGAATTTCTTCGATAAAAAATCCATGATTCCGGCCATTGAAGAATATTTGTCACAGAATAACAAAAAAGCAAAATTCATCGAAGGACGCCGGACAATTTATGAAAACCGCTACGCCCGCAAACATCCCGAAAAAAATTTAAAAAGCTTTTATTCTGTTGAAATCTCCGAAAAAGTGGATAAAAACAAAGAACCGAAGCACAGCAAGTTGTTTTTCGACCAATCGGGTCAATTGGATATGATTGTTGAAATTCTCGACAAATAATTCTATCTCATGCATTGTGCAAAAACATTTCTTTTGTTGATGGCCGTTGCTTTTTGCAATAGTCTCACGTTTGCACAACAACGTTTGATATACGCAGCCGACGCTTTGACAGCCAACTCAAGCACCGGCATCAGTACCTTGACAGGAAATGTGGTTTTGCAAATTTCCGGTACCACTATTTTTTGCGACCGCGCCACCACACAGGGCAATAATTTCGACGGCGTCGGACATGTCCGCATCAAAACCAAAGAAGGCATGGTGATCACCGGCGAAAGTGTAAGCCGCCGCGATGAAAACAAACTAATTACGGTAAACCGCAATGTAGTGCTGAAGCAAAACGACATGACATTGACTACCGACGTTCTTTATCACAATCAAGCTACCGATATTTCAAGCTACAACACCGGCGGAACGATTGTTCAGGAAAACTCAACGATGACCAGCCTGCGTGGTTATTATGTGAATAAAACAAAAACCTTTCACGGCGCCGGAAACGTAGTCATTCAAAGTCCCGACTATACAATTAACTCCGACACTATGAGCAATCGCGACGGTCTGGCCACTTTTTACGGCCCAACAACAATCGTCAGCGATGGAAATACTATTTATTGTGAAAGCGGTTGGTACAACAGCACCGCTGAAAATGCGCTGTTTAAAAAGAATGCAAAAGTTATCACATCCGAACAAACCATGATTGGCGACAGCATTTTGTACGACATGAAACGTAAATTCGGACAAGCATACTCAAACGTGGTTGTGATTGACACCGTTCGCAATTTTATTGTGAAAAGCGACTACGGCGAAACGGACGACAAAAACGGAAACGCTCTGTTTACAAAGAAAGCCATGGGAATTATGATTGATAATAATGATTCGCTTTTCCTTCATGGCGATACATTATCAATGGCTTATGATACCGGAACTCGCAAAATGAGATACCTTTTAGCTTATCATCATGTGAAATTCTTCCGTAAAGATATTCAAGGTGCCTGCGATTCGTTGGCGTATCTGATGCAGGACTCGACCATGTATCTGTACAAAAATCCGATCGTCTGGTCGGATGTCCATCAAATCACAGGCGACACGATTTCGCTGTTGATGCAGAACAATAAAATGCACCGGATGTTTGTCGAAAATAAAGCGTTTATCGTTTCGGGAAATATCGACACGTCGCAATACAATCAGATCAAAGGCAAACGCATGCTTGGATATTTTAACGACGAGTCAGAACTCACGAAAGTGGATGTTTTAGGCGCTGCCGAAACCATTTATTATGTGATTGATGAAAGTTCGAAAGAACTCATAGGTATCAATAAAGCCAACAGTCTCACGCTTCGTGTGGATATCAGCGACCGTAAAATCCAAGGGATTAATTTCTACAAACCGACAAATGCTGCTCTTTATCCCGAAACAGAACTTCTCGTTAAAGACCGTATTTTAAAGGGTTTTTCTTGGCAAACAACCAAACGTCCCAAAGATGTGGGCGATATTTTCAGAAGATAATTTTTCCCGATTTCCCTTTCTACTTCTTTTTCAGATACCCAAATGCTAATTTTTTCTAACAAAATGTTGAAAATTTTGTTAAATATGCATTCGATAGTTGAATTTGCGATTAAAAAAATGCCAATGAAATTTTTTATTTTCAGCCTAATTTATTATCTTTGTAGTTTCAGAAAAATCATAACAATTCACATAACATGAAGTTTTTAGCAAAAATCAATGTAATGCCGCTTAAGGCATTGCTCGATCCACAAGGAAAAGCCGTTACACACAGCTTGCACAACCTCGGCACGAAAGATATTGATAATGTCCGCATCGGAAAACATATCAATATGGAAGTTACAGCCAAAGACAAAAAAACAGCCGAAAAAATGGTCGATCAAGCCTGTAAAGACCTTTTGCACAACCCGATTATGGAACAATATTCGTTCGAATTAGAAACAATAAAATAATTTTTTTCAACAAAATGAAAAAGCAAAATATCTTTGCCTTTATCGGCCTTTTTATCTGTTTGTTTTTAGGAACCAACGGATTAAAAGCACAAGAGAATCCTGTAAAATGGGCATTTTCGGTAGAACGCATCAGCGAAACCGAAGCCAATCTCGTATTTCAGGCTTCTATCGACCGGAAATTCCATTTGTATTCGGTAAACGTACCTAAAGACGGACCGCTTCCAACAACTTTCATGTTCCCGAAATCGAAAGATTTTACATTAGTTGGAAAAATACAAGAGGCAACCAAACCCGAAGAACATTTCGACGAATCTTTCGAAATGAAAATTAAAAGTTTCGAACGAAGCGCAACTTTCAAACAAAAAATCAAAATCAATACCGACAAAGATTTCAAAGTTGCCGGAACAATGGATTACATGACTTGCAGCGGTACTTCCTGCATCCCGTTTTCCGATATCGATTTTAATTTCGATGTGAAAGGAGCAAGCAAAGAAGCACTGGCTGCCGCTGAAAAACAAACAACGGCAACAGAAACAGCTCCGGTTGAACAAAAAAACGAATCCATGGAAACTGCCGTTGAAAGCGATGTGGAAGAATTTGTCGCAGAACCAACTGTTACCATTGAAGCATCTGCCCTTCCATCACCGGAAAAAAGACAAGCCGAGGCTTCGTTGTTAATGTTTATCTTGATTGCTTTGGCAACCGGTTTAGCCGCTGTAGCCACGCCTTGCGTATTCCCCATGATTCCGATGACCGTTTCTTTCCTGGTTCGTCCGGGCGAAAAACATTCCGCCGGAATTATGAAAACCTTGGTGTTCGTGCTTTCAATTGCCTTTATTTACGGCGCAATCGGATTGATTGTTGCATTAACTAAAAGCGCCGAATTCACCAGCATCATTTCCACACACTGGATTCCAAACTTGATTTTCGTTCTTTTATTTTTATTCTTTGCATTTTCATTCTTCGGAGCTTATGAAATCGCTCTGCCGTCTTCATTTGCAACAAAATTGGATGCACAAGCCGACAAAGGCGGATATGTAGGATCGTTCTTCATGGCGGCCGCTTTAGCCGTTGTGTCGTTCTCTTGTACCGGTCCGTTTGTAGCAACACTCCTCATCGAAGCCGCACAAGGCGCTTCTATGATGAAACCCTTGTTCGGAATGGTCGCATTCGGTTTAGGATTAGGCTTGCCATTCATCGTTTTGGCCGTTTTCCCGTCTTTAACCAAAAAAATGCCACGCTCGGGCGGATGGTTGAACGCCGTAAAAGTGGTGTTCGCATTCTTGCTCCTTGCGTTCAGTATGAAATATCTGTACAACGCAACGCTCGACTTGGGTTGGGATATTTTCTCCCGCGAATCGTATTTGGCAATCTGGATTGTGATTTGGGCCATGTTGGGCTTGTACCTCATCGGCGCCATCAAATTTTCGCACGATAGCGATCTGCCGTATATGGGCGTTTTCCGCACATTTTTAGCAATTGCTGTGTTCTCATTTGTAGTTTATTTAATTCCGGGCTTATTCGGTGCGCCTCTGAAAGCCGTTGCCGCATTTATTCCCGATCCTACCAAACAAGAATTCACAATTGGCTCCGGTACCACTGCTGGGCAAACGGCTTCCGTTAACGAAGCGGTGGCTAAAATGGAAATCTGCGGAACCGCAAAATATGCCGATTTCTTACACTTGCCGCACGGTTTGAAAGGTTATTTCGACTATAAAGAAGGTCTGGCTTGCGCAAAAGAACAAGGCAAACCGGTGTTGGTCGATTTCAAAGGCCACGGATGCAGTGCCTGCAAAGTGATGGATGCAACCGTTTGGGCAGACCCCGAAGTCTTGGAATTACTCAGCCAATACATCATCATTGCGTTGTATGTGGATGAACAAAAAGAGTTGAACGAAAACGAATGGGTGGTTTCTACTTTAGATGGAAAAACCAAGAAAACCATCGGTAAAATCAACCTCGATTTCGAAGCAACAAAATACAAAACCAACGCACTTCCTTATTATTTTATCGAAGATGCCGACGGCAATGCTTTACGTGCAAAAGGCCTGGGCGGAAATGCCACCAAAGCCGAATTTATCGAATACCTGAAAGAAGGTCTCGCTAAGTTTAAAAAATAAGAACCTGATAAAAGGATTCTTTAAAACTTATATTTAACCACAGAGTGCACAAAGAACACAGAGGATTTTAACTTCCTTTGTGTTCTTTGTGTTCTCCGTGGTAAAAAAAACTTATGAAAACCGAACGTTTCATACTTCCGTCCAACCTCGACATTTGGAAAGTGGCTTTCCCGATTATCATCGGCTTATTGGCCGAAAACGTAATCGGCGTGATCAACACTGCTTTCCTTGCGCACGTGGGCGAAATTGAGTTAGGCGCCTCCGCACTTGGTGGAACTTTTTTCACAATCTTATTTGTTGTTGGAATGGGGTTCAGCATCGGAACACAGATTATGATCTCCCGAAAAATCGGTGAGAAAAAAAATAAAGATGTCGGGCAAATTGTTGAAAATTGCTTGTATTTCCTACTTCTATTGGCTCTTTGCATTATCTTTTTTGTTGAAACAAGCATCGGCCCTTTGTTGAAAAAAATCGTTTCGCATCCAGATATTGCGACGCAAGCCGCATCGTATCTGACCATTCGCGTGTATGGCTTGATTTTCGTTTTCATCAACATCAGCATGCGCACGTTTTTTATTGGCGTACAAAGTACGAAACACATTGGCATCAGTTCGTTTTTAATGGCCGCAACCAATGTTTTTTTCGATTATACATTGATTTTTGGAAATTGGGGCTTTCCTCAATTGGGTATCGAAGGTGCCGCCTACGCTTCCGTAATTGCAGAAGGTGTGGCAGCAATATATTTTATTGTTTTGACTTTCACCGGCGAATACCGTCAAAAATATCATTTATTTGCTTTCAAGAAACCCGATTGGCAAATATTAAAAGTAAACCTCGATCTTTCGTTTTTCATGATGCTGCAACATGCCATTTCACTATCGTCGTGGTTTGTTTTCTTCTTGATTATTGAAAAAAGCGGAACGCTTAATCTGGCAACCGCCAACATTGTTCGAAGCATCTATATTCTAATGATACTACCTGTTTGGGCATATTCTTCCACTGTCAGCACCTTTGTAAGTGCGGCTTTCGGCGCCCATAAAGCCTCCTACACACCGCACATCATCAAAAGGGTAGCAAAAATCAGTTTGCTAACTTCGATTGTGACGTCTGCATTGATTTTATTATTTCCGCACGCCATTCTGCGTTTATATACAACCGACCCTTATTTAACAGCAAACAGCTATCATGCGTTATTTGTAATCGCCATTGCAAACATCTGCTCTGCGGTTGCAACAATTCCTTACAGCGCCATCAGCGCCACCGGAAATACACGAAAAGCATTGCTAATAGAGCTTTGCGCCATCGGTTTGTATTTACTGACTGTTGAAATGGCAACCGTTCATTTCCCCACAAGGCCGGAATTAGCTTGGTGTGCCGAAATTACCTATTTCCTCACACTATTTATTGCTTGCTCGCTTTTTTTACGATACGGCAATTGGCAAAAATCAAAATTAAACAAACAAATTTATTAAATTATTGATAAAGGCAGACACGTAGGTCTGCCCCTACAATCCTCAATCCTAATAATCATTCATGTTTTGGAAAAAAACAAATATTGACTACTCCGCTTCTCCGGGCAAAATCGCATGGCAGAAATTCCTCCGCAATCGTTTATCCATGCTTGCGTTGGTAATTGCCGTTTTTTTCTTTTCAGTTTCGCTATTAGGATATTTGATTACGCCCGACCAAACGCCTTACGCCAACCAGCAACATTTGGAACTCAGCATGCAGAAACCCGGCGCATGCATGCAAATTTTGCAAATTAAAAAACAAGAGAAAACACCGCGTATATTTTTTCTAAAGAAAATGCTCTTTGGAGAGGAAAATCCATATACGGAAATACCTGTTTATAAATTCGAAATTCGAAATAATTCGCTAATCGCAGAAACCTATACCGGAGATACGCCCAATAACGGCGAAACGCTCATCTTTAACGATTATTCACCACAAAAATACCGCACTATTGAACAAAAATACATTTTGGGCACCGACCGTTTCGGGCGCGATGTTTTGAGCCAATTAATGATCGGATCGCGCGTAAGTTTATCCGTCGGATTTATTTCCGTAAGTATTTCTTTGTTAATCGGAATCCTTTTGGGCGCTTTGGCCGGATATTACGGCAAAAAAACAGATGCTTTTATCATGTGGCTGATTAATGTAGTGTGGTCAATCCCCACATTTTTATTGGTAATTGCAATTACGTTTGCTTTAGGAAAAGGTTTCTGGCAAATTTTTGTTGCCGTTGGGCTAACCATGTGGGTGGAAGTAGCACGGGTAGTTCGCGGACAAGTAATCGGCTTGCGCGAAAAAGAATTTGTTGAAGCCGCATATACACTGGGCATGCGCGATTGGCAGATTATTTTCAAACACATTGTTCCCAACATAATGGCTCCGGTGATTGTGATTTCGGCCGGAAACTTCGCAACCGCGATTTTGCTTGAAGCCGGTTTGAGCTTTTTGGGCATCGGCGTACAGCCGCCTGTGCCTTCGTGGGGCGCCATGATCAAAGAAAACTACGGATACATCATTCTCGATTCCGCTTATTTAGCCGTCCTGCCCGGCATCTGCATCATGCTTTTGGTATGGGCTTTTATGATGATGGGCAACGGCCTCCGCGACGCCCTCGACGTAAAAGCCGCACGGGAATAGGTTTCTCAATACCTTAATAATCTATTTATCTGTGTAAATCCGCGTAATCTCCGTAAATCTGCGATAAACTCGTCAGCGTAGCTGACAATACGCATAGCGTTACCGCGTAATTTTTTCAATATTTGAATTTCGTCCCAAAATAATTCGTACATTTGCAAAAAATCTTTTACATGAAAGAAATAATTTTTGAAACCCTCACTATGATGGGTTTTACTTTTTTAGTCGGTCTCGGCGTTGCATTGCTGTTGCAGGTTGTTACGTGGATGTTCCTAACATTTACAAAGAAAAATATTATCGAGTCCATTGCCGCAATGGAAATGCAAATTGCAAAACAACGGATTTTGCAAAAAGAAGTGGAAGCAAAATTCACCGCACTGGAAGCTATTCCCGACATTGACCTCTTGCGTTTTTTGCATGAAAACAGAAACTCTTCTGCCACAAAAGAAGACGATGTGGATACCATTTATGCTTTGTTTAACTACTATCGGGGCATCCCTCGAGAAGATGAAAACGACGACGGAACCAGCGATTTAATTAAACATTTTTACGAAGACAAGAAATAAGCAAACATGGAAAAGTACGATTTAAATAATATCTTTCAAGGGATTTCAACCATGTTGCAATCCGATCCGGCCATTATGTATGCCCGTATTGGGTTGATTTTACTGGGTATTCTGCTTGTTTTTCTGGGTCGTAAATCTGTTCTTGAGCCGTTGGTAATGATTCCGATGGGGTTGGGAATGGTGGCTATTAATGCCGGCGTGCTTATTTTGCCAGGCGGCATTCAAGGAAACTTATTCCTCGATCCGATGGTTACCGACAACAACGAATTGATGAACATCATGCAAATCAATTTCCTGCAACCGGTTTATACGTATATGTTCAGCAACGGCCTTATTGCATGCCTTATTTTTATGGGTATCGGAACTATGCTCGACATGAGTTTTCTGCTTGCAAAGCCCATTCAGAGTATGTTTCTGGCGCTTTGCGCGGAATTGGGAACATTTGCAACGCTTCCAATTGCGTATGCATTGGGACTTACGCCCGGCGAAAGCGCTTCCGCAGCAATGGTTGGCGGCGCCGACGGCCCCATGGTATTATTTGTTTCATTAAACTTAGCCAAAAATTTATTTGTACCGATTACCGTAGTTGCATACTTGTACTTGGGGTTAACGTATGGCGGATACCCTTATCTGGTACGCTTGATGGTTCCGAAAAAATTCCGCGCAATCAAAATGGACCGCTCCAAAGAAAAAACCAAACACTTTGGTTCGGGTACCAAACTTTCGTTGGCAGTCGTATTGTGCGTTGTTCTTTGCTTACTATTTCCGGTGGCGGCGCCTTTGTTTTTCTCACTTTTCATCGGAATCGCAATCAAAGAATCCGGATTGACACATGTTATTAGTTTTGTCAGCGGTCCGCTTTTGTATGGTTCAACATTCTTTCTCGGCATTTTATTGGGTGTTTTGTGCGATGCGAAATTATTACTCGATCCGCTTATCTTAAAACTCTTGATCTTGGGTATTGTCGCGCTTTTCCTTTCGGGAGTGGGCGGTATTATCGGCGGATACATCATGTATTTCATCAAACGCGGCAACTTCAACCCTGTGATTGGCATTGCAGGTGTTAGTTGTGTGCCCACAACGGCCAAAGTTGCTCAAAAAATAGTTGCAAAAGACAATCCTCATTCTCTGATTTTGCCCGAAGCGCTTGGCGCGAATATCACAGGTGTAATTACCTCTGCAATTATTGCAGGGGTATTTATTACCATTATCCCAATGCTGTAATATTTTTTATTTCAAAAAATAATTTATACCTTTGCGAAAATAATCAGTTAACAAGGTGACGAGTTAACGAGAAAACAAATTAACAAAAATATATAGAAAAACACTAATTAAACATAAATAAAGAAAGCGTAAGCTTAAATTCTTTTCAAGAAAACTGCTAAATTTCAAAGACTAAAGAATTAATAAGCGATACGCTCATGCTGTGTTCCGGCGTGAGTTGTGTCTTATTTAGTCTTGGGTTCTTAGCAGTACCTCTTGAAAATAAGAAATTCAACTCGCGCCTTTTTTGTTATGCATATACAGACCCTTCGGGGCTTGTTGGAAAATGATTAACAATTAAATACAACACAACATGAAAACACAATTACAATTATCGACTGCGGCTGTACGGGCAACCCTTGCGGTTGCCCCTTCGAACGACAATGTGCGGGCGTATTGCATACGCCCATCAAAAGGGCACCCACAAGGGGTGCCCCTACGGTTCGCACGATGGATTTTTCTGCAATTCTGCATTTTTGCATTTCTGCCGGTATTTGCGCAAATCGCCGCCCCCGATTTCACCGACTCGCGCGACGGCCAAACCTACAAAACTGTGATCATGCCCGATGGCAAGCGCTGGATGGCGGAAAACTTGCGGTATCGCAAGGGGCTGGATAATCCTGTTGTTCCCAATGTTCCGGCATCAAGTGCAAATACCTTTGCCGCTTCGAAAAACTTGTATTACTGTCCGGGTCCTGGGCCAATGAATAATTCCGCTAATCAGGCCGATCCGTTGGCTTGTGAATATTGGGG
>JAVBNF010000061.1:0-19185 GCA_031551725.1 Bacteroidales bacterium
TGATTGTAATATATTTCAACATATTCAAATAACAGCGACTTCATTTCCGCCTTTGAAATAAGTTTGTTCCCATAAATTAATTCTGATTTTAATGTTTTAAAATATGACTCTGCAACAGCGTTGTCCCAACAATTGCCTTTAAAAATATGCTTACAAATACAAGCAACGATATTATAAGTGAAATTAAATGGAGTGATATTCAGAATAACATTGTAGAACAGTTATTTAAAGGGCCCAATGGTCTTGTGACACAAGCGGTGACAGCCGCAGCCTCCAAAGCATTGGGAGAATATGGAGGAGCGGCAGCTTCGGCAGTACTACAAAATGTTGGAATGGCCTTTAACTTAAAAAACCGTTCTAAAACCGATCCGATTCGTATTGTGTTTCAAACAACTGTTGCTGATGGCGAAGGATACATTGATTTAGATACCGGCGATGCGACTTACGGTAAAGTCTGGCGTGGAAGCATCAACGCGACCATAAAGAAACCTTCTGAATTCAGTGCATACGCAATGTATGTGAATGGCAATACGATTCAGTATGGCGACAGTGCCTTTAAATACTGGTTTTTGGAGTTTGGAGTATCGAACATCCGGGTTCCGTTAGGGCCTGTACCGCTCGATTTAACAGCTGCCGCCGGTCGCGTATTTCAACACATGAACCAAAATGGGAAAGGCGCGCCTTATGTGCCGGATAGAAATGTAAACTTTGGCGCCGGTGTGAAAGCCTCTTTTATTGATAAATCCGGCGGAGGCATCCTCAATCTTACCGTTGATTTAAATCTAACCATCCTGGATAAAGGTTTTAAAATGGCCATGTATGGCGATGTATTAGCAGCAAATCAAGTTATCAAAACACCGTCGGTAGAGGTAGCAGGCAAAGAAATGAGCGCAACCATCAGCAAATCTTTAATTATAGGTGAAGGCTCCATGATTTTCTCAAGCATTGATAAAACATTTTATACCAATGCAAAAGTAACCACCAATACCGCCCCACTCTTGTGTGCAGGGGGCGAATTTATAGCTTACATCACTCCCGACGATTGGAGCATTTCTGTGGGGACACGCCAAGAACCGTTTCAAGCCAAGTTGCTCTGCCGCGACTTTGTAAAAATGGGTGGCTGGTTTGAGTTAAATAAAAGCTATTTGGATTTAGGGCTGTTTCAGCATGTGGATATTGATATCCGCTCGCCGTGGATTGGGCCGCGGGTTTGCAAAGTTCAAGCCTGGTCGGTATTCAGATACGATTTTGGCTTGCAAACCTTAGTATTTTGGAAACCGTTTAAAATCAAAGAAGCAGCCGTTTGGTTGGATGTTTTGGCCGCCGTTGGGGCCGATTGGAAAACGCCCTTAAAAAGCGGCAGCATTACCTTTGCAGGGATTAATTTCGGCGGTAATTTGATTTATGTTTCCGAACCGGAAGCAGTTCTATCCGGTAAAATGTATGGAAATGTAACGGTATTAGGATTAAAAATTGGTGTCGAAATGGAAGCTAAGAAGAAATTCTCCTAAAAATTTTGTATATTTGAAGATTAAAATTTTATGAAACATAAACTAATATTTATATTCTTTTCCCTGCTTCCGTTGTTAGGGTTTTCGCAGAAGCCGACCATTCGCGATACCAACAACCTCGAACAGATGATTGACGAGTTCTTGGATTACCATATTTTGAGAGAAATTTTTCAGGTGCGCCGACTCTCGAATATTACTGAAGGCATGCTTGTTTCGGACGGTGGGAATCTTCCGCTGGGCGATTTTGCGAATTATTTTTATCAGCAAACCAAAATCGGCATTCGTATTCGGAGTTATGTTGAGAAAGACCATTTGTGGTCGAATCTCAATAAAAAGGATTACCAGCAATCGCAAAAAGAAGATTATGGACTTTATTTACAGATTGATGTAAAGTTAGAACCGCAGGAACTTATAGAATCCAAAGGCTATCGACACAAACTGACGATTGAAATAAAACCTTCACTTTTACTGGAGCAAACCAAGCAAATACCGCAAGACCGCTACGACGCCATGAACGCTTTCTTAACCGACAGCATCGGCACGGAAATCATCGGCCCCACGCGCGACCGCCTGAACAGCGCAGTGATTGGTGCATTGATGATTTTGGTAGGTGCAGCGGATTTTCCGGTGTATGCCACGCTAACACCGGTAAAAGGTTTTAATGCTAAAGATGAAATCCCGAACATCGCTTTGCAAAATCAATACCACAGTGTTGTTATCAACAACAAACAGCAGATATTGCCATGGTATTCTGTAAAATCCAATCAATCGATTGATGTTGATGCAACGATCAAGAAAATGCTGATTGATACGGTTGCAAAACCCATTCGGATTATGGGGAGCAACGGTTTTCAAAAAGAACTGAAAAGCACCGACACCGCAAGCCGTTTTTCGATTTCGGGCATGCCGGCGGGCGATTATACGGTTTCAGCGAATTTGTTGAACAAGAACTTTGAAGTTCCGCTTGCAGGCTTTGACTTGGCGGTTTATGATAAGCAAGATATCACAATAAAACTGATTCCGCTTGGTGTAAACAAAACGGATGTAACAGGCTTGAGTGAACTTCTGAAAAACTTGTACAAACAAGCGGTTATTGAGTGCAACACGAGTGTGGATGAAGTTTTCACGACGGATGCGTTCAAAGATAAGCTGGAGGTGGGCGACAATTCATTTTTCAGCAACTACTCCTCGCAGATGAATGATATTATCCGCGATTACAAAAAAGACAACCCCATCGACAAAAAGACGTATTACATCTTTGTTGTTCCCCGCTTTTCGCAAACGGCTGTTCAGGGCTATATGCCGATGAAGCGGCAGTTTGGATTTGTGGCCTTGCAAAAAACGGCAGATTTTACGAGCTTGATTTTGGCGCACGAGTTGGGGCACGGTGCTTTTTGTTTGGAGCATCCGGAAAAAGAGTTTGGAGTTACGCTGCATTTTAATTTGATGAGCAAGGTGATGGACTTTCCTTCCGGTGGTTTCCGTCAAGACAAGCTTGCGAAATACCAGTGGGATCAAGCCCACGACCCTCCCGGTGGAATGTTTTTGTTTCAGGAGGAAGAGGATGTGATGGCGACAGGTGATTTTTTCAAAGGCATTCAGTTTTGGGAGGTTGCCGACTATATTTATAAAGGGCAGACTTCTTCTATTTATGCCACACATTCTGTCACGCCAACCGAAGATATTATTGTTGGAGAGTATCAATTGCAGCCTCATTACAATAAAGATTTTGACGGGAAGAATAAACTAAGTTTTTATAATGCGGTGCGAGAGGTAAACGGGCAGCATCGCTTTGAATACCTTATCGGTCCGGAATCTTTTAATTTGTTTAAAGAAAAAATCAACATCTATACGAGTGCAGCAAACTTGTTTTATATTCATGGTCCTCCTTCTGAATCCGAACTAAAAACGATAGTCGGACTTCAATCTCGAGATGTAACCACCTCGTTGAGTGGACTTGCCAATATGTGGGCAGAATCGCTCACGGATGTGGAATGGTGGCTGAATTTAGGGTTTTGTGTTTTGGCGCCGCAAGCCAATTTTGGGAAACTCACTCAAGCCGGAAAAACGGCCGTTGAAGGTTTTAAAAATATAGCGGGCAAAAGTATTGGCAAAGGACTGCAATCGATTGGTAGTTTGGGATATAAAGCCAAGGTTGTGGCATCTGAAATCATTCTTTATACTAACTTAAATTTTGAGATCGCCCGTTTCAATACCAAAGGAGTTATGCGGCCAATGAATTGGATGCAAGCGGGTTCAAACATCAAGGTGCTTTCCACGTTCGACGATGTGGTATATGCTGAAAATGCGGCCTATTCAACTACTAAAACGGCTACTCTAGAGCTTGTGCAGGAAAGTTCGGGAAAAGTTGGATGGCGAATAAAACAGCTTGTAAATAACGTCTTCTTTCAGTTTAACTCTGAAACTGGAATTCTAACAAAAGAAACAGTAGATTTTAACTTGTTACAGAAAGCCAAGCAATGGCAAGGGAAAGGCGCATACATAGGTATCGATGAGTGGATTGTTGTTGAGATTCCAAAAGGAACCAAAGTATACGGAGGGTTACCTGGTCAATCAGAATTTTATACAACAATAAAAGATGTAGAATCAATTAGTGGGTATAAAGCTTTATTATGGAATAGGTTACAGGTGAAACCACACCCCATTGAGGGATATCGCTCAAAGCTAGGGGAATACGTTGTAAGGCAAGATGTTAAAGTTGTTATATCTAAGGCAAAGGCTAATCCACAATTTGGAGATGGTGGAGGTTGGCAAATTTTCATAGAAAACTATACAGATATGCTCGAATTTTCTAAAGAAATAATTCTTAAATAATTGTTTTATGAGTAGATATGTGGATAAGTGCGAGGTATGTCCTCCAATAGAAAAACTTCTAAACTATCTCAAAAATAAAGGGATGACTGTGGAAGAAATGAGAGTAGAAGACTATCATTTTCATGAACTTTACGTTAAAATTTCTGGTAATAAAAACGAACTCACAGAGGAAATAAAGATCAATAAGATAAAAAAAGTATCGGATACAATATTTATGTGTGAATGTCATTGGAGTATTGTAGCTATTGAGTGGAGGGGTAGTGTCCTAGATGTCACTCCGTTCGCCTGAGGCTGTGAAATGCGGTTTGTTGAGTTTAGGTTCTACCTAAACCCCGTTCGGCTAAGGCTGTGAAATAAAGGGTTGTTGAGCTTAGGTTCCTCCGTTCGTCTGAGGCTGTGAAATGCGGGTTGTTCGGACGAGGTTCTACTCTGTTCGTCTGAGGCTGTGAAATGCAGTTTGTTCGGACGAGGTTCTACCCCGTTCGCCTGAGGCTGTGAACCCCCCGTTCGCCTGAGGCTGTAAAATGTGGTTTGTTGAGCTTAGGTTCTACCTAAGCTCGTCTATCCTGATAGGCTTTGCCTATCAAACAACTAAAAAAATGAGAGTTAAAAGATTGGAAATACAACAGGCGGAACCTGAAATGATAGCACAGACGAGGAAGAATCCTCGTCTGAACATCCTTCGTCGGTTGAGGCCAGCCTCAGTTCGTCTGAGGCTGTGGATTGAACAAGAAGAGATGTTCGGACGAGGTTCTACCTCGTTCGTGTTATCGGCTTAGGCTCTGCCTAAGGAAGTAAAAGTGAAAAAGTAAAAGTGAAAAGGTGTAGAATGATTAAATAGATGTGAATGTTATGAGTTTAGTGATGCAAGGCAAAGCCTTTGGTGATAGCACAGACGAGGTAGAACCTCGTCTGAACACCAATCGTTGGTTGAGGCAGAGCCTCAAGCCAACGGGGAATTAAAAATGAACTATTGAATTTTCCACGAACATTAGATCTGATACGAATAGAAGATTTTCAAAAAGGGCAATTGAGTTATTTGGCATCAGATACAACGAATCGAGATTTTGGGGAATACTTGTCTACAATTGCAGATATGAAAAAAATCCGAATAGAGGTCATGTGTTTTTTAGATGATGAAGAATATTTGGGAGGTAATCAGGAGCGTTTGCATTTTGGTGCAGATACATGTCCTTTGTTGGATGTTCATATTTACCTAAAGACACAGGATTTTGATTTATTAACAATTGGTTATACCTATCATGTAAGTGTTTTTGTTTTACCATCTAAAGAACTTTTAGAAGCCAGTATATTTCCTCAAAAGAATTATGATAATGTTGCAATCTATTCAATAGAACATTATCCATTTCTTATGAGTGTTTTGACAATTGATAATTTGAATAAATTGGTTTTTGATATTTTATGGGAATTGACAGGGACAAAACCTGCAGAGACAAAAAACCTTATCGTTAAAAATGTTCAATGGATAAATCAATATAATTCTGTCATGAACGGCAAAGCATGTCATTGGTGTAAAAATACTGCTAAATGTTGTAATGGTGGAACTTCTTGTTCAAATTGTACTCCTCAAAAATGCAAATATAATAGCTGTTGCTATGCTGCTTGCCTTTATATAATAGAGAAGAAAGATGTTAGAACAGATCGGAGTCAAGCAATAGATATCGTGGGATTAAAAAATGATAAAAAATGGAAAGAATTTGCCGATTTAATGAGTAACCCTACTAATTTTAACATAGGAGTTCAATATTTGGATAATGCTTTATCAACAGATAAACCTGTTGTGGTTGGGGTACATTATGAGAATCGAAAAGATACAACATACAACAAGAATAAAGCCACATTTCATTATATTGTGGTTGTTGCAAAAATTGTAATAAATGGGAAGGTATATTATCGATTTATTGATCCAGGTAGAGGCACTGTAGGAGATGGTGCAAATGAACAAAATCTTTTAGAAGTCAATTTGACATCTTATATGATAACAGGTCTATATCAAGATAAAATATATACAATAACAGAAATAAGAAAAAATATAAAAAAATGAAAACACTAAAAATAATTATTATTGTGCTGGGTTTATTTATAGCTCAGAAAAATTTTGGACAAATAAAATTGATGTCTTATTTTAATGAGATAAATAAAGACTCTACGATAAATACATTGAGTTTTGGAAAAATGGGCTACAATTACCAAAAAGATTTATCAGATGAAATAATTATTCGATACTTTCTAAAAAATAAGGCTGATTTGTATCGGACTATTGAAATATATAATCCAGATGACAACATTTATAGCGATGTAAAGGTTAAACGTGTTATAAATGCTTTGTTTTGTAAAAAAGAAACTCATAATATGTTATTGTTATGTTATTGGTTTGGTGAAAATGCATATTTATCAATGTACGATAATACGAAAGATACATTACTAGATTCATATCTTTTTTGTGTATTACCAGATGAAGGAGAAATATTTTTACACAGCATTCTTTTTGCAGATAATTATATATATACGGTTGAAACAAGAGACGAGGAAACACATTTGAGGTATGTAAAAATAGATTTTGAGGAAAGAAAATTTGTAATAATTAAAGATTTTGTGACAAAAGATTATTTAGTTATCGAAGATCTCGCATATAAAAGAGCAAAATATATAAAAGCACTACAAGAAGGACGTTTTACAGAAGAAGGAAGACTTCGAAAATAAATTGGATAGTGCACAGGTGATGTGCTAGATATCGCCTGAGTTATTTCTGTATTGTAAATTACTAAAAATAAATGCTTTGCAAGTTGGTGATTACCACAACCAAAAATGAAATTGTAGCTGAGGTGCGCACAGCTGTGGAAGCTTCGGTTGAAAAAAATATTATTGGTACGATCAATAGTTTTATTGATACTTCGATTAATAATGCAATTGTGGGTTTTGTTGATAGCACGATACGCCAAACGGTGAATAAAATCATTGCCGGAGAATCCAAAGAACTCTCCATGAGCGGAATTACAGACAATGCAACGGCGATGCTGTCAAAAATGGGCAGCGACGCGCAACAGTTTTTTTCCTTGGAAACGGTTAAAAATATGCTTACAAATACAAGCAACGATATTATCAGTCAAATCAAATGGAGCGATATACAAGAAGCTCTGTTCGGCTGAGGCTGTGGGATGCGTGTTGTTGAGTTTAGGTTCTACCTAAACTCTTTTATCCAAGCAGGCTTTGCCTGCGAAAGAGTAAAAAACAAAATGACAATTGAAAAAGGAAATAGAATAATAAAAACAGGTTGCAAAAGCGAGAAGCGTTTGTCAATTTCAGGCGGAGGGCGACTCTGTTCGTCTGAGGCTGTGAAATGCGGGTTGTTCGGACGAGGTTCTACCTCGTTCGCGTTATGGGCTTAGGCTCAGCCTAAGGAAGTAAAAGGGAAAAAGTAAAAGGGAAAAGAATAAGAATAAAAATAAAATTTAAAACAATGTCAACAGCTTATAAAATATGTGACGACGAAAAACTTTATTATTTGACATTTCAAATAGTAGGTTGGGTTGATTTATTTACACGTAAGTGCTACCGGGATATTGTTATTGAAAGTTTGAAGTATTGCCAAGAGCACAAAGGTTTGAACTTGTACGCATATGTTATAATGTCTAATCATATTCATCTGTTAGCACAAAGCCGAACAGCTAACTTAAGCGATTTTATCCGCGATTTTAAAAACTATACGAGCAGGCAGTTTTTAGAAATTATCAATGAAAACATAGAAAGTCGGCGAGATTGGATGAGAATGGTATTTGAATATCATGGAAAATTAAAACCAACACAAAAAAATCAAATATGGACACACGAAAATCATGCAGAATTAATTTATAGTGAGAAATTTATGGAACAGAAGTTGAATTACATTCATCAAAATCCGGTGCGTTCCGGTATTGTTGCCAAAGCAGAAGATTATTTATATTCAAGTGCGCGTAATTATTCGGAATTGGATGCTGTGATTGACGTTATGCGTTTGGGGCCGTTTGTAAAAACGTATTAAAATGATGCGAGAGTATATTAATAATATAGGCAGAGCCTATTTGGATAGTTCGACCGAGGTAGAACCTCGTCCGAACACCAGCCGCTGGTTGAGGCAGAGCCTCAAGTCAACGGGGGACGGAAGTTGCGCAAGTTTGTAAATTTCTGGATGGAAATACTGTTGTAACAAGGGCCATTATTACAGAAAACCCCGTTCGCCTGAGGCTGTGGAATGCTGTTTGTTGAGTTTAGGTTCCCGTTCGCCTGAGGCTGTGGGATGCTGTTTGTTGAGCTTAGGTTCCACCTAAGCTCCTTTATCCAAGCAGGCTTTGCCTGCGAAAAGAATGACGAAATGGAAGTTGAAAAAAGAAATAGAATAATAAAAACGGATTACAAAAGTGAGAATCAGTTGTCAATTACAGGCGGAGCCAACGGGGTTTGGTGTGATGATGAAAAAGCATCATTGTTTTTGTTATAAAATAGAAAATAACTGTTTTGTTTTGTGTATAAAATAAAAAGTATTATTTTTGTATTATTTATAGAATAAAAAGCAGTATGAACAAAGATATTTTAAAAACAATTATTGCAGACAATCGTATGGAAGTTCCCGGATACAACGTCGTTCCACGAGATTTTACGTTTGAGGAATTGGGGAACTACGTTTTTGTCGGTATCCGGCGGGCAGGGAAATCGTATTTGCTTTATCAACGGATGCAGCAGTTGCTTGCTCAAGGAGTGCAATGGGATGAGATGTTATACATCAATTTCGAAGATGAACGACTCACAGGAATGCAGGCAGAGGATTTGAATCTGTTGCTCGAAGCGCATTTGGAGATGTCGGGCAAGAAGCCTGTTTTGTTTCTTGATGAGATCCAAAATATCGCCGGATGGGAAAAATTTGCCCGGCGTATGGCCGATACTAAACACAGGGTGTATATCACGGGAAGCAATGCGAAGATGTTGAGTCAAGATATTCAAACGACTTTGGGCGGACGTTATATTCCCGTGGATGTTTACCCTTATTCGTTTAAAGAATTTTTAACTGCAAATCAGATACCCTTTACAACCAATCACCTGTTATCCACAAAAGGGAAAGCCGATATTTTACGAAAGTTTAATGACTATTTTTCTTTTGGCGGATTTCCTGAAGGCGCCGGACTCTCTGTGAAAAGAGATTACCTTACTAGTGTCTATCAGAAAATCTATCTGGGAGATATTGCAGCCCGCCATGCAGTTGAAAATACATTCGCACTACGTATTTTATTTAAAAAATTGGCAGAAAGTGTGAAACAACCCATGTCATTTACACGGATAGCAAATATTGTGTCCTCAACCGGAGCAAAAGTAGGAACACAAACCGTTATCAATTACATGGAATATGCCAAAGATGCTTGGCTTATCAGTCCGATACAAAACATAGCCGGAAAACTGGTTGATAAAGGAGCCATTCCTAAATATTATTTTACAGATAATGGTATTCTGAACCTGTTTTTATTAGATGGAAATACATCGCTGTTGGAAAATCTGGTAGCTGTAAATTTACTACGCAAATATGGACGTCATGATGCGGTTTATTTTTATCATAAAGGAATTGAAGTCGATTTCTATATCCCGGATACTTACACCGCGATTCAGGTATGCTATAACCTTGATAATAGTGATGGTACGCTTGATCGAGAGCTTAAAGCATTGTTGAAAATTACAAATGTATTGGAATGTAAAAAATTGCTAATCATCACAAGGGATACAGAACGGACGTTGGAAATAAATGATAGAGTAATCGAAGTTGTTCCTGTTTGGAAATGGTTGTTAAATTTGTAGGATGTAGAGCTCGGTAGCGTATAGATGTCAACTTAATCATAAGATAAAATACATAAAATATGAAAAGATTAATTATCACAACTTGCTTGCTTGTCAGCAGCATTTTGGCAAATGCCCAGCCGCTTAATCAGCGCCTGCAATCGGCCATGGAGAAAAAACGGGCAAACAACTCTTTGGACGTTGCTCGCATGTTTAAAAACGACGCAAAGAAAAGCGGTGAAGATTTGGTGAATTTATTAGCCATATATGCGTCCGACAGCAGCGAATACATTCGCTATTATACTTGCGACATGTATATGCTTATTGCGAACTATGGCAAAGGAAGAGATGTGAATTTAACTGTTGAAGCATTGTCCAAAATGCTTTCCGATTCGAGCACGATGGTGAGTAACAATGCAGCGCAATTATTATCGCAAGTAAAATTAACCTATTTCACCGATAAGGCAAAAGAAAATGCAATATCCGGATTATCTGTTGCGTTGCGAAATCCAAAAAACATTACCGAAGCACAATTGAAACTCTGCGGCTATTTGCAGCTCAAATCATTTATCCCGCAACTGCAAACGATTGGCGACGACCGCAAAAACAGTAAAATGCTTCGCTGGGCGGCCTATCTGGCCATGGCGCGTATGGGCGACGAAATAGCTGTGAGTGAAGTACTGCATCAGGTCAAACGTGCCGGAATGAACGACGATGTGGTGTATTCGCTATTGCCGGGATTGGTTTACACCAAACAGAAAGTCATTTTCGATTATTTGGTAGAACAGCTCAATAGCGATGAAAAAAACTGCACTTCGTCCAATCCCGACAGCGATATGGAAATGGTGTGCGGCTACCGTATTATGGAAATGCTGGCGCCGGAAATCAAGAAGTTTCCGCTAAAAGCCTTGCCCAGCGGCGATATCGACACCAAAGACTATCCGCAAGCCCTCGAAACCGCACGCAAGTGGTTTGCATCGCATCCCGATTATGAAATTTTAACAGAACAATTTTAGAAATTAAGAAACTATTTAAATTTTGACAAGATGAACAGGATTAATATGTTTTTTATTTTGCCTTCGGCAAAATCATCCTGTAAATCTTGTTAATCCTGTCTAAAAAGAATTTTTGTCTAATTTTTTAAACAGTTTCTAAGAATAAAGGATGAAAAAATGGAATAAAACATTTGTTTTTAATGTAATAAATTGTACTTTTGTAACAAATAAATAAATTATTACATTAACCTAAATAAATATTTATACATGATTAAAAGATCTTATTTAGAGGTACTTAAAACGCGTTTAGGTGAAGAGCCTCGGCGTTTTATACAAGTCTTATACGGTCCGCGGCAAGTGGGAAAAACAACCATTGTTACTCAATTGATTAAGGAATTGCCTTTTGCTTCTTTGTTTGTCACGGCAGATAATGTGCCGGCGGCAAACGATTATTGGATTAAGGAATCGTGGGATAACGCAAGACGTCAGATGCAGCTATCCGGTGCTCCAGAGTTTTTATTGGTTATTGATGAAATTCAAAAAATTAATAACTGGAGTGAAGTCGTGAAAAAAGAATGGGACAAAGACAGTTTTACCGGTTTGAATTTGAAAGTGATTATACTTGGATCGTCAAGGTTATTGATTCAACAAGGTTTGACCGAGTCATTGGCCGGTCGTTTTGAAACAATATATGTTACGCATTGGACGTATGCCGAAATGCAGCAAGCTTTTGGCTGGACGGTGGACCAGTATATTGCATATGGCGGCTATCCGGGAGCAGCCCCGCTTGTTGCAGACGAACAACGTTGGCGCAATTATGTGAATGACTCCTTAATAGAAACAAGCATATCCAAAGATATTCTGATGCTTTCAAAGGTAGAAAAACCGGCTTTGCTTCGTCGTTTGTTTGAAATCGGAAGTGCTTATTCGGCTCAAATTGTTTCACTCAATAAAATACAGGGAGAGCTTCAGGAAAATGGAAACCTGACTACACTTTCCAATTACTTAAAATTGCTCGAAGGTGCAGGCTTGCTAACGGGTTTGGAAAAATATTCGGGCAATATGATTCGCAAACGCTCGTCAAAACCCAAATTCCAGGTGTTCAATAATGCGCTAATGACAGTCAAAGTGGGACATCCGTTGGAATTAATCAAACAGCTTCCGCAAATGTGGGGACGCTGGGTAGAATCGGCTGTTGGGCTTCATTTGTTAAATGCTTCTATTCGTGAGCATTTTAATCTTTACTATTGGAATGAAAGCAATAATGAAGTCGATTTTGTAATGGAAAAAAACGGCGAACTGATAGCTGTTGAAGTGAAAAGCGGAAAAGATAGCGCCAATAAAGGTATTGCGCTTTTCTCGGAAGCCTATAAGCCAAAACATGTATTTACCGTGGGAACGGACGGTATTCCGTTGGAAGATTTTTTGTTATCTTCGCCCGTTCGATTATTTGAAATATAATTTAAAACCTAATAAAATGAAACGAATTTTAATGCTCTTTTTTGTACTTGCATGTTGTGCAAATCAATTAAATGCCCAAGTGGGAATTAACACCTTGAGTCCCGATACTTCTTCCATCTTGCATATTTATGGCGGAGGAACCAAGGGCTTGTTGATCCCGGAGATGGATAATGAGAGGCGGAGAACAAAAGCTCAAAATGAATATTTAGCCAAAGGTTTATTGGTCTATGATTCTGAACAAAAGATGTATTTTTTCTACAATGGAAGTGAATGGATTGCATTGAACCCATTGCAATCTACGGATACGTTCAAAAACACTGTAAAATTAAGTACCGGACACAATACAATGACTTTTAGCAACAATATGATTGTGATTGGCACCATAGATATTACTGGCACAGCTAAATTTCAATCGGAAGTCACAATGAATACTTCCTTGACTACATTGAACAGCGGTGCAACCACATTGAATAATCCTGTGACAATAAATAATGCTTTAACTACACAAAATATCAATGCAACAAATTACACAATTGATGCGAAAACAGTAAATGCAACCAATGGGTATGGCATTGTTCCAATTGGTGGTATTATTATGTGGAGTGGAACAACAGCACCGGATGGATGGGCGCTTTGTGATGGAACGAATGGGACTCCAAATTTAAAAGGACGATTTATTGTGGGTGCTGGACAATATTCTTCAACATTGTCAAGAGAAAGTCTAAAAACGTATGATTATAAAATAAAAGATACAGGGGGGCTTAACAACTATGCTCTTTCCGTTCCCGAAATGCCCAAACATACCCATGATGGAGAAAACACTGATGTTAACGAGAGTGATGGAGGAACACAATGGTATGATAATCCAGAAGGAACAATGAATACTTATGGGTATCGAACATGGGTTAAAGAAGGTGGTTATGGATTGGTACAAAGAACAAGAGGTGTTGCTCGCGAAGGAGGTTCATTAACTTTTAGTAATCTATACAAAAATGATAAAAGTAAATGGGATGGAGGTTTCACAGTCGGAGCTCGGGATGGAGCCAGTCGCGGTTATGAACCGAATGTTCTTAATCCTCCCGTAAGAATGTTATTTGCCGGAGAAAATCAGCCCCATGAAAACCGCCCTCCATACTACGTTCTCGCATTTATCATGCGCGTAAAATAAATTAAAATCTGAAACATCATATAAGGGCAAACACGTTGGTTTGCCCCTACAACCCTAAACACCAATGAAAAAACTATTTTTACTTTTTCCATTTTCCTTTTTCCTTTTTCCATCCTTTGCCCAGTGCACGCCTCCTATTCCCGATTTCGAATTCACCAACGTGTGCATCGGAAATGAAATGAATTTTACGAACCGCACAGGCATCGCCTCCGGCTTTATTACAAGCTATGCGTGGAGTTTTGGCGATGGGGCTGCTTCTGCAAATACGCATCCTGCACACACTTATTTGGTTGCAGGAAAATACAACGTAACCCTAACAGCTGTTTCCGACCAAAATTGCACGGAAAGCATTACCAAACAAGTGGAGGTATATGCCAACCCTGTTGCTGATTTCTCGGCCAACGAAGTGTGTATTAGCGACAGCACGGCTTTTAAAGACTTGTCCACAAGTTTGAGTGGGGAACTTATAAGTTGGCAATGGACCTTCGGAGATTTGGAAACAGCAAATATTGAACATCCGAAGCATCTCTACGCGGCTTCCGGAAGTTATAATGTAAACTTATCGGTGCGTACCGATAAAAATTGCAGGCATTCGGTAAGCAAAACGATCACAGTAAACGGAAAGCCTATTGCGGAATTTAGTGTAGATACGGCGTGTTTGGGCATGCAGAGTTCATTTGTAAATAATTCTTCTTCCGAATCGGGATATATCAACCGCAATCAGTGGAGTTTTGGCGACGGCACTTTTACACAACAGTCCTATCCGGTAAAAACATACACACAGGCCGGAATGTATTTGGTACGCTTGATCGTGGAAACCGACAAACAATGCAAAGACACGATTGAGCATTATGCCAAAGTACGGCCGCTGCCTGTTGCAGATTTCACTGCCAACGAAGTTTGCAATGGAGGAATAACTGTTTTTCGAAATCTTTCGATTGCAACAGACGATTCTATCCAAAATCATCAATGGAATTTCGGCGATGGAGCTTTTTCGACGGAAGAAAATCCAAAAAAACAATATTTGAATCCGCAAACGTATAATGTGTCTTTACATGTTCAAACTCTTTTTGGTTGCGAACATCAAACAATAAAACAAGTTGTTGTACACAAAAATCCAGTTGCTAATTTTTTCACCGACAATGTTTGTTTAGGCGAACGCATACAAGTTGTGAACTCATCGTTTATCAACACCAACGAAAGTCTTTTATACGAATGGAATTTGGGCGACGGAACCCAAAATCAATTAAAAGATTTTACGCATTTATATGCAAATCCGGGAGATTATAAAATCATATTAAAAGTACAGTCCTCTAAAGGAGGTTGTACAGATTCTATTGAACGGACAATTAATATCTATCCGCTTCCCAATATCAGTGCCGGAGAAGATGCAACAACCGGGCGCGGCATGCCGGTAGAGCTACATGCACAAGGCGGAAGATACTACAACTGGTTTCCGGCTGAATTTTTAAATAACAGCTTATTGAGTAATCCCGTGGCAACTATTTCACAGAATCAGATATTTGTAGTTATCGGTGAAGATATATACGGCTGTTTAAATTCGGATAGCGTGACAGTCTTTGTAACAGATGATAACAAAGTGTTTCCAGCAAATTTCATCACACCCGACGGCAACGGACAGAACGACACTTGGGTGATTGGCAATATTGAAAACTATCCCGATGCCAAAGTGATGATTTTCGATCTGAACGGACAGTTGATTTATTCAACAACCAACTACCAAAACAACTGGGACGGACGCAACAAAAACGGCGATATTTTGCCTGACGGAACCTATTATTATGTGATTTCTTTTAATAACGACGAACGTGTCTATAAAGGCGCACTGGCAGTGATGCGGAAGGAATAAATGATCGTTTAAGGTTGAACGTTTAAAGTTTAACGAAATTAGTTTACCCATTATGAAATTTTATAAACACAAAAATAGAATGAATCCTTTGATGAAATTAAAAATATTTTTTTTAATTCTTCATTCTTTATTCTTCATTCTTCATTCCTCAGCACAGCAAATGCCCACGTACTCGCAGAATATCCTCAATCCGTATCTGCTCAATCCGGCGTATGCGGGCGAAAGTTCGTACATGAACGTGTTTCTGCATGCGCGCAACGAGTTCTCAGACATGCCCAATTCGCCCGAATCATATATGCTCACGATGGATGGCAATTTTTCTAATCCTAAATTTGCTTTTGGCGTTTCGGCATTTAACAATATCGAAGCGATTTTTAAGAACATGGGAATCTCGGCAAGTTATCGTTACAAACTACAAATAGCAGACATTCATTTTGTTTCGCTGGCTATTTCCGGGGGAATTGTACAAAACAGCATTGATTTTTCAAAAATTATTGCAGCCGATCCGACTGAAATATCCGATTTTAAAGGTGTTGAAACACGTTTTAATCCGAATATAGACTTTGGGATTTTATATCAATTAAAAAACTTTCGCGCCGGTTTCTCCATACACAACCTAACTTCGCCCACTTATAAATATGAGCAAACACAAAATGAACAATATTTATCTTATCGATTAATGCGCAGCCTGCGTTTTACACTTGCTTACGAACAACCTCTTTATGAGGAATTGAGATTGGATGCGATGCTTCTTTCGCAATCCGTACAAGGTTTGCCCTTTGAGGTGGGCGCTTCGGCAAACTTCAACTACGGAGATAAATTTTGGATTGGCGGAGGCTACAGACTCGAAACCGATGCCTTCGTGATGGCCGGTATTCGAGTATCTGACCAACTAATGTTTAGTTATTGCTATAATTTTATAGCTTCCGGCGATGCAGCACATCGTGCTTATTTGGGTGCAACACATGAAGTTGCTTTGGGTTTCCGCTGGCAGCGACAAAGTGGAAAAAATAAATCCAAAGATAAAAATCTAAATGAAGATATAAAACAATTGCGCTACATGCTCGAAAGTCAAGGCGAAGAAATCGACCGTCTCAAGCAAGAAAACGAAGAAATCAAGCGTAAACAAGAACTATATAGCATCGATAATTCCAAAATCGACAGCTTGATTGCCCTTCGTGCTCATCGTATAAATACAATTCCCGACGTAAAAGTGATGGAAGAAAATGCAAAAGATTCAACGCCGCAAGCCTATTATGTGATTGTTGCTGCGGGGCAAGATCTTTTAGGATTCAAAGATTTTCAAAAATTGTTGTTAAGAGAACTATCTTTGGAGACCTCGCTAATGCCTTTCGAAGGAAACAGCACTTATTATTTTCTTTATACCGGCCATTTTGTAAAACCGGAAGATGCACAGGCTGAAGTCAAGCGTTTGCGAAAAATGAAAATCAACAATTACATCATCGGCGAAGTTTGGGTGTACAAAAAATAGTTTAAGGTTGAACGTTTAAAATTTAAAGAGTTAGTTATCCTTACATGGGTATTTGCAAACATAAATATAGAACTGGATTTGGGATGAGAATAAGAATAATTTTTTTCATTTTTAACTTTTCATTTTTAACTTTTCACTTATTTGCTCAAGATTTGGAAAATATCAAACTTAAGGGTGCTAAGCCACTCAAGATCAACGGTGGATTTTCGCTTAGCGGAACGGCGTACAAGCCCTTTGGCATGGACAGCCGCCGCGATCCGTTTGCTTATACCATTTCGGCAAACATCAATTTCAAGTTTTTCGAGTTGATTGATGCGCCATTTGCCATGTTTATTTCTTCGCAAAACAAAACCTTTAATACGCCGTCATACAACATTGTGGGTATCAGTCCGAAATACAAATGGGCTACGCTGCATATCGGTTCACGAAGCATGCAGTTTACAGAATATACGTATTCCGGAACAAATTTTACGGGTGCGGGAATTGAACTTCAGCCGCAGAATTTTTGGCTACGGGGAAAAGTTTTTTATGGGTGTTTGCAAAAAGCGGTTCCATACAATATCGACACCGCTTCGTCTTATATGAAAGAACCTGTTTACGAGCGATTCGGCGGCGGTGGGATGCTCGAAATCGGCACGCAAAACAACAATGTTGGCATTACTTTTTTCCGAGCCGCCGATAAAGAAAAATCCATCAACTTGCCTGACTCCACGGACGTGAAACCGCAGGAAAATATGGTAATCGGATTAAGTACCAAACAAGTAATTAAAAATTTCTTGACACTTTCTTTTGAGTACGCATTCAGTGCATACACACGCGATATGCGCATGGAAGAAGTCGTTTTCAACGATTATTCGTATGCCAATAACTTCAAATTCCTTTTCAAACCGCGCATCTCAAGCTCCTATAGCAATGCCTACGATTTGAAACTCGACTACACGCACAGCAAGTTTTCGCTTGGGATGACCTACAAACGCGTAGATCCTGAATATCAAACCATGGGTGCACTTTATATGACCAATGATGTGGAAAACATCCAGCTAAGCGGCTCCACTTCTTTCTTGCAAAATAAAATCAGCCTCTCCGTTTCGGGAGGGTTGGAGCGGAATAATTTACAAAAACAACTTGAAGCCAACGAACGCCGCTTAATTAGCAATATCACATTGTCGTATAATATTATGGAAAATTTGAATTTTTCCGGAAATTTTTCCAATTTTAATTCATCCACAACACCTTCGCAAATGGTGGTTTTCGACTCCATTAAATTTGTGCAGGTAACCAACAATGCCAGTGCGACAATCGCTTACGGGCTTAAACTCGGCGAACAAAAACACACGTTTACACTTTCATTAATGCAACAAGGAGTGAATACGATTAACAATGAATTTAGCGGCTTGGAAAGTACAAATAACAAAGTAAATAGTGAAAGTTTAAACTATCAAACTACTTTTGCTCCTATCTTGTTGTCGCTCTCTGCGGGCATTTCGCACAATATGCAGCACATGCAAAATGGAGTAAATAATTCCATTTCGCCGACCATTTCGCTCTCGCGGCCGTTTTTCAAAAAGAAAGTACGTGCTTCGTTGGCTTGGACGGAAAGCATTTCAAAAAATCCCGACAAATCGAGTGCCAACGTAAATATGTTGCGCTTTAATGTGAGTGGGAAAATCTTCAAAAAACACAACCTTGGCATGAATGCAAGCTATATGAATAGAGATACCAAATCCGCTTCCGCGGAAATAAAGAAATCCGGCGAATTCACAACAGTACTCACTTATAGCTATTCATTCTAAATTTTTATAATATCTTTGCAAAGAAATATGAAAAATAAACTCGTTTTAATATTATTTTGCTTGCTTCCGTTGTTAGGGGTTTCGCAGACCGCACCCAAGCAGAAGAAAGACTCTGTGGACATGGACAAACTCTGGAAAGAGCTTTCGGAGTTTGATTTGCTGTTTGAGATGTTTGAGGTTCGGGATTTATCCAACGTGAATAAGCATCTTCCGTTCATGGAAGAGGGCAACGATGCGCTG
>JAVBNF010000046.1:0-12218 GCA_031551725.1 Bacteroidales bacterium
CAGCGAAGCTGGCCATACACGTAGTGTCACTGTATAATCAAAAATTTTCATTTTGTAATATTTTTGAAACAATAGAAAACCGGTTAGCACGCACAGCAATGGGCGTCCGAAAGCAAAATCCCCGCATCCTTTCATGTTGTGATGCGGGGCGCTTTCGGCTTAAGCCGGACAAACCTAACAGCACTTAAAATCCTGTTAGGTTTTGCTTTAAGTTGAAGGATAAGACCTGTTAGGAAAAAATCTGCGTAAATTCGCGTCATCTCCGCAAATCTGCGATGAACCCGTCAGCGAAGCTGACCATACACGCAGCCTCACCGCGCAATCAAAAAATCTAAATTTTTTCTAACGCCTCTTGCTGAACCCAACCGCGTGTGCCATTAATCGCACGTACCCGAACGTAGTTTTCAAAACTTTCGATATACGAAACCTTACTGCCCTCATGAAGTATAATTTGATCGGTACTGCTCGCATTCGGTGCACTTTTCAAGGCAGCCGTGTTTTGTATGATAATATATTCCGTGCGGTTCAACTCCTTGTATTGCCGCATCGAGGAAGCAAAGCAAAGAATGGTGCCAAGTAAAAACAACATCGAAAAAGTAAAACTTACCTTTTTAGCACCATAGCTCACAACATAGAAATAAATTCCCAAACACGTAAATGCTAAAAATAAAACGGAAATAGCTAATATCGCCCAAATATCAATGGCGAAAAATCCTGTGAATTTCTGTATCCATTGATTAAGAAAAAATTCCGGCATCGCCTCCAATTGATCTGCAATCTTGGTATTTGCAATCGCTAAATTTGTTTGAATGTCTTCATCGTCCGGATTCAATCGTAACGCACGTTCGTAATTTAAAATTGCTTTCGGATAAGCGCCGATGCGGAAATAGGAATTACCCAAATTGTAATACAGAGCATCGGAAATATGCGTTTTCCCAGCTTCTTCATATAACTCGATTGCTTTGTGGTAATCGCCGTGCTCGTAAAAACGGTTGCCTTTGTCCAGGAGCGTTTCCGCATCGTTAGCGGCAAAGAGCGTGCAAGAACAAAGTGCAAAAAATAATATTCCAAACCAAGGTTTCATCGTTTTTAACTTTTAAGTTCTTTCACAATTTTATAAATAATATCCAGCGCTTCGTCGTAAATTTTTTGCATGTCTTCTTTTTGTGTGGTGGTAGGAGCGAAGCGCGCAAATTCACAATCGTTAAGTGTCGCAATAAACTGGTCGATTAATTCCGGCGTAATTTGTTTGCCAACCAAAGCATTATGCACACTTTCGATAGATAAATCGGCCACCGGAATGTTGAATTTCTGACTTAAAAATCCCCACAAAGCCTGCGAAATCTCAATGTAAAACGCGTCTCGTTGATTATCTTGTAAAAATGTTTCTGCTTTACGCAAACACTTTTGAGCTTCTTTCAAAGCCTTGCGGTTGCGCATGCCAACAACGTCGCTTTGTTGCGCAATGCGGCGTTTGTTCCATACAAAAAAGAATACAAATAAAATCAGCGGAAGCGCTAACAAGCCCCAAAATAAAGGCGATAAGAAGAATAATTTTGCATCAACGGAAGTTAAATGCAGATTTTTTGTTTTGATATATTCGATGTCGCGGTTGCGGTAATCTTTCTTTTGTAATCCTGCTAAATCAGGTGCTTTTCCATCGCCTTTATCCACAGTAATATTGTACTCTGGAGCTGTTAATGTCACATATTTTTTACTCGATGGGTCAAAATAAGAGAATTCAGCCGCCGGAATGGTGTATTGACCTTGTGTGCGTGGAACAAGGAGGTATTCAAACGATCGGCTGCCGCTTAATCCGCCGGCCGAACGCACAATGTTTTCCTGTGTTCGTGGGTCATAAGCATCAAAATCGGACGGGAATTCAACGCTCGGCTTTTCAATCCAGCCGATGTTTCCGCTTCCGCTGATAACGGCTTTGTAGGTCAGCGCTTCGTTGGCTTTCAGTTTGGTTTTGTCCAAGGTTGTTTTGAAATCAAAATGTCCGACATTACCGGAAAAGCTCAGAGGTTTACCGGCTTCCGGAAGCTCTTTCACATTCAGCGTAAGCGTATTTGATTTTAATACTTTTTGTACTTGTACCACCGGATTGAAAAACGCGTCATCGAAAAATGCAAACGGATCGGAAAACGGATCTGCTGCTCGTCGTTGTTGCTGTACGCGTACTTGCGCAAGCGCTTCCACTTCCATTGGCTCAATGGAAATTTTGCCGATTTCCTGCGGGAAAATCGCAATGCGGCGGATTTCCGCAACCACATATTGTTTGCCGTTAATCACTTCGCGTTGCTGCCCGATGTTTGCATTTTCTGTTAAGTCTTCCAACCAAAATCCTTTATTGGAGGGCGTTTTCACAAAATTCAAACGAGCCACATTGATGCTTGTGTAAATTTTATAGGTCACAATCACCTGCTCACCGATATACGGATTTGCATTGCTGACGGTGGCTTTGATGTACAAATCATTGTCGTTGATTTTTGGCGACGCATTTGCATTTTGCTGTTGCGGAGCGTTGGCGGACGAAGCCGAAGCCGCTCCTCCTTGCCGTTGTTGCTGGGGTTGGGCCGATTTATCCGCCCGAATTGTAAAAGCATCCGATTCGTAAACAGTACCGTTTGCTTCAATGCTGGCCTTGCCGATGTTGTAATTTCCGGTGTTAGGTGCGGCAACAACATAACTCAAACTTACGTTTACACTTTGAGAACCAACACCGTTTACATAACTATAGCTTGATTGTACAGATTGTGAAGGACCGGAAAGAATGTCCAACCCCTTAAAAGTCGGCGCTTTAAAATTGCGAACGTTTTGTGTATTTACATTAAATGAAATTTGAAAACGCTGTCCAACCGCCACCGTAGTGGGGGAGGAAACCGTAAACCTTACGTCTTGGCCCCAAATCTGAAAGGCCGAAAACAACAAAAATAATATATAAACACACTTTCTCATGGCTTACCAATCTTTGTCTGTTTGTTTTTTCTGAACCGGAATGGCCTGTTTTTTTACTTTGTCCAAAGTGTTTTTCTCTTGATTTTGCAAGGCATTGAGCATACGTTCGGCTTCTTTTTGTTTCATGTCGGCCGATTTCCCTTGCTCTCCTTGTTTCTTTTGCCCTTGTTGATCTTGCTTGTCGCCAGACTGTTGTTGTTGGTTTTGTTGATCCTTTTTATCGCCTTTGTTATCCTGTTTCCCTTTGTTTCCTTGTTGATCTTGTTTTTGATCTTTATTATCTTTCTTGTCTTTATTATCGCCGCCGCCTTTTTGTTGCTGCTGTTGTTGTTGTTGCTGCATTTTTTGCAGCGCATAAGCTAAATTATACTTCGTATCTTCGTCTTTCGGTTGGATTTTCAAAGATTTTTTATAAGCATCAATTGCTTCTTGATATTCTTGTTTCGCCATGTGCGCATTTCCTGCATTGTACAAGGCTTTTGCGCGTTGCGATTCGGACGCTTTCGGATTTTCGGCAACGTTATTGTACAATTTCAGCGCCGAATCCGCATTTTGTTGTTTATACAAAGCATTCCCTAAATTATATTGTGCTTTGATATTTTGGTTATCTTTCAGCAATGCTTTGCGGTAAGAAGTTTCCGACTCTGCAAATTGTTTCTCTTCATATAATTGATTTCCTTTCCGGATGTCTTTTTGCGGAACTTGTTGCGCCTGCAAAAACATTGGAATAATGCTGATAACTATGTAAAATATTTTCTTCATGTTTTCGTTTAACGTTGAATGTTTAACGTTTAAATGAACTCCCTAAACTCCCTGAACTCCCTGAACTATCTGAACTATCTGAACTATCTGAACTATCTGAACTATCTGAACTATCTGAACTATCTGAACTATCTGAACTATCTGAACTATCTGAACTATCTGAACTATCTGAACTATCTGAACTACCTGAACTATTTCTTCCCAAACAAATTGATATTACTAAAAAACTTATTCTTCCGCTCGAAAATAAAAATCTCGGCAATCAACAAAATCAATGCTGCCAACAGGAAATATTGATATTGCGTTTGATATTCGGAAAAATCTTTGGCTTCGTAGGAAATTTTTTCCAGTTTACTTACTTTTTCAAAAATCGCTTCTACGCCGGCCGATGTATTGTTGGCACCCACGTACGTGCCGCCGCCCGCTTCGGCAATATCCTGGAGCATTTTTTCATTTAATTTGGTAATAACCGGTTGCCCGTTCTGGTCTTTTTTATAGGCGGTCAAGCGTCCATTTTCATAAATCGGAATTGGTCCGCCTTCGGGCAAGCCCATGCCGATGGTATTCACAATAATGCCGTTGCTCAACGCCTGGCGTGCTGCGCCGATAGCATCATCTTCGTGGTTTTCGCCATCGCTGATCACAATAATCGCTTTATTTTTCTTCCCTTTTTGATTCGGGTCAAATCCTTCTTCTGCCAGTGAAATAGCAGATCCAATGGCTGTTCCTTGCGTTTGAAGATCTTTTGTTGTGATCGTGTTGATAAACAAACGAGCTGCCGCGTAATCATTTGTCAAAGGCAATTGGGTGTATGCATCTCCGGCAAAAATCACAATGCCGATACGGTCGCTCTTGAATTTATCAAGCAAACGGACAATCGATTGCTTGGAGCGCTGCAAACGGCTGGGCTGGATATCTTCGGCGTCCATACTCTTGGAAACATCCAAACAGATCATCAAATCAATGCCTTTTCGCTCGGCTTTACTAACTTTTGAGCCCATTTGCGGATTGGCAATGCAAAGAATCAGCAATGCCAATGCCAGCATTAAAACCGAAAATTTTAATGTCAACTTGACATGCGAACGTTGCGGACTTAAACGTTCAACCAATTCGTTATCTCCAAAACGTTTCGCAACCTTTTTCCGCCAATGCAGAAACAGTCCGAACAGCAATGCCAGTGCCGGAATCAGCAACAGCAAGTATAAATATTCAATATGTTCTAAACGCAGCATAATTAATTAAGAATTAATAATTAAAAATTAAGAATGATTTTTTTCTTTTCATTTTTAACTTTTAAGGGAATGTTCTGAAAATAGTCCACCGTAAACAGAGTTCAAGCAGTAGCAGCGCCAAGGCAAACCATAACAACGGTTTGTATTCGTCGGATTTCTCTTCGAACGATAAAACTTCTATTTTTGTTTTTTCCAATTTATCAATTTCTTTAAAAATGGCTTCTAACTTTTTCTTGTTCGTTGCCCGAAAATACTGACCGTCGGTCATGTTCGACATCTCGCGCAAAAGTTTTTCATCAATCTCAACTTTTACATTTTGATATTGTTTGCCGAAAGGCGTTTGCACCGGATAAGGCGCCACGCCTTGCGTTCCAACGCCAATGGTGTATACACGGATATTGTACATTTTCGCAATTTCAGCGGCAGTCAAGGGATCTACAGAACCGGCATTGTGTACGCCGTCGGTTAGTAAAATAATGGTTTTGCTTTTGGCTTCGCTGTTGCGAACGCGGTTCACGGCAGTGGCTAAACCATCGCCGATAGCGGTTCCGTCTTGAATCATACCGCTTTTTACGTTCGCCAATTGCGAAAGCAAAATGCGGTGGTCGGTAGTGAGTGGACATTGTGTAAAACTCTCGCCACTGAAAACCACTAAACTCATGCGATCGCTCGGACGTTGCATGATAAAATCGGCTGCCACATTTTTCGCGGCTTCCAGTCGGTTTGGCGAAAAATCTTCTGCAAGCATACTGCCCGAAACATCGATGGCCAGAACAATATCAACGCCTTCCATGTTTTCTTCCCGTCCGCGCAAACTTGATTGCGGACGTGCCAACGCAACGATTACGACTGCGATTAGCAATAAACGTAAGATGGCTAAAAGCGGAAATAATCGTTGGCGCAAAGATTTCTTTACATCTCTGAACAAATCTGCGTTTGAGATTCGTATGCGCGGGAAAATGCGCCTGCGCTGCCAGATTTGCCAAGCCGCAATGAATGGCAGCAAAACCAATAACCACAAGGCTTTTGGATTTTCAAAACTGATATATTCAAAATAAGGAATCATAATTTTATTCGCTTACCGGAATGTTAATTGGTGAATGATTAATTGTTTTTTGAATAAACTGTTCAACGGCCTTGAAACTGCTGTCATGTTCATCGGGAAGGGGATTTGATTTTGCAAATTTTACCAAATCTGCCGTACGCAGCATGGGGCGCAAAAAGCTTGTCAACTCAGCTTTTTGTTCGATTTTCGAATCGTCAAGGGCTTCGAGCAATTCGTCGGAAGTCATTTCAATAGCTTGTATTTGCAGGGCTCCGTCGATATATTCGCGTAAAATATCTGTCAGTTCCGTGTAATATTCTTTTACCCGGTCGTTTTGCCAAAGCTGTTTTTGGCGCAGTTGTTCGAGTTTTTGCGAGGCAATTTCGTGTGGCGGAAGTTTAGGTTTGCTGATAAGTTCCACGATTTTTTCGCGTTTACGATACAGCCAGATACCGATAATAATAGCCGCGATGACTAACAGCCCGATGCCGTAAGGAATGAATTCTTTCCATGAATAACCGCCGCTCATCACGCCTTTGATATCGCGGAATTCGGCCAATGTATCTATTTGCGGAGCAGAAACTTCGATAATCAAACTGTCGCTTAATAAAGCGATTAATGCCGTGTCTCCTTGTTTTTGCAAATGAACATTTAACGCCGGAATTGTAAAAGTTCCCGGTTCGTAAATACTCAACAAAAATTGTTTCTGAAAAGCCCGTAAACCCGCAATGTCACTCGAAGTTGTGTCTGCCAAACTTTCTTTGATGATGGCGATTTTTTGATTTTCATCCAAAAAATCCTGTATCAGCGGAAAATGCGGCGTTTCATCTTTCGCAACTTCGGCTTTCAGCGTAAGCGTGAACTGGTCGCCGATCGAAATTTTGTTCGTATCCAAACGTACGGAAATACGCGACTGCGCGTTCATAAACAACGTCGCAGAAACGAAGATAAATAGTAAATATATTTTTATAAAACGCATAATTTATTTAGTTTCCGGTTTCTTCGCTACGCTCATGAGAGTGTTCAAAGTTTCTGGTTTCTGGTTTCTGGTTTCTGGATGCATCACTCATTAACCATTAACAATTAATAATTAATAATTAATAATTATTGCTGGAACATATTCATCAACGGCCGCACATAATCTTCTTTCGTATTGATGCGGCTCGAGCGGATGGCGTACTTTTTAAACAATTTATAGGTTCGTTCATCCAACGAGAGCCATTGTCGGTGAAACGCTTCACGATTGGCTTTTACGGAAGTATCGATCCATAATTCGCGATGGTTTTCCTGATCGTGAAAACGAGCCAAACCTACATTCGGTAATTCTGTTTCACGGTCATCAAACACTTGTAAGGCCATTAAATCATGTTTTTTCGATACAATTTTCAACGCATTTTCATAACTAGTATCCATAAAATCCGAAATCAAAAAACAAGTACAACGTTTTTTATGTACATTATTTAAAAATCGCAAAGCCTCGTTGATATTGGTTCCGTTGGTTGTCGGGCGAATCTCGATCAACTCGCGGATGATACGTAAAATATGTGTTTTACCTTTTTTCGGCGGAATATATTTTTCAATTCCGTTTCCAAAGAAAATCACACCCACTTTATCATTGTTTTGAATGGCCGAAAACGCAAGCACAGCCGCTATTTCCGTAATAATTTCCTGTTTGAACTGTTTTTGAGTACCGAACAACGTGGATGCACTGATATCAATCAGCAACATCACTGTTAATTCGCGTTCTTCTTCAAAAATCTTCACGTATGGATGATTAAAACGGGCGGTTACATTCCAATCAATCGAACGCACGTCGTCGCCGTAGTGATACTCGCGCACCTCGCTAAAGGCCATACCGCGGCCCTTGAAGGCGCTGTGGTACTGTCCCGAGAAAATCTGCTGCGACAAACCCCGCGTCTTGATCTCGATTTTACGTACTTTTTTTAATAGTTCAGAAGTTTCCATAGAAAAAGGGTTGAGAGTTGAGGATTGAGGATTGAGGATTGAGGATTGAGGATTGAGGATTGAAAGTAGAACAACCCTCAATCCTCAATATTCAATCTTATATTTTAAGGTACTTCAACCGTGTTCAAAATTTCATTGATGATTTCTTCCGTTGTAATATTTTCTGCTTCTGCCTCGTATGTCAGTCCGATACGGTGACGCATGACATCATGACAGATGGCTCTGACATCTTCCGGAATCACATAGCCGCGGCGCTTGATAAACGCGTAGGCTTTGGAAGCCAGGGCCAGGTTGATACTTGCCCGTGGAGAAGCTCCGAAAGAAATTAAACCGCTAAATTTTTCCAGTTTGTGTTCGGCCGGAAAACGTGTTGCAAACACAATATCGGTAATATAATTCTCAATTTTTTCGTCCAGATACACTTCACGGCACAATTGGCGCGCTTTCACAATGGCTGCTTTGTCAACAACTTTGTTTACAGCTGTAAAAGCATTCGTAATATTCTGACGGATAATCAGTTTTTCCTCGTCTTTTTTCGGATAACCGATGACCACTTTCAGCATAAAACGGTCTACTTGTGCTTCCGGAAGCGGATATGTACCTTCTTGTTCGATCGGGTTTTGAGTTGCTAAAACAAGGAATGGATCGTCCAATTTGTAAGTTTCTTCACCAATCGTTACTTGGCGTTCCTGCATCGCTTCAAGCAGGGCGCTTTGTACTTTGGCCGGAGCACGGTTAATTTCGTCTGCCAAAATAAAATTGGCAAACACCGGACCTTTTTTGGTTACAAAACGTTCGTCTTTTTGACTGTAGATCATAGTTCCCAAAAGGTCGGCCGGCAAGAGGTCGGGCGTAAATTGGATACGACTGAATTTGGCATCGATTGCTTCGGAAAGCGATTTGATGGCCAGTGTTTTTGCCAATCCGGGAACCCCTTCGAGCAGGATGTGCCCGTTGGCCAAAAGCCCGATTAAAAGCCGTTCTACCATGTGTTTTTGTCCGACAATGGATTTTTTCATTTCCATCGACAACAAGTCAACAAAAGCGCTCTCTTGTTGGATTTTTTCGTTTAATTCCTTAATATCAACTGTTTCATTCATAATGTTGAGATTTTTTGAACGACAAATATACGATTTTTTATGCAGAAATTCCAACAAAAACTGTGCCAAAAAATAAAAAATTGTGAATAAAAATTTTTTGCCATAATTTTTTTGTCATTATGAATATTTTTTGTAAATTTGCGTCAGAATTACTGTGGTTTATCACAGAAAAAAAAAGTCTGCAATGCTCAAGCAAGGTAACCATCCCTTAGGTTGTAGGCTTTTTTATTTGTATACTCTTACACAGTGGTCATAAAAAAACACTCCATTTTTATCAAGGCAAATAACAAGTCTAAACATGTGATCCTTGTTCTCAATGTTGATTTTTGCTTTGAAATGTAGAAATCCAATGATTCCTTGTTTTAAGTCTGTGGTAGTCCCATATTTCCAATTGCAAAAGACGGCATGTTTAATCATTTGGTCTAAAGCGACAATGGCTTTTAGTTTCACATAGCCGGCGTTTCGTGCGTAGATAACGTGTCTGACTCCATCTGAACGAAAAGAAATGACAATGTTTTTATGTCCATTTACAACACTTTTTCCTTTGAAGTTTGTGTTGTAATGATTTTTAACATAGATTTTTAGATTCCCGAGCGTCATACCCTCAAATTGTTTGTCATTGACTTTTGGAATGTATTTTTGTTTCATAGAAATAGGTTTAAAGAATCATCCACCTATATAAACGCGATGACACCCCAAATTATTTCTTAACAAATGTTAATTTTTTGTTAAAATTTCAATTAAATTTTAGAAATCCAAAAAATATTTTTAACTTTGCCAAAATTTAAAATCAAATTTTATAGAAATTAATTAACAACAGACATAAATAAAAAGCGGAAACGTAATTGTTTCCGGTCGTAAGATTCTTATTTCGAAAACCGCGAATTTTCACAAGCAAGAATTAACGATACTTTCCGTGTTATGCATAATGGCGTGGGTTGTATCTTATTTGCTTGTGGGTTCTTCGCGGTACCTCGAAATAGATAAGATTACAATTCACGCTTTTTGTTTGGTCAAACTTTTAACCAAATAAATCATAACATGAAAAAATCTATTCTCATTCTGCAATTCTGCGTTTTTGCGTTTCTGCAAATACATGCGCAAACTCCGGCAAATTTATCAATCAATTCCGATGGAACAACAGGAATTTTAACGGACGAACGCGATGGGCAACGCTATAAAGCGGTACTTATGCCCGACGGTTATTGGTGGATGACTGAAAACTTGCGGTATCGGAATGGGTTGAATAATCCCATTTTTGGATATCTGCCTGTGAAAACAAATATTGCCTCTCCGGGTACTAATTTGCAGAGAACCTATTACTGTCCGGGCCCCGGTCCATTTGCAAATTCACCAAATACGACAACAACTTCGCAAGCCGATCCGTTAAGTTGCGAATATAAAGGATGTTTATATCCGTTTTGGACAGCTTACGGACAAAATAACGGTACAAGCAATGTTTACGGAAGTATGGGTGCACAGGGTGTTTGCCCGAACGGTTGGCATTTGCCATCGGACAATGAGTGGAGTAATCTGGCAACAACGGCTTTAAATAATCTTACAAATCTTTCTGTTCTTGCGGTTGGTAAGCGCGATTATACGGGTGTTTATGCTGATAACACTGCCAAAGCCTATTTTTGGACAAGCACGGGAAGCGGTACTGCTGCCGTTTCCCGTAGCTTTTCGGGTGGGACGATTACCCGTAATGTTTCGCAACCGGCATCGGATGCACTTTCTGTACGATGTAAAGGAGGTAAATGTATTGAAACTTCGCAAATTATGTTAAGCATGGTTTCAAATATGTACGGTTCCGGTTGCAGGACTTATGTAGAAGCAAAAACTAATTACGATACTATTATTTTTTCGAATTCTTCGATTGTTCGGATATACGATATTGTCTTAACTCCAACCTTATCAACAGGTATGTGGACATATTCAGCTCTTTGCTGTGGTTTGCCGCCGGGAGTTGCTTGCATTTCTTCTCCTTCGGCTTCTCAAATTACACTTAATATTACAGGTTTATCAGCTTCAAATAGTGGGAAATTTATCACATTAAAAATTGTTGGTTTCAATCCAAACTATTGTATATTGGATACACAAAATTTTGTTATAGAATTAATTCACAACCCGTCGTTAGGCTTCTCTCTCCCTTATGTTGCAGCTGCTTACTCCGGTGCCTCCACAGCTTCTATGCATGTAATAAACGCTCCGGGCGCTGATGTAAACGGTGCTACAGGTATTTTAACAGACGGTAGGGATGGTAAAACCTATACCACTAAAAAAATGCCTGATGGACAATGGTGGATGACAAAGAATCTGGAGGTAGGTACATGTCCTAATGGAAATACGGGATGGAGTTTGGGAGTAAAGCTGGCTTGGGGTTCAACAACGGATCAACCGTCCAATTGGAATATCAATGGTGTCGCCTTACGCGGCAAATGCCGTCAAAACGGCACTTATGGCTATTTGTATAATTGGATAGCAGCTACACAATTTCCCGACGGATGTGCTGTTGGACAAAATTGTCCAGTATCTAATTGGCAGGATAAGTGGATTCAAGGTATTTGTCCGGAGGGTTGGCGCCTTCCTACTGGCGGTTCGTGTGGTGATTTTCAATATATGCCAAACTCTTCCGATCCGGCAATGTGGCTTTCCATCTGGAGCGGACTTTACGGAGGGCAGTGTAATTCTGAAGGAAATCTACTTGTTCAGGGAACTCGAGCTGACTATTGGAGTAGTACGCAGGAATACTTCTATACCAGCTACCGTCTGGGTTATAGTGCAAATGCTACTGTAAATCCTATGGGGGTAACTAACAAGGATGTGGGATTAAGCGTCCGCTGCGTGAAAAATTGATAATTTTAAGGCGCGAGCCGCTTAGATTCTTTGGTGAAACTTTGGTCGGTTTTCGATGGAGGATTTCGGCTCGCTTTTTGTTTATTTTAATGGTGTTTTTTTATGGGAAAGGCTCGGCAGCGGGAACAACTGCCGGGTCTTTCTGTTTTGGATGTCAATATTTAACAAATTTTTAACATTTGTTAAGAAATAATTTAGGGTGTCATCGCGTTTATATATGTAGAGACATTTAAAATTATTTTTATGAAATTACAAATTCAAGGCACGGAGATCGCCTTAGCATCCCACTTAAAAGAA
>JAVBNF010000026.1:0-91133 GCA_031551725.1 Bacteroidales bacterium
CATGAAAACACAACTACTTCGTGGCAGAAACGCAAAAATGCAAGAATGCAGAAGCGCAAGAGCGCAGAAATGCAGAAAAGTGACCGTCTTCTGCACTTTTGCACTTCTGCATTTCTGCTTTGCCTTCTCAATCCTCGCCCAGACCCCCGCCCCCGATTTCACCGACTCGCGCGACGGACAAACCTACAAAACCGTAACTATGCCCGATGGCAAACGCTGGATGGCTGAAAATTTGCGCTACCGCACAGGATTGAATAATCCGGTTTTCGGTTATCTGCCCACGACCGGAAATATTGCCGCTCCGGGAACGAATTTACAAAGAACGTATTACTGCCCGGGTCCCGGACCATTTCCAACTTCGCCCAATACAACGACTACTTCACAGGCCGACCCTTTGCGCTGCGAATACGAAGGAGCTTTGTATCCTTTTTGGACGGCTTACGGACAAAATAACGGAACCGCCAATGTTTATTCTACGCCGGGCGAACAGGGCGTTTGTCCCGATGGTTGGCATTTGCCATCTGATGGAGAGTGGACGGCTTTGTCCACTCAATTAAATAATGATTATTCAAGTCTTTTGGTTCTCAATGCAGGCTATCGGGTAAATACGGGCGTTTATGCCGATCGTAATTCGAAAGCCTATTTCTGGACAAGTGCGGGAAGCGGAACTGCTGCCGTTTCCCGTAGCTTTTCCAGCAGTGCAATTGCAAGAAACGCTTCTCAACCCACTTCGGATGCGCTCTCGATAAGATGTGTGGAGGGGGAATGTACGGAATCATCCCAAATAATATTAACAACTGATAATTGTGGATATTCACATAATCTCGACACAATTGCATTTTCAGCAGCAAGCATAAACCGTGTTTATAATTTTATTTTATCTCCGGCGCTCTCAACAGGCACATGGACATATTCGATCGCTCATGAAGGCTTACCGCATAATGGCGTAAGTTTTGTTTCTAATCCAACCATATCAGCTTCGCAGATCACATTGGGGCTGCAAGGATTATCGGCTTCTGCGAATAATCAAACATTCAAAATCAGAATTACCGGTACCAATCCGAATTATTGTAAGTTGAATACTCAAATTGTTGAATTTTGTTTGCTCCATACACCATACATTTCAGCAACTTATTTTGGCGCTTCTACGGCTTCCACGCATGTTATTAATGCACCCGGCAACGATGTAAATGGTGCTACAGGTGTTTTAACGGATGGCCGGGACGGTAAGACTTATACCACCAAGAAGATGCCCGACGGACAGTGGTGGATGACCAAGAATCTGGAAGTGGGTACTTGTCCCAACGGTACTACGGGTTGGAACACGACTGTAAATGCAGCTTGGGGTTCAACTTACGACCAAGTGTCCAATTGGAATATCAATGGTACAGAGCTACGGGGCAAATGCCGCCAAAACGGCACGTATGGTTATTTGTATAATTGGATAGCGGCTACGCAGTTTCCGGATGGTTGTGGTTATGGGCAAGATTGTCCTGCATCTAATTGGCAGAATAAGTGGGTGCAGGGAATTTGTCCAGATGGATGGCGTTTGCCTATAGGTGGCACTTGTGGCGATTTTAATCAGATGCCTGGCGCTACTAGTCCTTCTACGTGGATTTCAGCCTGGCGTGGTGTATATGGCGGCTACAGCAACAACGATGGCAGCATGTACCTTCAGGGCAGCGAGGCTTACTACTGGACTAGTACCCAGAAATACGGACTGAACTACAACAACGGTTACGTATATCCTACGATCAGCACCACCAAGTACATCGGGTTTTCAGTGCGTTGTATCAAGATTAATTAGTATTTAATGATTCACTCGTGTACGATATACGAGGGATGCTAACTACCAACCACTAAAAAGGCGCGAGCCGCTTATTGATTCTTTTGTGAGACTTTGGTCGGTTTTCGATGAAGAATTTCGGCTCGCTTTTTGTTTATTTTAATAGTATTTTTCTATGGGAAAGGCTCGGCAGTGGGAACAGCTGTCGGGCTTTTTCTTTTCGGCTGCGCCGAAAATCCCGGAGTGTATTCGGGTAATGTAATTTGCCTCTTCGAGGCGCCCTTTAGTTGAGTGAATATGTATTGCAGCTACTGCGAAAATCTGCGGAATCCCACAATCCGCGATAAACCTTTCGCCATCGGCGGAAGCATAATTTTTTAATCATAAAAATACCACCTCACACCCCAGCGGAACATGCGGTCGTTCATCGGATAATGCGGCGTCATGATGTAGGTGTAGCCCGGCCAGCCGGCGTTGAGATTCTTGACTTCCACAAATACATTCGCACGGCGGATTTTGGCATTTAAAAAGACATCAATGTAGGGATAGTTTCCGGTTTTGATTTGATCTTGCACGTAATAGGCACCCCATTCCGGCAGATATGCATCGGCATAATACGAAGTGTTGTAGCTGACATCAAAGCCGAAACGGATTTCATTTTTACGCAAGAGCGTGAAATCAATATAAATCGATTCGCGGAACAATAATTGCGGCAAATGCATATAATCCGAACTCGAAACATTCTGATAAATAATCCGACTGTCTAAACCAAACATGCCCAACTTTAAATCTTTTGAAAGCTCAGCTTTGATAACAGAAAAATTATCCGTTGCCTGCGCCGGCCCATGTTCATTAAAGTACAAATAATTGCTAAGCATCGTCCATTCGCCTTTCAGCAAAAAGCCTTTCCAGTTAAGCGTAGCTTGTGCACGCAAGGTTTGTTCTTTGCTGAAATTATCGTTTTGCCAAATATAGTGCTTGCTGGAATAAGTGTGCATAAATCCGCTCGCACTTTGTGTTCCCGATGCAATGCGGAATTCAAAACGATCTTGCGGATTCAGCTGCATACGCAAAAAAGCATCTGTCCAAACATCTCCGTCGTTAAACGTTCCTTTCACAACAGAAAACGACCCGCCCAGTAAAATATGGTTTTTCCACGGATAAATCTGCGCTTTCACAAACGGAATGCTTTGGTAAAACGACATTTGCTGAAAATTCGTTGTAACGGAATTAAAATTATAATTCAACCCTACCATCAACTTAAACCAGCGTGCATCCTGCATGTTTTCCAAATCGCCGAACGAATAGGCAAGTGTGTTTTCAATAGTATAGAAAAAACTTGAGTCGATGGCACGCGAAGCCGTATCCACAATCGGATAAAAATGATTTTCGGGCGTGTAACTTACGTATTCTTTATACTTTCTACTCAGTTTTCCGGTGTACATCAAATAGCCGAAATCCCAGTCAGAATGCACATTTGATGCAAAACGATAGGAATGTTTGGTGTAAAAAGTATGTTCGCGCCATTTGGTGCTATCATTGATGAGGTTGGTTGGGATTAAATCGCGGTCAGATTGAAGGTTTTCCGTAAACAGGCTGTCGCTCTTGATACCGCCGTTTTCGTCAACAAACATTTTATTCCAATAATACGCCATCAAGCCTTTATAGCGCGAATCCTTGGAAAAATAATTTGCAGAAACCTGCAAGGTATGATGTGTTGTTCCCGAGTAAACATAACGTCCGGGCGATGAAATATCACGATAGTACAGTCCAACATTCAACCCACGCAACGGGTTTTGATAATGTCCGACTTCAAAAACCTGTTCTTTTTTCGGACCATTGGCATATCCTAAATAGGTATACGGTTGTGCGACTTGGTAAAACGGCATGTTTTCAACCGTAAAACGGTAGGGTTTGAGCGGGTCAACACCATAATCGTAACCGATTTTTTCATTTTTGGTATATTCGATTAGTTGCGCAATTTGTCCGATATTTCCTTTGTCTGCGTAGAAAAGATTGTTTTTGTACAATGGGTGATAACGTTGCACATTCACATTGTTTACGACTACCGAATCGAAAGCTGGAAGTCCTGTTTGATCGGGTTTATCGATATAATAAAAAACACGTCCTTTTTCTCGTGAACCGGCGTGTTCAGCGTGCGCAGTGTCGGTGGTTTGGGCGAGGATTGAGGATTGAGGGCTGAGGGTTGAAAAAACGAAGTAGGTTAATAACAACCGGATGGCCACGCGGCTGCGCCGCTGGCCATGACGACGGTGTAGTGGACGTGCGTCATGGTGAACGGAGCGAAGCGGAGTGCGGCCATCCGGTTCAATTAGCGAACGAAAGTAATGTGCAATTTCTTTCATTATCCGAAAATATTTTTTAAAATGATTTCCGTGGCGCCTTTGTTTTGTTGCACGTAATGAGCTGATGCTTCGCAAACGCGTGTGTATGTTTGATGGTCTTCTAACAAAACGGTCAATTCATTTTGCAAGTCGAATGTCGTTTTTACAGGAAAAGCACCGCCCAAGTTAACTAAATCAATTGCTTCTTGAAATTTGTAATAATTCGGACCAAAGAAAATCGGTTTTCCAAATGTTGCTGCTTCCAGAATATTGTGAATACCCTTGCCAAAACCACCGCCAATATACGCAAAATCAGCATAACGATACAACATTGAGAGAATACCGATTTGGTCGATAATTAATATGTCAAATTCTTCCGGGTTGTGCTGTTCGATTTCCGAAAGGCGTAAACTTTTTACCGGCAGCATTTCCTGCAATTGGCGAATGTGCGCATCGTGTACTTCGTGTGGTGCAAATACGAATTTCAGTGTTCCTTCATATTCGGAAATGATGTTTTTAATCAGTTCTTCATCTTCCGGCCACGAACTTCCGGCTAAGAATAGTTTGCTGTATTGTTTGAATTTTTCGATGACAGGAAACTCCTGTTGCGTATTTGCAATGCGGACTACACGGTCGAAACGCGTGTCGCCGCTTACAACAACATGCTTGATGCCGATTGTATGAAGCAGCTTTTTCGAAGATTCGTTTTGTACAAAAAATAGATCCGCTAAATGTAATTTCTTTCGAAACCAAGTTCCGTAAGGCTTGAAGAAGTGTTGCGATGAACGGAAAATGGCTGAAATAAAATAGATTTTAGCATTCGATTTTTTGATTTCTTGAATATAATTCATCCAAAATTCGTACTTCACAAAAATACAAATTTCGGGTTTAAGTGTTTTTATAAAACGTCGCGCATTGCGAGGCTTATCGATAGGCATGTAGCCTACAAAATCAACTTGATCGTAGTTTTTTCGGATTTCATATCCCGATGGAGAAAAGAATGTAAGCGCAATAATGTATTCGGGATGATCTTTGCGAATGGCTTCGATAACGGGGCGGGCCTGTTCGAATTCGCCCAATGATGCGGCATGAAACCAAATCAATGGCGCGTTTTTTCTGCTTTTCGCGAAATTTTCCAAACGCGCAAAAGCAGCATGCTGCCCATGCACCCACAAGCGCGCTTTTGAATCCCAAAGCGCAAGGATACGCGCAACGAAAGCGTACAAATAAATGCCGATGTTATAAATTAATTGCATAATTCGTAACGGACGTATTTGATTTTTTTACCCATGTCCAACCACATTTGCTCGTAAAACGTCCGAATTTCCATCACTTCCAAGTGCTCAGCATCCGGGCGGTACAAATCGGCGGTTTGGATTTGAATTGGAAAACCCAATGTTTTTGCGGTTTCAACCGTATATTCATAAAAATCGGTGTCGTCGGATTTCAGATTGATAATGGCGTTAGATTTGGTGATTTTTCTATATTCGGCAATCAGACAGGGCGAAGTCAAGCGTTTGTTTTCTTTTTTGGGTTGTGGATCCGGAAAGGTAATCCAGATTTCGTCCACTTCATTTTTCTCAAAAAAACGCTCTATAAGTTGAATGCGTGTGCGTAAAAAAGCAACGTTCGAAAGTTTTAATTCGTTCGATGTCTTACAGCCACGCCAAATTCGTGCGCCTTTGATATCCACGCCGATAAAATTCTTATTCGGATATTTTTGAGCCAATCCAACCGTATATTCGCCTTTTCCGCAACCCAACTCCAAAACAATCGGATGGTCGTTTTTAAAAAAGTCTGAACGCCATTTTCCCTTCAACCTAAAATCCTCATCCAGTTCCGGTTGGAACATGTTCGGGAATGTCAGGTTTTCTGCGAATTTCGCAAGTTTGCCTTTCCCCATTTGTTATTTTTTATAAATCCAACAAGGGATGTTTGAAGTTTTGCGAATCTTGGCTTTGAAGGTCAACGCCTCGTCTTTACAAGTCGTCTCTTTGATGCTTACCATGTGGAAGTCGCGTGCAGGATTGTAAATTTGTACAGTGGTATAACCTTTTTTCTGCATTGTTTTTTCAAAACGGGTTGCATTGGTTTGTGATTTGAAAGCACCTGCAATTACGTGATAAACCGCTTTTTCCGACGGTTGTTCTGTTACAGCAACATCCATTTCTACTTCTACTTCTGAAGCAGGAGGAAGAATAACGATAGGAGCGGAGCCTTGTTTAGGTTTGAAAAAGTGCGCAATTTTTACCATGCCTTTGTCCACGCTGCATTTTACAGTTGGCGACATTGAATAAACCAAGAATAAAATCACAAGCACTGCTGCCACGCTCGACAAAGCCACCCAAGTTGTGTAGTTTTCCGGTTTGCTTTTTTTCTTTTCGGGTTTTTCTTGTTTGTGTTTATGTTCTTTTTCTTTATAAACAGGCGTTGTTTTGGTCGCATTTACGGTAGGTTGTTGCAAGTCAATTTCTTTTGGTGCAGCTTCCAAACCATACAAATCGTCTTCTTCAAATTGATTTTCTGCCGGAATAAAATTCACCACATTATCTCTGAATTCAAACGTTCCAATACCGGAAATTTCTGCTTTTCCGCTGTCTCTCAAAGCCGAAAGAATCACGCCGGTCCATTCTGAAAGCATCGATAATACAGTATCTGCATTCATATTCTCTTCGAAAGCAATATGATTGATAAAGGCTTTGCTTCGTGGTGTTTTTTCTTTAAAAAGAATTTGCTTTTTATTTGCTCCTTCTGAAGTGTAAAACACGCCCAATCCCGGGATTGCGGCTTCGTTATGCTCTTTCAAAAAGGTTTTGAGATGTGAAATAATGTCCATGACTAAAACTGTTTTTGGATGTTTAATAAATCTTCCGGAGTATCTACGGAAAGGCTTTCGAGTTCGGTTTCGCCCACATAAATGCGGAAGCCGTTTTCGAGCCATCTTAATTGTTCTAAATTTTCTGCTTTTTCCAGTGTAGAAATCGGCAAACGCGTGATTGCTTCGAGCACCACATTACGATAGCCATAAATGCCGATGTGTTTGTAAAAACGATGCTTGCTAGTCCATTCTTCGGCGGCAGCATTGCGGATGTGCGGAATAGGGGAGCGGCTGAAATACAAAGCGTAATTTCGGGCGTCGCGCACCACTTTCACCGCGTTCGGATTTTGTAATTCTTCTGTATTTGTAATTAATTTGGCCAATGTTGCAATTTGCACTTCGGTTTGCTCAAAACTTTTTGCAAGCGTTTCGATTGCTTCCGGTTCAATAAACGGCTCGTCGCCCTGGATATTGATGACCGCGTCGTAATTGATGTTTTCGCTTTCGCTGATTTTTTGCATGGCTTCCAAACAACGGTCGGTTCCGCTTGGATGCTGGTCGGATGTGAGTACATATTTTCCGCCGAAAGCGGCAACGGCGTCAGCAATACGCATATCGTCGGTGGCCACATACACGCTGTGCAGCAATGTGCATTTCGACGCTTGTTCGTACACCCGTTGAATCATCGGTTTTCTGTCGATGATAGCCAGCGGCTTTCCGGGAAAGCGTGTGGATGCATAGCGCGCCGGTATGATGCCTAAAATTTTCATTAGAATAAACCGTTGATTTGAGCGTCGATTTTTTCAATGATGGCGCCTAAATCTTCGGGTTTTTCCGAAAAATTCAAATCGTCCACATTGATAATTAATAATTTGCCTTTATAATTTTCAATCCACGCTTCGTAGCGTTCATTGAGGCTTTGCAAATAATCAAGGCGGATGGCTTTTTCGTATTCGCGTCCGCGCTTTTGAATTTGTTTTACCAATGTAGAAACATCAGCACGTAAGTAAATTAATAAATCCGGCGACGGTACAAATTGATCCATCAATTCGAAAAGAGAGCTGTAGTTCTCGAAATCGCGTGTATTCATGAGCCCCATTGCGTGTAAGTTGGGTGCGAAAATATGTGCATCTTCGAAAATAGAGCGATCTTGAATAACATCTTTGCCTTTTTTGCGGATATCCACAATCTGACGAAAACGTGTATTCAAGAAATACACTTGCAAGTTGAACGACCAACGGCGCATGTCTTCGTAAAAGCTGCTCAAGTACGGATTTGAGTCAGCATCTTCATAATGGGCTTTCCATTTGAAATGCTTTGCTAAAAGGCCGGTCAACGTTGTTTTTCCGGAGCCGATATTTCCTGCAACGACAATGTGCATATATGTTTTGTTTTAATTTAAAAACTACAAATCACAAAGATACCGAAATTCTGTAAGAATTACAAACGTTTTTAGCGTCCGTTTTTACGCAGATAATCTTCTAATTTCTCTGCGTTTACATCTTTCATTATCAATACCTTGTTTTTATCAACCAAATACATCAACGGAATGGCGAATAAATCATATTTTCTGCGAACTTCGCCTGTGCGGTGATAATCTTCCAGGACGATCCAGCCTTTCGGCATATTGTCCGAATAGCTTTTTAATAACTCAAAATCCTCATCCGGATATATTGCAACCACGTTTACTTTCGGATATTCTTTCAACATCGGCGAAATTAAATTCATGGTTTCTTGACAAGCATGGCAGCCGGGGTTGAAGAACATGAGCAAGTTGATTTCTCCTTTAAGCGCATCGTACAACGACATCGGCGTGGTGTCGATTTTCGTTAATTGCAAATCGGCCACTTTTTCGCCAATCATATTCAAACTCACACGTTTGATGGATTCTTCAACACGGAAGCGTTGAGCATCATTCGTTACAACGCCCTTAAGCATATAGTTTTGTCCTACAAAACGCAGCATTTCTTCCGAACGCAGAGGTGTGTCCAAACCTTCGTAACGACGAAAAACATAAAGTACAATTTCGTTGTAAACTCTTTTGTTTACACTTGCTTTTTGAAAAAGCAGAGTAATGTATTTTTCTTTCACGCTATCAGGCTGATTGTGCAAAAAATAATACATATATTCGTCCAACTTGCGGTTGGGAACTTCCGTGTTTAAAATGCGTGGATCGTTGAAATCGAACGAATCGAAGAAATGTTGGCGCATGTATTCTTGCACTGCTTCCTGCGAAAGCGTCATGGGAGGATTGGGTTGAAAAGCATAAATTTTCAAAAATGTTGCAAGCAGCGTCCCTTTATTTTTCTCGATAATATCTTTGGCAAAATTTGTCGATTCTTGTTGCAGTTTCTTGAATTCATTTTCTAAAATTGCAATTTGCATTGGACTTGCTTTTTCAGCTAAAGCGCGCAAAGAATCAGCTTTTTTGCTGAAAATTTGTACTTGCTTTTGATATTTTCTGTTGGCTTCATTTTCCGGCGAGTTGGTGTAGATAGCACCATCTTTCGTCAAGTGAATGCTGAAATTTTGATTTTTTTTGTCAGAAATAAAAAACTCGGCACCGCGGTTTCCGACGGTCAGTACATAAAGTCCGCCGGGAAGAAATGTATCGGCTTCAAACGTAATGCTTCCGCGGCCGTCGGTTGCAACGGAGTCGAGCATGTAAGCAATCATGTTTTGCCAGCCTTTGATTTTTGCGGGAACTGAAGCGGCGCTGTCGGAAGTAATTTTAATCTTATAACCTTCAGCGAAAGCTGCCGAGATAAATAAACTGAAGGCAAGGAGCAATAAAGAACGTTTCATACGAGCAATTTAAATTTATTAAAATTGAAGTTAAACAATTATTTCAATTCAAAAGAAGTGCGCCCAATTTCTTTTCCGGCAGTGAAAACAGCAACGTTGTAGCTGCCTTTCATGGCATCTGCATCTTTGTCTTTTTTCATCCATTTCAAGCACACTTCTTGTGCAACATTTTTATAATCCAAGTCTTTTTTCAATGAAAATTGTAAAACCGTTGTGTCAACTGTAAATGAATAGGCATCGCTGTTAGATTCAACCATAATCACGCCGTCGGGACGGGCAATGCGCACGTATACGGGAAGGCTCCCACTTGCTGCAATTTTGTTTTCACTAAGCGTAAAACAAACATTGATGGCATCCACACGGCTGGCTTTGTCGGTTTCAGACTCTTGTCCTTTCGACTTGATGCGAACGGTGGTTGCACGCAAATTATACGCTTTAAACGTAGAAGCGGCGGTGCTTACGGTTCGATTCAATTCTTGATTGGATTTCGAAAGCTCCGTGTTTTTCTTTTTTTCTACTTTTACTTGTTCTTTGATTTCGGTGTTTTCTGTTGTCAAAGAGTCGTTTACGATGATTAGTGAATCAATACGGGCAACATAGTCTTGTGTAATGCCACGTAAAAGTTCGAGTTTGCGTTTGATTTTACGATAGTCGGCTTGGCTGGCAATCAGTTTTTGAATTTCATTCGCGTTAGCTTTGATGAGACTGTCGCGTTCGGTCAATTGTTCCGAATATTGAGCGTTTTCTTCCTTGATGGTGTTGTATTCGCTCATCAAGTTGTCTAACTCGGATTTTAAATTCAAATTTTGCGAAAAAGTTTCTTCTTTTTCGTGGATGGCGTTTGAAGTTGCAAATTGTTGGTAAATTAATAAGCCAACCAATACTGCAACGATGGCAATTAAAATCCAGATAATTCTGCGATTTTTGTTGCTTTCCGGATTTGTTGAGAAATCTTTATACATTTTTTTACAGATTTTAACTTTATTTATCCTGCAAATATACAAAAATGCATGGAAAAAAGAAAGAAAAAATGGAATAAATTGAAATTTTAACAATTTTTTAACATTTGTTAAGAAATAATTTAGGGGGGCATCGCGTTTATTATATAAACAATATTCTAATGCTATTTTATGAAACAGAAAAACGTTCCAAGAGTTAATGATAAACAATTCGAGGGTATGACACTCGGAGAAATAAAGAAATATGTTAAAGGTTATTATCTAAAATATTATGCAGGAAAATCTGTAAGAAATCACCATAAAGGGATTGTGGTAATGCTAGGGAAACCCGGATTAAAACATGTTGTTAATGCTCGTAATTCGGGCTATACAAAATTAAAAGCAATAGTGAAAATTCCGGAAATGATAGCAAATGCAGTATATTGCAACTTTAAAGAGGCTGGGAAAAACGATCCTTATAGCATTTTTGGATATGCTAACTTTAAATCAAAAGTAGAAGTGGAATCAAAAATCCATATATTCAGAATCGTTGTAAGAGTGACGGCAACCGGACACTTTTATTACGATCATGCTGTTAAGGTCAAAAAATAATTGAGGTTTTAACTACTACGGTAAATGAATAAATTATTCACGTAATCCGATCTGGAGTTAGTCAAAACCTCAATTCAGAGTTACAAAAGTAATATAAATTTTCTATTTTCCAAAAAATAAAATTCACTCAAATGAAAATTTTCAAAGATTTTTTTAATTTATTTTATCCGGAGCAGTGTTTGGCTTGTAGTAAAAGCCTTTATTCGGGTGAAAAATGGCTGTGTTTGGATTGTTTGTCGCACTTGCCGAAAACCAACTTTTGGAACGAAGTTGATAATCCTGTTGCCCGTTTGTTTTGGGGGCGCTCGAAAGTGTATGCTGCCGCCGCTTTTTTGTTTTTCACAAAATCCGGACGAGTACAGCATTTGATGCATCAATTGAAGTATAAAAACAAACCCGAAATCGGCGTTTTTCTTGGAAAACAATTTGGAATTTATTTATCCAAATCACCTAATTTTTCGGATGTGGATATGATTATTCCGGTTCCTTTACACCCGAAAAAACAGAAAAAGCGCGGCTATAATCAAAGTGAGAGAATTGCGTCCGGCTTGTCTGAAAGCACGAAGAAGCCTTTAAATACAACTGTTTTACTGCGTGGGAAATTTACGGAAACGCAAACCCGCAAATCGCGCTTCAGCCGCTGGGAAAACGTGAACGACGTGTTTCACGTTGCAGATCCCGATGAAATAAAAGGGAAACACGTGCTGCTTGTTGATGATGTAATCACTACCGGTGCAACGATAGAAGCCTGTGTGAACAAATTGAATGCCGTCGACGGCGTTCGCGTAAGCGTGGTAAGCCTTGCGGTGCCGATGAATTGATTTTTACGAATTGTTAGAATGTCAGGCATAGATGTAGAGGCGTTGCATGCAACGCCTCTACATCCACCATGGAGTTAATCCATCATACAACGAACTGAAAAACCGTATCCAGAATTAGCACTCCAGTGCATGACGGAAGAAGAATTGTTCATAAAACGTCTTTCAAAAGCGAATAACGAACTTACCTGCGTTCCTGTCCACATAAAAGCTGTATTAGCTTTAGATGCATACCCACTACCCGGGCGCGTGCGATGACCTGAAGGGAATAAATTAAATCCGTGAACATTTGTTCCTGCCCAACTTGGGCTTGTTGATTTTAACCTTTGACCTGCCGTGGCCCCTCCAAATATAGTATTGCTTATTGGCGTAGTATTGTGGTTTTTTGTGCCTGTTTCAACAGCGTTTAGCATATCTCCCCACTCTCCATCAGAAGGAATATGCCAGCCTTGAGGACAGATTCCGCGAGAGCATAGTGAAGTGGGGTTCCCGTAAGCTGTATTTGTTGTGAAGAAAGTAGGTGCTACCCATGTAGTCCCATCCAATGCAGCTGCCGTGCTCCATGCATAAAGTGCGCCATAACCTCCTTCACAATCAGCAGGTTCAGAAGTAAGTGCACCGCTTGCTCCCGGACACCAGAAACTACCTAAATATATTGCAGGAACATCAGTGTTAATTGCTGGTTGTGTAGCATCTGCATAACGAGTAAGATGTTTTTGATAATTTAAATTTTCGGCCATCCACCAATAACCATCCGGCATTTTTACAATTTTATAAACTCTTCCGTCTCGCGGATCGGTCATTGTTTTTGTTGCAGAAGTAGTATCCACTGTTGCAAGGCTGCCGGCAGTATACTTCATCATAAAAGTATCTCGGTGTTTAAACGTACAATGTGTGGGTTCGGTTGCTGTAAATTCGATAACAAACGTTTTAAGATGAGAAGCAGCGGTAAGATTATTCATTTTAAAAGTGAAAACATTACTTGCCGGTTGAGAGATGCTTACACTTCCAAATTCACAAGAAATAACAGAGGCCGAATAAGTCCAGCTGACTCCTGTGGGAGTGAGATTTATGGAATAAAATTGTGTTTTTGATTTAGTGTAACTGTCTGAATATTCAATGGTATCGAACCGCTTCGAACAGCTTGGCATTGCAGATAAGGAAATTGAATAGCCTTCATCGCAATGGCCTTCTACGCATCTCACAGAGAGTGCATCTGCGCGGTTTTGCACAGAACTGCTCGTTGAAGCGATTGAGGTATTCGTAAAAGTTTGTGAATATGCTTGCGTGCCGTTGCTATTGGGAGAACTTGTCCAAAAAAGGGCTTGCGTACCATTGCCTGAATAGGCGCCAGCAGTTGTACGCGAGCCCGCAGCTAAAGCAGAGAACCCGTAAGTGTCATTATTTTGTAGTGCAGAACCTGTCCACCATTTTTTCCATGCTTGATTATTTGCAAACGTTCCGCGTGCAGTGTCTTTTAATAATTTTCCTGCATTTGCACTACCTCCGACGGAGGTAATTAAATTGTTCCATTCTGTAAAAGAGGGAAGGTGCCATCCGCTCGGACAGATGCCTTGTGCTCCGGGCGTGGCATTAACTCCCGTATTGGTAGCATTTGCATAAGCAACCCACCATGGATACAGACAACCCCAATATTCACAAGCCAAAGGGTCGGCTTGCCCAACAGAAGCATTTAATGGTCCGGGCCCCGGACAATAATAATAATTTTTTAAACCGACAAAAGTATTCAAACTTGATGCCGGTATGTTCGGAAATACAGGATTTTGTAGCCCCTGTGTATATTTCAAATTTTCTGCCATCCAGCGTTTGCCATCTGGCATAATCACGGTTTTGTAGGTTTGGCCGTCGCGCGGGTCGGTAAAAAGGCCGCCATCTGTTTGTGCGAAAATAAAGCAGAAGTGCAAAAATGCAAAAGTGCAGAAGAAGAACATCTTTCTGCATTTCTGCATTTTTGCATTTCTGCTACGAAGTAGTTGTGTTTTCATGTTGTGTATTTTTAATTGTTATTTATTTCCGTCAAGCCCCGTAGGGGCTGTATATGCATAACAAAAAAGCGTGAGTTGGTTTCTTATTACTTAGAAGGTACCGCGAAGAACCTACACGAAAATAAGATACAACCCACGCCGGAACACAGCATGAGCGCATCGCTATTAAATCCCTTCGTGTTGAAAAATTCGCGGTTCTTCTAAATGGAATTTAAGCTTACGCTTTCTATTTATGTATAAAGATTAATTAATTTCTATAGTTTTTTGATTTTAAATTTTGACAAAGTTAAAAATAAATTTTGGATTTATAAAATAAAATTTCTTTGAATCGAAAATTTAAGAAATTTTTAACATTTATTAAGAAATAATTTGGCGTGTCATCGCGTTTATATAGTATAGATAATATTTTGGACAGGATTTACAAGATTTACAGGATGTTTTGCCTTCGGCAAAATAAAAAAAACATGTTAATCCTGTAAATCCTGTCCAAAATATGTAAATCTTGTTTAATAAATAAAGACAAACAAAATGCAACACAAAGAGATAACATCGCTTATTATTAAATCAGCTTACAATGTTCACAATGTTTTGGGTTCAGGTTTTTTGGAAAAAGTATATCAAAACTCCATGCTCATTGAAATGCTTGAGATGGGGTTGAATGTACAAAAAGAAATCCCCATTCCTGTATTTTACAAAAAGATGTTGGTTGGAAACTATTTTGCAGACCTTGTAGTGGAAGATCAAATTATAGTTGAGTTGAAAGCTGTAGAAACGTTAATGCCTATTCATGAAGTCCAGTTAGTAAACTATCTCACTGCAACAAAAATAGACATAGGGTTACTTATCAATTTTGGTAAATCGGTAGAAGTAAAAAGGAAGTATAGAATATATGAATAAAAAGTAGACAGGATTTACAGGATTAACGTGTTTTCTTATTTTGCCGAAGGCAAAACATCCTGTTAATTCTGTAAATCCTGTCTGAAAATAAAAAATCCTGTCTAAAAATTAAAGCGTTCCTTGAAATTGCGACAAAAACCGCAAATCGTTTTCGGAGAACATGCGCAAATCTTTTACGCCGAATTTCAAATTTGTAATCCGTTCAACGCCCAATCCGAAAGCAAATCCGCTGTATTTTTTGCTGTCGATTTCACAATTTTCGAGTACATTCGGATCGACCATACCGCAACCTAAAATTTCAACCCAGCCGCTGTGTTTGCAGAAAGCGCAGCCTTTTCCACCGCAAAGCATACACGAAATATCCATCTCGGCAGAAGGCTCGGTAAACGGGAAAAACGAAGGGCGCAGGCGGATTTCGGTGCTCTCGCCGAAAAATTCTTTGGCAAAATAAAGCAAGGTTTCTTTCAGATCTACAAATGAAACGTTTTCGGCAATATACAAACCTTCAATTTGATGGAAAAAACAGTGTGAACGTTGAGTAATCGTTTCATTGCGATAAACACGACCCGGGAAAACCGCGCGGATAGGAGGTTTGGTGTGCTCCATCATGCGGATTTGCACGGACGAAGTGTGTGTGCGCAACGCAATATCGTCTGATCCGCCATTTTTTTCAACAAAAAACGTATCTTGCATATCGCGGGCCGGATGTTCGGGTGGAAAGTTTAGAGCGGAGAAATTGTGCCAGTCGTCTTCGATTTCGGGACCTTCGGAAACTACAAATCCGATGCGTGCAAAAATATCCAAAATCTCGTTTTGAATTTGAAAAATCGGGTGGCGGCTGCCTGCACTCAAATCAACGGGGCGTGTTAAATCAATGTCATTGCCGGCACTGTCGCTCAATGCGCATTCAAACGCCAATTTCGTTTCATCAATCGTAATTTGAACGGCTGTTTTCAGTTTGTTCAACAGTTGTCCGAATTCTTTTTTCTCTTCGTTTGGAACGGTTTTAAAATGTTCGAACAAATCGTTCAAAATTCCTTTCTTTCCGAGAAAACGAATGCGGAATTGCTCAACTTCTTCTAATGATGCTGGTTTGAAGGCATCTATTTCGTTTAAATAATTTTGAATTTGTGTTTTCATACGATTATTTTTTCACGATTTTAATCGTCATCGGAATATCTTTAACAGGACGGTCGTTGCGGTCGGTTTGGACTTCTGAAATTTTTTCCAAAACATCAAAACCTTCGGTTAATTCACCAAAAACGGTGTAAGCGCCATCCAAATGCGGCGTGCCTCCAACGGTAGTGTATGCTTCAATTTGTTGCGGTGTAAATTGGGTTTTCATCCGCGATTGCATCATGTCTAATTGCGCTTGGCTGTAAGCTTGTCCTTGCACAATGTAGAACTGGCAACCGGAAGAAGCGCGGGTCGGATTGCGCATGTCGTCTTGGCGGGCGGCGGACAATGCACCTTTTTTATGGATTTTATCGGGCAGAATTTCAGCCGGAATCATATAACCGACATCGCCGGAACCCAAGCGTTGTCCGGGTTCTGCATGTTTGGAATCGGGGTCGCCGCCTTGAATCATAAATAATTTGATGATACGATGGAATAATGTTCCGTCGTAAAAACCATCGTTAATTAATTTGATAAAATTGTCGCGATGCTGTGGCGTTTCGTTATACAAAATTGCTTTCATTTCGCCGTACGACGTTGAAATAATAATTTCCGTTACCATATTTTTGCTTTCTTTTTTATTCTTCGATTTTTGGGCATAAAGAGTCGCACCGCAAATGAAGATGAAAGCAAAAGCGATGATTTTTTTCATAATTTATTAAGGATTTCAAAATTAAATTTTGGGCAAGGCTTCGTTGATGGCCTTTGCGGTTGCTTGTTGCTCTTCGGCAGTTAATTTCACGCGTTCGTGAGAAAAATTCAATTCATGCACATGGTTCATCGGTACGAGATGGATATGTGCATGCGGCACTTCCAAACCAATAACGGCCATGCCGACTTTCAAACACGGGCACACTTTTTTGATGCCGATAGCCACACGTTTTGCAAAAAGAATCATTTCTTGCAAATCGGCGTCTTCGATATCGAAAATATAGTCTGTCTCTTTTTTCGGAACAACCAGCGTATGCCCTTTAGCCAGAGGGGAAATGTCCAAAAACGCGTAGAACTTGTCGTTTTCCGCAACTTTGTAGGACGGAATTTCGCCGTTGATGATTTTTGTGAAAATAGTTGCCATGATATTCGTTTTAAAGTTCAAAAGTACAAAAAAATCTTGAATTTTGAATATTAAATTTTGAATTTATGCTCTGCCAACTTCCAAAATTTCGAACGTAATGGTTCCTGCGGGAGCTACAACTTCTGCTTTGTCGCCTTTTTCCTTGCCGAGCAAACCTTTGGCCATCGGTGAAGTAACGCTGATTTTTCCTTGTTTCAAATCGGCTTCGTTTTCCGGCACAATGGTATATTGCATGGTAGCTCCGTTTTTGGTGTTCTTGATTTTTATAACCGAAAACAACAATACTTTGGATTCGTCCAGTTTTGATTCGTCGAGAACGCGTGCGCTGGCTACTTCGGCTTGCATTTTGGCTATTTTGAGCTCAAGCAAGCCTTGCGCCTCTTTGGCGGCATCGTATTCTGCGTTTTCAGACAAGTCGCCTTTGTCGCGCGCTTCTGCAATCTGACGGGAAATGGAAGCACGTTCTACGGTTTCCAAACGATTGAGCTCGTCTCTCAACTTTTGTAAGCCTTCTTTGCTGTAATACTTTGTCGTTGCCATATCTAATTAATTATTAAAAAACATAAAAAACAGAAGAGACCCCCTTTTGTAAGGGAGCCTCTCCTTTTTGCCATAAAATTTACGCAAAGTTACAACTTTATTTTGAATTACAAAATTATTTTTGAAAAATGTGTAAAATGTTTTATAGTTTCAGGTTTCAAGTTTCATGAATTTACGTGAACTATTCAAACTATTTAACAACTCTATGATTATCGCCGCTGGTTTGAATAATTAATTCGTAAAATTGTTGTGAATAAGGCGGTTGGGAAGGCATTGCCGGAATATTTTGGTTGAAACCATTGTTTACAAAACGTCCGTTGCGTTCTTTTTTAATGTTGCCGTCCATATATTTTACCAACAAATATTCGCTCAAACTTTTCCAACGATTGAACATGATTTGTGCTTGCGTATTTGAGAATGTATTAGCAAAATCGACCATCTCAGCATTGTTCGTTCCTTTAGTTCCGCTCCAGCGTTGATCGTTTTCGGCTACTTTTGCAATAAAACCATATTCTAATTCTTGTTGAACTTTTTGTACGTCAACAATCATGTCTTTGTATCGCAAATAAGTAAAATTGCTTACTTGATTGAACAACCAAAATGCGGAAGTAGCAGAATATTGCATCATATTTCCGTTTCCTTCGCGGAAAGATTCAGGAATGCGTGTGATGCCGCAATACATGGGCACGTAAACGGTAGAATAGCTGTCGTCAACGCCAAACCACAAAATACCGCCCACCGGATTTGGCATCCAAGAGCGTGCTTGTGCGATGAAAGAAAATGCAGTTTGTTGTGTAGATATTGCACGTTCGTGGACATAATCAACATTGTTGACCGTAAATCCCATTGGGCGCCATCTGTAAGGCAGTTCGAATGCGCCGGCTCCGGCATCTTTCGTCATATCCAGCGAAGTGCCTTCGTAGTGATCGCGCATCAAGCCAAAAACATCTTGCAAACTCAATGGTTGTGCAGGTTTAATCCACAACGGCATGCGGTTTTTTAAATCTTCGCCACGAGCGTAAGACTCGTATTTTTTAGCTTCCGCAGCATTTGCTTTCATAAAACCGGCCCAAACACGGGCTTCGCAACCGCGTGCGCCACTGAAATCAAGTGGAGCGTAAATGTCTGAGAAACTGAATTCTGTGTCTTTTCCATTGAAAATGCCGATGTTGCGGGCATAATCAATAACGTCTTCGGAATAAATCCACTCAACAGCCGGTTCGTTGATTTTTGCAAGTTGTTTGGATGTCAAAACCTTTTTGCCGTCGGCTTTCGGAAAAGTGGTGATACGAGCATGGTTGGCGTGTCCGGAAATATATCCGTCCGGAACGCGTGCAGCCACCCAAACAGCGCCTTTGGCATTCTTTTTCGGGTCAATGGTTCCTTTTTTATCCATTACTTTTTGACCTTTTCCAATCATTTCCATAATCCAAACTTCGTTCGGATCAGCAATAGAAAAGGATTCTCCGGAGCTGTAATAGCCATATTCTGCTATTAATTCGGCAATCACTTTAATTGCTTCGCGTGCGGTTTTTGCACGTTGTAGAGTTACATAAATCAAACTTCCGTAGTCCATGATTCCGGTAGTATCCACTTGTTCGCTACGTCCGCCGTACGTGGTTTCGGCAATCGAAAGTTGGTGCTCATTCATATTTCCAACAACGGAATAAGTGTGTGCCGCTTGTTTGATTTGTCCCAAACGGCGGCCCGAATCCCATTCGTAGATGTCAAGCATGCTTCCGGCGGGATAATTAGCAGCCGGACGATAATACAAACAGCCGTACAAGGTGTGTGAATCGGCTGCGTAAGTAATCATGGTAGAGCCGTCTTTGCTGGCTCCTTTAGTGATTAAAAAGTTTGTACAAGCATCGGCTTTCGCGAACACAAGCATCGCCATTGCTGTCAGATAAAAGGAAATTCGCTTCATTTCGGAAAAATATTTAATAAAATTTGCAACAAAAATACAAAAATTAATAAATAAAACCTATTTTTGCAAAATAAAGTTTCTAAAAATGAAAAATACCGATTTATATGTCGACCGAGAAATCAGCTGGTTGCAGTTCAACGAACGTGTGATGCAGGAGGCTGAGGACGTAACAAATCCGCTGGTTGAACGTTTGTCGTTTTTAGGTATTTTTTCAAATAATCTGGACGATTTTTTTCGTGTACGTGTGGCCAGTTTGAATCGGATGATGCAGGAAGATAATTTTAGAGCTGAATACCAGATAGATCCTGCCAAAACTTTGCGAAAAGTGGTGCAAATGATTGAACAATTACAACACAAATTTGATGTTGCTTATGAGGCTATTGTGAAGGAATTGGAGCAGAAAAATATTTTTATTTTAAATGAAACTCAATTAAATAAAGAACAATACACATTTGTCGAGCAATATTTTCGCAGTCATGTGCGTTTGCACTTATTTCCGATAATGCTTGATAAATTAAAAGATCATAGCTCCTTGCGAGAACATTCGATCTATTTGGCTGTGGAATTGGGAAAATCGAACAAAAAAACGAATGAAAAATACGCCATTGTTGAGATTCCGGAAAAAATTTCACGTTTTGTTATTGTGCCATCTAAAGCCGGAAAAGAATGTGTGATGTGGCTGGATGATGTGATTCGCTTGGGTTTAAAGGATATTTTTTCGCCTTTGGGTTATACAGTTTTTTCTGCATATACGTTTAAATTTACGCGCGACAGCGAGATTAATACGGATGTGCGCCCCACGGAGAATGTGTTGGAGATCGTTTCCGATTTGGTTAAACAGCGCATGTGGGCGTTGCCGTTGCGCTTTGTGTACGACCGCGCGATGCCTGCGCGTTTGCTGAAAATGTTGATGGAAAAATTACAAGTCCATAAAGAGGATGTTTTTCAAAAAGGCGGACGCTATCACAATAAAAAAGACCTAATGCAATTTCCGCGTTCGTTGGCCGGAGGGAGCTTGGTGTATGAAGAATTTACACCGGTTGATGCTAAAGAAATTCCGTTGGACCAAAATGTGCTTGATGTCATCAAACAGGGCGATATTATGTTGCATTATCCTTATCAATCTTTTCAAAATGTGATTGATTTATTGCGCGAATCGTCGATTGATGAACGTGTAAAGTCCATAAAAATAACTGTTTATCGTGTAGCGAAAGATTCAGCTATTATGAATGCTTTGATTAATGCTGCACGAAATGGAAAGCAAGTGGTTGTTTACATGGAGCTTAAAGCGCGTTTTGATGAAGAGAATAATATTCATTGGGCGGAACGTTTGATGAGTGAGGGTGTGCAAGTGCTTGATATACTGCCGGGTTATAAGGTGCATTGTAAATTAATTTTGATTACAGCTTCCGAAAACCGAAAAACGGTACGCTATGCTGCCATCGGTACCGGAAATCCAAATGAAGATACTGCGCGCATCTATACAGATAAACATTTACTCACTGCAAATCCAAGTGTTACGAAGGAAGTAAGCGCAGTTTTTGATTTTCTGGAAAATAAACGTTTTCAAAATCAATTCAACCAATTGTTGGTTTCGCCTTTTAATATGCGAAAGCGGCTTGTCGAAATGATTGATGCTGAGATTGAAAATGCCAAATCCGGGAGAAAAGCATGGATGATATTGAAGATGAATAGTTTGACGGATAGGAAGTTGATAAATCTTCTTTATGCCGCAAGTCAATCCGGAGTGCAGGTAAAATTGATTGTCCGCGGAGTTTGTGCTTTGCGTCCCCAAGTTCCGGGACTTAGTGAAAACATTGAAGGCATTAGTATTGTTGATCGTTTTTTGGAGCACGCACGCGTCTATGCTTTTTGCAACGGTGGGAAAACCAAGTTGTATGTGGGTTCTGCCGATTGGATGCTGCGTAATTTAGACTACAGGGTGGAGGTCTTAGCCCCCGTGTTGGATAAAACACTTCAAGATGAAGCCTTGCATATTTTGCAAATCCAACTTGAAGATAATATGCATGCTCGTGTCGTTAACGCACAGAAACCCAATGAATACAAGCGTTCTTCGGGCAAAAAAATCCGTTCGCAATGGGAAATATGGAAACATTTGCAAAAACGGAATAAAAAATAAAAAGTTTTTTGCAGATTAGTGAAAATTTCGTATCTTTGTGTAAAATCGTTAAAAAATAAATTAAAAACCATATTTTATGAGAAAATTTTTGTCAAAACTGGGACTTTTATTGTCTGCAACTGTTTTAGTTGTTGCTTGCGGCAGCAAAAATGATGATCCGGCACCCGTTCCAACCAATCAAAAAGGTGGTATTATTGATATCTCCAGAACCGCAAATACCAAACGTTTGTTTAATGATATTCAAGACCCTGCAACACAGTCTTTTTCGGCATCCATTAAGTTGAGTTCTTTTAGTGGTAAAAAAGGATATAAATCAGCCGAGTTGATTTTTGTAGACCGCGTCAACAATGTGTCTGCACCGTACAAAGTGTTAGATAAAAAGTTAACATCAACGCCAATCGTAGAAACGTTTACATTGCAACAGGTGATGAATGCATTTGATATGATGCAAGGTGATTTGGTCGATTTTGCTTTTTCACTTTGCGTGAATATTACTTATTATGATTCTGTTAAACAAAAAGATACCGTAATTCCGGGCTTTGTTGCAAATGTAAGCACGCATGCGGAACGTTTCCCTCAAGATAATGTTTCATTCAAAAAAGATGAAAGCGTTTCGGTAATGGCTACTTATGAATATGGAAAGCAAATTTCGGATGTCAGCGAGCTTTTGGGTGATTGGTCTTGTGTTAAATCAGGTGATTATTTTGCCGAATCGAACTTAACCATCGAATTGGGAGATAATGATAGTACGATTGTGATGAAGGGCTTTTTGTATAATGCAAGCGAAAACAGAGAAAGAGGTGCGTATGCTGTATTTAACCTCAATGAAATGAATTTGAGAATCCCAAAATCTGTGTTTTTATTTAACGGTTTTAATACGCAAAATATAACTTTGGCTCCGTGTGAAGCATGGATTTATGGACCGGATCCGGATAACGGGCAAGCAAAAGCTCAAATTGTGATTTATACGGAACTGTATTCAACTGCCGGATCTTTCGGCATGACCTATTTTATTTTGACTAAAAAATAAAAGTTATTTATGAATAATATTCGAGTGCGTTTTGCACCCAGTCCTACGGGCCCCCTGCATATCGGTGGGGTCCGTACGGCTTTATACAACTACCTTTTTGCTAAAAAACAAGGCGGTAGTTTTATCTTGAGAATCGAAGACACCGACTCCAACCGCTTTGTTCCCGGCGCCGAAGAATACATCATCGAAGCCTTTAAATGGTTGGGTTTGGAGTTTGATGAAGGCGTGCATAAAGGTGGGCCTTATGGGCCTTATAAACAATCGGAACGTAAAGAGATTTACAAACGTTATGTAGACGAACTTTTGTCGAAAGACCTTGCCTATATTGCATTTGATACGCCTGAGGAACTCGAAAAAATGCGTACCGAACATCCGAATGCGCAATACGATGCAAGCATGCGTATGCAAATGTGCAATTCCCTTACAATATCGAAAGATGAGGTGGAAATGCGTTTGCAGACAGGAGAACCGTTTGTGGTGCGGATTAAGATTGAGCCCGAACAGGAAATTCATGTCAAAGACTTGATCCGCGGCGATATCAAAGTGAATTCTTCGCTTTTGGATGATAAAGTATTGTATAAATCTGCAGACCAGCTGCCAACTTATCATTTGGCTAATATTGTAGATGACCATTTGATGAAAATTTCACATGTGATTCGTGGTGAAGAATGGCTTCCTTCTGCACCTTTGCATGTTCTTTTGTATCGTGCATTGGGTTGGGAAGAAACGATGCCGCAATTTGCACATTTGCCTTTGTTATTGCGTCCCGACGGGAATGGAAAATTGAGCAAACGTGATGGTGATCGCCTCGGATTTCCGGTGTTTCCGCTTGAGTGGACAGATCCGAAATCCGGCGAAAAGTCGACAGGTTATCGTGAAATGGGCTATTTCCCGGACGCTGTGGTGAATTTGCTGGCATTCTTAGGTTGGAATCCTGGAACGGAGCAAGAATTATTTTCTTTGGAAGAACTGGTACAAACCTTTTCTATCGAACGTGTGAGCAAAAGCGGCGCCAAATTCGATTTGGAAAAAGCGAAATGGTACAACCATCAATATATGTTGAAAAAATCGCCAAGTGAAGTGGCAGAATTGTTGATGCCGATTTTGAAAGAAAAGCATATCAGCATTGATTCTACGAAACTTTCGCAAATTTGCGATTTGGTAAAAGATCGTGTGAATTTTCCTTCGGAATTGTGGGATCAGACTTTTTTCTTTTTTCAAGCACCGACATCTTACGATGAGAAAGTGGTGAAAAAACGTTGGTCTGCCGAAATGCCGAATGTCTTGAAAACAGTGGCTTCGCGTATTCAAAACGTTCAACCGTTTGATGCTGAAAAATTAGAAGTGGAGATCAAAAACTATATCGAAACCGAACAACTCAACATGGGCCAAGTGATGAACTGCCTCCGTTTGGCAATGGTCGGCACTGCTATGGGACCGCATTTGCACGATATTATTGAGTTGGTTGGCAAAGAAGAAAGCGTACGCCGTATTCTGAAAGCCGCGGAAGAGATAAAGTAGCGAGTGACGCTAATTGGGTGAGATGGCCACACAACGCTTTGCGTTGTTCGACATGGCAACCGAAAACAAGAAACAACGAGATGGGCACGCTACGCTGGCCGCAACTACTCATTAATTAACTGAACCGTATGAACAGCCGCAATGCCGGCTGTTTCTGTTCTTAACCGGCTGTTTCCAAGTGTTACGGCAATAAAATGATTGTCTAACGCTTGTTGTACTTCATCGGCTGAAAAATCGCCTTCCGGGCCAATTAAAATCAATGTGTTTTCTTTTTCTTGAACAGCTGATTTTAATGGTGTTTTCGGAACGTTTCCACAATAGGCAATGCATTTTTTACCGGAAAAATCCTGTTTTAGAATATCCGAAATAGGAGTGAGGGCGTTTATTTTCGGGAGAAATGCTTTTTGCGATTGTTTGACTGCCGAAAGGACAATCCGTTCCAAACGTTCTGTTTTTAATACTTGCCGCTCCGAATGTTTACATAAAATCGGAGTAATCTCGTCAATCCCCATTTCCACGGCTTTTTCCACAAACCATTCCAAACGGTCGATGTTTTTGGTGGGAGCGATGGCCATGTGCAAATAGAAATTTCTTTTCTCGAAATTAGGATGAGTTTCAAGAATTTCGGCAGTGCATGATTTTGGGTTTACATCCATTAATTTAGCAAGAAATAAAGTGCCTTGCCCGTCAATAATTCGAACATTGTCGCCATTGCGCAAGCGCAGTACTTTCGCAGCGTGCGCGCTTTCGTCGGTATCCAAAATGATAAGCTGATTTTGGATGTTGTTTGCAAAAAAAATCGGAGTGTCGGAAGTTGATTTCATGGTGCAAAGATAAGAAAATAATGTGAAGAGAAGAAATCGTTGTATATTAATAAAAATTTGTATTTTTGTAAAAAAATCAATGATGAAGTTATATCTTCTTCTTGGCGGAAATATTGGGAATTGCAAAGAATGTTTTGCAAAAGCACGGGAAATGCTTATAGAAAACGTGGGCGAAGAATTGCAAATATCAGCTTTGTACGAATCTGAAGCCTGGGGTTTTGAGTCGGAACATAAATTCTTGAATCAAGTTTTGATTTATTCCACAAAACTCAGTCCCGACGCTGTTTTACAGCAAACACAAATGATTGAGAAAAAATTGGGACGGCTTGCAAAAACGACAATAGCTTACGAATCGCGCCCGATTGATATAGATATTTTATTTTATGAAAATGAAATTGTTGATTTACCTTATTTGAAAATTCCACATCCTTTATTGCATCAACGGCGTTTTACTTTAATGCCGCTCGAAGAAATCGCTTCTAATTTTATGCATCCGGTTTTGAAAAAGCACATCTATGAGCTTTTGGCAGAATGTGAAGATCAATCAGTGGTGATGCGCATCCTTAAAAAAACGAAATGTTAATTAAAATAACAAATTGTTAAATTTTTCTTAATTCGCTGTTTTTTAATTAAAAAAGTTTTATTTTCGCAAATATTTTTTATCAATAAATTTTGATAAAAGTATAATTTTTTATATCTTTGTAAATGTGAAATAAAATGAAACATTCGGAATTTATACGAATTGTTCAGCGAAATGGTTGGCAATTGGTTCGAATTAAAGGAAGTCACTATATCTTCGAAAAAGGTGGAATAATAAGTCCGCCGGTTCCTAATCATGGGAGTAAAGAAATTGGAAAAGGACTGGTGAGAACGTTGGTGAAACAAATGAAATTGGAGTATTTATGAAAACGCTAAAGGTTATTGTTGAAAAAACAAAAGATTTTTATACGGCATACGCCGATGAAGCCGTTGGAATTAACGGAGGAGGAAACACAATTGAGGAAATGAAAAAGAATTTATTCGAAGGTCTCGAACTTTACAAGGAAGTTACTCCGAAAAAGGAGTGGCCGGACGCCATTAAAACCAATGATTTCGAAATTATTTACAAATACGATACACAAAGTTTTTTGAATTATTACAGTCGGGTTTTTACGAAATCTGCACTTGAGCGCATGACTGGCATCAATCAGCAATTGTTGCATCATTATGCAAAAGGCCTCAAAAAACCACGCGAAGTTCAACGTAAAAAAATTGAAAAAGCAATACATGATCTTGCTCACGAAATGCTTCATGTGCAATTGTAATGAGAATTTTGTAAAACCCGATAAAAAACGTATTTTTGCAATCTGAAAAATTATTATCATGAAAAAAATATTTGGATTGTTATTGATTTCGGTAGTTTTGATTTCCTGCAAAAGCAAGAAAGCTCCGGAAACAATTATTGAAAAACCGGTTTTGGCGATTGAGAACGGGCAAATGACGCCTGAAGTGCTTTGGGGTATGGGTAGAATAACCGAAATGGCGGTTTCGCCCGATGGTCAAACAGTAATTTTTGGCGTACGTTATTTCGATATTGCCGAAAATAAAGGGAATACAGATGTTTATTCCGTAAAAATCGACGGCAGCGACATGAAACAAATTATCCGCACTGAGACTTCCGAATTCAATCTGGCATGGCGTTCCGACGGCAAAAAAATTGCATACGTCAGCGGCGGACAAATGTGGGAAACCAATCCCGACGGCACGCATCCGAAACAAATTTCGGATATCGAAGGCGGCATTGAAGGCTTTAAATATGCACCGGACATGACGAAAATTGTTTTTGTAAAAGCTGTGAAAGTTGAGCAAACCGCAAAAGATATTTATCCCGATTTAGATAAAACAACCGGACTTGTATATGACGATTTGATGTACCGCCATTGGGATACTTGGTCGGACGGTACAGTGCCGCATGTTTTCGTTGCTGATTATAATGGAAATGCAATTGCAAATGAAATAGATGTCATCGAAGGCGAGCCTTTTGAAGCTCCTATGCGTCCGCACGGTGGAATGGAACAAATCAACTGGAGTCCGGACAGCAAAACAATTGCTTATACTTGCCGTAAATTGACAGGAAAAGCATACGCACTTTCTACAAATTCAGATATTTTTCTTTATAATATTGAAAATAAAACAACTGTTAATATTTCCAATGATTCCAAAGGTTATGACTGGAATCCTGTTTTTTCGCCCGACGGCAAGAAAATTGCATGGGAAAGCATGGAACGCGATGGCTACGAATCCGACAAATTACGTTTGATGGTGTATGATTTGGATGCAAAAACAACAACGCAATATATTAAAAACTGGGAAGAAAGTGTAACCAATCTTCTTTGGTCACAAGATGCAAATACAATTTACTTTATCAGTAATTATCATGCAACTTCTTGTATTTATGGTGTAGATTTGATGACCGACAGTTTGTTTGAAATTGCAGGCGGTCAAGCCGACTTTGTAGGTTTAGCTTTAGCCGGAAATAAACTGGTAGGGATGAAGCAAACGACGCAATTGCCCACAGATTTATATACAATCGATTTGCAATCCAAAACAGAAAATCAAATTACATTTGTGAATAAAGATGTTTTGGATCAACTAAAACCGGTTGACGTTAAAGAACGCTGGACAAAAACAACGGATAACAAACAAATGCTTTCGTGGGTCGTTTATCCGCCGGATTTTGATTCCACAAAAACCTATCCGGTAGTGATGTTTTGTGCAGGCGGACCGCAAAATGCCGTAAGCCAATTCTTCAGCTATCGTTGGAATTTCCGTTTGATGGCTTCGCAAGGTTATATTGTGATTGCTCCTAATCGCCGTGGAGTTCCCGGTTTTGGAAAGGAATGGATTGAACAAATCAGCGGCGATTACGGCGGACAAAATATGAAAGATTATTTGTCTGCAATTGATGATATCGCGAAAGAAAAGTATGTAAACAAAGATGCTTTAGGCTGTGTGGGTGCAAGCTATGGCGGCTTTTCCGTCTATTGGCTCGCCGGGCATCATGAAAAACGTTTCAAGGCATTTATTGCTCACAATGGAATGTTTAATATCGAGCAACACGCTATGGAAACTGAAGAAATGTGGTTTCCTAAATGGGATCAAGGTGGTTTGCCATGGGATAAAAATCCGGTTGTACAACGTACTTTGGCAACTTCCCCACATAAATTTGTAGATAAATGGGATACGCCGATTATGGTTGTTGTTGGACAAAAAGACTACCGTATTCCATATTCTCAGGGCTTAGCCGCTTACAACGCCGCTGTTTTGCACAATATTCCTGCGGAATTGCTCGTGTTTGAAGATGAAAACCATTGGGTACTTAAACCTCAAAACGGTATTTTGTGGCAACGCCGATTCTTTAATTTCTTGGATACTTATTTGAAGTAATTGTAAATTGTTAATTGTAAATTGTTAATGGGCTCCGCGTGTGGTATTTTTAGAGACTAATGGTTAATTGAGGCGTAGCTTCATTAACCATTAACAATTAACCATTAATAATTTTTTTTAATTCCTCCACCCAGTTTCTAATTCGTTCTTCGTTCTTGTCGGATTGATTTTCCATATCAATAACCAAGCCTTGGAACTTGCCGCTTTTTAGCGCCAGCGAATGCTCAAAAGTGTAGCCTTCTGTGGATGTTTGCCCAACAATAGTTGCGCCGCAGCCGGTAAAAATATAAGCTAAAATTCCAATTCCGTCGGCAAAATTTTCAGGATAATTGACTTGGTCGCCTAAGCCAAAGATCGCTACTTTTTTACCTGTTAAATTTAATGAACGTAGTGCCGGAACAAGCTCGTCCCATTGGGGTGGAAGCTCGCCGTCAAACCAAGTGGAACATCCGATAATTAAAAAATCGTACGCATCAAGTTGGCTTCTGTTAAATTCTTCGAGGGACATCACCTCAATCGGAGTGTCCCCGAACGCTTTTTTCACTTCCTCTGCAATCAATGCTGTTTTGTTCGTCGAGGTTCCGTATATTAATCCTATCGGTTTCATGACTGTTTCTGTTTAAAAATATATACTTATTCATAACCCTTCATTTTTAAAACTGCTTCGCATTTTAATATTGTAATAAATCAATAATTGCTTTGTAGATTTTATCTTCATTCGGCAAAATTGCATTTTCCAAATTATGATGAAACCCCACGGGCGTGAATGTTGAGCCCACTCGTTGTATGGGTGCATCCAGATAGCGAAACATTTCGGTACCGATTTCAGCCGCCAATTCGGCGCCAAAACCTGAGAAAACTTTATCTTCGTGAATAACCAAAACTTTGTTTGTCTTTTTTACGGAAGCAAATACCGTTTCTTTATCCCATGGAACTAATGAACGTAAGTCAATTACTTCTACGTTTCCACGTCCCTCTTGTGCAACCTTTTCGGCAGCAGCCAGACTTAGATGGGTAGTATTTCCATACGTTATAATTGTCAGATCCTTGCCTTCGCGGCGAATACGTGCTTTGCCGAAAGGGACCTCGAAATCATTGGGAACCACCGTAGATGCTGCTACGGAATTATATTGTAATTTCGGCTCCATAAACAGCGTTACACCGCGTGAACGCATACTTGTGCGTAGCAATCCTGCCGCATCATCGGCAAAAGACGGGTATACAATCCGCGCTCCGGGCAGTGTTGTTAATGCGCCTTCGAGATTTTGCGAGTGATACAAGCCACCGCCGATATATCCGCCGGATGCCAAACGAATGGTCATATTCGGAACGAATTTTCCGTTGTTTCGCCAATATTCGTGCGTTGCTTCCACATATTGTTCAACGGCCGGCCAGAAATAATCGGCAAACTCGGCGCCTTCAATCACAATGCGGATTTTGTCGTTAAAACGGCTCATGCCGTTGGCACTTCCTACAATGTAATCTTCGGCAATCGGAGCGTTGAAAATGCGCTTTTCGCCAAACAATTGCTGCATACCTTTTGTTACATTGAAAACGCCGCCTTTATCCTTATTCGCCACATCTTGACCCCATAAAAAAGTGTCGGGATTATGTTCGAATTCGGCTTTTAATGTTTCATTTAAGGCCGTAACCAAAGGTTTTTTCTCACCCTCTTGGTTGTGTGTTCCATCAATGTATTTTTGCGGTTGATACGGTTCCGGAAGTACGAAATCTAAAATCGTTTTCGGGTCGGGATCGGGCATTGATAGAACTTTTTTATGGGCATCTTGCAATTCTTTTTTTGCACCGGCTTCAATTTCCTGCAATTCTTCTTCCGTAAAACGTTCATAGCGCAACAACATCCTGCGGTATTTCATCAATGGATCTGCTGCTTTTGTGTAGGCAAGTTCATTATCATCACGATATAATGATTGTTTGTCTGAATTTGAGTGCGAACCAATACGCACACAGTTTGCCTGTACAATCACCGGACATTGATGTTCGAGCGCATATTCACGGGCTTCGGTCATTGCGTTCATCGAATCAAAAACATCTTTACCATTACAAAAAATGATTTTGATGTTTTTAAAATTCTTGAAATTTTCCGCCACTTTTCGATTGGCCGTTTGGTCTTTTTTCGGAACAGAAATTCCATACCCATTGTCTTGGATAACCAAAACCATGGGCAAATGTTCTGTACTTGCGCCGTTGATGGCTTCATACACAAAACCTTCCGACGTAGAGGCTTCGCCGTGCGATGCAAATGCAACACCTTTATGATTGTAATATTTCATGGCACGAGCAACGCCGGCTGCATGCAAATCTTGTGTGGCTGTGGCCGATGAAACGTTGTGGATGTTCCATTCTATTTTCGAAAAATGGTTGGACATGTGCCGTCCGCCGCTTGTCAAATCAGCGGCTTTCGATAAGCCGTTTAATAAGATTTCTTCTGCTGTCATTCCGGCCGAAAGCACGGTTAACATATCACGGTAGTAAGGAAATAAATGGTCCATGCCTTTTTGGAAAACTTGTCCGATTGCCAGTTGAATGCCATCGTGTCCCGCGTATGGAGCGTGAAAAGACCAGCCTAATGATTGCAAAAGATACATCGGCGCTTTTTCGTCCAGAGCTCGTCCTAAAGTCATTAGATAGAACCATTTTTTTAGGGTTTCTTTATCGGTATCTATGATATTATATGTTTTCATAATAATCTTAATTTAGAGTTGACAAGGGAGCGAGTTAACGAGTGAAAACCACTCATCCTCATAACTCATAACTTTCTAATAAATCGCCAATTCTACGTAAGAATTTTCCGCCTAACGCACCATCAATAATCCGGTGGTCATAAGAAAGCGATAAATACATTTTATGTCTGATTGCAATCACGTCGCCGTCCGGAGTTTCAACTACAGCCGGTTTCTTTTCGATGTATCCGACGCCTAAAATCGCAACTTGCGGTTGATTGATAATAGGGGTGGCGAAAAGCGTTTTAAATGTTCCGAAATTCGTAATTGTAAATGTTCCACCCGAAATATCGTCGGGAGAAAGTTTATTGTTACGCGCTTTTTTAGCCAAATCATCCATGCGAACAGCCAATCCGTTCAACGAGAGTTCATCAGCATGATGAATAACAGGCACAATCAAATTGCCGTTTTCCAGCGCAACCGCAATGCCGATGTTGATTTGTTTTTTCAAAATAATTTGATGCTCGTTTACGGAAGCGTTTACTCGCGGAAATTCGATTAATGCTTTCGCAACAGCTTCTGTAATGGCAGGCATAAACGTTAATTTAATACCTTCGCGTTTCAAAAACTCGTCTTTGTTTTTTTCGTTCCAGTGTACCAGTTTGGTAACATCAATTTCGATAACACTCGTTACGTGTGGCGATGTTTTTTTCGACATAAGCATGTGATCGGCAGTTACTTTGCGGATAAAATCCATTTCAATCACTTCGTCGCCTTCTGAAACTTGCACAGGTGGTTTTGGTGTTTCAGATTTTTTAATATCTGTTTGCTTGTCTTCTTCCTTGTACCTCGTACCTTTTTGATTGTTCTTGCCATCCAAATATCGTTCAATATCCTGCTTGCTCACCCGGCCTTGATAGCCTGTGCCGGAAATTTGATCGAGTTCGTCCATTGAGATTTTTGAATCTTTAGCCATTTGCATAACCAATGGAGAATAAAACCTGTCGTTATTTTTTTTCTTTTTTTGTACCTCATGCCCCGTGTCTTGTGCCTCGCCACCTGTTACTTGAGATTTTTCAGTTGGTGTTTGTGAGTAGGTACTTGCTGCCTCTTCGCCTTCCGGCAAAATACGGGCAATGATAGTTCCGATTGCTACAGTTTCATCAATGCCGGCTAAAATTTCCATTATTTTTCCACTTATAGGTGATGGAATTTCCGCGCTTACTTTTTGTGTGGAAACCTCGAACAGAACATCATCTTCTTTAACAACATCTCCTACGCTTACGTGCCACTTCATAATCGTTCCTTCTGTGATGCTTTCGCCCAATTTGGGCATTTTTATATCGAAAAGTGCCATGACTTTATAATTTTCTTGTTTTCAAATATAAACAAACAAATGTTGAAAAAGTTCAAATATTAAGTTTTAACAAATTTTTAACATTTATTAAGAAATAATTTAGCCTGTCATCGCGTTTATATATAGAGACAACTTTTGTTTAACACTAAAAAATCAAAACAATGAAAACAAAACAAATTAAAAAAGCATTAAGTCCGTTTGAAAAAATCAAGCAAATTGATGAAAACGGCAACGAATTCTGGAGTGCAAGAGAGCTTGCAAAATTGTTGAAATATTCTGAATACAGACATTTTAAGCCTGCTATTGAGAAGGCCAAAGAAGCATGTGTTAAAAGTGGACAAAACTGTCGGGATCATTTCGAGGATATCCTCGAGCAGATCGATTTTGCAAAAGGTGCTAAGCGACAGTTTGATAGCGTTAAATTATCGCGTTATGGCTGCTATTTAATTGTTCAAAATGCCGACTCTTCAAAAGCGGTAGTTGCTGTGGGTCAGACCTATTTCGCCGTTCAAACCCGTTTGCAAGAAATTATACAAACAAAAAATTATAATTTGTTGAAAACAGAAACCGAAAAAAGGATGTTTTTACGGAACGAGTTAAAAAATCATAATACGCAATTGGCAATAGCTGCTCAAAACGCAGGAGTAATCACTTCGATGGACTATGCTATATTTCAAAATCATGGGTATATGGGGCTGTACGGCGGATTGAATGCCAAAGATATTCATCGCAAGAAAAATCTGAAGAAAAGCCAACAGATTTTAGACCACATGGGCAGCATAGAACTTGCAGCCAATCTTTTTCGTGCCACCCAAACAGAAGCGAAATTGAGACGCGAACGGATAAAAGGAAAGAAAAAGGCCAATCAAACTCATTTCGACGTAGGACGAAAAGTTCGTGAAACAATTGAAGAAATGGGAGGAGAATTGCCGGAAAACCTTCCTGTAGCAGAAAGTATAAAAGAATTGGAAAATAATAAGCAATTAAAGATTGAATAAATAAAAACTCAGTATTTATAGAGGTTTGGAACATTTCGTGGATATGCACGATATGATCGGAGTCAATAAAATCAATGTGATTGTAAAAAGTGAAAAATTAAACTATTGAAAACATTGATTGTTTGAAATCAAAAATTCAGAAGCACCAGTGCTTATAGGTGTAAAATCATATCGAACATGTTTTCGATATGGTTTTTCCTTACAAAATAAAGGGTTTTCAAGATTCCATTTTGTCACATCGAAAGATTTTTGTCCTTTCAAAAAAAAATCTTATCTTTGTCTGTTATTTATTTTTAAACAATTTAATTAAAATACTATGGGAAATGAAGTAATTGCTGCCGATGTTGCAAATGTTTGCACCGGCACGTGTCCATTTTTGAATATCAGCTGGATGTGGCTCATCATCGCTGTTGTTGTTAATTTTGCCCTTGGCGCTTTCTGGCATTCCACAGAGAAAGGCTTTGGCAAAATGTGGATCGAAGTTTTTAAAGTGGAAATGTGCTCCAAAGAGCAAATGAAACCCCTTATGTTTATTATTCCAATGTTTACTCAATTAATTGCGATGGTTTTGATGGGATTGCTTTTCTTTTCAATGCCATGCATTTGGAGTAAAATCTTTGTATGGCTTGTTTTTGCTGTTTGGCAAAAGGGAAGCCTGTTGTTCCGTTATTCAACAAATTTCACCAATTTCTTGAAAGCAGCCTGGGTGGAAACCGGATATTTCACCGCCGCATCTATTATCTTTATTATCGCATCAATACTATAATTTTGGATTTGGAATTTCGAATTGAATAATCCGAAATTCCAAATCTCAAATTCGAAAATCAATTTTGATCAATGAAAAAAATCATTCTCGCCGTATTCGGCACTGCTGCGCTTCTTGCCGGCTGTAAATCAAACAAACCCACTCAAAGTTTAGATATGAGTAATTTAGACACCTCCGTTGCTCCCGGCGACGACTTCTATCAATACGCTTGTGGCGGTTGGATGAAAAACAATCCGCTGCCCGACGAATATGCGCGCTATGGCAGCTTCGATCAACTCAATGAAAACAACCAAAAACAAGTGCGCGAACTCATCGAAAACCTTTCTAATCAGCAAAATGCAAAAGGAAGTGTAGCAGATAAAATTGCTGTTCTTTACCGCGAAGGGATGGATTCTGCAAAACGCAACGAACAAGGTTTACTGCCTATAATGAAGGATGTGCAAAGCATTGCGCAAATTGCAGATCGCAAACAGTTGATAGACAAAATTATTGAGTTTCATAAAGAAGGAACATCCGCATTCTTCGCCGTTTTTGGGGAAGCCGATTTTGCAAACAGCTCCATGAATATTGCCTGGTTATATCAAAGCGGATTAAATCTCGGCGATCGCGACTATTACCTCAATCAAGACGCGCGAAGCAAAGAAATCCGTGAAAAATATGTAGCATATATTGCCGCTATTTTCGAGCAAACAGGAATGGAAAAAAACGCCGCCGAAAAAGCAGCCAAAGACGTTATGGCCTTTGAAACCCAATTGGCACAGGCCTCTATGGACAAACTTACACAACGCGATCCGCATGCCATTTACAACAAAAAAAGCATCGCTGAACTCCAAAAACTGGCTCCCGAAATCGACTGGACAGCCTATTTCAATGCACTTGGCGTGAAAGGCTTAGATAGTCTTAATGTTTCACAACCGGCTTATGCACAGTTTGTTGCAAAACAAATTCAAACGGCCGATTTGAACACTTTGAAACAATACATGACTTTCTGTTTCCTCAAAGAAGCTGCGCCTTTCTTGAACGATAAAATGGCACAGCTAAACTTCGATTTCTATGGAAAAGTGATGACGGGTGTATCTGTGCAACAACCGCGCTGGAAACGTGTCGTAAACGCTGTAAATGGGAATCTGGGCGAAGCAGTTGGACAAGAATATGTGAAAATCTATTTTCCGCCGGCTGCCAAAGAGCGCATGATTACGCTTATCGACAACCTAAAAGCGGTTTTTGCAGAACGCATCCAAACTTCCGAATGGATGAGCAAAGAAACCCAAGAAAAGGCTTTGGGCAAATTGGGAACTTTCCGCGTAAAAGTAGGATATCCCGATAAATGGAGAGATTATTCTACACTGGAAATCAAAGATGAATCATACTTTGCAAACATCCGTCGTGCAAGCATTTTTGAAACAGCCTATCAATTGAATAAAATCAATAAACCGCTCGACCCCGAAGAATGGGGCATGACGCCGCAAATGGTAAACGCATACTACAATCCTACCACCAATGAAATTTGTTTTCCTGCCGGCATTTTACAACCGCCTTTCTTCTACATGAACGGCGACGACGCCATTAACTACGGTGGTATCGGCGTTGTAATCGGACACGAAATGACTCACGGTTTCGACGATCAAGGTTCCAAATACGACGAAAAAGGAAACCTTAACGAATGGTGGACCCCTCAAGACGTCGACGCTTTCAACAGCCGCACCAAAATATTGGTCGACCATTTTAATAAAATTGAAGTATTGCCGGGTTTGATGGCTAACGGTCAGTTCACTTTGGGTGAAAATATTGCCGACAACGGCGGCTTGCACATCGCTTTCCAAGCAATGAAAAAAGCCGAACAAGGCAAAAAAGACGCCAAAATAGATGGATTTACCCAAGAGCAACGCTTCTTCTTGGCGTATGCACTCCTCTGGGCACAAAATGTACGCGATGCAGAAATTCAACGCCTCACCCAAATTGACGTACATTCTCTTGGAAAATGGCGCGTAAACGGTACGCTTCCGCACATCCAAGAATGGGTAGATGCCTTTGCGATCAAGGATACGGATAAACTTTACCTTGCTCCCGAAAAAAGAGCACAAATTTGGTAAAATTGATAAAAAAATAATCAATTGAAAAAGAGCGACATATACAAAATGTCGCTCTTTTTTTTGAAAAAAAACATTGCCATGTCAGAATTTTTTTGTAATATTGCAAACGGTGCATAAAGGCATGAAAATTTTAACAAAATTCAAAATAAAAATAACAATGAAAATCAAATCACTCTTTTTAGCTCTGCTTGCGTTGCTGTTCTCTACTGCAATCCAAGCTCAATTTTCGCCCGATCCGGCCCAACCGGTTAGGGTGTCTACCTCGAATGCAAAGTCTCCCAAAGTAGCTTTGGCTTACGACGGCTCTGTGTTTATTTCCCATGTTGAGTGGGTAAACAGTCCCGATTATTTCCCGGATATCGCAACAACCGGTGGCTCCGCGTTTATACGTGTGGTGCACTTGTTTGCCGATGGAACATTTGACCCGAATTGGGGTGGAGAAGACGGCGTTATGGTGGCCAACCACATCACGGCAACCTCTGATACAGATTTCGGCATGGCGGTCCTAAAAGACGGATCTGTGGTAATCTTGCACGCCGATGCAAGAAATGCTCCGCCTTTTGAGGCGCATAACAATCAGTATTATCAAGTATACGGATATCGTTATACCTTGGACGGACAACCAATTTGGAACTCCGAAGGAGTGCCCGTTTCTATTGTTGACCAAGACGGATATAGCGAGCTTCGTGCAGGAAGACCTAAAGTGGTGCAATTAAGCGATGGTAACTTGGTTGCTACTTGGAGTAACTTCGCCGAATCCAACGACCCGAACATGGGCAAAGCCCGCATCGTGAAACTTAGATTGAACGATGGTAGCCGCATGTGGGAACCTGTCAACTCCGCAAAAAACGGTATTCAACCGATTTCCGTTGTTGCGGAAAATGGAGGAATGTTGATGGTTTACAAAAGCAGCGAACAGCCTTATGCCGAAAAATTTGATAAAAATGGCGACCGTTTGGAAGTTGGAGGTTGGGTAGATGGTGCTATCAGACTTTCAACCATGCAAGTGGCAAACTTCAATAAACTGTCGGGCGTTGAATCTGATGGCGATGGCGGTGCAGTGGTGTTATGGACGGGGCTTACAGGTTCTTCCTTTTACGCGAAGTTGCAACGCGTGGACAAAGAAGCTCAATTGACCATGGGGCCGGAAGGACTAACCGTTTCCGACGAAGGCATACATACTACAGGCATGCAAATGGCGGTCAATGCCGCCGAAAAAGCAATATATGTGGCTTATCAACATGATTATAGTGAAACCTCAAGTTTCCTTATTTTAGCAAAAGTAGACTATGACGGCAATATCATTTGGAAAGATACGATCAAACCTACTCAATACAATTTCTATATCTATGGTGTGGTAAACACCGGAACAAACGTGATGATTTTTGCACGTGAAGTTTACTCTGCATCTGCAGCTTTGGGAGCCAATGCAATTTTTGCCTACGGATATTCCTATGAAGGCGAAAAACAATGGGAAACCGAAATGGCTGCCGACCCCGAAGGAGAACCGGCTTCTCCGCGCGGACAAGGAGAGGTGAGCAACTATGCAGCTCAAGCTGTAATTGCATACGAAGGCGGCGGCGAAGATAAAGAATTTGCTGTAGCTCAAAACATTAACAGAGAAGGTAAAATGGGGGCAGATGCCGTATCCGCTAAAAAACCAATACTCGTGAAAAGCAGCGTGGATGTGAAAACATACCCCAACCCGGTAGAAAACATCCTTAACATTAATGTAAATGTTAAAGGAACGCAAGCCGTAACGGTAAAAGTAATGGCCATTGACGGAACCACTGTGGCTACCTTGGCGCAAAACCAAAAAATAAGCGGCGAACGCAGCTATGTGTGGACACCCTCTAAAAACCAAAAAGGACTCTACTTCGTAACGGTTGTTGCAAATGGCGTTCAAACAACGAAAAAAATCGTTGTAAAATAATTAAATTTCAGGTTTCTGATTTCTAGTTGCTGCGCCTCTAGAAACCAGAAACCAGAAACCAGAAACTAATCAACTCTTTTATAAACAAAAAACAAAAACAATGAAAAAACGGATTTATCTCCTACTCGCGCTCATGGTAGTGTCGATAGGAACTGTATTCGCACAAATTTCGAAGGGGACTGACAGGTCTTTTGTTCATCCGGACAGGCCGTATTACAACAACCCTGATGCAAGCAGACTTTTTAAGTTTGATGTAGACGCTCAAAATTGGACTATAGGTGCTGGCGCGGTTGTAGCATCAACAAACACCAATTCCAACTATTATGGTAAAAATGTGGAGCGAAATCTATCTGGTTCTGCTAACAATGGAAAAGAGATAGAATTTGCTGTTGATGCTTCCGCGATAAGCACACCTATTGCGATCGAATCTCCTAATATAGATGCTGGCGCTGCAACAAATAATGGAGCTACGGATATGTGTATTGGTTTTACACTCAATACCACTTTAGATAGAACTGTTAACGCAAGCTGGGCATGTGTGATATCGAATGATGGAGCCACATGGGATACTATTTGGGCATCAGACTCTGCTGTTGTGAGAAATTACACCCCTTATACTTCTACAGCGTTCGAGCATGCGCAACGTTTCACTACTTACAATATATTTGTCCCGAAAACATCTAATTATGCAACGACATCAACATTAAAAGTGCGAATTGTATTGTTGAAAACTACAGGCACTTCTACAATGAATGGTGCGAAAAATTTGGTACTTGCAGGAGCCTTTGTTTCTGCGCGTAGAGCAGTTGATCTTCAAGTTACACGTGCAGGATATGGTTCATATTTTCTGAATGCAGATAGTGCTTCACCCATCGCGATGCCTGTAAGTACAGGTTTTGCAAATGGGGCTACAAATAGCAATTATCAGACTTATAAATATGATGCTCCTATGGGAATTAGTGGAGTTGCCACTACTGTCTCCATGCAAATTAAAAACCTGGGACAAACATTAATTTCATCGGGTACAGTGATTCCTGTGGGTTATAAGGTAGTAACCACGGGCGAAGCAGACGCTTATGTGAGTGAAAGCCTCACATTGAGCGCAGATCTACCGTTAGGAGGGGTTGTTAACTATACTTTTTCACAAAAATTGACTGTTCCGGGCGGCAAGTCGAAGGCTTTGTATACATTTGTGGGCCAACGGGCAGGAGACAATATGCAGGCAAATGACACGAGTATTGGCTTGATTACGATTACAAATAAAACGCTTATACCTCCTTTGACCTCCAGCTTTCAAGGGCTCAACCTTCCAAGTGGCTACTATGATATGGGAGCTGCGTATTTTACGGTAGCTAATATTCCAGATGCAGGAGCTGTCCAACATCGCTTTTGGTCAGGAAACAAAAATGAAGAAGTTGTACGTGGTTTCTTATGGTCGGATCCGATTGCAGTAACCAACGGAGAGTACTATGAAATAGTGGTGGATGCAGGACCGTTTTCTTATTATCCGAGTTCAATAAATAAAGCAAGCATTTCGTTTTATGCGAATCCGAACGGAGATACAACCGGTATTAATGGTATTACTCCTCTGTACACAACGGGAGAGCTTACACCTCAAACCAGACTTAAAAGCCGTTCGATGCGTTTTCAAGCACAAGCTGATAATTATAGTGTAGTGGTTGAAGGTGTGAGTGGTTATAAGCCTAAAAACACAATGTATTTTAAAACAATAAGCGTTCGCGCAGTTTTAGATACCAATGCTACTGTTGAATTTATTACGCCTGCAGTAGGAGATTATTCCACAGCTCAAAAAATTAAAGTAAATGTGATAAATGCAGGTAAAAAAGCCATTGTTGCCAATGCCATTAAGTTGTATTGTCAAGTAGATGCGAATCCTGTTATTGAAAGAACCTTCCCTAACGCGTTAGCTGCTTTCGAAGAGCAAGAATATGAATTCGATTCAGCATTCGATTTGCATGCAGTAGGAACCACCGCAAATGTGAAAGTTTGGGTTGATTTGGAACACGATCAAAACCGTTTGAATGATACCATTGCTCAAACACTGAAGCATTCAGCTGTGTATACACCGTATATCTCTAATCCTCAGATGGATATGCAGTACAACGTTGTGGAAGATAAAAATAGCGATAATATTAAATGGGGCTTATCGTCAGATTTTAAAGCTTATCAATACGGTCCGGCTGCTACAAGCAACGATATTATGTATTTGCGTCCTTTGTCTTTGGCAGCCAACAAACTTATTGAAGTAAAATTTACAGCAAAAACAGACACGTTTACTGCTCCTTTGGCTGTTAAGTTTTATAAACGTGCAGTAGACGGATCGTTCACCGAAGCCGGAGATATCTGGAGTGGTGAGGTTGCTCAAAGTTCTCACGATTACACAGAACGTTTTACCGTTCCTGCCGATTTGACGGATTATGGTTATATCGGTTTCTCTGTAGTTGGCTCAAATCCGATACAAACGCTTCGTTTATCAGGTGTTAGCATTGAACAATTGTTCGATACCAACATGGCTGTAACAAAAATTATTTTGCCTATCGACACCAATCTTATTGATGATGTTGTAGACCGTTATCCGGTGGCAATGATTATTGAGAATATGGGCTTAGACTCTATTCAAGATGTTAAAGTAGGTTTCCATATCTACGATTTTAAAATTGATATGAGCGCGGCACGTACTATAAAAGAAAAATATGTCAAGAATATCACATTGCCGAAGAAATTAGGCAAGAATGATAAATATACGATTTATTTGGATACTTGCTACGAGTTGCGTTTGAGCGTGGCATCTTACGTACGTGCATTTGTAAATGTTGAAGGTGAAGAGGCTTTTTACAATGATACATTGGAGCTTTTCTTGAACAAAATGCAATCTTCACCTGGAACCGGAACCGCTTCTGTTTTGCCCTTGAATTATGTGAATATAAGCAACTTTAAGTTTCTGGCTGTTTATAACAGAAATGGAGATAACAAGACATATACAAGATCAGCAACAATTCCTCGTATGTCTTTGTCTTTGAATAGAGGCGAAGTGGCCAATGATTTTGTATTGACACAAGAAGTGTCTCAAGCAAAATTACAGACATATCAAGTTACTTTCGAAGCCTCTCACAGTGGCGATTCATCGGCACGTTTTAGAGTATTGGCCGGTGTTGCACCAACTACAACAGTTATGCCTTATGTCTACGGTGTAGATACCAATCGTAATTTTAAAGAATTGTATGTTTATACGAACGGAGTGAAAGACGAATCCGTAATTTTTGGTGGTTCATCTAAAGGAGGAAATCACATTGTTTACTATCAATCGGATGAAACGACCAATAAATTTAGAATAGCATTCCATGCAGATAGTGGCGTTCGTAATTCGACTATTTACAGACTCAATGTTAAGCGAGTAGATACAGCCGTTGCAAAAACCGACGTGAGTGTGGGGATTGCTTATCCTAACAATGGTGTAAACAGAGTATTCTCCAGTAAAGATTCATTGGTGTTCACATTTACTAATCACAATAGTTTACCTGTTGATGGTATTGAGTATGACTATTGGATTAATGGCCAACATTATTCAGGAACAGCTTTTAATGACGATGGAACTAACAATGGCTTAGCTAAAGGAGAGTCGTTTAAGCTGAAAATCGATTCAATTAACTACTTTGATGAGATGAAAGCCTATGAGGTGAAAGTGGCTATTCGCAAATATTCTTTGGATACCAACCAAACAAACGATACTGCTGTTTCCAACTTCGTAAGTGTGCCTTATCACAAAGTTACGATGTCTGAGTTGCGCCCGGGTTCGGGTAAACCAAATGCTGCAGTTGCAGTTTCTGTAAAAGTGAAAAATACCGGTAAAGGTTCTTGGAAAGTTCCTGTTAACTACCAGCTTGATTCAGCTACTGTTGTAAGCGATACAACGATCGAACTTGCAGTGGGTGAAGAAACCGTTCATACTTTTGCAACAACGGTTGATTTGTCTGCAGAGAAGGTATATAAAATCGCTGCTTACAGTTCGTTTGACAAAGATGTTAATCCTGCGTTGAATGATACCGTTTCTCGCTTTATTACCATTGCAAACTCTGATTTTGATGTTAACCCTGTACAATTGATTACTCCTATTACGAAACGTTTAGGAAATAAAGAAGAGGTCAAGATTAGCGTTAAAAACAATACAGCTTTAGTTCTTTACGATATTCCTGTACGTTGTGTTATTTCTGGTCAAAAAGACATTGAAATCAATGGAACTCTGTCTAGTATAGCTGCTAACGAAACAGTTGAGTATGCATTCCCTGACAGTGTGAACATGTCAACACCGGGGATTTACAATTTTGCAGTTATTACAGAATTTGAACCTGATGAAGTTCGCACAAATGATACTTTAAGAACCAGTGTTCAATGCGCTCGTTTGGATATTAGAGTGAGCAATATTTTGAAACCGATTACGTCTGGAAAGTTCACAGAGTCGGAAGTTGTTTCTGTTCGAGTTGTTAATAGCAGTGAAATCCCTGTAACTAAATTTGATGTATACTTTAGATTGGATTCCAAAAATCCTCAACGAGTAAGTTATGTGGATTCGGTTGCTGTTAACGATAGTGCTCTTATTGATTTCGAATCAACAATTGATTTATCTGCAGCTAAAGAATATACATTGAAATCATGGACTCGTTTAATTGGCGATGATGATAACACAAATGACACTGTAACAATTGTCATTGTGTCTTCAGGTAAAGTTTCTAACAAAGAGGCGGATCAAGAAATCGTATTCAACGTTTATCCGAACCCTGCAGTTAGCTACTTGAACGTAGTTTCTGAAGATCCGATCAATCATGTTGTTGTTTATGATATGAATGGCCGTGTGAAAGAACAAGTTAATGGTATCCGTCAAACTAACTACATGGTTCGTGTAGATGGTTACGAAGCCGGTACTTACGTTGTTGAAATCCACACCGCTAAAGGCAAATCTTCTCGTACATTCATCGTTCGCTAAACGAACGCCGAAATAACGATCCCCAAAAATCCCTCACTCGCAAGAGTGGGGGATTTTTTTTTTGGATATACGATGTTTTTATTTCTTTGTAAATTAGTAAATTATTTGTAAATTTGCAAAATAAACTTGTGATTCCACGTGTGAATAAACTTGTGTTTCTACATGTTGAAAAACTTGTGTTTCCACATGTGAAAAAACTTGCACTTCCACGGGAAATGCATAAAAAATAGAGAAATGGCAAAATATAATGAACAATTGGCAGCTTCTCTCAAGAAATTGCAGAAGTTGCAGCAACAACAACAAGGTGTTGCTATTATTAAATCTTCCGACCTTTCGCAACTGCATTTGTCGCGTTTGCTGAAAAGTGGTTTTCTGATGGAAGTGATGAAAGGGTGGTATATTTCTTCACGTCCGGATGTTTTTCCGGGCGATACAACTCCCTGGTATATATCTTATTGGAGTTTTGTGACAGCGTATGCAGACGCAAGATTTGGGAAAGAGAATTGGTGTTTAAGTCCGGAGCAGTCGTTGCTGATTTATAGCGGAGAGTATACGGTGCCTCGTCAAACTATTTTGCGTTCACCGCTGGCATCTAACAATTTAACGAATTTATTGTACGAAACAAGTGTATTCGATTTAAAAACAACGATTGCAACTTCCATTCAGAAAGAAACTCGTTTTCAGTTGAATCTGTACAGTTTAGCCGAGGCTCTGATTGAATGTAACCAGGAGTTTTACCGTTCGCAAAACGTTGCAGTTCGCACTTGTTTATCGCTTGTTCGCGATACTTCTGAAATTTTGGCAATTTTGCTTGAGAAGGGACAGTCATTTAAAGCAGGTCGATTGGCCGGTGCCTTTCGTAATATGGGTAAAAATACATTTGCAGATGAAATACTCCGCTTGATGAAAGATGCCGGTTATGATGTGCGCGAAAAAGATCCTTTTGAAGAATCTAAAATTATTGATATTCAGCTTGTTGAAAATCCTTATGAGGTGAGATTTAAATTAATGTGGGCGGAGATGCGTGAAACTGTTTTGTTGTATTTTCCGGAAATGGCTCGAAAACAGAAGAGTGTAGATGATTGTTTGGCTCAAATAGATGCTTCATATCAGCAAGATGCATATAACTCGCTCTCAATAGAAGGTTATCAGGTAAGCAATGACTTGATTGATCGGGTGAAATCCGGAAGTTGGCAACCGGATGTTGATGCATCGGACTCTCAACAACGAAATGCGATGGCTGCGAAAGGGTATTGGTTGGCCTTCCAAAGTGTTCGAAACAGTGTTTTGAAAATTCTTCAAGGGGGAGGGGTCGGGGAAATTCTTGATAAAGACCATATTGTGTGGTATAGGGAGTTGTTTTCTCCGATGGTTCACGCCACATTGCTTAATTTTGCCGATTTATCCGGATATCGCAACCATCAAGTGTATATCAGAGGCTCAAAGCACGTCCCTTTGAGTTCCACGGCCGTGCGCCAAGCCATGCCCGTATTGTTCGACCTGCTGAAAAAAGAACCAAATGCCGCCGTGCGCGCAGTGCTCGGGCATTTCTTTTTTGCTTATATCCACCCCTATATGGACGGCAACGGACGGCTTGCTCGCTTCTTGATGAACACACAATGGATTTCAGGAGGTTATGATTGGATGATTGTGCCTGTGGCCCGGCGTGAGGAATATATGAAAGCGCTCGAAAAAGCAAGTACTCAAAACGATATATCCGATTTTTGTATTTTCTTGTCGAGCCTGCTGAAATAAATCCATCAGAAAAAAATAAACAGTATATTGTCAAATCAAAAAAAAATCGTATCTTTGTATAATGAGCAAAAAAAATCTAAAACATTATATGAAGACTCTTAGCAATTTAAAAATCGGTATTAGCGGCATCGTTTCTTGTGTGTCCATGCTAATGCTGCTTACCGTGTTTGCAGTATCGGCTTACGCTGTGCCCGCTTATCCGTATCCACTTCCTGTTAAACAGCCGGATGGAACCGACTTGACGATCCGTATTCACGGTAATCGTTCTTTTCACTACACCACAACTGAAGACGGTTATGTGATTTTCAAAAATGAAAATGATTATTTCGTTTATGCCGAACGCGACAATGATGGCGAACTTGTTCCGGGTACAGTTATCGCTCGCAATGCGGAACAACGTACTTCGAAAGACAAGAAATTCTTGAAAGCCTATAAACCTTATGAGGCTTTCAGCGAAAAAACAATGTCGAAAGTGCCTAAACACCACGGTTGCGATTTGGCCGAAGATTTGGAAGATCAAGGTGCACACAAAGTGTATCCGAGCAACGGTTCTCCTCGCAGTTTGGTGATTTTGGTAAACTATCAAGATGTGAAATTTGTGGTTCCGGAACCACAAAAAGCATTTACTCGCTTGTTGAACGAACCCGGCTATACCGGCGATCATACTTTGGGAACCGATGGTTATATCGGTAGTGCCCGCGATTATTTTATTGAGTCTTCAAACGGTAAGTTTTCGCCTGTTTTCGACGTTTTCGGGCCTTATTTGCTGCCTCGCGAACAAGCATACTATGGAAATAATCCGCGTGAAATGATCAAGGATGCTTGTAATGCCGCTTATGGCGAAGGAGTGAACTTCGCAAACTACGATTTCGATGATGACGGTATTGTAGATAACGTTTTTGTTTATTATGCAGGAAATAACTCTGCAGAAAGTCCTGTACAAACAGCCGTTTGGCCGCAACGTTGGAATTTAGGCAACTACAAAACCAACTATAACGGAAAAAGCGTTTTCGATTTTGCCTGTACTTCCGAAATGCGTTTCAATTATAAAACACCCGATGGGATGTGCGGTATCGGCGCTTTTTGCCACGAATTTTCGCACGTAATCGGTTTAACGGACTTGTATAATACACAAGCATCCAGCGAGGATGTGCTTACTCCTGCGGCCGGAATGAACGACATTATGGCGCGTGGAAACTATGCAAAAACCGGTGATGGTAAAATACCTCCGTCTTATTCGGCTTGGCACCGCTTTTTTGTGGGCTGGGGAACTCCTAAACAATTGAATATGCCTACAACCGACTTGCGTTTCGGGCCGTTGAATGCCGATGGAGACTTCTATTTTATCACAAACGGCGACTTTAATATGAGCAACCGCACCCCGGATCCGTCGCGTATTTTTATTCTCGAAAATAGACAACCGATTGGTTTTGATCAAGGTTTATTCGGACACGGTATGCTGTTGTGGGAAATTAATTATAAACAGAGTCATTGGTTCGCAAATGCTGTTAATACACAAGCAAATGGCGAAAATATTAAACTGATTTTGGCTGACGGCAAGAAACAGGAAGATTTGGATTCGCTCGGCTATGCCGGAGATTTCTTCCCCGGTGCGACGAATAAAACAAGTTATACAATGGCCGATAAATATGGCGAACTTACAAGCATTCGTGAAGACGGTAGAGATCTTGTTTTGGATTTTAATAAAAATAAACAGTATCTGAATATTTCGAAAATGAGTATGGAATTGGATATAAAAAAGAATTCGACCGATTCTTTTTTTATTGAATCCGATACCGCATGGTATATTTCGCAAAATGCAGCGGGTAAAAAAATGTTCACTGTTTCGCCAACAACAGGCTCGGGCAATGCTATTATTCGTGTAACGGCTTTAGATTCGGGAACTTTGATTCCTCTTCGTGTTGACACTCTCACAATTATGGGCGATAAAGGTGCTAAAAATCTTGTTCAAGAGAAGAAATTTGCTATTAAACAGTCGCCCACTCCTTTAGTGCGCAGTGGTTGGGTGTCGAATATTGATACCGCTCAAGACACGGCTTTCCATAAACGTATAATAGGAACAGGTGAATGGGGCTTTATTGCCGGTCATAACTCTTATCTAATTCTTGAAATGGCAGAAAGATTTACCAATACAGGTGAGTATATACTTGATAGTATTCGTTTTTGGCCATACAGAATGGATGCATCCGACTCTACTTCGAAAATCGTTTTTCGTGTGTATGCGGAGGAAAGCGGAGTACCGGGACGCGTGTTGGGCGAACAGTCTATCTTGATGAAAGATTATCCGCTTATTACCGATACAACTTTGCCGGATCGCTACCATAGAATAGCATTTAAAAACTCGGTGGTTGTGGATGGAAACTTTTATGTAGGAGCTTTAATCGACTATGATAAAAATCCGATGGATACGTTTGCCTTTGTGTTTGCAGATAATGCAAAACGTACTCCGGGCAATACTACGGCATTCTTACGCTACCGTTTTTATTGGACAAAAAATAATGATTTTTACAGTATCGGTAATATTGGATATGCATTGGAAGCCCATATCAATCCGGTTGGATCGGGATTTTTGCCAACTGTAATCTTGGCGGATCCTACGCATGTAACAGACTCCACAATTATATTGAACGCAGATTTAACCCGTATCGGTAGCGATTTGCTGGTAGAGAAAGGATTTGAAGTTTCGGCATCGAGCGATTTTTCTTCTGCTGTAGCTTATCCTGTTTCAGGGCTTACGACCGGCGCTTATGAATATGAATTGAAAGGATTGACTGCAGGAGATATGTTGTATTACAGAGCTTATGTAAAAACGACCGCCGCCACTACCATGAGTCAAGACGTCCGTTCATTTGTAGTGGGAATTGTTCCTGATTATTTGACGCTTACGCCTTCGACGGTGCATTTGAGTTCAAAAACCGGATCATATGCGCAAGTGGATGTTTTAACGAATTTGCCGTGGACATCGTCTTATAATGAAAACTCGTTCTATAGTATTGATACGACAAACGGCGATGTCTCTTTGCCGCTGATTGTAACTGCAATTAGCGATAATACAAGCGCTACCGATAGCCGAGTTGATACGGTCACGTTTACAGCCGGCGGCTTGGCTTCCAAATTGGTGGTTGTTCAAGATCCGAAGCCGATAGTCGTACTCCCTACTGTTTCGGCAACGAGCTATAAAAGACCTGTTGGCCGCAACTGCGCTGTTGTGACAGTTAACGTTTCTGATCAAGGAAAAGGAACTGTTTTGGAACGTGGTATTTATTGGACAACATCCAGTAAATGGGACGGAACATCGACGAAAGTAAAAGCTACTACAAACGGCATAGGTGCATGCGATGTAGAAGTTGACAGCCTACCTGTGAATACATACATTTATACAAAAGGATATGCGGTTAATGAGGCCGGAGAAGCGTTGGATTATGGGAATGGTCAATCATTCAGCACATCGAACGAGCCGCTTTATTTGGATGTGAAACGTGCTTTGGTAGTTGTGCCGGATACAAGTGCAGGTGTTGCTGTAATTAAGGTGTCTTCGAGTGTGCTTTGGCATATTTCTGTGGATAGCATGCAGCCTTGGTTTAGTATTGATAAACTTGAAAAGAATATTTCCGGCCGTCCGACCGAAGATTCGCTGAAAATCCACATCCTTAGCGCAAATACAAGTACAGAACCGCGTCATGCAGAAATTACGCTTTCGGGATCCGGTTTGACACGTATAATCAACCTTTATCAAAACGGAACTGTTCCTTCAACAGATTTCGAAGTGGAACCTAAAAGTATTTATTTTGCATCATTGAGAGACTCCGTGGCTTCTATCAATGTGATGACTGAAAGCGCTTGGACCCTCACTTGCGATGCCGAATGGCTTAAGTTTAACAAAACATCCGGTACCGGGATGACAGAGGTTCGCGTTTCTGCAAGGGAAGCTAATCCTACAGCTCCACGTACCGCGGTTGTACATGTTACAAGCGGAGATGTTACCAAAGATGTTACAGTGACACAGGATATTGCTGTGGGTATTAAACCTGTAGTGGACCAAACTGTTGCTTTGAAAGTTGTGCCTAATCCGGTAGAAGATCATTTTACCGTAAGTACTTCGGCTACGATTAAAGAAGTGAAGATGTTGAATAACATGGGACAAGAACTTGATGTTCGTTCGACAATCAAAGGAACTTCCGTAGAAGTAGATGCAAGTCAGTTGCCAACAGGGGCCTATTTAATCCATGTCAAAACCAATAAAGGTGTTGGAACGGAAAAGGTTATCAAGCAATAATGTTTTTTGAAAATAATGAAAACGGACAGTTCGAGAGGGCTGTCCGTTTTTTTTATTTTCAAGTTTCAGGAAAAAAGTTCGGGGAGTTCAGGGAGTTCGGGGAGTTCAGGGAGTTCAGGAAGTTCAGGGAGTTCAGGGAGTTCATATTCTGAACAACTCTAAACTTTCTGAACCACTTCTAAACTTCCTGAACAACTTCTAAACTTCCTAAACCACTTCTAAACCCTCTGAACCACTTCTAATCTTTAATGTGAACTTTTTACGTGTTGAAGTTTAACAATAAACAACACACTTATCGGCAACAATAAGAATCCTAAAAACGGATGCGATAATGTTTGGTCGATTTGGTCGGGAGAAATTTGCATGTATTCATTTCTGTGAAGGAAATCAAGGGTGACAGCCATTGCATTATTCAAAAAATGAATGCAAACCGGCGCCCAAATACTTCCGGAATAAGCAAAAGCATATCCCAAAAGGGCGCCGAGTAGGGTGCGGGCAATAAATCCGTAGAATTGGAAGTGTATAAAGCTGAAAATAATAGCTGTTATCCAGACAGATAAATGTATTCGTTTTGTTTTTGAAAGAAAAAGTGATTGTAGGCTTCCGCGGAAGAAAAATTCTTCGGCTAAAGCCGGAAGCAATGCGATACATAAGAGGTTAACTGTTAATCCGCTCCAAGAGCTCACATTTAACAGGCCATTCATTAATTGTTCAAGTTGCAATTCCGTGGCGCGCATGCGTTCTTCCAAGTGTTGAAGTGCTTCCGGGAAATGGATTTGTTCGCAATAAAAATTACTCCAAGAGATAAAAGGCAATATAAAGATCCACGCAAGCGTCGGGAATAGAAAATAAGCGGCTTTTTGTTGTTTCTGCGGAGTTAAAAAGCTGAAAGAGGGCTTCTGTATTAACAAGGCAAAAAGTAGGCCGGGGATTAAATACATGCCGATTTGTGAAAAACTTTGAACAAATAGCAAGTATTCGCGGCTTCCGCCTTCCCAAATGTGGAGTCCGAGCAATGCAGGTGCGAGTGTGAAAATAGATCCGCAAACAAGCATTGTGGCCAATAAGAATAAGAAGGGACGAAGGAAAGGGGAGGGTTGAGCGGCCAAATCCATGTGTTTACCGGTTTCGGTTTTTGGATTTTTTATTTTAAATTTCGAATTTTGTATTTCCATGTTTTATAAAAATTACCAACAAAGATAAAAAATATTTTCATATTTGCGCGAAAAACCTTATCTTTGTTAAATGAAGAGGATTTTATTTGTTTTGATGCTGTTTCCGCTGTGGGCTTCTGCGCAAGGATTGGCAGTAGGAGCATGGCGAGACCATTTTCCATATGGCTCTTTGATTGCTGTTACCGAAGCAGACGATAAGATTTATGCTGCAAGCACTTTCGGATTGTTTTCGGTAGAAAAAGAAGGCTTGGAAGTTGAACGGATAAATAAAATTCAGGGGTTGGCCGGAACCGGATTGTCTGCGATTGCTTATTCTTCCGCAAATAAGGTCTTGGTTGTTGGCTATCAAGATGGAAATATTGATTTAGTTTTACCTTATTTTGTAAAAAATATTCCTTTTATCAAAAATAAGGATATGCAAGGCGGAAAAGGGATTAACCATATTTTTATCAATGGAGATAAGGCTTATCTGGCTTGTGATTTTGGGATTGTGTTGATGGATTTGAAAAAACAAGAATTGCAAGAAACTTATTTTATCGGTCCGGACAATTCCAGTGTGAAGGTTTTTGATATTTGTATGTTCGATTCATTGTTTTATGCCGGAACGGATGCAGGTTTGTATCATGCTCCGGTGAAAGGTGTGAATTTAAGTAATTCGGCAAACTGGAAGCGTGATACGCTGTTGGGTTTGACATCTTCATTTTCGAATGTGCAGGCTTTGTCCGGTCGTATTGTGTGCGCGCGCGATGAAGACAACGGCAAGATGTTGTTTCAACGTCAGAAAGGAACAAGCTGGCAGTTGTGGAAAACCGTTGATATTAATGAGTTGAAAGCATCTTCCGGTCGTTTCCTGCTTACTTCTTCCGGCACCGATTATCAAGGATATGTGGAGGTTTATACAGAAGATTTGCAATTAGATTATAGGTGTAAATTTACGGACCCTTCGCAAGCATGGCTTCAAAAGCCGCATGCTTCGATTATTGACAAGAGCGGCGATTTGTGGATTACCGATAATGAACAAGGTTTAGTACGGGTACGTGAGCTTGGTACGCAGGCCAAATGGATTTCGCCGGATGGACCTCGTTCATCCACTGTTTTTTCGCTTTCGCAAAAAGGCTCTGAATTATATATGTCGGCCGGTTCTTACAATCAGACATATACACCTGCTTTTCGTTCGTTTATCGTTAGTTTTTTTGATGGGAAAAATTGGGGTTGGAATTATCTTGCGGGTTATCATGATGCTGTTGCGGTGATTGAAGATCCTCATAAACCCGGACATTATTACGGTTGTAGTTGGGCCGAAGGCTTGCTTGAATTTGATAATCATACGCTGATTAATCATTACGATACCACAAATAGCACGTTGCGAAATGCGTTTACACAAACCGGCTCAGGAACGATCCGCGTTGGCGGCGGAGCTATTGACAATGCCGGAAATGTTTGGCTGCCCAATTCTATGGCACCGAAAGCATTGTCGGTAAAACGTACCGACGGCAGTTGGAATAGTTATGATTTAAGCCCTTACTTTACGGGTAATTTGCAAACACTAATTTGCGATTATTACAATCAATTATGGATGATTGTGCAAAATCAACAACTCTTCGTTTCCCGTGAAAGTAACGGCAGTATGGAAACTGTTCAAATGAATTTGAACTTGGGGAATGATGAGCAAACATACAAAGTAAATTGTATTATTGAAGACGATTTGGGATATTTGTGGGTGGGTACCGACAAAGGTATTAAGATAAATATGACTTCGCTTCAGATTTTCGACAATCCGAACGGCAATGTGTCGTCGTCCGAGTTTGAAGTGATTTATGTGGATGGTTTTCCGTTGCTTTATACGGAGGAGATTACTGCTATTGCGACAGATGGCGGCGATCGGAAATGGATTGGTACGGCATCTTCGGGAGTGTTTTTAGTGTCGTCGGACGGGTATCAACAAATACATCATTTTACAACAGATAATAGTCCGCTGGTTTCAAATTCTATTATATCGCTGGCCGTAAGCCCATTAACCGGCGAGGTCTTTATCGGTACCGATAATGGACTGATGGGATACGGCGGCGATGCTACACAAGGAACTTCTACAAATAAAAAGGCATTTGTGTATCCAAATCCTGTGAAACCGGATTATAACGGCGAGATTAGTATTCGCGGGCTTACGCAGAATGCGCATGTACGCATCACGGATGCGGCTGGAAATTTAGTCTACCAAACAACGGCCAACGGCGGAACAGCTACTTGGAACGGACGTTTGGGTAGCGGAAACCGTGCAGCCAGCGGCGTGTATTTAGTTTTTGCTACTAACGACGATGGTAGTATTGTGGGTGTTTCCAAGATTTATTTTTTACATTAACACATGATTTTCGATACGCGGGGCATCGTCATTAACCACATTAAATACGGCGATTCGTCGATTATTGTGCGGATTTATACCGAGCGTTTCGGCCTGCAATCCTATATGGTGAAAGGCGTTCGCAAAGCGAAAAGCCGACAGCATTCGGCGTGTTTCGAGCCGTTGTCGTTGTTGGAAATGCAGGTCTATCACAAAGAAAACACGTCTTTGCAAATGCTCAAAGAAGTGAAGGTGGCGCATTTGTACAATTCTGCGTTGCAGGATTTTTCGAAACAAAGTATGCTCCTTTTTTTATCGGAGGTTTTATCAAAAACCATAAAGGAAACCGGTCCGGACGCGGTTTTGTTCGATTTTATTTTTAATGCATTAAAGATTTTCGATGTTTCGGAACAATCGTGCGTCGATTTTCATTTGGTATTTATGCTTGAGTTAAGCCGTTATCTGGGTTTTTTTCCTTATCAAGGCGATGGGAAATGCTCGTACTTTGATATGCGGGAAGGCGTTTTTACAACTGTTTGTCCGCCGCATCAGGAAATTTTATCCGGTGAACATGCTTTGGCTTTGAGCGGATTGGTACAGCATAATTTCGCGGAAGCCCAATATTGCTGTGTGCAGCCTTCATATCGAAGAATTTTATTGTCGGCACTCATTGATTTTTATGCGATTCATGTTCCGGATTTTTTGCCGATAAAATCGCATAAGGTGCTGCATGAGATTATGAGGTAGGGTTGAGGGTTGAGGGTTGAGGGTTGAGGGTTGAGGGTTGAAGAATTAACATTTTATTAAGAATAATTTAACATTTTATTTTTGGTAGATATATTTTTGTTTCCTACTTTTGCAGAAAAAAAATTATGGAATCAAAGATCCAACAAATAATTCAATTAAATCAACGTTTGAAAACATTTGCATTGATGATTATTCGGTTATATCAACAATTACCCAAAACAACGGAGGCGCAAATAATCGGGCGGCAGTTATTGCGTTCAGGGACGTCTGTTTCCGCTAACTACAGAGCCGTTTGCAGGGCACGTTCAAACAATGAACAGTTTAGCAAGTTGTCCATTGTAGTAGAAGAAGCTGACGAAACTCTTTTTTGGATTGAATTATTGGAAGACACGGAAATTCTTTCGAAAACAACATTAAAAAACATAAAAGATGAAGCACTTGAACTATTGAAAATATTCGCATCAACCAGAAAAAATATTAAACCACAAAAATAACAACAATCCTCAATCCTCAATCCTATGTTTTCTGACGAATATTTTATGAGAGAAGCGCTAAAAGAAGCGCGAAAAGCTTTTGATGCCGATGAAATTCCGGTTGGTGCGGTTATTGTTTGTAAAAATCAAATTATCGCCCGCGCTCATAATTTAACAGAGCGTTTGACGGATGTTACCGCTCATGCGGAAATGCAGGCTTTTACTTCTGCCGCCGCTTTCCTTGGTGGTAAATATCTAACTGATTGTACGCTTTATGTGACTTTAGAACCTTGCGTGATGTGCGCCGGAGCAGCATTTTGGACGCAAATACCACGCGTTGTCTATGGAGCATCCGACGAGAAACGCGGATTTCTAAAAGCAAATACAAATTTATTACATCCGAAAACAGAACTTGTAAGCGGCATTTTAGCAGACGAGAGCAAAACGTTATTACAAGATTTTTTTAAACGAAAAAGATAATTAATAGAAAATTATCTACCAAAAATAAAATATTAAATTATTCTTAGAAACTGTTTAAATTTTTGACAGGATGAACAGGATTAACATGTTTTTTATTTTGCCTTCGGCAAAATCATCCTGTAAATCTTGTTAATCCTGTCTAAAAAGAATTTTTGTTTAATTTTTTAAACAGTTTCTTAATAAAATGTTAATTCTTCAATCTTCAATCCTAAAAATAGTGCCTAAAAGGTGTTACCAGCCATTCGATAAATTTTTCGATGCCGGGACGATGTTTCCAATGGGGAAAATCAAAGGATTTGCAATGTGATTGACTTTCTTCGAAATAATCAATAAGTAAATGGATTAAATCCGGCTCTGTACCGAAAAGTCCAATCTCGAATTGGTAGCGGAAACTGCGATAGTCGAAGTTGGAAGAGCCGATGTAAAAATATTTTTGATCAACCATCATTAGCTTTGAATGCAGGTTGTTGGGCTGGTAAAGTTTGATTTTGATTCCGGAATTATAAAATTGTCCGAAATATTTGTTGCGTACTAAATCGACAGTTCGTAGATCGGAATGACGCGGCAAAATTAATATTACTTCAACACCTTTTAATGCGGCTTTCATCAAGGCTTTGCGGATTTTGTATCCGGGCAGAAAGTACGGCGATTCGATGATGATTTGTTTTTTCGCTATCCGGATAAGACTTAGTAGGTTGTTTCGTACGTTTTGAAAAACGGTAGAGGGCGCATCTTGTACAATACGGAAGTTTTCATAGAAAATGGTTGGCATATTTTCAAACGTGTCGATGTCATAGCGTTTGTGATATTCAAAACTGTTCAAAAAAGATTCTTTTAAAACCTTCGTAATTGGATGTTCCAGACGGAAGTTCGATTCTCGCCAAACGAGCGAATAGGATGTGATATTTGCGGAACCGATATAAGAGATTTCGTCGTCGATGAGAATGAGTTTCCGGTGATTTCGCGAGTGGTTTTTCTGAAAAGTGGACGATAGAAACAGCTTGAATTTCTTGAAAGAACGTACTTCGCCGCCGGCTTTTTCGATGCTTTGGAAAAAGAAGGTGTTCGGCGTTCCGTAAGCATCGAGCAAAAGCTTTATTTGTACACCTTCTGTTGCTTTTTGTGTGAGCAAATCGCGAAATTGAATGCCTGAAGCATCGTCCATCAAGCGAAAAATTTCGATGTATACGTATTTTTTCGCTTTAGCGATGTCTTCTAAGGCTGAAGCATAAAAATCGGCATTGGCTGTAAGTAATTTCGCATTCATTTAATAAATTTACGATTTACGATGTACTAAATGCAAATGTACGAAAATAAATTGGATATAAGCGGTTTTTTGTCGGGAGCTCCGCTAATTGAAAACCGCGCTTCCGGAATTTAACGCAAATTTCAGTTTGATTCCAAAGCTGATGCCGTTAAATTTATTGTAGGTATTCAAAACCGAAGCATGAACGAATTTATCAGGTGCGGATGTTTGATATTGCACTAAATGCGGATCGGTATTTTTGTAAATACTTGTTAATGCCGAATCGAAATAAATTCCGGTATACAATTTCCTTTCATTGCTAAACGCCCATTCTACGCCGCCTTCGAGATAAAAATCAAGGCCGGTTTTTAAATTTAAACTTCCGTTGGTTTGCAGGTTGTGATACGTTGCAAAACCGTATTCGGGTTCGTCGGTATGTGTTTGATTGGTGTATTCGGAATAGCCGGAAGTGGTAAGTTTATCAAAATTTCCTTCGTATTTTCCCGAGAAGGGAAGCAGTATTTTAACTCCGGTGGTGCCGTAAAAAGTGAGGTTTAACTCGCCGGGTTTTACGTAAGTGTTGTAATAATTTCGTCCGCCACCGGATCTGAACACTGCTAATACCGGGATGCTTAAAAACATTGACTGTTGTTTTTCGGTATAATTTTCGCCTTCGGCCGTGAAAGAAAAATAGTAGCCTTCGTTGGTTTTGTAGGCAGGATTATCGATGTTATAACTGTCGTAGAAATTCGAGAGGGTTGTTTTGCCCGAAAAGGCATTGAAATTAATACCGAGCGATGCGCCCCATTGCGATGTCAAAAAATAAGTGTAATCAATGCCAAAATCGTAAGAGAATCCGCCAGATTTGATATTTTTGTCTGTTTTTGATTTTATGAGCGTCATCCCTCCTCCGCCTATGAAGCCGGTTTCGGTAAATTCTTGCGCGGAGATTGTCCCTGTCAGGCAAACAATGAAAAAGAATATGACTATTTGTTTTTTCATTTTATTGTTTGATGATGATTTTGCTTTCGTTTAGGAATTTCACTTGATAGCTACCCGTAGGGAGATGAGAAATGTCGATTTCGGTGGTTTCGTTGGTCAAATTAACCGATTTTATAAGGGTGCCGAGAGCGTTGTAAATGGTGAGGGTTGAGAATTGAGGATTGAGGATTGAGAGTTGCATTCTCCATTCTCCACTTTCAATTCTCAATTTCCCGGATGTTGGATTCGGATAAATGCGGATTTGATTTGGCTTTTGTTGAGGGATGTATTCGCAAATCATCGTAGAATCGCCGTTCGGATGTTTTACCTGTACGCTGTATGCCGTATTTGCCGGGAAACCTTGCGGCATGTACAAACTTCCTTTGTTTGTATTCGGAACAATGAGGTCGTTTGCAAACCATGTATATGCATTCGGTACAAAGTCGAAACCACCGTTGAGAAGTGGGTTTGCCATAACTTCGATCACATTGTAGTGCGCTTGGAAAATGAGCTCGTTGGAGAACGGCGCCTTAAATACGATTTTATAAATTGTGATGTCTTTTCCGTTGTCAATGTGGAATTCTTGTGTTTTTTGATGTCCGGAAACAGGGCGTTCGATGGTAATTCGAGCCGGTGACGGATGTATTTGCTCATCAATAATAATTGTATTTCCGGTAGGAGTATATAATGTTAATGCCGAATTTTCGGCTTTGCAGGCAAGTGTTCCGGCGTAGTTCAAAGTACTTGGGTTGAATGCCGGAGCCAGTTTCAACGTGGTTTGCAACGAGTCTAATTTGCCGCTTCCCGGAGTGACGCTTAAAGAACCGTTTTGATAGCTGATTTCATAGTTGTTTATTCCGCTTTCGCTGATGTCCGAACATAAAATAGGATATGTTCCAACTCTTGCGGATGCGGGAGCGCCGGTGCTGTTCAATTTTATGAAAAGCACAGTGTCGTTGTTTTTCAAACCGGAAATGGTGTATGCCAGTGAGTCTAAAATTTTGACGGTGTTGAAGATTTTTGTTTGCGGAAGCGTTGTGATTATTAATGGCGCTTTGGTTACAAAAAGCGTGTCTTTTACATAAGTTATTAAATAATTATGTAGATTTGCACCTGTTGCATTTTCGATGATGATATCGTATTTGCCGGCATTTGCTTTTATGGTGCAACCGTTGCTGCAAATATTCACGGAAGTGACAGAATCGTTATTTTTCAAACCTTCGCAGTAGAATTGAGTGCAATCAATTGTTAAACTGTCGCCGTAAATTTTGTTTAACGAATGTGTAAAAATTTTCAAAATAGCAGTGTTTACATGTAATGTATCATTCACGAAAGTGAAAATATAATTGTTTAAACCGTTTCCATTTACACTGTCGATGATGAGGAGGTATTTGCCCACAGGCGAAGACGAATCGCAACCCGAACTTGAGGTGTAAATAGAAAAGATTTTGTCTGCGTTTTTTAAGCCGTTGTACGAAAAGGCCGTTGTGTCAAGCGTTTTTGTTTCGCCATACATTTTATTTTGTGGAAGCGCGCGCACCATTAATACGGCTTTGTTAACGGTGAGCGTGTCGTTGATGTAAATGATTTCATAATTTTCAACACCCGTTCCTGAGGCGTTTGAAGGGGTGATGTCGTAAAAGCCGACGTTTGCAGTCATTGGACAACCGCTGCTGGTAAGCGAAACGGACAAAATGGTATCCCCTTTTATAAATGTTCCGATGATGCTAAACATGGATGATCCGAGGTTTTTGAGCGCGCCATATACTTTGTTTTGCGGAAGCGCTTTTACGGTTATACTGAGTTGTAAGACCGTGAGCGTGTCGTTGCAATATACAATGTCGTAGTTGCTTAAACCTGTACCAATCGCACTGCTTGGCGTAATTGGATATTTCCCAGAAGTGGCATTTCTGAAAACGCCTTGACTGAAAAGTGTGACGGATGTGACGGTATCGCCGTTTTTCAGTCCGGATGTTATGAACGCCGTGTCTTTTAGGATAAGCGTGTCGCTGTAATTTTTCGTTTGCGGAAGCGCAGTGATTTTGAGTTCGGCTTTATTTACATAAAAAGTATCATTTACATAAATGAACGTGTAGTTGTTTAAACCGGTTCCTCGGGCATTTGAGATGATTAAATTGTATTTTTCAACGTTTGCGGAAGCGGCGGTTCCGGCGCTGGAAAGCGAAACATAATGAATGGTGTCGCCTTCAGAAAGTGGCTCGGATAGAGAGAATGCCGTTGTATCCAAGGTTTTGGTTTCGCCATAGATTTTATTTTGCGGAAGTGCGGTAATGGTAATCGTGTCTAAGGTAATATCGGCGGTGAGTCCGGTAGGATAGGTGAGCGCATAGTTAAGCGAGTTGACGCCTGTGAGCGTAAGTGTTGAAACGCTCACTGTTTTTGCGGATCCGGGATTTTTGGTGTCGAAAAGAATGATGGCGGTTGAAGTGTCGATGCTTACGGTATCGCCGGAAATAATTCCGCGCAAAACGCCCCAATTGTCAACGTGAGCAATGCGCGTGCCGTCGTATTTTTTGTTGGCAACGGAGAAGCTGTCGACCGTTAAGTTTTTCTTCAGGATTGTAAGTGTTGCCCGCACCGTGTCGGCGGCGTGGAAGCTGTCGGTTGCATACGTCCATGCTTTTATCGTGTATGTTCCGGCGTTGACGGGCTTTGCGGTATCATCATTATATGAGAAATGAATTTTGGGTTCGGGAGTGAAATTACCACAATCCATTGCGCAAACGAGTGCATGGGCTTCGGCATCGTAAGTGAGGGTTGAATCGCGAAGGGAGAGTGTTACGCCTTGCTTTTGCGAAATGATAATTGTGTATGTTTTTCTCGACGAAGTGTCTTCGGCAATGGTGTAGATTTTGAAAATATTTTTTCCAAAAGAAAGAGCGGTGTCTTTGATGTTTTTATGAACGGTTGTGAATCCGCAATGCGCGAATGCATAAATGGAAAGGGTGTCGATGTTTCTGCCGACGGATAAAATGATGGTGTCGGCGTTGGCCTGTAGAGACGTTGCATGCAACGTCTCTACAACGGTATCGAATATTCCATTTTTCGAAATCACCCGGATGGAATCCAAATCGGCGTTTTTGGATTTTTGGAAATCGGTGTTCTGCCAACGTAAATATGGATATCCGCAGTTGTCGTTAATCGTCCAAATGTTGTTGAAGTCCCAGTTGGTGTAAGTCACTTGCTGTTGCATTTCCGCAGTTGTTTTTCCGGTAATGCCGGATCTGGAATCTGTACAGCCAGTTGTGTTTTTATCGTAGAAACAGTCTGAAAATGTAAAAGAACCGGAATATTGAGCACCGAAAATACCGCCTACGGAAAATCTGCCGGTATGTTGGCCTGTGGCGTAGCAATTAATGATTTTTGCATTCGCGCGCATTCTACCGGCTATTCCGCCAACACCGTTGCAGTTTCCGATTCCTTGTAATCGGAGTGTGGAATAGCAATTTCTAACAATGCAATTGTCATTGTTATATCCGATAATACCTCCTACATTGTCGTAATGTCCTTTGATGCTTCCTTCCCCTGTAGTATAGCAAGAATTGATGACAGTGGCATATGCTCCTCCGCCAAGAATGGGCGCAACACTTCCGTTTCCTTCTATACCTCTTGCATCTACTTCCACGCCAAGACTGTCAATCATTCCGTCCATCAAATAGGAGAACAGTCCGACAAAATCGGTTGTGGGACGATTGATCCACAAGCCTGAAATTTTATGACCGCCGCCGTGCAGTTTGATATGCAGGTCGAGTGCGTCGCATGCTAACGGTAACCAGCCGTTGCTTCCGTGAGTGCTGTCAATATAAGCGGTTAAGTCGATATCGTTCATTATACGGAAATGCTTGTTGATATTTTTGTCGGAAACAAAATATCTGACAGCGTCCAAATCTCTGGCATCACAAATTTGATACGGATTGGCTTGTGTTCCGTTGCCTCCGCAGAAAGCAGTGTTGATGCGGACCGGATAAGAAGGCGCTTTGTTTTTTTCGTAAGCGATCGTATAGAGCGTATCGCTTCCATTGATAGCACCTCGCAATGTATAGCTCCAATAGTAGTTAGTGCTCGAAGCAGCTTTGTTCTCAATTTTTGCTGTATCCACTCTTGCAAAAATTCCGTTGGAATATTTGTAAATCACAATACTGTCGATAGCTCTTCCCGGCCGGCGAACACCTGCAATTTCGGTTGAGGTGATGACTTGAATGGTGGGAGCGGATTGATAGGCCATGAAAGGGTAGGAATAGTTTTCCCAGATGTCCCAGACGGTGTCACAGAATCTCCAAAAATTGCTTCCGGATTGCGGATATGTTGTTTTTTCTTTCATAGGTGCCGCAGAAGTGCCTGCTAAACCGCTATTAGATCCGTTTCCGTCGCCGGTTTTGACTCCGCAAGCAATAGAATCGTAAAAACAATTATACATTCGTGCGCCATTTCGAGCTCCTATAATTGCTCCGACAGAAGAGGTGCCGGTGACACGAGCCGAAACATAATTTGCCGAAAAACCGCTTGTTGAAGAGCTCGATCCTGAACCGGTTAAACCACCCACATTGCTGTTGCCGGAGATGCGCCCCATTACGTGATTGTCTGAAATATTGGCAGACATGGAATGTGAACCGGTAAGCCCGCCCACATTGTTTCCCCCGTTTACACTTCCGTAGAAACGGCTCGAAAAAACACTGTGAGTAACACAAGTGCCCACAAATCCGCCAACATTACTGTTGCCGCTGACACTGCCCACAAAACAAGATCTTTCAATATAGGTTTGTTGATTATATCCTATAAATCCGCCCACATTACTATTTCCGGAAACAGTACCTTTGACATAACATGTTTTAACGTCCAGACGATAATTGTATCCAATTAAAGCTCCAACATAGTTGTGGCCGGTTACGGAAGCATTGGGGGCTATTTCGACAGTGAGACTGTCAATGAACGAAGTGTATGCGTTTTCAATATATCCGTAAGCAAACAACCCGACATAATCGCTGTTTGGACGGTTGATGCGGAAATTGGTTATTTTGTGTCCACTTCCGTGAAGGGTGCCTTGAAATGAATTGGTAGAACTGGTTCCAATCGGCTGCCAGCCGCTGGCACTATCTTTCAAAAACTCCGTCAAATCAATATCGTTCATCACACGGTAATGCTTGTCGGCGTGCTCGGGGCCGAGGAAATAGCGAAGATTATTCAATGCTTCGGCATCGCAGATTTGATAGGGGTCTTGTGCGGTTCCGCTTCCGCCGCAGAAGATTTTTTGTTTCACAGCACACGATGGCGCTTTACCTTGCTTGTAGGCAATGACTTTAACAGTAAAGATATTGCTTGAGAAATTTTGTGTCGATGTATATTCCCAAAAACCGTTTGTGAGATTTTTAATTGTCGCGATAAATTGTCCGTTGATGTAAAGTAGAATACTGTCGGGAATATCTGCGAGATTGTATAGCCCCTCTATTGTTGTGCTGCTTGTTTTTGCAATATAAGGCGGGCAGACTTGCCATGGGAAATAAGGAACGGAGCTGTCTGTCCAAGTAGTCCATGTTTCAGTGAAATCCCAGTTTTTAAAAGTCGTGTCGTGCATTAACTCGTTTGTGGTACGAGGACTAACAACGGAGATACCGCCTCCGGCTTTGGTGCCAATACCTTTGGTCTGTCCGCTTGTTTCACTATTAAAATAGCAATTGCTTACATCACCTCCTTTTTGATATCCGATTAATCCCCCAGTATTGCTGTATCCTTTGATTTTTCCACCCGAGAAATTATTTGTAATATAAGTGCTTCCGATAGCGATGGTGTCGGAAATTCCAATCAATCCGCCCACCCAGTTTATGCCTTCTACATCCGAATATGCATAGCAGTTACTGATTGTCGTTTTTGCATTTGTTTGAAGTAAATTGTCGCCGATTAAACCACCGACTTCCGTATTTCCTTTCACTGTTCCGATAGAAAAGCAGCGTTCTATTTCGATGATGTCTTTAGATAATGGTCTTATGCAGGCAATCAATCCGCCGACTTCATCACGGCCTTTTACATTGCCGAGCGTATAGCAATTTTTGATACTTGCGGTATCGGTAAAATCTGTTGCAATTCGTCCGGCGAGGATTCCTGTGAAATCTCTTCCAATAACACTTGCGTTAAATGCCATTTCAACACCGAGACTATCGATATGTGCAGCATAGAGAATCCCGAATAAACCTATGTAATCGGTTGACGGGCGATTTATTTTTAACCCCGTGATTTTATAATTTCCTCCGTGGATAAGACCTTGGAACGCAGCTTCATTATTGTAATCGTCAATATAATTACCAATCGGGAGCCAACCGTTGATTCCGTAGGTAGAGTCAATAAATCTGCCAAGATCGATGTCATTTGCGATGCGGAAATGTCGGTATTTATTCGCACTTCCCGTGAATAACCGTAACATGTCGAGTTGTTGAGCTGTGCAAATTAAAAATGGAGAACTTTCGGACCCATTCCCGCCACAGAATCCAACAACATCAATAATGCAGGAATCGTAAGCGCCTTCCGGTTCTAATTGTGCAATAATTGAAACTTTACCGATGTTTTTTGCAATCACATTTCCGTTTTCAACGCTTGCGATGGAGGTATCTCTTGATTTCCAAACAACGGTTCTTCCTTTTTCCGCATACGGTAATACTTTTGCAAATAGCGAATCCGAACCGTTCAAAGAAATAATAGCAGTGTGTTTATTTAGTTTGAGGTGTGCTTGTTCAAAATGTACCCAATAAGAAGGAGCATAACCATTCTTGTAAGCCATTGCGAAAACATCCTTTTCATTTTGGAGATTTGCGGAAGCGGGAAAATTAATCGACCATTGCTCATTGCTAAATGTTTTCACAATTTGGGTATGTCTTCCGGCAAAGATAATAATGCTATCAGGCATGCAGGAAGGGCTACATTTTCCATGAACAACATTTTCTTTAATTGAATCGATAAAAACAGGGGACGCCTGCCATTTAAAATAGGGGAAACTGTGATCTTCCCACAGATTAAAAGTGTTTGTGAAATTCCATTGTGAGGATATGTCTGTGTAAGTTCTTTGTTTGCGAAGTTCGGACAGCGTTTTATCTTGTCCATCCAAGCTGTTGGAATCATTGCTTGGTCTTATTTCATCGTTCACAAGCATGTGTGCTAATGCATAATTATTATTGAATTTTCCGCTGATTTTGTATCCGATTTTATTGATGTTTTTAGGCGCATTGATGGCGTTGTTTGCCGCAATACTATTGGATATGGCGGTTCCGACAGAAGCGGAATATCCGACAAGTCCGCCGGCTCCGCTTGTTTGGCAAGTGATCCGACCGGAAGCGTAGCACTGTTCAATGGAACTATTGGATGCGTAACTGCCAATTAAACCACCTATGCGACCTGAATATTCATCGATTGATGAAACGACTCCTGAAAAATAAGATTCGCTGATATGGGATTTTTTTGATGCAGAACCGATAAGTCCGCCAGCCAGACTTCCTGAAATCCTGCAGGCTGCATAGCAATGCGTCATGGACGAACGCATGAGTACGCCTGTTAATCCGCCTGTGCTCATATCTCCGGTTATATTTCCGATTGCATAACACTTGTTGATGGAAGAACTGTCACAATATCCAATAAGTCCTCCTGTAAAGTAATCGTTATATGCTTGAACGGAGGAAGACATTTCGATGCCGAGGTTGTCAATAGATGCTAAATATGTATAGCCGAATAATCCGCGAGGTTCGTAATATTCGTCATCAGGAGTGAAAAAAAGTCCGGTTATTTTATGATCGTTTCCATGAAAAGATCCTTGAAATGCAAAAGCACTATCAATAAGTTCTTCATAGAAATTTCCAATCGGCATCCACCCGTTCATATTATCTTTCAAAAACTCCGTCAAATCAATGTCGTTCATTACGCGGTAATGCTTGTCGGCGTGCTCGGGGCCGAGGAAATAGCGCAAGTTATTTAAACTTTGCGCATCGCAGATTTGATAGGGGTCTTGTGCTGTTCCGCTGCCGCCGCAGAACGGCGATTTTTGAATGATAACGGTATATGTCTTTTTGTAATTCGTATCTTCGGCAACAACATGCAGTTGGAAAATGTTTTTGTTTGCCGAAAGGCTTGTGTCGATGATCGAATCTACGTTTGCCAGCGCGCAGGCAGTGAATCCGCGGATGGAAAGGGTGTCGATGTTTCTGCCGATGGTTAAAATGATGGTGTCGGCGTTGGCCTGTAGAGACGTTGCATGCAACGTCTCTACAACGGTATCGAACATTCCATTTTTCGAAATCACCCAAATGGAATCCAAATCGGCATTTTTGGATTTGGGTAGCGAATCGGTGTTTTGCCATTGCAGATAGGGATAGTGACAATTTTCATTAATAGCCCAAGTATTGGTGAAATCCCAACCAGAAAATGTCGTTCTTTTAAACATTTGTTTTGTTGAAGATTTCGCTATTCCGGTGAATGTTGTTTCATTACCAATGGGTTTGAGGTTGCATAAATTTGTGTCAACAAAATTTCCGGAAAGAGTGGTAAGTGCAGTGTGATGACGACCAATAAATGCCCCAATATTTGAAGTAGAGGAATTTGTGCTGCTAATTTTTCCACTGAAATAACAGTTGTTTATATTCAAAACTTGAGGATTGATATCGGCACGAAGAGTTACAGAACCAACAATCCCGCCAATATTATTGAATCCGATAATATCTGCGAACGCATAACAATTCTTGATGGAAAAATTTGTCCCCGAGTACATAATAGCATCCAAATATCCTATGATTCCTCCTGTGGCCGAATTTGACCCTTGTCCCGTAATTGTTCCTGTGTTTGCACAATTAGCTATGGAGACGTACGCACCTCGATAACCATATTGATTTAGATATCCCAAAACGCCTCCGGTGTATGAATTAGAAGATTTGCCGGCAATAACGGTTCCTTTATTTAAACAATTACCTAAAATAGATGGCCCATTACGAATTCCTCTTATATCCACATGTCCTATTATTCCTCCGGTATAAGCATTCTCTCGATCGTCACCATAAATAATTCCTTCATTAATACAATAGATTACAGATATATTTCCAGTATTGCTACCTTCAAAAATATCAGAATCTCCTTTTCCGCCGCCCATGATTCCTCCGCTAGAAGAGTATTGGGCTGAACCGGCTTTAACATTACTTCTGTTAATACTATTTCTCACAACAATAAGACCTGAACCTCTGGCGGATGAAGATATTTCCAAATAATTACGCGCAAAACCATAGCCATAACCTACAATTCCTCCAGCGTATGAATAGGAATAAGTACTACCACTTTTACCTCCCATAATAAAAATATCATTAATACAACTGTCTATGAGTGTTGTATCATTTCCCCATTTTTCGCAATGAACATATCCGCTAATTCCTCCGGTGTAGATATTGTTATCACTTCCATTAGTAATCGTATCTCCTGAAAGATGGATATTTCTGATTTTTGCTCCGGAACCTATGTAGCCAAATAGTCCTGCCGAAGTTGTATTAGGCCTGTTGATCTTCATTCCGGAAATATTAAAATGATTTCCGTTGTAATATCCTTTAAAAGGCTTGTCTCCATAAGGGGCTCCTTTAGAGCCTATGGGAATCCATCCTAAGTCGGGTGCATATGTTGATATCCATGTAGAAAGATCAATGTTTGAATTTTGAATAAAATAAGTGCTGTCGAAATTATATCCGTTGTTCACAATATGAGCTAATAGTGCCAAATCATCAGCATCACAAATTTGATACGGATTTGCCTGCGTTCCTTCACCGTTACAAAAACTATGCACAATCACTAAACAAGAATCTATCAACTCTCCTAATTCGGTTTCAGCATAAATAGTTGTTTCTCCAACAGCTTTAGCAGTAACAACTCCTTCGCAAACATCAGCAATAATACCATTTTCGGATGACCATATTACTTTTTGATTGGTAGCATCATGTGGCAAAATTGTTGCAATAAGTTTTTCTTTCCGACCAACGGAAAATTCTATTTGGTGTTTATTCAAAAATATAGTATCCAGATACACAACATTAACGGGATAAGAATGTGCAAAAGTGGAACGGTAAGCTTGAACCGAAATTCTTTTTGCCGCCACATTCGGGTCTGCAAAAATATATGTCCACATGCCATCGGCTGCAAGAATCGCATTTCCCACATGAATATTATTTCTAAAAACAAGGATACTATCCGGCTTTTCAGACAACTTGTATCTTCCCGAAGCTTGAGCATTATTTGCAATAGCAATGTAAGGTGGAGCCGTTTGGTATTGTAAGTAAGGAAAACTTGAATCCGACCAAATGTTCCATGTCTTAGCTGTATTTACTATGCTATCCATATTCCAAGGAACATTACTTCCCCAATTTTTGCCATTGGTGTAAAAAATCGCTTGTTGTAATTCCGCAAATGTTTTGGGAGTTCCAGATTTTCTATCGCAGTTTGTAAGTGGTATACTGTCCCAATAAAACACATTTCCGGATACTTGCAAAAAATCTCCTACAATAACTCCCATATTATCGCCATCTGTTGCAAATATTCCATTATTAATGGCAATACTGTTTGTAGTTCCTCCGAATCTACCTGATAAACCACCTATTCCGGTGGCAGCTCCCGTTTGATTTCTATAACTATTGGAAACAATAGTCCCCCTACTATAGCAATTGTTCAAGCAGCCATTTCCTACTATGCCTCCAACAGAGGCATTTGGGTAACCTTTTGCCAACAAGTTACAACTACTATAACAATCGAAGAGACAAGAGTATGTATAACCAACAATTCCTCCAATATAATTCCAGTCATTATTGGAAATATTTCCACTGCTATAACATTCTTTGACTGTTACAGTGTTAAATCGCCCATTTGCGAACCCTACAACAGCTCCTCCACTTAACACATCCATATTGACATTTTCAAGCACTACTTTCTCAATTAAAGCATCGCCGGAAATAACACCGAATAAACCTTGTTGCCCTCCCGAAGGCCTATTGATGGTTAAATTTTGTATCACTTTACCATTGCCATGGAAAACACCTTGAAACGGATTGGCTTCTGTTCCAATCGGCACCCAGCCGGTGGCATCGCCCCAACCGGTAAGGTCTAAATCATTCAGCAATATGAAATGTTTGCCCGAAAAGTTCTCTCCATTATTTACCCATCTTGCCAATGTAGCAAGATGTGATGTGTCGCAAATTTGGAAAGGGTTAATTTCCGATCCGTTTCCGGCACAAAATATATCCGGATATACGTATTGCCAACGTAAAAACGGATAAGAAGCACCGTTCCAAATATTCCAAATGCTGTCTTTTGTGAGCGACAAATTCCATGCGGCGTTTTGCCAGTTATTAGGATTGTTATAAAATGCAAATGATTTTAAAGAATCGAGTTTCTGAGATGTTCCATTGTGTCCACCATTAGGAACTAAGTCGATTTTGTCAGATGCATGATTTTTATAAAACGTACTGCTGAGAGTTATTCCGGAAATTGTGCCCGTATTGTTTTGTCCTTTCATAACCGGATTTGCAGCCACGCAATTTTTCACAATACAGTTATTTTCAACGTTTCCAACAATTCCGCCAACATAATTTTTAGCTGTTGCAATAACATTTGATGTGCTATAGCAATAAGCAATGGTAGAGGTGTTGGCAATAAGACCGGCTATACCTCCGGCAGTACCGCCTGTTGAGTTAATATTTCCAGAAGAATAGCTGTTTTGTATGTCTGCATTATCTATACTACCCACTAAACCACCGACATTCCCACCTGCATGAATATTGATGCTGCAATAACTGTAAGATATCGTCGTGTTGTTAACTATTTTTCCCACAATTCCGCCAACATTGTTTTGAGCGGTTATCACTGCATTACTAATCCATACGCTATCAATTTTTCCGCCGTCTACATATCCGAAAAAGCCTTGAAAATCCTCGTTACGATTGATAGTTAAACCTTCAATGATTTGTCCGTTGCCATTGAAATTCCCTTTAAATGGATTTGCCGAATTTCCGATAGGAATCCAGCCTTCAAGAAGGCTATGCACTTCAATCCATGGTTTAAGATCGATATTTGATATTAGTTTGTAAAAGATACTTTGAGAAGAAAAACCATTATTCGTCGCTTTTGCAAGAAAAACTAAATGTTCGACGTTGCAAATTTCAAGAGGAGCTTTTGCAGAGCCGTCTCCCTTGCAAAACGGATTGAATACAAGCTCGGAAGTTCCGGTTTCATTCCCATTGAAAAAAGAGACAGCACTGATTGTGTCCAGAATACGAATAGGCATTTTGTATTCCCAATGCCCATTAGCGAATCCCGTTGCAGGAACTGACGCAATATAAACACTGTTTCTGTATATTTGGATACTGTCGGGCATTTGTGTTTGTGGATAAGAACCAAGCACAAGAGTGTCGAACAATGTATCGATAGATGCGGGTATTGTTTCCCATGTCAGGCGGGGATAGTTGCGATTGACGTATTTCCAGATTGTTGAAAAATCCCAATTCGTATAGGTGCTTTGCAGCATTAACTCCGCTGTCGTTTTTCCGCTTATTCCACCATTGCTTCCATATCCTGAACCTTGCAATTGTCCGGAAATATCTTTGTTGAAAAAGCAATTGTATATGTCTCCAAAATTTTGTCCGGTAAAACTGCCTATGCGGTCTCCGGTTAGTTGAACATTTGCGATACTGTAACTGTTCGTGATGCGAGCCCCGCCCCCGTTGGTGCCAACTAAACCACCGACATAATATGTGCCACAAATGTCACCGCCCTTATTGTAACAATCTTTGATGGTTCCAATATTGTAGCCGACCAGTCCGCCGACATAGTTTTTCCCTTTTATGTGTCCGCTGACAAAGCAATTGCTAATTTGTGTACAAGCGAAGCAAGATCCCACCAACCCACCTGTATATGAATTGCCACCGATAATACCGCTTGTTGCTATTTGAATGCCTAAACTGTCGATATGAGCTGCTTGCAGAGATCCAAATAAGCCGGCGTAATTGCTTGTTGGGCGGTTAATGAATAATCCACTGATGATATGCCCGCCACCATGCAAATAGCCTTGAAATATTGCATATTCATATTCTGTGTAGTTGTTTCCAATGGGCAGCCAACCGCGAACACTGTCTTTCAAAAATTCATTAAGATTGATGTCATTCATCAAGCGAAAATGTACAGCAAGTCCATCTATTTCCATAAAGTCCCTCATCGCACTCAATTGCTCCGCAGTGCAGATTTGATACGGATCGAAGGATGTCCCATTTCCTCCACAAAAACCTTCCACTGTTCCTTTTCCGGCAATGTAAGAGGGTGCTTTCCCACTTTTGTAAGCAATTACCGAATATTCGTTACGAAAGTTGTTAAATGCTGTGGATGGCGTATAAGTCCATGTTCCGCCGCTTAAATTCGTGAGTGTTGTCAGATACACGTCTTCTTTAAAAATAACTAAACTATCAGGTGTATCGATCGTATTGTAAGTGCCACTGATGCCTGTTTTGTTCGCGGATAAAATGTTTACAGGTGCAGTTTGCCATTGAAAATAGGGCAAACTGTGATTTTCCCAAATGGTAAAGACGTCTGTGAAATCCCAGTTTATAGTATTTTTATAAAAATCGGATTGTCGCAAGTCTGATAAAGATTTATTGGCCCCGTTTACAGAAGTTGTTGAACCTGTTGTTATTTCGCCATTGATCGACATGGAGTCAAGGGCATAATTATCAGCCAATGTATTTGCAGAAGCTTTTCCTGAAATACGTTTTGCATAATCTAAAGCTCCACGAATACTCTCGTTTGCCGCCACCGAATTTTGAATTTTGTTTGATATTCCGTTTGTATAAGCGGCTAATCCGCCGGCATATTCACCATGGACGGCAACTGTTCCTGCAGCATAACATCGATTTATTGTTGATCTTGATGAGAGAGAATGAGCGATTCCCCCTGCATATCCGTACAGTGAGGATGCTACTTTTCCTGAGAAGTAGGAATGCTCAATACTGCTTTGATATAAGTCGCTTGCAATACCGCCGATTGCTTCACCGTCAGCAACAATGATACCGCTAACAAAGCTGTTGCGAATTGTTGAATAATTTTCTAGACTTCCTACCAAGCCTCCAACTATTTCATAACCATAAATAGTTCCGATTACATAACAATTGGAAATAGCGGTGCTGTCGGCGAAGCCTATCAAACCGCCAACGTAAAGGAAACCGGTTACACTTTTGCCACGTTCAATTTCAATGCCTAAGCTGTCAATTGTTGCTTTGTGGGTAACTCCGAACAAGCCAACATAGTCGGGAGCCGCAAATATAGATATGAAATTGGATATTTTGTACCCTCCACCATGCAAATATCCTTGAAAAGCAAGATTGAAGCCGTCATCAGATTCGTAATCGTATTCACCAATTGGAGTCCAACCGTCGGCATTATCTTTCAAGAACTCCGTCAAATCGATATCGTTCATTAAACGATAATGCTTACCAGAATGTGTTGATCCAAGATAATTTCGAATATTGTCTAAATCCTCCGCAGTTTTGATTTGATAAGGATTTTTCGCCGTTCCATTTCCGCCACTGAACTGTGCATAACTGTTAAAGGCCGCGAAAAGCAGGGTGAAAAACAGGAAAAAGGCGTAACATTTTTTCATGGGCGAAAAATTGAAAAAACGGGATTTTCACAAAGATACAAATTTTCTGTGAATTAGCAATATATAAAAACGAAAAAAAGTCGTATCTTTGCAAATTCAAAAAAGAAAATTATGATTAAATCAATGACCGGCTTCGGTAAAGCCGATTGCGAACTCTGCAATCACAAAGTTATTGCCGAAATAAAGTCGTTAAACAGTAAACAAGCCGATGTAAGCGTGCGAATCCCGGCTTTCTATCGCGAGAAGGAACATGAAATCCGCACCTTGCTTGTAAATCGTCTGGAACGCGGGAAAATCGATTTTGCATTGTATTTGGAAGATCGTAGTCAGATGGCGGTGTCCAACCTCAATGTCGCAGCCGTTGAAGCGCATTTGAAGGCCTTGCGCCCCATCGCGGAAGCCAACGGGCAAGACACTTCTCGCTTGCTCCAAATTGCCATGCGCATGCCCGACGTGATCAGCACCGAAACTCAAACGGTAAGCGATGAAGATTGGGCCAGACTTCAAGTGATGATTGGAAAAGTAATCGATTTAGTAGATGAATTCCGCTTGCATGAAGGCGATATTTTAGCGAAAGATATGTGTATGCGGATTGAAAAAATCCAGTCGCTGATGACGCAAATAGAGCCTTTCGAAGTGAATCGTACGGAACAAGTGAAAAGTCGTTTGAAAAAACAATTGGAATCGCTGCTCTCCGCCGATCAAGTGGATAAAAACCGCTTTGAACAGGAGCTGATTTATTATTTGGAAAAGCTTGATATTACTGAAGAAAAAGTTCGTTTGAAAAAACATTGCCAATACTTCTTAGACTGCGTAAACGATCACGGCGCCGGAAAGAAATTAGGTTTCGTTGCTCAAGAAATCGGCCGTGAAATCAACACCATCGGCTCAAAAGCCAACGATGTCGATATTCAAAAAATCGTTGTGCAAATGAAAGACGAACTGGAAAAAATTAAAGAACAATTAGGAAATATATTATAGTTCAAAAGTTCAAAAGTTCAGGAGGTTTAGAAAGTTCAGAAAGTTCAGAAAGTTAATGCATATTCTTCATTAATTCAACCTCCTAAACCTCCCGACCTCCTGAACCCCCTGAATCTCCTGAACCTCCTGAACATCTCAAACATTTAAACATGATCATCGTTAGCGACCTCGCCATACAATTCGGAAAAAGAACCTTATTTCAAGATGTTAATTTAAAATTTGCACCCGGCAACTGCTATGGAATTATCGGTGCAAACGGTGCCGGAAAATCTACATTCCTGCGTGCAATCAGCGGACAACTCGACGCCACGCGAGGCAACATTTCCATGTCGCCCGGCGAACGTTTGTCAGTCCTCAAACAAGACCACTTCGAGTTTGACGAATATACCGTTTTAGAAACCGTGATGCAAGGCCATTCGGTATTGTGGGAAATCATGAAGGAAAAAGATGCGCTTTACGCAAAGCCCGATTTCTCGGATGCCGACGGTATCCGCGTTTCCGAACTCGAAACCCATTTTGCCGAACTCGACGGCTGGAACGCCGAAAGCGAAGCCGCCGCGCTGTTGAGCGGACTCGGCATCAAAGAAAGTCTGCATTACACGTTGATGAAAGATTTGAGCGGTAAAGAAAAAGTGCGCGTGCTTTTGGCCCAAGCCCTTTACGGAAAACCCGACAATCTTTTGCTCGATGAGCCCACGAACGACTTGGATTTGGAAACTGTAATGTGGTTGGAAAAATATCTTTCCGAATTTGAAAATACCGTACTCGTTGTTTCGCACGACCGCCACTTTCTGGATTCGGTGTGTACGCATACCGTGGATATTGATTTTGGGAAAGTGCAGCTTTATCCCGGAAACTACAGTTTCTGGTACGAATCGAGCCAGTTAGCGTTGCGCCAACAACAACAGCAAAACAAAAAAGCCGAAGAAAAGAAAAAGGAATTGGAGGAATTTATCCGCCGTTTCAGCGCCAATGTTTCCAAATCGAAGCAGACGACGAGCCGCAAGAAGATGATCGAAAAATTGGATATTGCCGAAATCAAACCGTCGTCGCGCAAATATCCCGGTATTATTTTCACGCCGCTTCGTGATCCCGGCGATCAGATTTTAGAAGTGCGTAATTTAGGTAAAAGCATTGATGGCGTTGCGTTGTTCAAAGATGTTTCGTTCATCGCTTCCAAATATGATAAAATTGCATTCCTCTCGCGCGACCATCGTGCAATGACAGCCCTTTTCGATATTATCAACGGGGAACAAAAAGCCGATGAAGGTGATTTCGACTGGGGACAAACGATCACAACTGCTTACCTTCCTTTGAATAACGCCTCTTTCTTCAATACCGATATGAATTTGATTGATTGGATCGGGCAGTTTTCCGACGACACATCTGAAATTTTCTTGAAAGGATATTTGGGTAAAATGTTGTTTGCCGGCGAAGAAACGTTGAAAAAAGCAAGTGTGCTTTCCGGTGGCGAAAAAATGCGCTGCATGATTGCCCGAATGATGTTGAAAAATGCTAATTGCATGGTGCTCGATTCACCCGCCAACCACTTGGATTTGGAGTCGATTCAAGCATTCAACAACTCGCTGAAAACCTTTAAAGGGAATGTATTTATGGCCAGTCACGACCACGAATTTATTCAAACAACATGTAATCGTATTATTGAGTTAACGCCCAACGGCATCATTGATAAATTGATGGACTACGACGATTACATCATGTCAGACGATATTCGCGCGCTTCGTGAGAAAATGTATAAGGACTAAAAAATTAGCGTCAAAAATAAGAAATGTATTTATAGGTTTCAAAGTTTCAATGAAACCTGAAACTCTGAAACTTTTTTTAACTTGAAACTACTGAGAAACTGTTAAAATTTTGACAGGATGAACAGGATTAACATGTTTTTTATTTTGCCGAAGGCAAAAGCATCCTGTAAATCTTGTTAATCCTGTCTAAAAAGATTTTTGTCTAATTTTAAACAGTTTCTGAAAATTGAAACTACTTTCGATTAATCACCCCAATCCACTTCTCAAAACTCTCCAGAAACCGTACCACGTATGGAATTGATGTTTCCGTCAATCCATTCTCATTCATTCCGGTGGAAGCGTTGAAATAAAATTCCGGTTTATTCATCACATGCAGGTTTAGACTTGCACAAACATTGCGCAAATGCTGCTGCATGCCGAACGTGCCGATCACTCCCGCTGATGCACCCATGATAGCGGCTGGTTTGTGTCCCCAACAGCTTTCTGCCGGCGGACGCGAACCCCAATCAAGCGCATTTTTCAAAACTCCGGGAATAGAACGGTTGTATTCGGGCGAAATAATCAAAACGGCATCCGCATTCTTAGCCATTTCTTTTAACTGTTTTACAGATTGCGGCGGATTGGGTTCTATGTCCTGCGAATAAAAAGGCAAACTGGCAATATCGAATGTCTGAAATTCCAAGTTCGTATTATTGTATTTCGAAACTTCATTAAACAAACGTTTATTAATCGAATTGTTGCTAATCCCTCCGATAAGCGTTAAAACCTTTAATTTTTCCATGGCAAAATTATTTTAGTACTTTTTGATAAAACAAAAATGTCAGTAAAAAGTTCACTGTTGCCGAAATTCCGATCGCAAGATTATAGGAAAGTTGAAAACCTTCCGGTGCAACCAGAATATAAGTGCTCACAACCATAGTCATGAAAATGGCAGGAATAAGTGTAACCCAATAAAATTTCCTTTGTCGCGCCAGATAAACGGTAATGGTCCAAAATGTAATCGCGCCGAGCGTTTGGTTAGACCAAGCGAAATAACGCCAAATGATATCAAAATTGACTTGCAGTAAAATAAATCCGCCGATGAACAGTGGCAATGCGATCCAAATGCGGTGCATGAATTCTTTTTGACTGTAATTCAAAAAATCCGCTACAATCAAACGTGCCGAACGGAAAGCCGTGTCGCCGGACGTAATCGGAGCCGCAATAACTCCAATAATGGCAAGCAGTCCGCCGAATTTTCCCAGCCATGTATCTGTGATTTCTTGAACAACAACGGCGGCATTGTTATTGTTTTCTGCAAGAAATGCGTGCAATCCGCCCATTGAACCAAAAAAACTCATGGCGGCTGCGGCCCAAATCAGAGCAACAAGCGCTTCAACAATCATGGCGCCGTAAAAAACTCTGCGGCCTTGTTTCTCATTTTGCAAACAACGCGCCATCAGCGGCGATTGTGTTGCATGAAAACCCGAAATAGCGCCGCAGGCAATGGAAATAAACATCATCGGGAAAACCGGAAACTTGTCCGGGTCCGGATTCATATTGTGTAAATTTGCAGGAATGGCCTCCGGAATAGGGACGCCATGCCAAAATAACATGATCAATATTCCGATTGCCATAAACAAAAGCGCAGCACCGAAAAACGGATATATTTTGCCGATTAATTTATCAATAGGAAGGAGGGTTGCGAGCACATAATAAACAAAAATCACAATCACCCAAAAAGTATAATCCAAATGTATCGGTGTGAGATTTGCCAGTAATTGCGCCGGTCCGGCGATAAAAACAGCGCCAACCAACACCATCAAAATGACCGTGAATCCGCGCATAAATTGTTTAAATCCCTGCCCTAATTCATGCCCTGTAATTTCGGGCAAACTGGCGCCTTTAGCGCGTAGCGACATCATCCCCGAAAGGTAATCGTGCACGGCGCCGCCTAAAATACTTCCGAAAACAATCCATAAAAATGCTACCGGACCATAAACGGCCCCCATGATTGCACCGAAAATAGGGCCTAAACCTGCAATGTTTAAAAATTGAATGAGGAAAATCTTCGGCCAATTCATCGGCACGTAATCAACACCATCGCCACAAGTATAGGCAGGCGTTGGATTGTCTTTGTTCGCTCCGAACAGGCGTTCCATCAAAGAACCGTAAATAAAATATCCGGCAAAAAGCAGAATAATTGCAATAAGAAATGTAATCATGTTGTGATTTTTTTTATGCAGAAACATACAAAGTTACGAAAAATTATCGCATTATGAACAAAGAATGTTCATAACTTTTTTGTTTTCGATACAATAATTTGAGGGGTCATCGCGTTTATATATATGATGAATATTTTTAACCGGTCACAATTTGTGACCAGTTAAAGCAAATAATAAATTAAAATGTTTAGAAACTGTTTAAATTTTAGACAGGATGAACAAGATTTACAGGATGATTTTGCCAAAGGCAAAATAAAAAACATGTAAATCCTGTTCATCCTGTCAAAAAAGAATTTTTGTTTAATTTTTTTAACAGTTTCTTAATTAAAAAATCAAAAATTATGGAATTACAAATTATTCAAAACAAAATCTTTGCTGTGCGTGGTACGAAAGTAATATTAGATTTTCATTTAGCAGAGTTGTATCAAGTGGAAACTCGAGTATTAAAACAAGCTGTAAAGCGAAATTTAGAACGTTTTCCGGAAGATTTTATGTTTCAATTAACTCAAGATGAATTTGGTAATGTCTTTCGAGAGGGGGTGTCACAGTTTGTGATACCCCCCGGGTACAATGTAGGGACAAGCACTCCATTTGCTTTTACTGAGCAAGGGGTTGCGATGCTCTCATCTGTTTTGCGCAGCCCGAGAGCTGTTGAGATTAATATTGCAATCATGCGGGCTTTTGTAACAATGCGCCAAATGGCTTATGGATACGAAGATCTTCGCAGACGCATTGAAAATCTTGAATTAGGCTCCGAGGAAATGACCAAAGTACTTGAAGGATTATTAGACCAAAAGCAATTGCCAACGAAAAAACGTAAACCAATCGGATATTTAAGTCATAAGTATGAAAATCAATAGTTTAAAGAACTTATCACAGTTCGAGATAGGTTTTGTTAACCAGTAAGATACGATTTAATGTTTGATATTTAAACTTTAAACTTTAAACTTTAAACTTTTTTTCGTATCTTTGCTTCTTTATAAAAATCGCCGTTATATGGATAAATACACCGAATACAAGCATTTAAGTTTAAGCGCTTTTGAGAAAGAAATCTTGAAATTCTGGGAAGAACAGGATATTTTTCATAAATCTCTTAAAAACCGTGACAATGCAGAGCCTTTTATTTTTTACGAAGGCCCTCCGTCTGCCAATGGTGTGCCCGGTATTCACCACGTAATGGCGCGTGCAATCAAAGATATTTTTTGCAGATATAAAACCCAAAAAGGTTTTTATGTGAAACGGAAAGCCGGTTGGGATACCCACGGATTGCCCGTAGAATTAGGCGTTGAGAAAAGTTTGGGCATCACAAAAGAAGACATCGGCAAGAAAATTTCCATTGTTGATTACAACAAAGAATGTCGCAAGGAAGTAATGAAATATACCGATTTGTGGGACAGTTTGACCAAGCAAATGGGCTATTGGGTGGATTTAAACGATCCGTACATTACGTACGAAAATAAATACATCGAAACCGTTTGGAACCTCTTGCAACGCCTTTATCAAAAAGGATTGTTGTACAAAGGTTATACCATTCAGCCTTACTCTCCCGCAGCGGGAACCGGCTTGAGTTCGCACGAATTGACCCAGCCCGGCTGCTATCGCGATGTGAAAGACACCACGGCAATCGTTCAATTTGCTTTGGCGAAAGAACAAAACGTGAAATTCCCGTGGAGCAGCGATATTCAAGATGTGCAAATCCTCGCATGGACAACAACACCTTGGACGTTGCCTTCCAATACTGCATTAGCGGTTGGCCCGAACATCGAATATGTGATTGTGAAAACATTCAATCCCTATTCCGGAACACCCGTGAATTTGTTGTTGGGAAAACCGTTGTTGAACAAACATTTTCCTGAAAAGAACGCCGAACTTGCATTTGAAGATTACAAACCCGGCGATAAAAATATCCCGTTCAAAGTCGTTGCCGAATTTAAGGGCAAAGACCTTGAAGGCATTCGCTACGAACAGTTGATGCCGTGGATCAATCCCGGCGAAAACGCTTTCCGCGTGATTTGTGCCGATTTCGTTACAACGGAAGACGGTACCGGAATCGTGCACATTGCGCCTACGTTTGGTGCGGACGATGATCGTGCGGGTAAAGCCAACGGAATCCCGCCGATGCTGCTCCTCGACAAAGAAGGCAAGCAGCAGCCGATGGTAGATCGTACCGGTAAATTTTTCTTGATTGAAGAATTAGATGAAAATTTTGTGAAAACAAACGTCAATGTTGAATTATACAAAATATTCGCAGGACGTTTTGTGAAAAACGATTACGATCCTACGCTTACAAATAAAGACGAAACGCTGGATGTGGACATCGCCGTGATGTTAAAAAAAGAAAACAAGGCGTTTAAAATTGAAAAATACGCGCACAGCTATCCGCACTGCTGGCGCACCGACAAACCCGTTTTGTATTATCCGCTCGACTCTTGGTTTATCAAAACCACAGCGTACAAAGAGCGCATGATCGAACTCAATAAAACCATCCAATGGAAACCCGAAGCCACCGGGACCGGGCGTTTCGGAAACTGGTTGGAAAACCTTGTGGATTGGAACCTTTCGCGTTCGCGCTACTGGGGTATCCCGCTTCCGATATGGACCAGCGAAGACCGCAAAGAGCAGATCTGCATCGGCTCCGTTGAAGAACTATACAACGAAATCGAAAAATCCATCAAGGCGGGATTCATGTCGAAAAATCCGCTCGAGGCTTATAAACCGGGCGATCTTTCGAAAGAAACTTACGAAAAATTCGACTTGCACCGTCCGTATGCCGACGAAATTATTTTGGTTTCGCCAACAGCTCAAAAGATGCACCGCGAAAGCGATTTGATCGACGTTTGGTTTGACAGCGGCGCAATGCCGTACGCACAATATCATTTCCCGTTTGAAACGGATTTGAAAGGCGTGTATCCGGCCGATTTTATTGCCGAAGGTGTGGATCAAACCCGCGGTTGGTTCTTCACGTTGCATGCCATTGCCGTGATGTTGTTCGATTCTGTGGCGTTTAAAAACGTTGTTTCAAATGGTTTGGTATTGGATAAAAATGGAAATAAAATGTCCAAACGCCTCGGAAATGCCGTCGATCCGTTCGAAACGATCAACAAATACGGCGCCGATGCTACACGTTGGTACATGATTACCAACGCGCAGCCGTGGGATAACTTAAAATTCGACATCGAAGGCATTGCGGAAGTACAGCGCAAATTCTTCGGAACGCTTTATAATACCTATAGTTTCTTTGCGCTTTACGCGAATATTGATGGCTTTGCCTACAAAGAAGCCGATATCGAATATAGCAAACGTCCGGAAATCGACCGTTGGATTTTATCTGAATTGAATACGTTGATTCGTCAGGTGGATGAATGTTATAACGATTACGAACCCACCAAAGCCGGCCGTTTGATTCAGGATTTTCTGGACGAACATTTGAGCAACTGGTACGTGCGCTTGTGCCGTCGCCGTTTCTGGAAAGGCGATTATACGGATGATAAAATTTCCGCATATCAAACCTTGTACACTTGTTTGGTAACGATTGCGAAATTGATGGCGCCGATTGCACCATTCTATTCCGAACGTTTGTATCGCGATTTGAATGGCCTAACGAAAAAAGAAACGTTCGAATCCGTGCATCATACCGAGTTTCCGGCTTACAACGAGCAATACGTAGATGCCGATTTGGAAGAACGGATGAAGTTTGCACAAAAAGTGTCGTCGATGGTATTGTCGTTGCGCAAACGCACCAACATCCGTGTGCGACAACCGCTGCAGCGCATCATGATTCCTGCATTGAACGATCATTTTGTGAAACAAATTCAAGCGGTTCAACAATTGATTTTGTCGGAAACCAATATCAAAACCATCGAATTCCTTACGGAAACGGGCATTTTGACAAAGAAAATCAAACCGAATTTCAAAACGCTCGGACCGCGTTACAGCACGTTGATGAAGCAAATTGCCGCAGCTGTTACGGCGTTCTCGCAAGAGCAAATCGAAGATTTACAACAAAAAGGTAAAATTGATTTGACGATCGAAGGAAATCCGGTAGAAATTCTGCTTTCGGATGTGGATATTTTTACCGAAGACATTCCGGGTTGGGTGGTTGCCAATATGGGAACGTTAACCGTTGCATTGGATATTACGATCACCGAAGAACTCAAGAATGAAGGGCTTGCACGCGAACTCACCAACCGTATTCAAACCCTTAGAAAAGAGAGTGATTTGGAAGTTACTGATAAAATTTCTATCCAAATTGAACAAAATCCGGTTTTAAATGTTGCTATTAATACAAATTATGCGTATATTTGTTCTGAAACTTTGGCAACTTCATTAGAAGTCGTTGATTCTATTTCAAATGACAAAGTCTTAGTTGAATTAACAGACGAAGTCAGTACAAATATACAGATACAAAAAGTGTGAATTTTTTCGCAAATCTCGTAGAATCCATCAGCGTTATTCGCGAAATCTGCGAGAATTTATAAAAGGAGGTTACTATGGCAAAGGCTGAAAAAGAAAAAGTAAAATATTCTGAAAAAGAATTAAAAGAATTTAAAGACATTATTATCGAAAAATTACGCAAAGCCGAAGAAGACTTGCAAATGTTGACAGAGGCTTATGTAAATAATGGCGAGAATGATATTAATGATACGTCTCCGACTTTCAAAGTTTTGGAAGAAGGGTATCAAGTAATGTCCAAAGAAGAGAATGCCCGTTTGGCTGCACGTCAACAAAAATTCATTGCTTCCTTGAAAGCAGCCTTGTTGCGTATCGAAAATGGAACTTATGGTATTTGCCGTGAAACCGGAAAACTGATTCCGAAAGACCGTCTGCGTATCGTTCCCCATGCTACATTGAGCATTGACGCAAAACGTCAACAAAAAGTAACCAAAACCACTTAAGCAAAAAATGGCTTTAAAATTACAGACTAAACATTGGGTAGTTATTCTGATTTTTGGAATTTTACTCATCGACCAAGTTCTAAAAATCTGGATAAAAACCCATTTGATGCTCGGGGAAGAAATTCCCATATTTAGTTGGTTCAAACTTCATTTTCTCGAAAATGAAGGGATGGCTTTCGGTATGAAACTTGGTGGAGAAACCGGTAAATTATTGCTGAGTTTGCTTCGTATTGTCGCGGTTGCAGCCATTGGCTGGTATATCGTGCATTTACTTAAAACAGGTAGAGAGAAAGCGATTTATCTATATTCATTGGCCTTGATTTTTGCGGGTGCTATGGGGAATATTCTGGATTCATGTTTCTATGGATTGATGTTTAACGAAAGTTATTTCGAAGTTGCACGCATGTTTCCCGATGGAGGTGGCTATGCGCCGTTTCTGCACGGGCGTGTGGTGGATATGTTCTATTTTCCGTTGATTGAAGGTACCTTTCCGCAAAATTTTCCTTTTGTAGGCGGACAGGAATTTTTGTTTTTTCGTCCGGTGTTCAACTTCGCAGATACCGCGATTACAGTGGGTGTGGGCTTGTTTTTAATTGCTTCTTGGGGGCAAAATAAAGAAGCAAAAGTTAAAACTGTTGAAGAATAAACTCCTGTTGGGACGAAAATCGGTAGAAAATGATTTCCATCAATAAGCTCTCCGTTCAATTTTCCGGAAAAGATTTGTTTAACGATGTCTCCTTTATCATCAACGATAAAGACCGCATCGGCCTAACCGGTAAGAATGGTGCAGGAAAATCTACATTATTAAAAATTTTAGCAAAACAGCAAGAACCGCATTCCGGCTCGATTGTAGTTACAACCGGTCATCAAGTAGGCTATTTGCCGCAGGAAATCATTCCAAATTCACAACGGAATGTACTTGATGAAGCGCTTACGGCTTTTGAAGAAGCCAATTTGCTGGAAGCAAAAATTGAACAAATTACGTATGAATTAGGTGCTCGCGATGATTATGAATCGGAAGAATATTCCAAACTGATTCATCAACTTTCGGATGCAAACGACCGCTATCACTTGATTGGCGGCGATAACCGCCAGGCCCAAACCGAGCGTGTTTTAACCGGATTAGGTTTTAAACACAGCGATTTGTCAAGAAAAATGACGGAATTCAGTTCCGGTTGGCAAATGCGTGTGGAATTGGCCAAAATTCTGCTCCGCAATCCGGAAGTGATGCTGCTCGACGAGCCAACCAATCACTTGGATATTGAGTCGATTCAATGGTTTGAATCCTTTTTGTCAACCTATCAAGGAACGATTGTCTTGGTGTCGCACGACCGCGCATTTCTTGACAATGTAACCAACCGCACGATTGAAATTGTGCTTGGTCATGTCGAAGATTACAAAACTTCATATTCCAATTATATTCTCCAGCGTCAGGAACGACGCGCTTCTCAACAAGCAACATTCGAAAATCAACAAAAAGAGATTGAAGATATCGAACGTTTTGTGGAACGATTCCGTGCCACTGCGAGTAAGGCCAAACAAGTGCAGTCGCGTGTGAAAATGCTCAATAAAATTGAGCGTGTTGAGATTGATCAGTTTGATAAATCGGCTATCCATTTCCGTTTTCCACCTGCTCCGCATTCCGGAAAAATTGCGGTGGAAACCGAAAATGTGGGCAAGAAATTTGGCGAAAAGCGGATCTTCGAACATTTGAATTTTGTGCTCGAACGCGGCGAGAAAGTGGCTTTTGTCGGTAAAAACGGCGAAGGAAAAACAACGTTTTCGCGGATTATTGTCGGCGAATTGGAACATGAAGGCAGCAGCAAGCTCGGACATCAAGTGAAATTGGGCTATTTCGCCCAAAATCAGGCCGCGCTTCTGGATGGAAATAAAACCGTTTTCGAAACCATTGATGAGGTGGCTGTGGGCGAAATCCGAACGAAAATCCGTAATATTCTCGGTAGTTTTTTGTTTGGCGGCGATGATATTGATAAGAAAGTGAAAGTGCTTTCCGGAGGTGAAAAAATGCGCTTGGCGTTGGCGAAATTATTGCTTTCGCCGATCAATTTGTTGATTCTCGATGAGCCTACCAATCACTTGGATATGCCATCGAAAGACGTATTGAAAACGGCTTTGATGACTTACGATGGCGCTATGATTGTAGTTTCGCACGACCGTGACTTTTTGCAAGGCTTGACCGATAAAGTTTACGAATTTGTCGATGGCAAAATGAAAACCCATATCGGCGACGTGTACCAATTTCTGGAAGACCGCAAAATGGAAGATTTCAAAGAGTTGGAGCGTGCTAAAAAAACGACAAAGGTTGAAAAGATCATTGAAGCTGCTCCAGCTGATAATAAACAACAGCGTGAAGAAAAGAAAAATCAAGAACGTGAACTTCGCAAGATAAAAACACAAATCGAGCAAAAAGAAAAAGAAATTGCCGAACTTGAAGCCAAGAAAAAAGAAATGGACGATATATTGATGAATCCTGCAAACATCAGCGATAGCAATGTTTTTGTCCAATACAATCACCTCAAAGAAAAGCTCGAAAAACGCATGGCGGAGTGGGAAAATCTATCTTTACAGCTGGACGAAGCAGCAAAAGCGTAACTCGAAATTATTTTTGCATTTCATTTATTTTTTGTAACTTTGCAGGTGAAAGAAACTTGGTTTAAATTCGCCATTAATTAACGCCGCCAACGATTATCGCGGTGCTTATAGCAAAGATTAGTCAAGGCGTTGAAAATTGACTGTAAAAGTGGAGGGTGGTACTTTTTTTTAATCAAGTTTCTTTTTTTACTTTTCCCAAAGCAAATATTCTTGCTTAAATTTATTCTTGGGTTTCATGAATGCGGTTTTAACCTCGTAAAATCCTTTTCGGAATGCAAGATTTAATTCTATCGCTACAATTTTTGGTGCACCGCTCCACTCTACTAAAAGAATGGATTGCCCACTCCCTTTATAAATTCGATTAAAATTATTTACGACTAAATCAATGAACATTTGTGGAGTTAATCCGATTTTGGCTAAATCCTCTTTATGTCGCGAAAAAATATGTTTTAAATGATTTTCATCAATATAAATATCTGCCGGTTTTCGGCCGATATGGTCGGCAATAGGTTTGCGCAAGCGTCCGATTTTTTGATAATGCGATTGGTGTTCAATTTGTGATAGCGTTCGTTTCATTTTCTGTTTTATTATATTGAAGTGAATAATTGTGAGTGCAAAATTACTCAATTAATTAACGCACAAATGTTAAATTATGTTAACGAAATGTTAAATTTTCAAAATGTTAAATGTTTAAAAATCTTTTGTTTGTCCGTTCTGAATGTTAATTCTGTAAAAATTTCATAGTTTGCTGAAAAAATCGTATCTTTGTAAATTATGGATAAGTAAGATTTCAGAATGGCTATCATTACAATAACAAGCGATTGCGGTACAGAAGACCATTACCCGGCAGCGGTAAAGGGCAAGATTTTGTCGCAGCTACCCGACGCAGTGATTGTAGATGTTACTTATCAGATTCCGCCTTTCAATATTGGCCGTGCGGCTTACATTTTGCGCAATGTTTTTCCCTATTATCCCGAAAATACCATTCACATTATCGGTGTAAACGCCATTGCTTCCATGCAGTGTCCGCATGTGGTGGTGCATGCGCACGGACAGTATTTTATCGGTGCCGATAACGGGATTTTCTCGCTTCTGTTTGATGAGCTCCCTACGGAAGTTTACGAAATCGACCTGCATCAGGATAGCGATTATTTCACCTTTCCCGTTCGTGATTTGTTTTCCAAAGTGGCCTGCGAAATTGCGAAAAACACGCCTTTGGAACAAATCGGAAGCAAAACGCATATCGCCAACCGGATTGAACGCTTGAAACCTGTACATAAACTTGAACGTGATGAAAATGGAATTCCGGTTGCTGCCGAAATCCGCGCCAATATTGTGTATATCGACCATTATGGAAATGTAATTACCAATCTTCATCAAAATTTATTTGAAGAATATGGCCGGCAATTTCAAAGTTACAGCATCAAATTTCGTGGAAAAGATCAAATTGCGAAGCTTAGCCGCGCCTATCAAGACGTGAGTAAAGGCAATCCGCTCGCTATTTTCGACAGTAACGGCTATTTGCAATTGGCCACCAATTATGGCAATTTTTCAAAGTTGGAAGGCATGGATACCCGCGATACGGTGTTAATTAAATTTACTCAACCCAAATAAAAAATATGTTCGCACTTTTTAGAAAAGAGATTTCCGTTTTTTTTGCATCCGTGGTCGGATATGCAGTCATGGCGGTGTATTTACTCATTACAGCGTTGTTGCTTTTCGTTTTTCCGTCGGAATATAATCTGCTCGATTTCGGAGCTGCCTCCATGGAAGGCTTTTTCAAATTGTCGCCGTTCATCTTTTTATTCTTGATTCCCGCCATTACCATGCGCTCTTTTGCCGACGAAAAACGCAGTGGAGCCATCGAATTGCTGCTTACAAAACCAATTTCGGATATTAAAATTGTCTGGGCAAAATTTGCTGCGGCCTTTGTTTTATTGCTTTGTACGTTGCTCCCGACGTTGATTTACGTTTATACGATTCAACAACTCGGTTTCCCGAAAGGAAACATCGACATGGGCGGCGTGTGGGGTTCATATCTTGGCTTGCTCTTTATCGGCAGCGTATTTGTGGCTATTGGGATTTATATTTCTTACCTTTCGGAAAATCAAATAGTCGCTTTTATCCTTTCCGTTTTGCTTTGTGCAGCGATGTATTTGGGGTTTGATTTTATTGCAAATTTAGGCGTTTTCGGACAAAGCGAATTGCTTGTAAAATCGCTCGGATTGAATCAGCATTATCTCTCGCTCGGCCGCGGTGTGATTGATACACGCGACTTTTTATACTGCATTTCCGTTGTCTTTATTTTTCTGATGTTAACCTATATGGCATTGGAAAACCGCCGTGGAATCCGCGTAAAGCGCATGCCGTATTATGTTTCCATTTTTGCAGGAATTATATTGCTGAATGTTGCGAGTTCGTTTTTCTTTACACGTATTGATTTAACGGCCGAGAAACGTTACACGCTGCAATCCGTAACAAAAAAAATCATCAAGGAAACGGATGAAACCGTTTATTTTAAGATTTATCTGGATGGCGATTTACCTTCCGGCGTAAAGCGTTTGCGCAATGCAACGAAGGAAATGCTGGACGAATTTGCGGCTTATAATTCCAAAATCCGTTATGAATTTGTGGATGTTTACGCTATTGCTGATGAGCGGAGCCGCAATGCATTTGTGCGCGAATTGCAGCAAAAAGGCGTGCAGCCCATTAATTTGAAAGTGAAAGAAAACGGCGGCGAATCGCGAAAACTGATTTTCCCCGCAGCGGAAATAAGCATGAACGGGCGTCAGCAAATTGTGAATTTGCTGCACGAACAGGCCGGTGCTTCATCCGAAGAATCTGTAAATTATTCGGTGCAAATGCTCGAATACGAATTTATTTCGGCGCTTCATCGCTTGCAACAAACGGAGATGAAAGCCGTTGGTATTCTGGCCGGACACGGGGAACTCGGCCCGCTTAATACCGTTGAAGCCGCGTTTGCATTAGCATCTAATTTTTATATCGAACAGATTTTTATCCGCGATAATCCGTATCAATTACTTGCCGTGGATTCCGTTTCCGGAAACGTGCGTCCGCGTGTAGATGTTTTGGTGGTTCCGCAACCCACAAAACCGTTTTCGGAAATTGATAAGTGGACCATCGACCAATTTATCATGCACGGCGGAAAAGTGTTTTGGGCCATTGATGCAACAACGGCATCGCTCGACAGCTTGCGCGGAAATGACCGTGAAATTGCTTTTATTCGTCAATTAAATTTGGAAGATTTGTTTTTTAAATATGGATTTCGCGTAAATCCCGATTTGATTTTGGATTTGAATGCGGCGCCAACGCCTGTAGTAACTGGCTATGTGGGCGATCGCGTGCAAACCGAATTGATGCCGTATTTCTATCTGCCGTTGATTATTCCGCAAGGCAATCATCCGGTTGTGACCAATCTGGGCGCTATTCGAATGGAGTTTGCTTCAACCATTGACACTATCCAAAATGATATTCGAAAAACAATATTACTCACATCTTCACCCTACAATAAATTGCAGGCTGTCCCGTCGGAAGTAGGATTTGACTTGCTGAAAAAGGCGCCGGATATGAAAGAATACAACAACCCGTTGCGAACCGTGGCTTTGCTACTGGAAGGGAAATTTCAATCGGCATACAAAAACCGCATGGCGTATGGCCTTGAAAAACTTTCTATTCCAATGAAAGAAAACTCGGACGAAAGCCGCATGATTATTGTGTCCGATGGCGATGTAATCAAAAATCAATACAACCAAAGTCGAGATTATCCGTATCCGCTCGGCTACGATGTGTATAGCGGACAAACGTACGCCAATAAAGAATTTTTCGAAAATGCGATCAATTATTTATCCGAGGGAACGGGTTTGTTGGAACTGCGTGCCCGCGAATTGAAATTACGCATTTTGGATCGCAATAAAATCAATGAAGAAAAATCCTATTGGCAAACGATTAATGTTGTAGTTCCGGTAGCATTGATTATACTGTTATATGTTGGAGTTACTTATTATCGGAAAAGAAAATATCAAAAGCCGTTTAACGTTTAAGGTTTAAAGTTTAAAGAGGAGGCAATCCGAAATCCGAAATGAAGTCGTTCACAGAAACATACTCCATTCACTCTTACGAAGTAGACACGTCGCGGAAATTGAGCTTTCCTTCGTTGGCGAATTTTTTGCAGGAAAGTGCTTCCAATCATGCACATGCATTGCATTGTGGATACAATCAGCTGAAAGAAAACAATAAATTCTGGGTGCTTTCGCGATTGCTGATTCGTATGAAAAATGCGCCGCAATGGGGCGAAACCATCAGTCTGCGTACATGGCCGAAAGGCTTTGACGGATTGCTTGCTTTGCGCGATTTCTCAATTTGCAATGAGGCGCAGCAAGAAGTTGCAACAGCTTCGAGTGCCTGGTTGATTATCGACGGAACGTCGCGCCGGATTCAAAAAGTGCAGGAACTTTTTCCGCTCGACGCAATCCTCGAAGAACACGCGATTGCAGAGCCTTTGAAGAAACTTCCTGCTATTGAAGGGAAAGAAATTACGGCAAAAGTTCAAGCCGTTTATTCCAATATTGATATGCTGAATCATGTGAATAATGTTAGCTATTTGCGTTGGGCGATCGATCATTTGCCGGTTGATAAAATGAAAATGCACATCAACGAAGTTGAATTGAATTTTATCTCGGAAGCAGCATTTGACAGTGTTTGCTCATTGGTTTATCAAAAAATGGATGAGCATAATTATGTTTGTGCAATTTTTAATGAAGATTGCACCCAGGAACACGTACGATGCCGTGTTCAATTGACAATGGAAAATTGATAATTGACAATGAAAATAAATAAAAAATATTTGTATTGGTGTGTTGCAATTGTTATCGTTGCGATGACTGCGTTTGTTTTTCTGCCTTATTTTTTGCAGAAAGACAGAAATAAATTTGCGACAAGCGATATCGAAGAATATACTGTTATTGTTTTGGAAGACGCCCAAAATAGGGTGGAGTTGAGAAAAACGAAAAATGAAACATGGTTGGTGAATGACGATTTTGAAGCCGATCCATCGTTGATGAATGCTTTGCTGTTGGTGCTTTCCGGAATGCAAGTGAACATGCCGGCGGATGGAAATGACAAACTGAAAGCAGGTTTGGATAATATACAAAACCCTTGTGAAATCACATTGTACAGAAACCGTCGCGTGTTGTTTATTCCGTTTTTGCAGAAATATAAATCAATTTTAGTTGGAAATGCTGTGGAAAACAGGCAGGATGTTTATATGATGTTGAATGATGCATCAACCATTTACGCGGTTTATCTACCTGGTTATACCAACATTTGGAAAAATTATTTCAAACCAAATGCCGATCATTTTCGTTCGCACGAAGTTTTTAATATTTCGGCAGATCAAATCAGGAATATTTATGTGGAATGGCCTATGGATACAGTGCAATCGTATGAAATTGCGGTTGCGAAAAACGGGATTTCTTTTTCTTATGAAAATAAAAATCATCCGTTCGATACACTTCACATGACCGATTATTTAACGGCTTTTCTACAACTGGACTTGGATGCTTATTGCAACGGCATTCTTTCGGATATCGATCGTGCGAATATTCATCAGCAACCGCCGTTCTTTTCAATGGAACTCACCACGGTTTCCGGCGAGAAAAAAACGTTGAAAACGTATTTCAAAACATTGACGTCGGAAGATGGCTTTCGTGTCGATCCGAATCGCATGCTTGCCCTTGTCAACAATGGAAAGGATACGGTTGTTTTGCAATATGCTGTTTTCGATCATATCATAAAACAACGAGAATATTTTGTAAAATAGAAAATAATAGCTAACTTTGCGAAAAATAGTTAACAAGAAGACAAGTTAATGAGAAAACTAAAACAATTATTATAGAAAACAGTTAAAATTACATAAATAAAGAAAGCGTAAGCTTAAGTTCCTTTTTCGGAAATCGCCAAAATTTCAACATCTAAAGGATTATAAGTGATACGCTCATGCTGTGTTCCGGCGTGAGTTGTATCTTGTTTAGATGTGGGTGTTTGGCGATACCTCGAAAAAGCAAGAATTCAACTCGCGCCTTTTTATTTACATACAGCCCCTTCGGGGCTTGTTGGAAAATGATTAACAAATAAATAAAACACACCATGAAAACAAATTACGATTTACAATTATCGGCTGCGGCTGTACGGGCGTATTGCATACGCCCAATGATTAAGGGCGAACACGCGGGTTCACCCCTACAGTTCGCACGATGGATTTTTCTGCATTTCTGCGTTTTTGCATTTCTGCCGATATTTGCGCAATCCGTCGGCGACACCAAAACCTTCACCGATACCCGCGACGGACAAGCATACAAGGCCGTTTTCATGCCCGACAATCGCTGGTGGATGGCGGAAAATCTGAAATACCGCAACGGTTTGGATAATCCGGTTTTTTCAACTTTGCCGATACCAACGAATACCAATGCATTACAAAATACATATTATTGTCCTGGGCATGGACCCATTGTGGTAGGAGTTTCGGCAACCCAATCCGATCCGCTTGCATGTGAATACTGGGGAGCATTGTATCCGTGGTGGTCGGCAATGACAGTTCGCAACAGCGGACAAGCTGTTTATGCAACAGACACGGTTGGTTCACAGGGTATTTGTCCACCGGGCTGGCATTTACCAAGCGACAAAGAATGGGGCATCATGTTCGATTCTGTGGAACGAAAGATTAATCCAGCCTTTGCTCTTTTGCACGCAACAACAACGGTTATTAATGGATCTTATGGTAGCACAGCAACGAACAAGATTGGTTCTTATTTGAAATCAAGCAGTGCTCAAAGCGGAGCTATCAAGGAATATGATCCTGCATGGAGTTCGGGGGCTTCTACGGATAACTTTGGTTTTAATATAATCCCGGCCGGATATCGCGAGCAAAATGGCTCTTCTTATGCTTCAAGAGGAACGGCTACTTATTTTTGGACTTCAACGA
>JAVBNF010000027.1:0-67295 GCA_031551725.1 Bacteroidales bacterium
TCGTTGAAGTCCAAAAATAAGTAGCCGTTCCTCTTGAAGCATAAGAAGAGCCATTTTGCTCGCGATATCCGGCCGGGATTATATTAAAACCAAAGTTATCCGTAGAAGCCCCCGAACTCCATGCAGGATCATATTCCTTGACAGCTCCGCTTTGAGCGCTGCTCGATTTTAGATAAGAACCGACTTTGTTTGTTGTAGTTGTTCCATAATATGCAGTAGCAATCGTTGTGTGTAAAAAGGCAAAGGCTGGATTAATCTTTCGTTCCACAGAATCGAACATGATGCCCCATTCTTTGTCGCTTGGCAAATGCCAGCCCGGAGGACAAATACCCTGTGAACCAACAGTATCTGTTGCATAAACAGCTTGTCCACTGTTGCGAACTGTCATTGCCGACCACCACGGATACAATGCTCCCCAGTATTCACATGCAAGCGGATCGGATTGGGTAGTTGAAACACCTGATACAATAGGTCCATGTCCAGGACAATAATATGTATTTTGTAATGCATTGGTATTCGTTGTTATCGGCAAAGTTGAAAAAACCGGATTAGTCAAACCATTACGGTATCTGAGATTCTCTGCCATCCACCAACGATTGTCGGGCATGAAAACGGCCTTGTATGCTTGTCCGTCGCGGGTATCGGTGAAGGTTTTGGTGTCGCCGACGGATTGCGCAAATATCGGCAGAAATGCAAAAACGCAGAAATGCAGAATAATCCATCGTGCGAACCGTAGGGGCGAACCCTCGTGTTCGCCCTTAATCATTGGGCGTATGCAATACGCCCGTACAGTCGCAGCCGATAATTGTAAATCGTAATTTGTTTTCATGGTGTGTTTTATTTATTTGTTAATCATTTTCCATCAAGCCCCGAAGGGGCTGTATGTAAATAAAAAAGGCGCGAGTTGAATTCTTATCCTTGCGAGGTGCGACCAAGCAACCCATACAGAAATAAGATACAACTCACGCCGGAACACAGCATGAGCGCATCGCTTATGAATTCTTCTGTAATGAAAATTTGGTCGCTTTCGCAAGAGAATTTAAGCTTACGCTTTTTTTATTTATGTTTAATTAGTGTTTTTCTATAGAGAAATTTTTAGTTTGTTTTGCAAAGGTAGATATAATTTTTGAATAAAAAAACAAAGGGCGAGATTTTCATCCCGCCCTTCATCACACATTTTGTTTTGCTTGGATTACGCGCCCAACATCAAACGGTGGAAAGCAGCTACTGTTGCTTCGCCTTGTTGTTTGAGGTATTGAGCAACGCTCATTTTGTTGTCTTTGATAAATTCTTGGTTCAACAAAGTACTTTCTTTGAAGAATTTGTTCAATTTACCTTGTGCAATTTTTTCGATCATGTCTTCCGGTTTACCTTCAGCACGAACTTGGTCGCGAGCGATTTCCAATTCGCGTTCGATAGCATCTGCCGGAACCGAGCTTTGGTCAACACCAAGCGGTGCCATTGCAGCTACTTGCATAGCCACGTTTTGTCCGGCTTCGTTGTCGATATCGCCGGTGAAAGCAACCAATGTTGCAAGGCGGTTTCCATGGTGGTTGTAAGCGATCACTTTAGCGGCTTCGAGAACTTCGTAGCGAGCCATTTCGATTTTTTCGCCGATTTTACCAACCATGTCGGTCAAATGTTCTTCAACCGAACGTCCGTCAGCCATTTTCACAGCTTTAGCTTCTTCAATTGTTTTTGCTTTAGCAGCAGTCACAACATCGGAAACTTTTTTGCAGAAATCCACAAATTCTTGATTTTTAGCCACGAAGTCAGTCTCGCTACTGATTGTAACAACGGTACCGAATTTTCCGTCAGTAGTTACTTGAGCAACGATTTGACCTTCGTTAGCGTCGCGATCAGCGCGTTTAGCGGCTAATTTCTGACCTTTTTTGCGCAAAAAATCGATGGCTTTTTCGAAATCGCCGTCGTTTTCTGCTAATGCATTTTTGCAGTCCATCATCCCTGCGCCGGTCATTTGGCGCAATTTGTTAACGTCTGCAGCAGTTATATTTGCCATATTTATGTTGATTTGTTTGTTATTCGCTAACGCTCATGAGAACGCTTCGCTTAGTTGTTGATTTGTTGATTTGTTTTGATACAAATTTCAAATCAAAATTATTTTTTTGCAGGACGTTTCGCACCAGCGCCGCCAGTTGGTTTACGAGGACGTTTTCCGGCAGTATCTCCGGCTTCGTCTTTGCTGCGTTTTTCTTTTTTCACATCATCGTCTTCGTCGCTGTCGTCGTATTTGCGTTCAGCAGAAACTTCTTCGCCTTCTTCCTCTTCTTTAGCGCGGTCTTTGTCCATTTTGCGTTCAGCCAAACCTTCTTCGATAGCGCTGATCATATAGTCAACGATAGCGGCGATTGATTTAGAAGCATCGTCATTTGCAGGGATAGGGAAGTCGATCAACTCCGGATTTGTATTGGTATCAACCATTGCAAATGTAGGAATACCTAAACGGCGTGCTTCAGAAACAGCAATGTGTTCTTTGTTGATGTCCACGATGAAAATAGCGGAAGGCAAACGAGTCAAATCTGCAATAGAACCTAAGTTTTTTTCGAGTTTTTCTTTTTCGCGAGACATTTGCAAACGTTCACGTTTAGAAATATTATCGTATTGTTTGTCATTCATCAAACGATCGATAGTTCCCATTTTTTTAACCGCTTTACGGATAGTTGCAAAGTTAGTCAACATACCGCCCGGCCAACGTTCTGTAACGAAAGGCATTCCAACGGTAGCAACTTTTTCAGCAACGATATTTTTCGCTTGTTTTTTAGTTGCAACGAAAAGGATTTTACGTCCCGATTTAGCAACTTGTTTCAAAGCAGCAGCGGCTTCGTCTGCTTTTTCAACTGTTTTTTGAAGATCAATGAGGTGGATTCCGTTTTTCTCCATGAAAATGTACGGAGCCATTTTAGGATTCCATTTGCGGCGCAAGTGTCCGAAATGTACACCTGCTTCTAACAATTGTTCGAATTGTAATTTTGACATTTTTTTTATTTTAATTGTTTACGTTCTTGAAGTAAATTAAGCAACCGCAGGGTAGCTCCATGATGGAGGTCGATGCGGTTTAGATACTAAACAATCGATATATGTAGAGACGCAATGCATTGCGTCTCTACATATATCTATCATTATAATCTTAACGTTTGCTAAATTGGAAGCGTTTACGTGCTTTCGGTTGACCCGGTTTTTTACGCTCAACCATACGCGGATCGCGTGTCATCAGACCTTTTGCTTTCAAAGCCGGACGGTTTTCCGGATTGTCTTCGCACAAAGCGCGAGCAATACCCATACGCAATGCTTCAGCTTGGCCTTTAATACCGCCTCCGGTGATGTTCGCGTTGATATCAAAGCGATTTTCAGCGGAAACAGTTTCTAAAGCCTGACGCACCACATATTGCATAATAGCTGTGGGAAAATACTCTTTGTAATCTTTACCGTTTACAACGATATTTCCGGTTCCGGGTTTTACATAAACACGGGCAACGGCAGTTTTTCTTCTACCTACTTTGTTAAGTACTTCCATTTTTTATTTTAAATCTTTAATGTTAACGATTTTAGGTTGTTGAGCTTCGTGTGGATGCGTGTTTCCAGTGTAAACATGCAAGTTTTTAAACAATGCACTTCCCAAACGGTTTTTAGGCAACATCCCTTTAACTGCTTTTTCAACAACAGCATAAGGCTTTTTGGCCAATAATTCAACAGGCGTAGCAAAGCGCTGTCCACCAGGATAGCCGGTGTGACGTGTGTAAACTTTGTCTGTCATTTTGTGACCGGTCAAACGAATTTTCTCGGCGTTGATAACGATAACGTTGTCACCACAATCTACGTGCGGAGTGTAGTTTGTTTTGTATTTTCCTCTCAAAAGGTTGGCAATTTCAGAAGCCAAACGTCCGAGTGTTTGATTTTCAGCATCAATCAAAACCCACTCTTTAGTGACAGTGTTTACGTTTGCAGATACCGTTTTGTAGCTCAATGTGTTCATTATATGCTTTTTTTCTAATTTTTAGTTTTCGCCTTATACAAAAAGGGAGTGCAAATTTACGATATTTTTTTGGATTTGCAAAGTTTATAAACAGAAAAATGTTTAGAAGTTTTTAATCTGCTGATTTTCAGTATTAATTTCTAACATCCTTGAGTTCGACGGATGGACGCTGTCGATTGCCGTTTTATAGAATCGAAACTCCATGTACGGTTATATATTTTATCATGGAAACTTGTAATTCCTGTACCCCATGTAATGGTAATTTGGTCAATACGAGGATTTTTTGTGTCGGTTAGGTTGATTACCTTGCCTACTTTATTTGGATAATCGCCATCGTATGGATTTCCTTCTTGTGAAAGAATAAATGTATTATTGCCTTGCCAAGTATTGAATGTCCATGTGAAAACGCCGAGTTGATCATCAGCATCGCCTGTTGCATAAATGGAGGTAAAACCTTGTGCGGAATTTCGAAAACCGGAATAAAAACTGCTTGCACACTCACAGCTGCATTCGGCAATCATATCCATGGTGTATTTTTCGGTCGCCATTACATTGCTGACTTCTAAATAAATAGTATCTTTGTTGCTGATATATCTTATCACATCACCAATCATATAAGGGGAGTAGGCCTGTAGAGAGCCGGGATATTCGGAGCATTTTTTGCGACAAGCGATAAAATTAACTGCAAAGAATACACAAAGAACAAATATTATAAGTTTTTTAGGTTTATTCATTATTTTCAAAATAAGCGTTTTGCAAAAATACAATTTATTTTGCAAATTTTCAAATATTTAATGTCGTGGATGATATTTGTCGATGGTTTCGCGTAAAAACCTGCGGTCGAGGTGCATATAAATTTCAGTAGTTGTGATGGATTCGTGTCCGAGCATTTCCTGCACCACCCGCAAATCGGCGCCGCGTTCAACCAAATGGGTGGCAAAGGAATGGCGGAAGGTGTGCGGACTGATTTTTTTCTTCAAGCCGATGTTTTCGACGGTTTGCTTAATCATTAAAAAAATCATCACACGCGAAAGTTTGCTTCCCCGCCGGTTTAAGAAGACAATGTCTTCGTTTCCTTTTTTTATACTAATATGTACCCGGATTTGTTCCAAATAAATTTTCAGTTGTTTGATAGCTGTTTGTCCGATTGGTATTAAGCGCTCTTTGTTGCCTTTTCCAATTACGCGAATAAATCCTTCATCTAAATATAAATTGGAAATTCGCAGTTCTGTGAGTTCGGAAACGCGCAATCCGCAAGCGTAAAGCACTTCGAGGATGGTTTTGTTGCGCTGGCCTTCGGGTTTACTCAAATCGATGGACACGATTAATTTTTCGATGTCTTCAATCGAAAGCGTATCGGGCAGTTTGCGGCTGAGTTTGGGCGCTTCTATTAATTCGACCGGCGATTCCTTGATGATTTCTTCCAGTTCCAGATATTTATAATAAGCACGAATGCCGCTTAAGATGCGGGCTTGCGAATGCTCGTTTAATCCCAAATCGTGAATATAAGCCAAAAAATCCTGAATGGTTTTCAAGGATAATTTTTCGATGGGCGAAGCAATGTTTTTTATTTCCAAATACGATTGCAACATTTCCACATCATGCAAATAGGCATGGATGCTGTTTGGAGAAAGGGATTTTTCCAAACGGAGATATATTTGAAAATCGCGGAAGTTTTTCATGGAAAAAGTTTGGATAGTTCAAGTGGTTCGGTGGTTTAGGTGAAACTTCCTAAATCTCCTAAACTTTTTACTATTCTTTATTAATCATTCTAATAATCGCCTCCGCATCAAATCCGCAGTCGTGCGTGAGTTGGGAAATGCTTCCCTGCTCCACAAAATGATCGGGAACACCGAGGGCTTGAATGTGGATGTTGTATTTATTTTCCAAAATAAATTCTGCCACAGCTGATCCGAAACCGCCTTTAATGACGCCGTCTTCCACGGTAATGATACGGCTGAAATTTTTACAGATTTCGTGCAGCATTTCTTCATCCAGCGGTTTTAAGAAAATGAAATTGTAATGTGCCGCATTTTTTCCTGTGAAATCAAGTTGTTCACACGCTTTTGCGGCTTCTATTCCGGCATGACCGAAGGATAAAATAGCAATATTTTCGCCTGTTTTCAAACATCTTGCTTTTCCAACCGGCAGTTTTTTCATTTTATTTTTCCAATCCTGAATGCTTCCTTTTCCGCGCGGATAGCGGATCACGAAAGGCATGTCCGTTTCTTCTGCCGTGAACATCAGATTGCGCAAATCGTGTTCGTGCATGGGAGCAGAAATAATCAAATCGGGAATCGGACGGAAATAAGCCAAATCGAAAACACCGTGATGAGTAGGCCCGTCTTCGCCAACAATTCCGGCGCGATCCAAGCAAAGCACGACCGGCAATTTCTGTAAAGCAACATCGTGAATAACTTGATCGTAGGCGCGCTGCATGAAGGATGAATAAATATTGCAAAACGGTTTCAATCCCTGTGATGCTAATCCTGCCGCGAAAGTTACAGCATGCTGTTCGGCAATACCAACATCGAATGTGCGCTCCGGCATTTTGTCCATCATGATATTCATGGAACAACCGGAAGGCATGGCGGGCGTAATGCCGACAATAGATTGGTTTTTGGTTGCCAATTCCAATAAGGTATGTCCGAAAACATCTTGAAAACGCAAGTATGGCGAAGCATTTTCAACAGGCGCAAGCTGTCCGGTTTTACTGTCGAACAAGCCGGGTGCGTGATACAAAATCGGATCTTTTTCGGCAACGTCCAAACCTTTGCCTTTTTTGGTAACAATATGCAAAACTTTCGGACCTTGAATGTGCTTTAAGCGGTTTAAAATTTTTGTGAGTTCTTTGATGTCATGCCCGTCAACCGGCCCAAAATAGCGGAAGTTGAACGACTCAAAGAGGTTGCTGGTACCTCTGAACAAAAACGATTTCAAAGCTCCCAAAAATACTTGAATAAAATGTACCGGACTGCTTTTTCTACTGTGGGAATTCCCTCCCAAGAGGTTCCAGATTTTATTTTTAAAACGATTATAAGAGCGCGATGCCGTGATGTTTGTGAAATAGCGGTTTAATGCGCCAACGCTTTTATCAATTGCGATGCCGTTATCGTTTAAAATCACAAGCAGATTTCCATTTTCGGCGCCTGCCTGATTGAGGGCTTCGAAAGCCATTCCGCCGGTAAGCGCCCCATCGCCAATAACCGCAATGTGCTGGCGGTCTTTTTCTCCTTTGAGTTGTGAGGCAACAGACATTCCTAAGGCCGCAGAAATAGAGGTTGACGAGTGTCCTGTTCCGAACGCATCGTATTCGCTTTCGCTCATTTTTGGGAAACCGCTGATGCCGCCATAGGTGCGTTGTGTATTGAAAATATCTTTCCGGCCGGTAAGAATTTTATGTGCATACGCTTGATGGCCGACATCCCAAATGACGCGGTCGTAGGGCGTGTTGAAGACATAATGCAATGCCACCGTAAGTTCTACCGTTCCCAAACTTGCGCCCAGATGACCCGGACGATGCGACACCACATCAATGATGTATTGCCGCACTTCCTTACTCAATTGCGGAAGCTGGTCGTGACGCAGTTTCTTTACGTCTTCGGGTGAATTTATTTTTCTTAATATTTCTCCTTGTTGAATGGTATTGTTACTCATTTATTCTCTCGTTAACTTGTCAACTCGTTAACTCGTCTCCTCTAATGGGCTTCGAGCCAGTTTTGTGCTGTTTTTATTTCTACTTCTATCGGTACATTCAATTGCAACGCATGTTTCATTTCGTGTTCTACAATTTGGCGGACTTCATCTACCTCCGGTTTGTAAACATCAAGCACCAACTCATCGTGTACTTGCAACACCATTTTCGATTTCAGATTTTTCTTTTCGAAAGCGTCGTGAATGCGGATCATTGCAATTTTAATCATGTCGGCCGAAGAGCCTTGCAGCGGTGCGTTGATGGCATTTCGTTCGGCATATTCGCGAAGGGTTCTGTTTGCGGAATTGATGTCGTGCAAATAGCGGCGGCGTCCGCATAATGTTTCCACATAGCCCTGTTCGCGCGCTTTTTCAACAATTGATATCATGTATTTATGAACGCCTGGGTATTGTTCGAAATAATTGCGGATGATTTCGGCAGCATCACTTTTGGGAATGCCCAAACGATCGGCCAATCCGAAAGCGGAAATCCCGTAAATAATGCCAAAATTAACCATTTTCGAATGACGACGCATTTCGGAAGTTACTTCTTCCAAAGGCACCTTATACACTTTTGCAGCAGTTGCGGTATGAATGTCGATGTTGTTTTTAAACGCATCCAGCATGTGTTCATCGCCGCTCATTTCAGCCATGAGGCGCAATTCGATTTGCGAATAATCGGCCGCCATTAAAACATAATCTTCGTTGCGCGGAATAAATGCTTTGCGAATCTCGCGTCCTCGTTCGGTACGGATGGGAATGTTTTGTAAATTCGGATTTGTAGAACTTAAACGGCCGGTAGCAGTTACTGCCTGGTTAAACGATGTATGCAAACGTCCGGTTTTCGGATTAATCAATGCCGGCAAGGCTTCGACGTAAGTCGATTTTAACTTGGTAAGCGAGCGGTAATCCAAAATCAGTTGTACAATCGGATGTTTGTGCGCAATTTTCGAGAGAATGTCTTCACTGGTGGAATATTGTTGAGATTTGCCGGTTTTCTTGGCTTTTTCAACAATTTTCATTTTGTCGAAAAGTACATCTCCCAGTTGTTTTGGAGATGCAATATTAAAAGAGCCGCCGGCAGCTTCATAGATTTGTCGCTCTACTTCGCGAATTTCGCTGCTCAAATTCTGCGCATATTCGCCCAGCATTTTTTCATCAATCCTCACACCTTCACGCTCGATGCTTGCGAGCACGGGCATGAGCGGCATTTCGATGTTGCGGAATAAAAATTCGAGTTTGTCTTTTTTCAATTCCGGTATTAATACGTCGTGCAATTGTAAAGTGATGTCGGCATCTTCGCCGGCGTATTCTTTCACTTGATCCACATTCACACTGCGCATATTTCCTTGTTTGGCGCCTTTTTTGCCAATCAATTCTTCAATTGAAACGGTAGAATAATCCAAATATGCTTTCGCTAAAAAGTCCATGTTGTGGCGCGAATCGGGATCAATAATGTAATGCGCCAGCATGGTATCGAACAAGGTTCCCTTCACGGAAATGCCGTAATTTGCAAGTACCGTGATGTCGTATTTTAGATTTTGCCCGACTTTTTCGATTGTTTCATTTGCAAAAAAATCTTTGAATTCATCAATAATAGCTTGCGATTCGGCTTGGCTTTCCGGAAACGGAACATAAAATGCTTTATTTTTTTCGAAACTGATTGCCAATCCGACCAATTCCGCGTAAAGCGCGTCGATATTGGTTGTTTCGGTATCAAAACAAACTATTTTTTGCTGATTTAATTGTGCGATTAAATCCGTGCGTTTTTCTTTGGTGTCAACCAAAACATAGGTATGTTCGGTGTTGCTCAGGCGCGGCGAATGATCTTCAATGCCGGTGAGTTCAGAGAAAAGATCGGGGGCGGAAAATAGATCGGGCGACGAGTGACGAGTGACGGGTGACGGGGTACGAGACGAGGTTTGAGGATTGAGGTTTGAGGATTGTAGGGGCTCAATATTTTGAGCCTTTCCAGAAGGTTTTAACGATAGATTTGTGAAAACCCGTTTTGCGAAAGCGTGCAGTTCCAGTTCATCCAACAGCGGTTTGAGTTTTGCCGGATCAGGCTCTTTTAAGCGCAAAGCGTCTTCATCAAAATCAACAGGCACATCGAGAATAATGGTTGCAAGCATTTTCGAATCGATGGCCATTTGTTTGTTTTGCTCGACTTTCAAACGCTCTTTTTCGTTTTTAATTTCGTGCGTATTGGCAAGCAGATTTTCAATGGAACCGAATTGCTGAATCAAGGCTTTGGCTTTTACTTCGCCAATGCCGGGAATGCCGGGAATATTGTCGGCGGCATCGCCCCAAAGTCCGAGAATATCAATAACCTGTTCGGGGCGTTCGACTCCGAAGCGTTCGCACACTTCTTTCACACCCCAGATTTCAGCGCCATTGCCGAATTTCGGCGGTTTATACATCCAAATGCAATCGGAAACCAACTGTCCGAAATCTTTGTCGGGGGTCATCATATACGTGCAAAAGCCTTGTTTTTCGGCTTTTTTAGCAAGTGTTCCGATCACATCGTCGGCTTCGTATCCGTCCACATACAAAACAGGAATATCAAAGGCTTCGATGAGTTGCTGAACATAAGGGATAGAACCTAAAAGATCTTCCGGCGCTTTTTCGCGATGCGCTTTGTAATCGACAAATTCCGTATGGCGAACCGTAGGCGCGTGAGTATCAAATGCCACGCCGATATGTGTTGGCTTTTCTTTTTGAATAACGTCGTACAACGTATTTGCAAAACCTAAAATGGCAGACGTATTTAGACCTTTCGAGTTGATACGCGGATTTTTATTTAATGCGTAAAAAGCCCGATAAATTAAGGCCATGGCATCTAAGAGAAATAATTTTTTAGGTTGCATAAATAAGTTTCAAAGTTTCTGGTTTCTTGTTTCTGGAGCCTTTGACCGCAGTATCTGCACGTTCGTCATTGCGAGCGCAGCGTAGCAATCCGGTTCAAATGGGCTCTATCTTTATTTAATATTATACGTTGTTTTGTAAAACAACAAATAATCATCCACATTATTGGTGCCCAAAAGCACGTTTAAATTTTCTTCGGTGATCGGAAAAACTTTCACTTTCGATTTATCGATTCCGCCGAATACATATTCATTTTTATCAAGCGTATTGCTGTATTCCATGGCTTCGCCGGCGTCTTTGAAACCGGAAACATACACTAATTTTGTTCCGCCCATTGTTTTTTCACCGATGCTGTAGTTCTTGCTTCCGTACGATTGGCGGTTAAAGTCGGCAATCTTCGTTTGCAAAATCAAATAGCGGATTTCTTTTGATTGCGGCAATACTACGCACATGTGTGCTGCTTTCAGATTTGTTTTGTAAGGCGATTGTTCCACTTGTTCGGGCGACAAACGTTGATTTGCTTTGGCGATGGAATCCTGAATACGGCGTTCTTCCTGAATACGCTTTTGTTCTTCCGCTTGACGGCGCTGCTGTATTTCTCCTGCCGATTTCAGAGCATAATCAACCAATGCCATCAATTCCGAATCGGCAGCATATTGTGTTTTAACAGCCCGCAAACGTTCCTGCATTCCGGCCGCGTCATTATTCATTTTCCCATAGCTGAGGGCTTCCAAATATTTCATGCGTCCCATCAAGGGCGAGTTTGGAAATTTACGTTCGGCATCTTGCACATTTTGAATTACGGTTGCGTAATTATCAATGTCGAAAGCCTCAAATGTGTACTCATACAATTGCTCGTCTTCTCCGCCCGATTGCTGTTTTTTCGCGTAATTCGGATCGTTTATTTTTTTCGATTCGTCGCTGTTTGGAAATTCATTTTTCAATAAATCGGCATATTTTTTCTTTGCGGAAGCGTTGTTTTGCAAATGATAAATACGATACAAATGGTAATAAACTTGTGGTTTGTAAGCCGTGTTCGGATAATCTTTCAACAAGCGTTCGAACGATGCAATGGCGGCTTTTTGTTCTTCCAGTTTGTCAAAATAAATCAAACCGGAATTAAACAAAGCCGTTTCTACTTTGGTGTTTAAATCGGCAATTGCTTGTTCGTTTTCCGGCACATTTTCTAAATAATATTGTGGATCCGTTTTCGTTAAAACCGGTTTTTGTGCAGGAACGGCGGGTGTTTGATTGGAAAGATCCGACAGCGACGGATCTTCGCGCGTGTAGTCGATCGGTGCAATTTCCGGTTTCACGGTAAGCGCCCAATTGTCTTCAAACTCACGGCGCCCCCATTTTTTCACAAATGCATTATATCCGAAATTACGTGCTTGCTCGTTGTAAAAATAAAAGTTGCTTCGTTCTTTCGGGGTTGTTGTTGTCGAACGTTTTTGTTTGGATTTTTCCTGTTCGGCCGCTTGTTCTTTTTTCGCGTTATCGGCTTGTTTTTCGGCATATTTTTGCTGATTGTCGGACGACATTTTTGCAATTTTTAACAAACTGTCGCCGGTTGAAATTTGCTCTAAATTCGCAACCAAATCCGACAAATTCTTAGCACGCAACTGCACTTTAAAATATTCCAAATGCGACGGAGTTACAAGATCATTCGCAATAGCGTAATATTCCTGCGCTCCCAGATAATCCTTTTGAGCATAAAGCAAATCGGCCAATTCGACAGACGAAATTAATTTTTGTTCTTTGTCTTCATCGCTTATTTCGACAGATTTTTTATAGAGTTCAATCGCTTTGTCGATTTGTTTGTTTTGGCGTTCAACTTTCCCCAAAACATAATAAATACGGCCAAAATATCGACTGTTCTTTTCGTCTTTCAACAAAACATTCAAATCGTGTTCGCATTTTGCCCATCCCTCTTTATTGCCAAGCCCGCCGCCCGATCCGTAGCAAAGCGCCAGATTCAAACGTGCGTTGAAATCCATTTCCAACGGCAGGTTTTTCTTCGTAAGCAATGCAAACATGTCGAGTGCTTTTTCCATTTCGCCCTCTTGCAGCCAAATTTGCGCAAGAATAAAACGCTGGCGATTTTTCAAATCACGTTCTTTGGTAATATCCACGCCGGTTTCCAACCATGGAATGGCTTCGTTGTATTGTTTTTGACGAATATAATAATCCGCCATTACCAATGGAAGTTCTTTTTGTGTAATAGGTAAAAGTTCGGATTCTTTTGATCTCACTTGGTCAATTACAGAAATGGCCATATCGTAATCGCCTTGGATAATATATGAACGCGCCGCCCACAACATTGCTTCATAACGAACAGGATCCTTAGGGAAATTCCCGGAAATCACGTTAAAGACTGTACGCGCCATCGAGTAATCATGCATATATATGTACGCCTTGCCCATCAACAAATAAGCATCGTCGATATGTATAACATGTTCTTGTCCTTTTAGATAGATAGAGTGTTTTTTGATGGTTTTACTCGCTTTCTGAATCGCACGGTTTAATTGCGCGCCGGTTACAACCGTATCTTCAACGAAACCATATTGATAAACCGGAAGAATCTCGCTATAATTGTCGTGTCCAAGTCCTTTAAGAAGCGTAAGAGCTTCTTGCATAGCTTGATCGCCGTTCCAATAAACGTTGTAATAACTTGTTAAATTATGATAATTTCTGCTGACAAACGTATTTTTCTTCGTTGAACACGTAGAAAACAATGCCATTACAGAAAGAAAAATGATTATTTGATATATTTTTTTTAGCATCGTCTTTGTTAAAACAAAAAAAATTCCGTTCTTTGCATTTATAAAAGTAACAAAAATACAAAAAAATCATGAAATCTGCTAAAAATTTATTCATCGGCACTTTATTATTATTGCTGACGAATTTTGTTTTCGCTCAAAATCAGGCGGTTTATCAATTTACAGCCGTTAAAGATTTAAAAGCAACATCTGTAAAAAATCAATTTCGCAGCTCCACTTGCTGGAGTTTTTCGACACTTTCGATGATCGAATCGGAAATTTTGCGCATTTCCCAAAAAGAAGTAGACCTTTCGGAAATGTTTATTGTTTATGAATCATACATGGCTAAAGCCGACCGTTATGTGCGTTTGCACGGTGAATGTAATTTTCCTGCCGGCGGCTCCAGCATTGACGTTATCAACGTTTGGAAAATGTACGGCTTGATGCCCGATGCTGCTTACAAAGGCCTCGAATACGGCGAAGAAAAACACAATCACAAAGATATGGATAAGGTGTTGAAAAGCTATATTTCCGGTATTGCCAATGAAGAAACCAAAAGCGTTTCCGCGAATTGGAAAAAAACATTTACGGCGATGTTGGAATCTTATTTGGGCAATCCGCCCGCCGAATTTGTGGTTGACGGCAAAAAATATACAGCCAAAACATACGCCGAATCGCTTAAAATCAATCCGGATGATTATGTAAAATTATCATCATTCACACATCATCCGTTCTACACTCAATTTGCGTTGGAAGTGCCCGACAATTGGGCACACGGAACGGTTTACAATGTTACAATCGACGAACTTCAACGCGTTGCAGAAAATGCAATCAACAATGGATACACGGTTGCATGGGGCGGCGATGTAAGTGAAAAAGGATTTTCGTGGAAAAACGGAGTGGCCATTATTCCGGACGAACAAAATCAGGATAATAGCGGAACCGACCGCGATAAATGGGAATCCATGTCGAGCAAAGATAAAACGGCCGAGGTTTATAAATTCGAGAAAATCGTAAAAGAAATGACCGTTACGCAAGAAATGCGCCAAAAAGCTTTCGATAATTATTCTACCACCGACGATCACGGCATGCACATTACCGGTTTGGCAAAAGACCAAAACGGAAATGTTTATTTCAAAGTGAAAAATTCTTGGGATGTAGATAATCCGTATCAAGGATATTTATATATGTCGATGCCTTTCTTCCGTTACAAAACCATGGATATTATGGTGCATAAAAATGCGCTTCCGGCGGATGTTAAAGCGAAATTGAATTTGGTAAAGTAAAAATAAGGATTGAGGATTGAAGGTTGAGGATTGTCAACCCTCAATCCTCAACCTTCAATCCTATGAAATCTCTTTCCGTTTCCCAAGCACTCGAAAAAGCGCGTAAATACTGCGATTTCCAAGACCGGTATCAGCAAGAGTTGCGTGACAAATTATATGCATGGGGCATGTTTCCGGAAGAAGTCGAGAGCATTATTGCTACGCTTATTTCCGAAAACTACCTCAACGAAGAACGTTTTGCACGTGCATTTGCACGCGGTAAATTTCGCATAAAAGGCTGGGGACGGATTAAAATCAAATTAGAACTAAAGCACCGAAAAATCAGCGATTACTGCATTAAACAAGCATTAAAAGAAATCGACGATAAAGAATATATGCAAATGCTCCGGAAAATTATTGATAAGAAAACTCAATTGCTAAAGTCCGAACGTTTGCAAATCACGCGTCAGCGGAAAGCGGCGGCTTATGCCATTTCGCGCGGATTTGAAGCCGATTTGGTGTGGGATATTATAAAATTAGAAAACGAATTATAAAATTATGACTGAACCAACGAACTGCCCGATTTGTAAAAAAGAAAATATTTATTTCGACGGATCGCTTTATGTATGTCCGGATTGCGGACACGAATGGATGCCGGGAGAAGAAGCCGAAGAAGAGAAAGCGCCTGTTTGCAAAGATAGCAACGGAAACGTTTTAGTAGACGGAGATTCGGTAACCGTAATCAAAAGTCTGGATGTAAAAGGTTCTTCGATGGTGATTAAACAGGGTACTCGAATTAAAAATATTCGTTTGACCGATAATCCGGAAGAAGTGGATTGCAAAGTTGAAGGAAGTAGTATTGTTCTGAAAACGTGTTTCTTGAAGAAATAGTCAAAAAAGGGTGTTCGAAAAGAGGACGGGCTTTTGCATATTTCCGAAAAAAATCGTAATTTAGCAGTTTAAAATTATTTCAAATCGTGTTGACAGAAGAAAAATATCAAAAGCGCCGCCTGCGTAGCTCTTATGTTTCCGCAGTAGTCAGTATTACGTTGGTGCTTTTTTTAGTGGGCATTCAAGGACTGATTATTTTGCATACGCAAAAACTTTCCCGCTATGTACGTGAAAATATAGGATTTACAGTCATTCTTAATGATGGAACCAAAGAAGCTGATATTGCCAAATTGCAAAAAACATTGGATGTGTCGCCTTTCGTGAAATCGACGGAATATATTACCAAAGAACAGGCTGCAAAAGAATTGCAAGCCGATTTAGGTGAAAATTTTGTTGATTTTCTCGGATATAACCCGCTTCTGCCTTCACTCGAAATCCGCATGCATGCCGAGTATGCCAATAACGACAGTCTTGCGAAAATTGAAAAACTTGTAACGGCTTTGCCTGAAGTAAAAGAAGTGTATTATCAAAAAGATTTGGTGCAAAAAATTAATGACAATGTAGCCCGCATCAGTGCCGGACTGATTACGTTCGGTGTTTTGTTGTTATTAATTGCCGTTACGTTGATTAACAGTACCATCCGTCTTTCCGTTTATGCAAAACGGTTAACTATTAAAACAATGCAGTTGGTAGGGGCAACTCCTGCTTTTATCAGTCGTCCGTTTGTGTTGAAAGGAATTATACAAGGGCTTACGGCCGCAATTATTGCAAATGTTCTTTTATTTTTTACAATTACATATCTTGAAGCCAAAATTCCCGAATTGGTATCGCTTCAAGATTTTGGAATTTTTATGATTTTATTCATTTTTATATTTATTATCGGTGGCTTGTTTACATGGGTTTCATCCTATTTTGCTGTTCGTAAATTTATAAAAATGAGTTCAGACGCGATACATTATTAACAATCTCGAATTTTGGATTTCGAATTATTGCAAATCCGAAATTCCAAATCCGAAATAAAAAAATTATGGCAACTAAAACTACAAAAACAACAGCATCTCCTGCAAAAGAGAAAAAAGATTTCAAACTCGATTTTGCTTTCGGCCGTGAAAATTATATTTTGATGTTTATCGGTTTGGGTTTTTTGGCCCTGGGTTATCTGTTGATGACAGGTGGCGGATCAGATGATCCAAACGTATTCAGCGAAAGTTTGTTCGATTTTCGCCGTTTGCAGTTGGCGCCGATCTTACTTGTGCTAGGTTTTATCATCGAGATTGTGGCTATTATGAAACGTCCGAAAGACCGCGCATAGTTTATGAGTAGTTTTGAAGCTTTTTTCCTTGGACTTCTACAAGGATTGACGGAGTTTTTGCCCGTCAGCAGCAGCGGTCATCTCGAAATCGGGAAAGCCATTTTAGGAACGGAAATCAAAGACGATTTGCTTTTTACGGTGATGCTCCACGCAGCAACTGTTTTGAGTACTATTTGCGCATTTTATAAAGAAATCGGCAAACTGTTTGCCGGACTTTTCCGCTTCGGGTGGAATGAAGAAACACAATACATCGCGAAAATAATTGTATCCATGATTCCGGTGGGAATTGTCGGCGTTTTCTTTAAAGAAGAGGTTGAACAATTGTTTGGAAACGGATTATTTTTAGTTGGTTGCATGTTGTTGCTTACCGCATTATTATTAACGTTGGCATATTATAAGAAATCCGGAAATAAAGAATTGACATTTAAAAATACGTTTGTCATCGGTATTTCGCAGGCAATAGCCATCTTTCCGGGCTTGTCGCGTTCGGGTACAACCATTGCCACCGGACTTTTGCTTGGTTGCAAACGTGAACAAATTGCGCAATTCTCATTTTTAATGGTTCTTCTTCCGATTTTAGGAGAAAATTTTCTGGATTTAATCGGTGGTGAATTTGCAAATAACGGTATCGGCACAACACCGATGTTGATTGGCTTTGTAACTGCTTTTGTAAGCGGATTTATCGCTTGCAAATGGATGATTAAAATTGTACAGAAAGGCAAGTTGATTTATTTTGCTATTTATTGTGCCTGCGCCGGTCTGTTAGCTATTTTTATATAAAATTGCAATGAGAAAAATCATGAGATTACAATGGTTGACAAGGTTACGAGTTAACAAGTTAACAAGTGATTGCAGAAATTCTATTCCGCGATTTTGCATTTTTGCGCTTTTGCTTGCAACCCTCAACCCTCAATCCTCAATCCTCGCCCAAACCATTAGCCGAAAGGCGCAACAATATCACGATAAAGCGCTTGAATATTATGAATCCGGACAATTTCAAGAAGCGTTGCTGCAATCTCGCTTGGCGTTGAAAGAATATCCGCGTTATTTTGAAATGTATCAATTACAAGCGGCTATTTATACGGATCTGAAAGAAAAAGACAGCACAATTGCCGCATACCGCCATGCATTGGATATTGATCCAAATGTACATGTGCCGACTTATTATTACTTGGCCGAACTTGAGTTGCAGCAAGGTTATTACGCCGAAGCGGCGGCTCATTTGGATGCCTATCTTTACAAAACAAATAATGCAAATGCATATAAACCGAATGCGTCATCCAAACTTCAAGACAAAGCCAATCTCTTGAAAATAAAAATTGATGCCGCATTGAAAATGTATCGAAATCCGGTCGATTTCAAACCGGAAAATTTGGGCGACAGCATCAATACTGTTTGGGATGAATATTTGCCGACATTGACTGTTGACGGGAAAACGCTTGTGATTACGCGTCGCTTGCCCAAACCCGACCAACAAGAAGCCAAGCAACCGGTTTTGGAAGAAGATTTTTATATAAGCATGCTTTCCGATAGCGGTGTTTGGATGAAAGCGCATCGTATGCCCGAGCCAATCAGCACCAACGATAATGAAGGCGCGCAGAGTATTTCTGCCGACGGTCGCTATTTGTATTTTTCCGGTTGCAACCGCCGCGACGGCTACGGTGGATGTGATATTTATGTTTCCGTGAAACGAAATGGAAAGTGGTCGCGCCCCTTTAATATCGGGGAGCCTGTGAACACTGAGCAATGGGAATCGCAACCGTGCTTGGCGCCTGATGAACGCACCTTGTATTTCGCTTCTACGCGTAGGGGAGGATATGGCGGAAGCGATATTTGGAAAACCGTTTTACAAGATGATGGCATGTGGTCGGTACCCGAAAATTTGGGCGACAGCATCAATACGTCCGGAAACGAAACCACTCCGTTTATTCATTACGATAATCAAACCTTGTATTTTTCTTCCAACGGTCATTCGGGAATGGGCGGTATGGATGTGTTTTATGCAAAAAAGAAAAAAGACGGAACATGGAATAAGCCCGTAAATTTGGGCTATCCCATCAATACACATTCGGATGAAGCAAGTTTGATTGTGAGTGCCGATGGAAAAACGGCCTATTTTTCTTCCGATAAATTCGGGGGGAAAGGTCGTCAGGATATTTATCGATTCGAATTATATAAAGAGGCGCAACCTAAGCTCGTTTCCTATATGGAAGGGCAGTTGCTGGATGAAAATCATCATCCCGTTATAGGGAAATTGCAAGTGATTAACCTGGAAACAGGCGAGCTTGCTTCTCAAACCGTTTCCGATTCCGCAACCGGGAAATATTTGTTGAGCACGCCCACGCAAGAACCATACGCAATCAATGTTTCCAAAGAAGGTTATTTGTTTTATTCCGAAAATTTGGAAATCACAAATACAGCTTCCGTTAAGCCGCAGCAAAAAGACATTGAGCTCAAGCCTGTAAAAATAGGGGAAAGTATTGTGTTGAATAATATTTTCTTTGAAGTAAATAGCTATGAATTACGCAAAGAATCGGCTGTTGAACTTGAGAAATTACGCGATTTATTGGTGAAAAATCCGAAAATCAGAATTGAAATCAGCGGTCATACCGATAATACCGGTGGCGAAGCGATGAACATTAAGCTGTCGGAACAACGTGCAAAAGCAATTTACGATTATTTGGTGCAAAGCGGAATACCTGCAAGTCGGCTTGCTTACAAAGGCTATGGTTTTCGCAAGCCCATCGCTTCAAACGATACGGAAGAAGGTCGTGCGCAAAATCGCCGTACAGAAATAAAAATTATTGAATAAAATGGTCACAGAAAATTTTAATCCGAATGATGTTTGTGTTTCCAATGGAAACTATTTCGGATTCCCATATACGACTGAAAACGCCCGTTTGATGCTGTTTCCCGTGCCTTGGAATGTAACTACATCCTATCGCGGAGGAACAAACAACGGCCCACAAGCAATTTTAGATGCTTCTTATCAACTCGATTTTTATGATGAAGATATTGAAAAAGCTTGGGAATTAGGTATTGGAACCGATGATTCCGGAATGGAAATCATCGAACAGGATGCGCAGTTCAGAACCGTTGCACAACGTGTAATCCATGCATTGGAAAGTGGGAAAGAGCCTGTTCAGGACGAAATAGATTTGGTGAACGAAGTATCCGAAGCACTCAATCAGCATGTGGAAGAAAAAGCAGATTTTTATTTAAATCAGAATACATTATTCGGCATTGTTGGCGGCGATCACAGCGTTCCGTTGGGATTTATGCGCGCTTTGGCAAAGAAATATCCATCATTCGGAATTTTGCATTTCGATGCGCACGCCGATTTGCGTGAGGCTTACGAAGGCTTTATCTATTCGCATGCATCCATTATGTACAACGCTTTACAAATAAAAAATGTGGGAAAATTGGTGCAAGTGGGGATTCGCGATTTCTGCGAAAACGAAGCATGGATTGGTAAAAACGATAAACGTGTAAAACAATTTAGCGATCAGCATTTGAAAGAAGCCGAATTTACAGGCCTTTCGTGGGATGCTCAATGTGATAAAATTATTAATGAGCTTCCGCAAAATGTATATGTAAGTTTTGATATTGATGTTTTTTCGCCCGATTTATGTCCGAATACCGGTACTCCTGTGCCGGGCGGATTATCGTACAACCAAGCTGTTTATTTGTTGAAAAAACTTTGGAAAAGCAGCCGTAAAATCATCGGTTTTGATTTGTGCGAAGTGGCTCCCGGCAGAGATGAACTTGATGCCAACGTGGGCGCACGGGTTTTATATAAACTATCGAATTATACAATTAACACTAATAAATAATCATCATGCAACAAAAACACAATCAAACGCAGGTTTGTTTTTCCCGCTGGTCGCGCAAAAGCTATGCAGTCTTTGCGAGTCTTGGGAAAAGCATTAAAATCGGCGTGCTTTCCATTGCTTGTTTTTGCTCCATGCTCAAACCGCAAGCAGGTTTTGCGAAGACGGACACTACTTTTGTTCCGCTTCCGGACGATGTCGTTGAACTCGAAGAAGTCGCGATTACAGCTGAAAAAGCAAGCCTGTTCCCCGAATTAACACGGGTGGTAACGGTTGTTACGCGCACCGAGATTGAGCGATCGCAGGCACAGAGTTTGCCCGATTTGCTTAAAAGCGTTGCCGGCGTTGATATCCGAGAGCGTGGAAGCAAAGGCGTGCAGGCGGATGTCAGCCTTCGCGGCGGCACGTTCGATCAAGTCATCATCTTACTAAACGGGGTCAACATCACCGATCCGCAAACGGGGCACTACAATTTGGATTTGCCAGTAGATTTAGCAAGCGTCAGCCGTATCGAGATTCTCGAAGGCCCCGGCGCACGCGTGCAGGGCGCGGGAGCATTTAGCGGCGCCATTAACATCATCACGGAATCTGAAAAAACGGCTTTAAATGCCGGAATCAATGCCGGGTCTTACAATTCTTTTGCACAACAAATCAGCGGAAGCCTGGTGACGAAAAAATGGAATGCCTTTGCTTCCGCTTCGCATCAGGCATCCCGAGGCTATAAGCCGAATACCGATTTCGATATTGCCAATGCTTTTTTGCAATTGAAATATCAGGATACAACAATTGGGACGGCCGCTGTACAAGCGGGTTTCAATAAAAAAGATTACGGCGCCAATGGCTTTTACAGCCAGAAATATCCGAATCAGTTTGAGCATACGGAAACCGCTTTTGCAAGCGCACGCTGGGCTAAACGATGGGAAAATACAGGATTTACGCCAACGTTTTTTTATCGTCGACATTACGATCGCTTTGAATTGTTTCGAGATTTTCAAAACGCACTTCCTTTTTATAAATCGCATAATTATCATCAAACCGATGTGGGCGGATTGACTGTCAATACCGATTTTTATTCGCATATCGGACGTACAACGCTTGGCGCGGAATATCGTGCGGAACACATTTTCAGCAATACGCTGGGCGATCCGATGGCGGAACCGAAAGAAATCAAGCAGGCGCCGGGAATTTTTTACACCAAAGAAAAATTACGGCAAGCAGGGAGTGTTTTTTTTTCGCAAACCTTCTATTTTGGCGATTGCTCTGCCTCTGTGGGCGCTGCTGTTTTGTTGAGCAACGACTTTGAACCGCAACTAACGTATAATGCCGATTTAGCGTATTTGCTTTCGCAAAATATCACGTTGGCGGCGGCGTTTAATAAAGCGGTGCGCCTGCCTACATTTACCGATTTGTATTACAATTCGTCCACGGATATCGGCAACCCTGACTTGCAACCCGAAGAAAGTTATACCGTGGATTTGGGTGTAAAAGCAAATTATAAGCAAATAAAACTCCGTGTCGGCGGATTTTATCGCTATGCCGACGATTTAATTGATTGGGTGCGGGCGTCCGATACCTTGCCGTGGCGAAGTGTGAATTTGGGAACCATTCAAACATGGGGAGCAGAAGCAAGTCTGGCGTATGTTTTTTCCGGAAACATCGGTAAACATTGGAAACAAATCGACTGTTCGTATGCTTACGTAATCGCGGATAAACATCCTACGGATTATTATTCGAAATACGTTCTGGATTATTTGAAACATCAATTTTCGGTACATGCAAATTTTGATATTTGGAAAAATATTGGTTTGGATTTGGATGCTGTTTACAATCATCGTACCGGTCAATACGCCGATGCGAAAAGCGGTTTGCCAACCAATTATAAACCCTATTTTTTGATGAATGCCAATTTACATTGGACATATAAAATCATCACTGTTTATGGACAGGTTTCAAATATTTTGGATGTGAAATACATTGATTATGGTAATTTGGAACAAGCCGGACGCTGGATAACGGCGGGAATTTCGATAAAAATCGAAAGATGATTAAACAAGTTTGTTACAAACAAAGTTGTTTGTTTATTCGAATCAATAAATACAATGGTTTTTGAAAATTGTGTAGAATTATTTGTAAAAAAAAAGACCTAACAGGTTTTCCATCCTGTTAGGTCTAAAGTATTTGTTTTCCAAACCTAACAGGTCTTGGAGGCCTGTTAGGAGAGCTAACGATTAATACATTCCGCCCATACCACCGCCCATGCCGCTCATATCAGGCATAGCCGGTTTTTCTTCTTTAATATCGGCTAAAACGCATTCAGTAGTTAACAACATACCGGCAATGGAAGCTGCATTTTCAAGTGCAACACGTGTTACTTTTGTTGGATCGATAACGCCGGAAGCATACAAGTTTTCGTATTTCTCGGTACGAGCATTGAAACCGTAATCGTCTTTTCCATTACGAACTTCGTTAACCACAACGGAGCCTTCCAAACCTGCGTTTGCTACGATTTGGCGCAAAGGTTCTTCGAGTGCACGACGAACGATAGAAACCCCGATTTTCTCATCTTCGTTATCGGTTGGACAGTTGTCCAACGCAGGAAGTGTACGGATGTATGCTACGCCGCCGCCGGGGATGATGCCTTCTTCGATAGCAGCACGGGTTGCGTGTAACGCATCGTCGAAACGGTCTTTTTTCTCTTTCATCTCAACTTCGGAAGCAGCACCAACATAAATAACTGCCACACCGCCAGCTAATTTAGCTAAGCGTTCTTGTAATTTTTCACGATCGTAATCGGAAGTGGTTTTCTCAATTTGCGATTTGATTGCACTCACACGCGCTTCGATATTTTTCTTTTCGCCGCGTCCGCTAACGATAGTTGTATTATCTTTGTCGATGGTGATTTTTTCCGCTTGACCGAGATAGGTTAAATCGGCATCTTCTAATTTGAAACCTCTTTCTTCCGAAATCACAACGCCACCGGTAAGAATAGCGATGTCTTCGAGCATTTCTTTACGACGGTCGCCAAAGCCGGGAGCTTTAACGGCAGCGATTTTCAATGATCCACGGAGGCGGTTAACAACTAAAGTTGTCAAGGCTTCGCTTTCTACATCTTCTGCGATAATCAAAAGCGGACGGCCTGTTTGCACGGCTTTTTCCAAGATCGGCAACAATTCTTTCATCGAAGAAATCTTTTTGTCGTAGATCAACACAAAAGGATTTTCGAAAACGGTTTCCATTTTTTCGGTGTCGGTAACGAAATATGCCGAGATGTAACCGCGGTCGAACTGCATACCTTCCACCACTTTCACGCTGGTATCGGTTCCTTTAGCTTCTTCGATAGTGATAACGCCTTCTTTTTTCACCTTGGCCATTGCTTCTGCAATCATTTTTCCGATAAAGCTATCGTTGTTTGCAGAGATGGTTGCTACTTGTTCAATTTTTTCGGTGCTGTCGCCAACTTCTTTCGACATTTTTTTGAGTTCGGCAACAACAGCGGTAACAGCCTTGTCAATACCACGTTTCAAGTCCATTGGATTTGCACCGGCAGTAACGTTTTTCAAGCCGGTTGCGACGATGGATTGAGCCAAAACGGTAGCGGTTGTTGTTCCGTCGCCCGCAATGTCAGCGGTTTTCGAAGCAACTTCTTTCACCATTTGCGCACCCATATTTTCGATGCCGTCTTTGAGTTCGATTTCTTTTGCAACGCTAACGCCGTCTTTAGTTACGTGCGGAGCGCCGAATTTCTTGTCAATAATTACATTGCGACCTTTAGGTCCTAATGTTACTTTTACTGCGTTTGCCAATGCATCCACGCCTTTTTTGAGGCGATCGCGTGCTTCTGTATTGAAAATTATTTCTTTTGCCATGGTTTTTTATAATGGTTAATTGTTAATGATTAATTGTTAATGAGTTTTTGGGTAATAAAGGACTTATTTGAGCGTAATATTTACACAAATTGTAATTAATTATTAATTGTTGCAGAAAGGCGAAGCTCCATTAACAATTAATAATTAACCATTAATAATTAATTAACAATTGCATAAATATCACTTTCTTTCATGATGAGGTAATCTACGCCATCAACATTTACTTCTGTTCCGGAATATTTTCCGTAAAGAACGGCGTCTCCGACTTTCACAGTCATCGGTTCGTCTTTTTTACCGGCGCCAACGGCAACAACAATGCCTTTTTGCGGTTTTTCTTTAGCGGTATCGGGGATGATAATGCCGCCCGAAGTTTTTTGTTCTGCAACAGCAGGTTCAACAACCACGCGGTCTGCAAGCGGTTTGATGTTTAAATTTGCCATAGTATTAAGTTTTTATAATTTTAATGAATTTCTATTTTGATATTAGCATAAATTATGCCAAAGTCTGAAATCTGACAAAATGACAGCCTTTGAAATGGGCAAAAATTAAGTACAGATATGTATTTGACAGGATTTACCGGATTAACAGGATATTTTTGCCTTCGGCAAAATAAAAAACATGTTAATCCCGTTAAGCATGTCTAAGCATTGAGTCTATTTATTTTTTCATCATCGCATACGCCGCTTCCATTTTTTCATAGAACTCGTCGCCGTATTTGCGGATGATGGGAGCCTTAAGAAACTGGAACATCGGAAGTCCTTGTTCTTTACCCAATTTTAGAGCCTCTTTGCAAATGTCCCAATGATGATAATTAATAACTTCCATGTCGCCAACAGTGCTTAAGCGGATAGGGTAGAGGTGGCAGGAAATGGGTTTTTGAAAAGCAATTTTATCTTCTTCGTAAGCTTTTTCAATGGCGCATCCGTAAATACCATTCGAATCTTTTACCAAATAGACGCAATCGGCATCATTGATGAGCGGCGTAACATAAGTGCCGTCCATGAAAATGTCGAACACGCCGTTTTCGGCCACTTCCCGGATACCTTCTTGGGTCATGAAGGGAACAATTTCGCCAATCGAATCTTCCAGAATACTGATTTCTTCTTCTTCCAATGGCGCTCCGGCGTCGCCTTCCACACAACAAATGCCTTTGCATTTTTGCAAATTACAGCAGAAACTTGTTAGGAAAAGATCGTCGGAAATGAGTATGTTATCAATGGCAATCACGATAAGAATTAAGAATTAAGAATTAAGAATATGTTCACTTATGTACATTTTACTGCATTTCCCCGTCACTACAGCTTCAACTCTTGTAACGTTTTTTTTGCAGTTTCCAAATTGGCTTTTTTCTTTTGAATTGCGCGTTTGTTGCGCTCTTTTATTTCCTGTGCAACAGTTGGATTTTGCTCTAAAATACTGCGTTCTTTCAATAAGATTTCAAGTTCATTTTCTAATTCGGAAACAACAACTTCCTGTTCACTGATGCTGTTTTGCAACATTAAATCCACACATTTTATGCTGATGCTTTCCAAATCTTTTTGAAACACCTTGAACATACTATGATCTTTAACAGAAGTTTCGATGCCGTTTTTCTCCATGGTAAAAACAATCATGTACAAAATTGTTTTGTCTTCCGAACGCTTTTCGAAACGAAAATTTGCAACATATTTATTAGCCGGTTGCGAAGGATCGTTGGGCGAAACGTAATTTAAGTACGATTGAAAACCGCTCACTACTTTCCCACGAACGGAATAATGCCCTTGTAAAAAAGTTTCGCAAGCTATTTGAACAATGCTGTCAGGGTAATACAGAATATATGCGAAAGCCGTTTCGTTCTTTCCATTGAACATCACTTCCGATTGAAAATACTGCGCTTTTGCTTGTTTTCCGGAGAAAAAAAACAATACCAGGAATAGTATGTAAAGGAAAGGGTACTTATTTTGCTGCATACTTTAAAACGTCTTTCTCTGTAATTATTTTGTCGCATAAAATCACCAAACGTTCAATCACATTGCGTAATTCGCGGATGTTTCCAGTCCATTGCATGGCTTGTAAGGCTTCAATGGCTTTGGGTTCGATTTTGGTAATCTGTTTGGCCTGATTACCGCAGATTTGTTTGATAAAATGATCAACCAAAAGCGGAATGTCTTCTGTACGCTCATTGAGCGACGGCATTTTGATTAAAATCACACTTAAACGATGATACAAATCTTCGCGAAAATTTCCTTTGGTAATTTCTTCGGCCAAATTTTTATTAGTGGCAGCGAAAACTCTGACATTAACAGAAATATCACTTTCACCACCCACACGGGTAATTTTATTTTCTTGCAAGGCGCGCAATACTTTCGCTTGCGCTGAAAGGCTCATGTCTCCAATTTCATCCAAAAACAACGTGCCTCCGTTGGCTTGCTCAAAGTCGCCTTTCCGTTGTTTGATAGCGGAAGTAAACGAACCTTTTTCATGTCCGAATAATTGGCTTTCGATGAGTTCTGATGGAATAGCTGCACAATTTACCTCAATAAAAGGGGCGCTTGAACGCAAACTTTGTTCGTGCAAACGACGAGCAATCAGTTCTTTTCCGGTTCCGTTCGGGCCGGAAATAAGAACACGTGCGTCTGTTGCTGCAACTTTATTCACAATATTCAAAACATCTTTTAATGCTTGAGAATTGCCGACAATTTCGTAAATCGGATTGATTTTTTTCTTGAGATATTTGGTTTCTTTTACCAAATCGGATTTTTCCAACGCATTGCGAACGCTCACCAACAGGCGGTTGAGGTCTAATGGTTTGGCAATATAATCGTAAGCCCCTTTTTTGAGAGCTTCAACAGCAGTGTCAATGGTTCCGTGTCCGGAAATCATGATAAACGGCGCTTCGGTAAGTTCTTGTGCTTTTTCCAGAATGTCGATGCCGTCCATTTGCGGCATTTTGATGTCGCACAAAATAGCCTGATACGAGTTTTTGCGAAGCAAATCCAGCGCCAAACGGCCGTTTTCTGCTTCGTCCACCTCGTATTTTTCATATTCTAATATGTCGCGCAGACTGTTCCGAATGCTCTTTTCGTCATCGATAACTAAAATCTTTGGCATACTTTTTTGTGCATTTATAAATTGAAACTTAGTAGCGTAACCATTTACGTACTTCGCCGTATGTTATTTTCTTTCCGTACATCAGGATGCCGATGCGGTAAATCCGCGCCGCCAGCCATGTTGTAAATATAAATCCTGCTATCAATAAACCTAAGGATAGCGTAATTTCCCAAATGGGTACTCCGAACGGGATGCGCATCATCATCACAATCGGCGAGGTGAATGGAATTATCGAAAGCCAAAAAGCGAGCGCGCCGTCCGGGTTTTCAATCACCACTTGAAATGCCAATATCGCGACAAGCAACGGCACTGTAATCGGCAGCATAAACTGTGAGGTATCCGCTTCATTGTCCACCATCGAGCCAATAGCTGCGAATAGTGATGCATATAACAAATATCCGCCAAGGAAATAAACAAGAAAAATGACAATCATCAGCGTCCAATTTACACTTTGGAAGTTATCCATTGCTTTCGCGTAAAGTTCCATCGATTGTGCATCTAACTGAGGCCCGGCGTTTATTCCTAAAGTCTCATTTTGATTGCTTTTCATTTCGACAGACATTTTTCCGGCCTCAACAATGGATTGCGGACTGAATGCAACGCTTGCCGCTGTTACCAAACCTAATGTTAAAACAATCCAAAGAGTGAACTGTGTGAGTCCGACCAACGCAATGCCGATGACTTTTCCCATTAATAGCTGGAAAGGTTTGACAGAAGAAATAATGACTTCTACAATACGGCTGCTTTTTTCTTCAATTACGCCGCGCATGATTTGCGAGCCGAAGAAGAATACGCAGAAATAAATAATCAAACCGAAAACAATGCCCAAAATACTTTTAAATCCGGTGTTGCTTTCTTCGCCGGTATTTACGTTTTCGACATTCAGGTTCATTTTTGTAGATGTAATCATGCGGTAATCGTCGGCGCTGATATTGTGCGCTTCGAGCAGGATTTTATCACGCAAAACGCTTTCCAATTGCTTTTGCAAAGCCGATACGGAAGCCATTCCCGGGCTTTTGTCCGCATAATACACCGCCGCCTGCGAAGGAATAGTGAACGATGGTTTCGGAATGTATACAACAATATCGTAATTTCCCTTTTTCAAATGTTCATTGGCAGTGTCGATATTGCTTTCGTAAGAAAAAGTGAATTGATCGGTGTTTTCCATTTGATTTTGGAAAATACCGGTTTCGTCAACAATGGTTACAATTTTTTGGCTTTCGCTGTATTTCGCCATCCAAATGGGCACCACAAACAAGGCTGCAAAAAGGATGGGCGATAGGAAAGTCATAACGATAAACGAAAGTTTTTTTACTCTCGTTAAATATTCGCGAGCGATGATGAGTTTGATTTTATTCATTGTTCGCAGTTTTTACGGTTTGAATAAAAATATCATCCATGCTTGGAATGACTTCGCGGAATTCGTGGATGTCAGCATGCGGAAGCAGCAATTCCAAAAGCATTTTACTGCTGAAATCGCCGGGAATCCGGATTTGTGCAATATGTGTGCGCTCGTCTAACAATTTCTCGTTTTGTACTTCAAAATTTGCAGGCAAAATGCCGGATAACGGACTTCCTGTGGGCTCGTAAGTCACACTGAAAATATTTGTTTTATGCGCTTTGCGGATTTGATGAACAGATCCGCTTAATACTACTTTCGATTTGTTGATCAATGCAATTTCGTCGCAAAGTTCTTCAACGGAAGACATATTATGTGTAGAAAAAATCACGGTTGCGCCGTTTTCTTTCAGTTCTAAAATTTCGCGTTTAAGCAAATTGGCATTAATAGGGTCGAAGCCGCTGAAAGGTTCGTCGAAAATCAACAAATCGGGTTTATGCAAAATCGTCACAATAAACTGTACTTTTTGCTGCATGCCTTTCGAAAGTTCTTCCACTTTCTTGTCCCACCACGAAGCAATTTCAAATTTTTCAAACCACAGTTTAAGTTGTTTAACAGCATCTGAATGCGAAAGGCCTTTAAGCTGGGCTAAATAAACCGCTTGTTCGCCGACTTTCATTTTTTTGTAAAGCCCACGTTCTTCGGGTAGATAGCCAATATGTACAACATCTTTAGGTTGCAAAGGACGTCCGTTTAGCAATACTTCGCCTTGGTCCGGAGCTGTAATTTGGTTGATAATTCGGATTAGTGAGGTTTTTCCTGCGCCGTTAGGTCCCAATAGCCCAAAAACAGAGCCTTTTGGAACGGCAATGTTTACGCCATCCAACGCACGGTGGTGTGCGTAATTTTTTATAATATTTTTAGCTTCAAGAATATACATTTGTTTGCTAGCCTATATATTAGCTCCTTTCCTAAGTAAACAAAGTTACGAAGAAAAAACGAAAAAGTCAAGCGCCCCAAGATTTTGTTTTAAGAGGGCTGTAATTAACAATTTCAATGATTTATCAGTTTGTAAAACAATATTTTAGTTTTTTTATGTTAATAAAAATATCAAAAAAAGCATAGATAGTTCATTTTTATATTTTACCTTTGCACAGCATTTTTATGCAAGAAAATTGTTTAACTAATATTCAAACAATGTCAGTAGCACAAAAAACCTCCGAACTTCGTCGGAGAATGCAGGCAGCTTTGGAAGGCGGCGGCGACAAAGCCATCGAAAAACAAAAAGCCACCGGTAAAATGACGGCTCGCGAACGTATTATCAGTTTGCTTGACCCGGATTCTTTTCACGAATACGATTTATTTGTACAACATTCGGGAAGAGATTTCGACATGGACAAAAAATACCTGCCCGGCGACGGCGTAATAACCGGAACAGGTACGTTAAACGGGCATCCCGTTTGTATTTATGCTCAAGACTTCACTGTTGCCGGTGGTTCGTTGGGTTATATGCACGCCAAAAAAATTACCAAAATCATGGACCACGCCATGAAGTTGAAAGTGCCGATTATCGGTATTAACGATTCTGGTGGTGCGCGTATCCAAGAGGGTGTTAACGCATTAGCCGGATATGGTGAGATTTTTTACCGTAATACCAATGCTTCCGGCGTTATTCCTCAAATCTCCGTGATTCTCGGTCCTTGTGCAGGCGGCGCTGTTTATTCTCCAGCGTTGACCGACTTTGTTTTCGTAGTGGACCAAATATCCAAAATGTTCATCACCGGTCCCGAAGTTATTAAATCCGTTTTGGGTGAAGAAATTTCGCAAGAAGACCTTGGCGGTGCGCGCGTTCATGCGGAAACAACCGGTAATGCACACTTTTTCGCGGAAAGCGAGCAAGAATGTTTTGACCAGATCAAACAACTGGCTTCGTTTATTCCTTGGAACAACACGAAAAAGGCAGAGGCTTATCCTACAAAAACTCCCAAATCGAAACAATATAAGATTGACGCGGCTTTTCCGAAAGACCCGAAACAGCCTTACGATGTGCGAAGCATTATTCGCGCCTTAGTGGATGGTTCCGAATTTTTGGAAGTACAAGAACTGTTTGCACCAAATATTGTAATTGGTTTCGGGCGTATTAATGGCGAAAGCGTTGGGTTTGTAGCTAATCAACCGTTAGTAATGGCAGGTGTTTTGGATGTGGATTCATCTAATAAAGCAGCTCGCTTCATTCGCTATTGCGATGCGTTTAGCATTCCGTTGGTGACTTTGGTTGACTTGCCGGGTTATTTGCCGGGTGTTGACCAAGAACACGCGGGAGTTATCCGTCACGGAGCCAAAGTGTTGTATGCATACTCAGAAGCAACAGTGCCAAAAATCACTGTTATTTTGCGTAAAGCATACGGTGGTGGATATATTGCAATGTGTTCTAATCACTTGCGTGCTGATTTTGTTTTTGCATGGCCAACTGCCGAAATTGCGGTAATGGGACCGGAAGGCGCTGCCAACATTATTTTCCGTTCGGAAATTATGGCTGCCGAAAATCCGGAAGAAATGCGCAAAAAGAAAATTGAAGAATATAAGGAGAAATTTGCGAATCCATATGTAGCCGCTGCTTATGGCTATGTGGATGCAGTTATTGATCCGTCGGAAACTCGCCGTTTTGTGAGCCACGCTTTGTCGATTTCCAAAAATAAAACGGAAATTCGTCCGGAGAAAAAACACGGAATCCCACCGTTTTAATCAATTAAAAATTAAGAATTAAAAATTAAGAGTTAGAGTTAAAACTGCTTTTAATTTTTAATTCTTCATTCTTAATTTTTAATTCTTTTAACCATGAGTAATAAAAAAGGAAAAACAAGCGCGGAGCCAAAACTGGTGATGTTTGGTACCGAAAGCGGAGACTATAAAACTACTTTATCTCCCGTTTTCAAGAAGCGCAAACCATACGAAGCACCGAATCCGAAACATATTGTGGCTTTTATTCCCGGTACTATTGATCAAATTTTTGTAAAGACCGGCGATAAAGTTGTAAAAGGCGACAAACTTATGGTTCTGTACGCCATGAAAATGAACAATGAACTCGTCGCCCCTTTCGACGGAACGATTAAAAGTGTCAACGTAAAATCCGGCGAAGGTGTGGCTAAGAACCACATTTTGATCGAATTTAAATAATGTTTGGCCGCATACGTCATTCGGAATTTTTTAAAAATGTGTTTACGTTGCTAAAAGGCAATGTGATTTCACAAATACTTACAATTGCGGGAACGCTGATTCTGGCTCGTGTGTTAAGCGTGGAGTCATTCGGCGTTTTTGCGTTATTTGCCGGCACTTTATCCATCTTGCAGCCGCTTGCCACCGGGAAATACGAAGTGGCGCTGCCTTTAGCCAAAACGATATTCGAAGCAAAAAGGATACTTATTCTTTGCTTGAAAAACAGCCTCTGGACTTCGGTTATATTGTTGTTGGTGTTGTTGCTCGTGCCGGATGTTTTGTTTGAAAGAATGGGTGTTTTAAAACTTAAACCATATTTCGGATTGTTGGTTGTTTGTTTCTTTTTCGGTGGACTTTATGCAACTTTCCGGTATTGGCTGGTGCGTGAAAAATCGTTCAAAACGTTGGCTCGTGCACAGATTGCACAATCTGTTACTACGGTAACAACCCGTATTGGTGGAAGTTTTATTTTAGCAGATGCCTTAGCATTGATACTTGGTTATGTGTTGGGATTTATGGTGGTTGTGGGATGGATGTTGAGAAAATCCGATATCTCTAAAAATTTCACGATTAGGAAAGAAGAAAATAGTGAAAATATATCAAGGAAATTTCGCAGTTTCCCTTTGTTTTCGATGCCTTTTTCGGTGTTGAATGCAACATCTGCAAATTTGCTGATTTACGTTTTCCAGATTACATTCGGCACATTTGTTGTTGGTTTATACACGCAATGCATGAAAGTGCTTACGCTTCCGCTAAATGTGATTTCGGCTTCGTTTATGAATGTTTTTTATCAAAAAATAACACAATCCAACCAACCGAAAAAATTGTATTTACTGTCTTTCTTCAGTTCGTGGATACTCGGATTTTTGATTTTGTCGCCTTTGATGATATGGGGTTCCGAGATTTTTAGTTTTGTATTAGGGGGAAAATGGGCGGAAGCCGGTAGTTATGCCGTTTTCTTAATACCATTGGCAGTGGCGGCTTTTGCAACCGAAAATATTAATGACACGTTTGGAATGCTTTTGAAAAACCATGTTTTGCTGATTTGGGAAATCCTTTATTTATCGGTAAGTATTGCACTTTTATTTTACCTTCGCGGACAAAGCGTACAAATATTCTTATTCGCTTTTTCGGCCAACGGCACCTTGTTTTTCCTTGCCTTAGCAGGAATCGGATACTGGTTGCTGGGGAAAAATAAATAAAAATCGTAGAGACGCAATGCATTGCGTCTCTACCGGAAACCGACCAAAGTTTCACCAAAGAATGAATAAGCGGCTCGCGCCTTTAAAATTAATTCATCACACAACGAACTGAACTACCACTGTAAATACGAGAGATTGAAGTTGGGTCAACAGAGGAGACTCCGGTATAATAGAGCAAATACTGATTGAGATAACTATAAAAAGTTTTACTCCAGTAGACTCCATGTGTGCCGATACCACTCAGGATTCCTGCCTCATTGCAATTGCCTCCATGTAAACCGTTCCATGTATCTGGATTCGTCCATGTTGATACATTCCAAGCATTCGGAATAGATTGAAATTCTTCGATGCCGGGCACATGCCAACCATCTGGACAAATGCCTTGTACTTGTTTGTTCCAATAAGAACTCGGACAGTTTTGATTATAACCACAGCCATTAGGAAATTGAGTGGTGCCAATCCAATTATACAGATAACCATATCCGGGGTTTGGTCGGCATTTGCCTCGCATATTTTCACCATTAATGGACCAGTTAGAGTTTTGGTCAAATGAAGCCCCCCACCAGGAATCAACTGACTGATCCCATGTGTAGCAATTACATTCTCCAACCTCCAAGTTTTTAGCCATCCACCATTTACCATCACCCATTTTAATGGTCGGATATTTTTTACCATCTCGTCCATCTGTTAATTCGCCTGTTGTTGTAGTAAATTCAACGTGAGTGCTTGGAGTAATTGTTCTTGTTTGTTTATACAACAACCGAAATTCAAAAATTTGAGTATCAATTTTGCAATAATTAGGATTCGTTCCCTCGATTTTTATTCGGAATGATTGCTCATTTGCTAATGCCGAAAGGCCTTGCAATTCTATGATGATTTGAGAAGCTGAAGTTGTTGGATTTGTTACAAAATTTACACCATTTGAAGGCAATCCTTCATAAGAAATGGTATAACTCCATGAACCCAAAGGTAGTGAGGGTGTCAATACAAAATCATAAATACGTGTTTTGTTAGGTTTAGAAAATTCGATAGTGTCGAAACTATATATGTCGCATGTGTTAGGATATTTTGGGGTCATGATTATTTTCGAAGATTCCCGACATTTTCCTTCAATGCATCGCACGGACAAGGCGTCCGCGCGATTTTGTACAGAAGTGCCGGTTGATGAATTGGAGTTGTTTGTAAATATTTTCGAGTATGCTTGTGTTCCGTTGGTATTGGGCGTACTTGTCCAGAAAAGAGCCTGCGTACCGTTACCCGAATAGGCACCAGCACTGGTACGCAAGCCCGCAGCTATAGCAGAGAACCCGTAAGTATTATCATTTTGTAAAGCCGCATTTGTCCACTGTTTTGTCCATGCCTGATTATTGGCAAATATTCCGCGTACAGTATCTTTCAGTAATTTTCCGGCATTTGCACTTCCACCGATAGAATCGAAAAGCATATTCCATTCTCTGTCCGTTGGCAAATGCCAACCCGGAGGGCAAATACCTTGTTCGCCAAGCGTTGTATTTACCGCTGTATTCGCAGCATTAGCATAAGCCACCCAATACGGATACAAAGCCCCCCAATATTCACAAGCCAAGGGATCGGCTTGATTACTTGCTGGATAATTGGATGCATTCAACGGTCCCGGTCCCGGACAATAATATAAATTCTTAGAAGCCGCAAAAGTATTTGCACTTGATGCCGGAACGTTTGAAAATACAGGATTATCCAAGCCCTTGCGATACCGCAGGTTTTCTGCCATCCAGCGCTTGCCGTCGGGCATAATCACGGTTTTGTAAGTTTCGCTGTCGCGAGGGTCGGTGAAATCGGGGGCGGCGGTTTGGGCGAAGGTCGGCAAAAGCGCAAAAATGCAGAATTGCAGAAAAATCCATCGTGCATTCGGAAATTGTAAATTTGTTTTCATGTGTGTATTTATTTAATTTGTGAAATCATTGTCAATTGTCCATTGTCAATTTTCAATTAAATAAAAAAGGCGCAAGTTGTAAAATTGTTTCTTAAGAGGTATCGGCAAACACCCACACGAAAACAACAAACAACTCACGCCGGACACAGCATGAGCGTATTGCTTATTATTCTCTTCGTGTTAAAATTTTGCCGATTTTCTTAAGAAGAATCTAAGCTTACGCTTTTTTTATATGTATTTAATTAAGTTTTCTTTTTATAATTTCATTTTTTAATGTTTGGCAAAATTAGGAAATATTTTTGATATAACAATCTTTTTGCCTTAAAAAATATTTATTTCTCGATCATCACACTGCTGCAACCCACTTGTCCGCCCAACGGGGGATTGAGTTTGTCGATTTTTACGCGCACTTTCTTTACTGTCGGGAAATTCTCGTACATGCTGCCGATAATGCGATCTGCAACATGTTCTAAAAGTTTGGAGTTAATCATCATTTCTTTTTTTACCAACTGGTAAGCGTCAAGATAGCTGACGGTATCGTCGATGTCGTCGCTTTTTTGTGCAGCCGATGTGTCGACATCCAACCATAAATGAACGTTGAAATGTGTACCTATTTGTTGTTCTTCTGCAAAACAGCCGTGATAGGCGTAGAATTGCATGTTTTCGAGGGAAATAATTGACATGTTTTTTAACTATAAACGATGAATTATAAACTATGAATGGATAAAATCTTATGGTCTTATTATCTTACGGTCTTACGGTTTTACGGTTTTCTCAAAATATTGCCATAATTTTTCATCCGGAACAGCTGCGATGATGCTGACCGGCTCGTTTTTTACAGGATGGGTAAATTCCAGTTTCCGAGCGTGCAAGCTAATAGAACCATCCGGATTTGAACGCGCCGCGCCATATTTCAAGTCGCCTTTGATCGGGCATCCGATTTCGGCCAACTGCGCGCGAATTTGATGATGACGTCCCGTGAGCAGCTCGATTTCGAGCAAACTGTAATGGTCGGATGATAGCAAAAAACGATATTTCAACTCCGCTTTCACACAGCCGTTTTTTTCTTCTGCGTGAAGGTACGATTTGTTTTGTTTTTCATTTTTTCGTAGCCAATGCACCAAATGGTCTGCTTCTTTTTTCGGACGATCATGTACGATGGCCCAGTATGTTTTATGAAAATTGCGCTCTTGAATGAGTTTATTAATTCGCGAAAGCGCTTTGTCGGTTTTTGCAAATAAAATCACGCCGCTCACAGGACGGTCCAAGCGGTGTGCAACACCTAAATACACATTGCCCGGTTTATTGTCGCGTTTTTTTATAAACGTTTTGATTTGTTCCGGCAAAGGTACATCGCCGGTGCGGTCGCCCTGCACAATTTGCGAAGAACGCTTGTTAATCACCAAAAGGTGATTGTCTTCATATAAAATTTGATCCGATGTGAAATCCGGTGAATCCATTCGTTTTTTATGCAAAAGTAAGGAAGTTTTTTTTAAGGTACAAAATAATTTTTTATCTTTGCGTAAAATATTTACGATTTTAGATTTACAATCTACGAGGGAAGTATGCCTAAATCGTACATCGTATATAATAAAATGAATATTCAATTAAATATAAACCAAGGTTTCCAATGGTTTTGCAATGAAACCGTTTTTGTGAAGGGCATGGCTTTTGATAAAGAAGAACAATTGCTTTGCGGAAATGATTTGTTGAATCATTTTCAAAATATCAAAAATGAACATGATTTTCGTACGGCCTTGCAAGCGTTAAATGGTGTTTTTTCTGTGATTATCAAGAATGAAAACGTACTTATGGCGGCTGTTGACCGTGTGCGTAATTTCCCGCTTTTGTACAAAAAAACATTCGGAGAACTTACGATTACAGACGATTCGAATGTTTTCTTGAATGAAAAAATAAACTCCGCTTCTGTTTTGACAATGCAATATATGGGCTGGGTTCCGGGAGATCAGACTTTGCTGCAAGATGTTTTTCAGCTGCAAGCCGGCGAAATGCTTGTGTTTTCCGAAGATCAAATGCAAAAAACGTTTTGGCATTCCGCAAAATCCGAAACAGAAAGGAATTTAAATAAAGATGCATATAAAAAGCAGCTTAAAGAAATCTTTTTGAAAATCGGCAAGCGTTTAGCCACGGTGGTTGCCAATCGGCCGCTCGCGCTGCCGTTGAGCGGCGGCTATGATTCGCGTATGATTGCATTGCTTTTGAAAATGAACGGATTTTCCGATGTTTTTTGCTTTACGTATGGAAATCCGGATTGCAAAGAAGCCCGCAATTCCCAAGAAATAGCCCGTCGATTGGGCTTTTCGTGGATGATTGTGGATTATGACCGATTTGCGAATGAAGATTTCTCGAAAGATGCACAATTTCTCCAATATGCCGATTTTGTTGGCAATGCGATTTCAATTCCACAGATGCATGAATTTTTTGCAATTCGATATTTGAAACAATCGAAAAAAATACCTGCAAATACGTTGTTTTTGCCCGGACATTCGGGCGATACCATAGGAGGGAGTCATTTCTTCCCCGATTTGAAATCGTTTCGCTCAAAGCGCGATTTAGCACAGAAAATCTTCCGGATTTATGCACAATTTGTGGTCGCAAATAAAGATGAAAAAAAACAAATTTTGAATGTTATTGAAGACTGTTTTGATACGTACCGTCCTACGTTTTCAGATTACACCGATTGGAGTTTGAAAGAATATCAAGCCAAGCAATTAGTGAATGGTGCCAAGGTTTTTAACTTTTTTGGTTATGAATATTTTATTCCGCTCTCGGATGTTGATTTGATTGATTTCTTTGATGAACTTCCGTTGGAATATAAAGCATTCAAACAATTATATGATGAAGTTGTTTGTGAATTGTATGCGGAACACGGACTGTTGTTGGATGATGAAATATCGCCGGAACTGAAAACGCGCCGTAAGATGTATTATCTGATGAAAATTCGCGAATGCTTTCCGTTCATTTCGAAGTTCAGAAAGCGCAGTTTCAGCGGCGGTTTCTTGAAAAACGAACAGATGACGCAGTTTCTGAAAACAGAAAAGCCGCATGGCTTTGTTTTCAAAAAAAGCGATGCGGCCATTGCTGCTTGGTATGTGGAGCGATTAACTAAATTGTCTTTAAGAAAGTAATTCCTTTACGAAATCCGAGATTTTTTTGTTGTCTGCTTTTCCGGCAAGTTGCTTGCTGGCAGCGCCCATCACTTTGCCCATTTCCTTTACATCGGAAACGCCTAAATCGGCAATGATTTTTTGGATGATGGCTTTTACTTCATCATCGCTCATTTGCTCGGGCAAATATTTTTCGATAATCGAAATTTGAAAAGCCTCTTCTTCGTACAAATCCATACGGTTATTGGCTTTGTACATGTCGGCAGCTTCTTTGCGTTGTTTTACCAAACGTTGTAAAGTCGAAATTTCCACGCTCTCGGGAATCTCGCCTCCGCTAACATCTTTGCCTGTTTTAATCAATAGAATTGCGGCTTTGATAGCGCGCAACGCTTCTAATTTCTTTGCATCTTTGGCCAGCATGGCCGACTTGATGTCGTCGTTTATTTTAATTTCTAAGCTCATGATTAATCTACGTTATCGTGTAAATACGAATTATTTGAAATTTGACCGTTTTCGTTCAACGAGAAGCGTGAAATTTCGCTTTCCGAAGAATGCGGCACATTTGATAACTGCATATTTCTGCGCATGTATGCGGGTACGGTTTCCAATTCTTTCAAGCCTTGTTCGCTGCGGATGCGTTGGCTCATGGAACGCAAACGGCTGATGCGGTCGTTGGTCAAATCGTCCATTGCCGGCAATGCAGGCTCTGCTTTCGATTCTTCAACGTTTTTTACTTCGTTGGTTGTTGCAGGACGGCGAATCAAATACGGTTCTTCGCTCAATGTTTTCAACGGATCGTTGCTCACGGCAACCGGAGTTTCCGTTTTTGTTTGCGGAAATTCAACTTCTGAGGTTGCCGCTTGTGCATGTTCGCCTTTGCGGATTAACGTCATTTCTGTGATGGTTTCCGTTGTTTCAATCGTATTACTTACAAACGAAATTTCTTCTTCAACAACAGTTTCAGCAACAGGAGCAACAACAACTTCAGGTTGTTTTACCACTTCGGGTGTTTGCAAAACGTGTTTCATTGGAGCGCTGTTGTCCGAAAACAAATCTTTTTCTTTGAAACCGGTTGCCACCAATGTAATGCTGATGTTTTCGCCTAAACGTTCGTCGATACCGGCACCCCAAATTAAATCGGCTTCGCGGCCGCTTTCTTTGCGGATGGTGTTGGTAATTTCTTCAATTTCGTCCATCGTAACTTCGTTTGTTCCGGAAGAAATGTACAACAAAATATTTTTAGCGCCTTCGATGTTATTGTCGTTCAAAAGCGGAGAGTTGATTGCTTGTTTAACAGCTTCCAACGCGCGGTTTTCGCCTTCGGCAATACCGAATCCCATCAAAGCCACGCCGCTGTTTGCCATTACGGTATTCACATCCTTGAAGTCGATTTGAACATATGAACTAACGGTGATAATTTCCGAAATACCTTTGGCAGCCATTGTTAAGATGTCATCCGCTTTCGCGAACGCTTTACTCATAGGGAGTTCGCCGAATTCACGGAGTTTATCGTTGTTGATGATCAGAATCGCATCTACATGCTTGCGTAATTCTGCAATGCCTTCTTGTGCTTGTTGAATGCGTTTGCGGCCTTCGAAAGAGAACGGAGTGGTAACGATCGCAACCGTTAAAATTTTATTTACTTCGTCTTCTGCCAAATCAATTTCTTTGGCAAGGCTTGCAATTACAGGAGCAGCACCGGTGCCTGTTCCACCACCCATACCGGCAGTGATGAAAAGCATTTTGGTGTTTTTATCCAAGAGCGATTTAATGTCGTCGGATTTTTCCATTGCTGCATTATGTGCTACACCGGGAATATTTCCCGCACCCAAGCCTTTTCCCAATTGCACTTTGGTGGGAACCGGACTTGCATCCAATGCCTGACGGTCGGTGTTGCAAACAACAAAATCGACATCTTTGATGCCTTGTTTGTACATGTGGTTTACAGCATTGCTTCCGCCGCCGCCCACGCCGATTACTTTGATGTAGGACGATTGGTGTACCGGTAAATCAAATCTCAATATATCTTCCATAATGCTTATGTTTTTCTTTTCTATTCTACAAAATTACAAAAACAGTGTGACGAATTTACTAGCTTGTTTAGGTTTTTATTCACTGCTTTGTGTTAATTTAGTTAACAGGTTAACAAGATAACGAGTTGACGCTTCGCCTTTCGTTTTTCTGTTAACTTGTTACCTCTACATCACGCCGTCATCTTCGAAAAAACCACGCAATTTATCTAATAAATTCAAATTTACTTTTGGCAATTTCGGGGCTTTTGGTTCTTTTTTTACAGGTTTTTCCTCGATGGTTTGAGAGGTCTCAACAATTGTTGTTTCTTCAATTGTAATAATTTCTTCTTCTTCGGAATCTTCGCTGTCTTTGATGCCTTGAATGACTAAACCAACGCCGGTTGCGTAAATCGGATTTTCCATTTCTTTGGGTGCGGTCTGTGCCAAATGTTCGTTCGGATAGCCGATGCGTGTATCCATGCCGGTCACAAATTCGGTAAGTTGAACGGTGTGTTTCAACATCGCACCGCCGCCGGTGACCACAATGCCTGCGATCAGACGTTTTTCGTAGCCTGAATTTTTGATTTCAAATACCACTTGTTCCAAAATTTCTTCCATACGGCATTGGATAATTCCGGCTAAATTGCGCAAAGTGATTTCTTTCGGAGCGCGTCCGCGGATACCGGGAATCGCAACAATTTCTTCATCTTTGTTCTCGCTTTGCAAAGCAGAACCGTATTTACGTTTCAACTCTTCGGCTTGCGTGCGCACAATGGTACAGCCTTGTTGAATGTCTTCCGTAATGATGTTTCCGCCTAAAGGAATAACCGCTGTGTGCAGCAAAATGTTGTCGTGGAAAATAGCCACATCCGTGGTTCCACCGCCGATATCTACCAACACAACGCCGGCTTCTTTGTCGCGGTAATCGAGCACGGCATCTGCGGAAGCAAGCGGCTCCAGAATGATGGATTCGATTTGCAATCCTGCTTTTTCCACACTGCGGAAAATATTTTTAATAGCCGATAAATCGCCGGTGATGATGTGGAAATTCGCGGCAAGCGTAATGCCCGACATGCCAACCGGTTTTGTGATACCGTGCTCTTTATCCACAATGTATTCCTGCGGAATGACGTGGATGATTTTTTCGCCCGGTTCCACTTGGATTTTGTACATTTTTTCAATCAACAAATCCACATCTTTCTGGCTGATTTCGTCTTCGGCCGAATCGCGGATAATTTCGCCGCGTTGTTGAAAACTCTTGATGTGTTGGCCGGCAATACCGACATGAACGGAGCGGATTTCAACGCCCGATCGGAGTTCTGCTTCCGTAACCGCTTTTTTAATTGACTCAACGGTCAAATCAATATTAAATACGGAGCCACGCATCACGCCGAGCGATTCGGAACAACCGTGTCCTAAAATTTCAATTTTTCCGTTTGCATCTTTGCGACCTACAATAACCGCAATTTTCGTTGTTCCAATGTCTAAGCCTACAATAATTTCGTGAGATTCCATGACTCTATCTTTTTGTACAAATAACTTGATTTTTATATTTTAAATTAATTAAAGCATATTTATTCCAGCCTGCTTTTGGAATTCCGTAGCGGTAAAAATAGCGCAAGCGCTTCATTTTATCGGCCAGCAAGCTTGTATCGCCAAGCAAAATAGTTTGATTTCCGATTTTTGGAATCAATTCAATTTCGCGGTCTTTGTTGATGTAAATTTGTTCGATTTGCGCGCTTAGAAATTCATCTTTTTCGATAAAAGAAGCCACTTCATAAATTTCGTGCAACAGCGGATTGATGAAGCCGTTGCTATTTTTTTTATTTACATCAAAATCCGGCTCAAAGCGGTAGAAAATATTACCGTTCGCAATGAGAATGCGTGATGTATGTTCGTTATCCAATGGAATACAAACGCCGGTTTTGTCGATGTAAAACTGTTCGCCGAGAGCGTTTGATACACGTACAAACGGCACGCGCTGTTTGATGTTGATGCGAATATTATCCGATAATTCTGAGTAAACATGCGCCTTTTCAACGTACGATAAATCGTCCAGCTCGTGTTCGATCATCGATGTTTTAATTTGGTTTTTATATTTTCCTGTCGGATTAATCTGCGCTTTATTCAAGTAATTTAAAATATCTTTTTCAAGCAAAAAATCATCATTGCCCTCATGATGAATGTTGATGGATACGCGGTTATACTTGCGTAAATCCTGTTGCTGTTTGGACCAAACCCAACCAACAATACATCCCGAAAGGAGTAAAACAACTAATATGATCATCCACCACAAACGTTTCATTTTGTAAAAAAAAATTTGATGGGTTGAACCAACTGATCGATGTCGCCCGCGCCAATCGTGAGCAATACATCGGTTTTTATTTGCGAAAGCACATCTAATAAATTTGCTTTTGTGCAAAGTTTTTTATCGGCAATTATGATTTTATCGAGCAGCATTTGCGACGAAACGCCTTCAATCGGCAGTTCGCGGGCAGGGTAGATGTCGAGCAAAATAACACTGTCGAGCAACGATAAACTTTCGGCAAAACCATCGGCAAAATCGCGTGTACGCGTATATAAATGCGGTTGGAAAATGCCGGTGATTTTTTTGTTTGGATATAAATCGCGCAAGGATGTGATGCACGCTGTGATTTCGCGCGGGTGATGCGCGTAGTCATCCATGTAAATGAAATCCGGACGACGCACTTGAATGTCAAAACGACGTTTAACACCCGAAAAACCGCGCAGTCCTGCACGCCATTCGCTTTCGCTGATGCCGCATTTGATAGCGATTGCCAACGAAACGATTGCGTTTTCGATGTTATGCAAGCCCGGATATTGCATTTCTATGTTTTTGAAAATGCTTTCCGGCGTATGTAAATCGAAGAAATAGGAACCATTTTCAACGTGAATATTACTTGCGTAAAAATCCGCCCGATGATCCGTTAAGGCGTATGTTTGTTGAGGTGTGGACGATTTTAAATGCAATCCGTATTTGATGAAACAACAGCCCTGCGGTTTTACTTGTTGCAAGTAGGCTTCAAACGATTCGATTAACGATTGATGATTGTTGTAAATATCCAAATGATCGGCGTCGGTTGACGAAACAACAGCAATTTCGGGGTAAAGCGTAAGAAACGAACGGTCGAATTCATCGGCCTCAATCACTACCCACGGACTGTTTTTAGAGAGCACTAAATTGCTGTCGAAATTTTTCGAGATACCTCCTAAAAAGGCGTTGCATCCCACGATCGATTGATCAAATAAATGAGCAATGAGTGTTGAAATGGTCGTTTTTCCGTGAGTTCCGGCAACGCCTATTGCTTTTCCGTTTTTAGTTAGTTCTCCCAAGATTTCCGACCGTTTTCGGAAAGGAATATCTGAATTTTTGAAAAACACAAACTCTTCATTTTCCTTGGGAATTGCGGGCGTATACACACACAAATCAATACCGGAAGGAATTTTTTCGACATTGTCATCGTAATGAATCTCCGTGCCTGCTGTCTCTAATTCTTCGCATAACGGCGTACGCACGCGGTCGTAGCCGTAAACAGCCACGCCCTGATGCCTGAAATACCGTGCCAACGCGCTCATCCCGATGCCCCCGATGCCGAGGAAGTAGATTTTATTTAAGGATTGAAGATTCATTTTTAATTGTAAATTATTAATTATAAATTATTAATTAATTTCTCTAGAGGCGAAGCTCATTAATAATTAACAATTAATAATTTTATAGATTTCATTCACAATTTCCGCCGCCGCATGGATTTTCGCCATCGTTTTGCAGTTTTTGGAAATCGTTTGCTGTTTGTTTTTGTCGTTAATTAAATTTTCTAAAGCGGGCCATAATTCATTTATGGCGTCGCTGTCTTTGACCATTAAAGCGGCTTCGCGGTTTACTAAAGCCATCGCGTTTTTGGTTTGGTGGTCTTCGGTAACGTTCGGACTTGGGATGAAAATAGCGGGCTTTCCAACAGCGCAAATTTCCGAAATGGACAAAGCGCCGGCGCGCGAAACAATAATATCCGCGGCAGCGTAAGCCAAATCCATACGGGTGATGAAATCTGTAAACGTGCATGTTTTCACTTGTTTCATCGACTCTGCATGTTCGGCAAAAAAACTTTTTCCGCTTTGCCAAATCAATTGAATGTCGTTCCCAACAAAATTGGTGATGTTGTGCAGTATACTTTCGTTAATTGTGCGTGCGCCAAGGCTTCCGCCGATAATCAACACCGTTTTTTTATCCGGGTTTAATTTGAAATATTCAAATGCTTCCGTTCTTTTATTCTGAATATCCGCAATATCCTGGCGGATGGGGTTTCCGGTTAAAACAATTTTATTTTTCGGGAAAAACTGTTCCATGTTCGGATATGCCACACAGATTTTTTTCACACGTCGAGCCAGGAGTTTATTGGTAATTCCGGGATATGAATTTTGTTCTTGAATCAGACATGGGATGCCCAATTTGGAAGCCATGCGCAGGGTCGGACCGCTTGCATATCCGCCAACGCCGATCACGACATCGGGAGCAAATTCGCGGATGATTTTTTTCGCTTTACGCGAACTTTTAAAGGCTTTGATAAGCACTTGGATGTTTTTCAGCGTAAGCTTGCGTTGAAATCCGGCCACTTCGAGCCCGATGATTTGATAGCCGGCCGCAGGAACTTTTTCCATTTCCATACGCCCTTCCGCGCCAATAAACAAAATCTCCGTATCCGGGTCTTTTTGTTTCAACGCATTTGCAATTGCAATTGCCGGGAAAATATGTCCGCCGGTACCACCGCCGCTAATAATCGCTTTCATTTTTATTTAAAATTCAAAATTAATTGTCCATTGTCAATTGTCCATTGTCAATTTGAGGAATATCTTCGTTCTCTGTTCCTTCGTGTTCTTCAAATTGCTCGTCGATATTAGCATTTTCGCCTTGCTTCTCAACTTCTGCGCTTACGCTGAGAATAATTCCGACCCCCAAACTTGTAAACCAAATGGACGAACCTCCCATGCTGATGAACGGCAGGGTTTGCCCCGTAACCGGGAATAGTCCTACAGCCACAGCCATATTGATAAATGCTTGGAAGGTGAGGATTAAAATAATTCCCATCACTAAAAAAGAGCCGAATGATCCTTCGCATTTCTGCGCTACGCGTATGCCTCGATACAACAGCCAAAGATAAAGCATAATCACTAATAATGCGCCCGGAATTCCGTATTCTTCAATAATAAATGCATATACGAAATCCGAATAGGGGTGGGGCAGATAGTTGCGCTGCGTGCTTTCGCCCGGACCTTTTCCGAAAAATCCGCCCGATGCGATTGCAATTTTCGCTTGCATGGATTGATAATTAGCATCGGAAATGGTAACGCCGTCTTCTTTCGTTTTATCTTGGTCTGAGAAATTTGCAATCCGGTTTTTCCATGTTTCCATCCGCTTGATGGGCATCTTTTCCGCCGGAAGCGTAAACATTAATGTCAGCATACAGATGATCGCAACCAAGCCGATGCCAACGGTTTGACTTAAGTATTTCAAACGGATGCCGCCGATAAACAGCATTAAAAAACATACTAAAAACAAGAGCGTAGCCGTGGAAAAGTTGGCAGGAAAAATCAACGCACAAGTTGCAACTACAGGAAGCATCACGATGTAGAATGTTTTTTTCTCCTTAATCACCGCTTGATATTTGGATAACATCCGTGCAACATACATGACTAACGCGAGTTTTGCCAAGTCAGACGTTTGAAATGTCAGTCCGATAATGGGCAAGGTAATCCAGCGTGGTTCGCCGTTAATTGTCGTTCCCAAATACAAAGTAAACAACAGCAAAGGAATGGTAAGGATGATTAACAATTGCGAAAGGCGTGAATAATAGGTGTATTTCACCTGATGGGCTGCGTACATGAAAAACAGTCCGAAGCCGAGGACTAAAAAATGTTTGATGACAAAATATTCGGTATTTCCACCTCTTTTCGCGTAAGCCAACGTTCCGGTAGAACTGTAAATAGCCAACAACGAAATTACAGAAAGAAGGAAAATGATTAACCAGATGGTTTTGTCGCCTCTTAAATATTTGAAAACATGATTGTTCATTACAACTCGTTTACAGCAGCTTTAAATTGTTTGCCGCGATCTTCGAAACTTTCGAACAAATCGAAACTCGGACATGCCGGAGAAAACAACACCGTGTCGCCGGTTTCGCCCAAATAATAAGCCGCTGTTACAGCATCTTTGGCATTATTGGTTTCCACAATGGCGGGAACCACATTCTTAAAACTTTTGATGATGCGGCTATTATCTTTACCCAAGCAAACAATGGCTTTCACTTTCTGTTTGGCCAATTGTTGCAGGATTTCGTATTCATTATTTTTGTCTTGTCCGCCCACAATCCAGACAATCGGGCCGGATACTTTTTCCAACGCAAACCAAGTGGAATTGATGTTCGACGCTTTGGAATCGTTGATAAATTCGATGCCGTGTACTTTGGCAACCATTTCCAGACGATGTTCTTCCGTTTGGAAATCGGTAAAGCTGTCGCGGATGTTCTTTTTGCGAGCCTCATAAACTTTGCTTGCAACGCTTGCCGCCATGCTTACAGTGTAATTTGCCCGTCCTTGTTTTGCTAATGCTTCGATGGTCATAGTTAAATATTTTGCTGTTGTTGATTTTTATCTTAATTTTAATGTAACGACGGATAATACCGCCAAAATAATACCAATAATTAGAAATCGCTGAACGATTTTAGGTTCTGCAAATCCTTTTTTCTGAAAATGATGATGCAGCGGCGACATTAGGAAAATTCGGCGTCCTTCGCCATATTTCTTTTTGGTATATTTGAAATATGTTACCTGAATAATGACGGATAAATTTTCCGCAAGGAAAATACCGCACAGAATCGGAATCAATAATTCCTTACGGATTAAAATAGCGAAAACGGCAATAATTCCGCCGAGTGTCAAACTTCCGGTATCGCCCATAAATACTTGCGCCGGATAGGTGTTGTACCACAAAAATCCAATCGTTGCTCCCATGAATGCGCCGATAAAAATTACCAGTTCGCCCGCATTCGGAATGTACATGATGTTCAGATAATCCGCAAAAATAATGTTGCCCGAAATCCACGCTAAAATAGCCAGCGTTCCGCCGATAATGGAGGATGTTCCTGCTGCCAAACCATCAATGCCGTCCGTTAAATTTGCTGCATTTGAAACCGCTGCAATAATGAAAATAACGACTAATGTAAAAATCAACCATGTGTAATTTGCCAATGCCGGATGAATCCAGGTAACCAATTTTGCATAATCAAACTCATTGCCCTTTACAAATGGAATGGTGGTTTTGGTCGATTTTTCGGTTACTTGATCAAAATATCCTTTGGCAGAACTGTATTCATGTTCAATTAACACATTGTGTTCTTCAACGTATGAATCGCTTTTTATCTTTTCGGAAATGACAATGTCTTTATGGAAATACATCGTAAGCCCAATAATGGCGCCCAATCCCACTTGCCCAATTAACTTGAATTTTCCGGCAAGTCCTTCTTTATTTTTCTTGAAAACCTTGATGTAATCATCCAAAAAGCCAATTAAACCAAGCCAAACGGTAGTTACAATCATCAAAAGAATATAAATGTTATTGAGTTTTGCAAACAATAAGGTCGGGATTAAAATAGATGCGATGATGATCAAACCGCCCATGGTTGGCGTACCTTTTTTTTGCGCCTGGCCTTCCAAACCGAGCTCGCGGATGCTTTCGCCAATTTGTTTTTTTTGTAAAAAACGAATTAAACTTTTACCGTAAACCAACGAAATCAGAAGTGAAAAAATCACAGCCATGGCCGCGCGGAACGAAATGTATTGAAACACGCCGGCGCCCGGAAAATCAAAGGCTTTGTGCAAATATGTAAATAAATAATACAACATAAGGATTTAGTTTAAAAATTTACGTAACACTTCTTTATCGTCGAAAGGATGTTTCACCCCTTTTATTTCTTGATATTTCTCGTGTCCTTTTCCGGCAACGAGAATAATGTCGCCCGCTTGTGCCAACATACAGGCCGTGCGGATGGCTTCTTCGCGGTTCTCAATAATCAATGCTTTCCGGCGTTCGCTTGGGTCCAAACCGGCTTCCATTTGTTTGAGAATTTCGTATGGATCTTCGCTGCGCGGATTGTCGGACGTAAGAATTACTTTATTGCTTTTTTTGCAAGCAATCTGCGCCATTACCGGACGTTTGCCGGCATCGCGGTCGCCGCCGCAACCCACAACGGTAATCAACGTTTCATTGCCGTTGCGCACATTTTCAATAGTTGAAAGCACATTGTCCAACGCATCGGGTGTATGTGCATAATCCACAATTCCCGTGATATGATTGGGCGATTCGATGATTTCAAAACGTCCTTCGGCAGATTCCAAACTGCTTAAAATCTGCAAGACCATTTGCGGATCTTGTCCCAATAATACCGCAGTTCCGTATATCGCAGTGAAATTATAGGCGTTGAAACTTCCCACCAAACGGCACCAAACCTCTTTGTTGTCGATGATCAAATGCAAGCCTGTAAGCGAATTCTCAATCACTTTCGTTTTGAAATCCGCCATTGTGCGCAAGCTGTAGGTTTTTATTTTGGCAGACGTATTTTGCGTCATCACCAAACCGTTTTTGTCGTCGGCGTTGGTAAGTGCAAACGCTTGCGCGGAAAGCCCGTCGAAAAAGGCTTTTTTCGCTTTGATATACGCGTCAAACGTTTTGTGATAATCCAAATGATCGTGGGTGATATTGCTGAAAATCGCGCCGGCAAAGGAAAGTCCGCTAATCCGGTGTTGGTCTACGGCGTGCGAACTCACTTCCATAAAACAATATTCGCAACCGGCGTCCACCATTTGGCGGAGCAAAGCATTGAGCTGAACGGCATCCGGCGTAGTGTGCGTGGATGGAATAACGGTTTCGTCAATTTTATTTTGAATGGTCGAAAGCAATCCCGTATGATGTCCCAATTCACGGAACAAGCGATGAAGCAGCGTAACTGTAGTAGTTTTGCCGTTTGTTCCCGTAATGCCCACCAATTGCAGCTCGCGCGAAGGGTTTCCGTAAAATTCCGAAGCGCAGAAACCTAAGGCTTCGTTACTGTTTTTAACTTGAATGTATGTAATTTTATCATTCAACGTTTTTGGCATTTCTTCGCAAACAATAGCAACGGCGCCTTTTTTGATCACATCTTCGATATACAAATGTCCGTCGGAAGCGCTGCCTTTAACGGCAAAAAACAAGCTGCCTTTTTCCGCTTTGCGCGAATCAAAACAAAGCGAAACAATCGTCATGTCCGTACTTCCAACGCAGTTAAGCGTTTTAACGGAATTTAGTAATATGGATAATTTTTTATTCACTTTATGATAATGATAATTGAATGTATTGTCCGCGAACAATGCTTGTTCCCGGTAAAATCGATTGTTGGAATACTTTTCCTTTTCCGGAAATACCCACTTTCATTCCCAGACTTTCGAGCAGATAAACCGCGTCGCGCGCGCCCATTCCGCGAACGTTCGGAACAATATTTTTATTGCCCGAAATCGCAACATAATTGCCGGCATCTTGTCCCTGGCGCACCATTCCGCCGTCTTCAGACGAATAGGAAACACCTAGATACTTGTAAATCGAACGAAAATCGTTGTCGTTTCCTGCGGCAATGTAAGGCACTTGCATGACGCTGTCGTGCGCATCCGGCGTTTCAATATCCATTTGCAGCAAGGTTGCGTACACTTTATCTGCAATTTCTTTGAAAACCGGAGCAGCCACTTCACCACCGTATTGCCGCCCTTTTTGAGGATTAAATACCATCACCATACAGGAATAACGCGGATCATCGGCCGGGAAATAACCGGCAAATGAAGCTCGGTATCTCATTTTTACTTGTTTCCCTTGTTTTACTTCTTTATAACCATCTTGCGCAGTACCTGTTTTTCCTGCCACTTTGTAAGGCGATTTTTTCAACGATTTTGCAGTTCCGTTTTGTACAACGCCTTCAAGCAAATCCTGCATGAGCGCTAATGTTTTTGAACTGCAAATTTGTTTTACCATCACAGTTGGCTCTTTTTTCTCCACCATGTCACCGGCTCTGCGCACCTCTTTCACAAACATCGGTTTCACCATGCAACCGTTGTTGGCAATGGCATTGTAAAACGTTAAAATTTGCAACGGTGTCATTTTGGTTTCATAACCGATGGACATCCATGGAAGTGAAATCTTTTTCGACCACGTTTTATCTTTGGTATTTTTGATATACGGACGGCCTTCTCCTTTTAATTCAATGTTCTGCGGTTCGTTCAATTTATTTCTGTAAAAGAAATCCGTAAATGCCGCTTGTTTATTTTCAAAACTCATCATTGCCGCGTACGAAATACCTACGTTTGACGATACTTCAAAAGCATGTTTCAAAGAAATTTGGCCATAGCCTTCGCGTTTGGAGTCGATCATCCTGCGGTCTGCAATCTGCCTAATACCGGTGGGAACCATCATACCCGTGTCGCAGACGCCTTGTTCCAAAATCGCCATCATTGAAATGGTTTTGAACGTAGAACCCGGCTCCACACTTTCGCCAATGGCAATGTTTCTTTGTTCTTTATAACCGTTTGCGGTCTTTTGCAGATTCGCAATGGCGCGGATTTCGCCGGTACTTACTTCCATCAGAATGGCGCATCCGAATTCCGCCTCATTTTCTTCCAAACATTTTTGTAAAGCTGATTCAGCAACATCTTGAACACGCATATCGATGGTTGTCACGATGTCTTTGCCGTTTTCCGGCTCGCTTTCATTGCCGTTGCGAACGGGTTTCCACACGCCGTTTGCAATTTTTTCCATCAAACGTTGTCCGCTAATGCCGGCCAAATCCGAATTGTAAGCACCTTCAATTCCTACGGCCACTTTGCTGTTGGCATTGTAATAACCAATCGTCCGTTTTGATAATTCTTTGTAAGGCATCGCACGACTTTCAAACTCTTCGATAATTAAACCGCCTTTAAATTGCCCTTTTTTTAAGATGGGAAACGTCTGGATACGCTGTAATTGCGCGTATGTGATATTTTTTTTGATTAAGAATGTGCGTTTGCCTTTTTTACGTGCAGCCGTCAACTCGTTGTAATATGCTTGTGCGGATTTTTGTGGAAAAATACGCGCCAAACTGTCGGATAACGGGCGGATATAGCGTCTGAACGTGTCGTTAGACGTAACGCTCGGATGCAAATCCATGCGAATCGTGAAAAGCGGAATGGATGTTGCAATCAAGCAAGAATCGGCTGAATAAATGTTTCCGCGAATGGCGTTGACGTTCACAACGCGGATACTTTGTTTTTTGGAAATGCTGATTAAATAGTCGCGTTCAAAAAACATCACATCCACAATCTTTGCTACAATTGCAATTGCAAAAAGCAAAAACACCACGTAAACTACGTAGATACGGTTGTGCATATGTTTTTTGTTGTCTTCCATTTTTTATTCTTCCTCCACTCTGATGCGGGTTGGAGGCACTACAGATTCTTTAATTCCCAGGGTGTCGATGCGTTTGGCAATCTCCGATTGTTTGCTCATTTCGATCATTGCAGCTTGTGTGCTGATATGTTCGAACTGCAATTCTTTCATCTCCGATTTTGTTTTGTTGATCTTGCGGATCATGCCTTCGGCCACGTAATTATTGGCAATCATAACAATTCCCAAGCCTGCAAGCAAGAGCAAAAACGGCATTGCTTTCATCGTTTCGTCACGCGAAAGCAAAGAACCATCGAGCAGATGTTTTATTTTAAATTTATTCTTTGCCATTATTTTTTCTCGGCAATTCTTAATTTAGCACTACGCGCACGGCTGTTTTGAGCAATTTCATCTTCGCTTGGAACAATCGCTTTGCGCGAAACGGCCACTAATGGAGCCTGCACATTTCCATAAAAATCCTTGTGCAAAACACCTTCGAAATTCCCGCTGCGGATGAAATTTTTTACCAAGCGGTCTTCCAGCGAATGATAGGAAATCACCACCAAGCGTCCGCCGGGTTTCAGCATTTCTGTAGCTTGTGCGAGCATTGTTTTCAATGCTTCCAGCTCATCGTTCACTTCGATGCGCAAGGCTTGGAATACTTGTGCAAAAAATTTATTTTCAGCTCCTCGCGGCGCCAATCTGTTTAAACATTCTTTCAGTTCAAACGTTGTTTCGATATTTTTTTCTGCGCGATATTTCACAATGGTCGATGCAATTTTTCGTGCAGTATGCAATTCACCGTAAAAATAAAACACATCGCTCAACTTCTCTTCGCTGTATGTTTCCAGCAATTTTGCAGCCGACAGCGGATTTTTTTGATCCATCCGTAAATCTAAAGGCCCGTCGAAACGGATGGAAAAACCGCGTTCTCCTGCATCAAATTGATGTGATGAAACACCCAAATCTGCCAGCAAACCATCAATTTCGTTGATGTTGTGCAAGCGCAGAAAATTTTTTAAATATTTAAAATTTTGTTTAACCAACAAAAAACGCTCGTCATTGATAGCGTTTGCATGTGCATCTTCATCTTGGTCAAAAGCCACAAGTTGTTTGATGTCGCTTTCGAGTATCCGGCGCGAATGTCCGCCGCCGCCGAAAGTGACGTCCACGTAAACGCCTCCTGTTTGGAGCTTGAGGCCCTCCATACACGCTTCAAGTAAAACAGGATTGTGATACATCATTCCTCCCTTTATTCTTGCGGTTGAATATTATTTTCCTGACCCAAAAGCCGGCTTGCAAGATCTGCGTAATCAACAGTTTTGCGATTGAGATTGTCGTAAGTTTCTACATCCCAGATTTCGATCATATCTACTTTCGAGATAAGCACAATTTCTTTATTGATTTTTTTGGCTTTCTTTTGATCGCCCGGAATTAAAAGGCGGTCGTTGGTATCAAGCTCTACCGGATTTCCTTCCGACAATTTGCGTAAAAGCAAACGGTGTTCCGGATTGTATTGATTTAAGCGTTGGCGTTTTTCTTCCAGTTCGTGCTCAAACGCTTTGCGCGGATAAAGCTCCAAACAGTCGTCGAAAATGCTCTCTTTTAAGATAAAGCCTTCTTCGATGACCGGCAAAAGTAGTTTTTTCAACGCCGACGGGAATTTAAACCGTCCGTTGGGATCCACTTTGCAATATTCTTTTCCGAGGAGAATGGCCATTTTTTTAAGCTGATTTCTTGTTGTTTAAAATCACAATACAAAAGTAGTTAAAATATTCCAAAAAAATCCAATTTGTTCATAACTTTTGCCTAAAAAAGCCTAAAAAAACCGCTAATAGTTATTAACAAATTGTTAATTTGTTGATTTTTAAATTGTATCAGAGGTGGTTTTTAATGGAAAAAATTGGAAAAAGAAATGGTTTTTTATTCCAAAAATTATTTCTACCTTTGCGGAAAGAAAAGTTAACAAGAAAACAGGTTAACGAGTTAACAAGAAAATAATAAAACAATAAATTTATAGAAAAACACTAATTAAACATAAATAAAGAAAGCGTAAGCTTAAATTCTTTGTTAGAGAACGACCAATTTTTTGCAGAAAGGATTTATAAGCGATACGCTCATGCTGTGTTCCGGCGTGAGTTGTGTCTTATTTTCTGCATGGTGCTTGGTCGTACCTCTAACAAAATAAGATTTCAACTCGCGCCTTTTTTATGCACATTGAGATCCTTCGGATCTCGATTGACTCAAACATAAAAACAAATAAATAACACACATGAAAACAAATTTACAATTATCGGCTGCGGCTGTACGGGTATCCCTTGTGGAGACCCCTTCGAACGGCAATGTACGGGCGTATTGCACACGCCCATCAAAAGGGCACCCGCAAGGGGTGCCCCTACGATTTGCCCAATGGATTTTTCTGCAATTCTGCATTTTTGCATTTCTGCCAATTTTCGCTCAAACCCCCGGCTTGCCGTTGTATGATTCCCGCGACGGCGAAACCTACAAAACCGTTATTATGCCCGACGGCAAACGCTGGATGGCAGAAAATCTGCGCTATCGCAAGGGTTTGGATAATCCTGTTTTTGGGTATAGAGGTTATGGTGGAACAACCGTGACTTCCAACATTGCCGCTCCCGGCACCAATTTGCAGAAGACTTATTATTGTCCAGGCCCCGGCCCATTTCCAACATCTCCAAATAAAGATACATCTTCACAAGCCGATCCTTTGCGCTGTGAATACGAAGGTTGTTTGTATCCTTTTTGGACGGCTTATGGACAAAACCAAGGAACGGCCAATGTTTTTGCTACTTTGGGCGAACAAGGTGTTTGTCCAAACGGTTGGCATTTGCCTTCTGATGGCGAGTGGAGTGCTTTGGCTACGCAATTAAATAATGATTATTCAAGTCTTTTGGTTCTCAATGCAGGCTATCGGGTAAATACGGGTGTTTATGCTGATCGTACCACGAAAGCCTATTTTTGGACAAGTACGGGAAGCGGAACTGCTGCTGTTTCCCGTTCTTTTTCCGGAGGTACAATTACAAGAGTTGCTTCTCAGCCTGCTTCGGATGCGCTTTCTGTGCGCTGTATTGAAGGACGTTGTACGGAGGGCTCTCAGATTGTGTTGACCATGATTGCAAATAATTATGGTTCAGGCTGTACCGCTTACACGGAGGCCATGACGAGGTATGATACGATTGTTTCACCAAATGCTTCTATATCTCGTAAATACAATCTTACGTTAAATCCTGTTTTGTCCACCGGCACGTGGACATATTCGGCTGTTTGCTCCGATTTGCCTGCCGGTGTTGCTTGCACGCCTTCTGCTTCCGGTGCTCAAATTACGCTTGCATTTACCGGGCTTTCTGCTGCTTCCGACAATCAGGTTTTTACTTTGAAAATTTTAGGTTCCAATTCGAGTTATTGCAAATTAGATACGCAGTTTTTTAATATCAAATTGATTTACAATCCGCCAGCAGGCGTTAGTCTTCCATATGTTGCAGCCACTTATTCCGGTGCATCCACGGTTTCCTCACATGTTATTAATGCTCCGGGCAGTGATGTTATTGGAGCCACAGGTGTTTTGACAGACGGTAGAGATAATAAAACCTACACCACTAAAAAGATGCCCGATGGGCAGTGGTGGATGACCAAGAACTTGGAGGTAGGTACTTGTCCCAATGATGGTACCGGCTGGAATGAGACTGTAAACTCCACTTGGGGGTCTACCTTCGACCAGGTGTCTAATTGGAATATCAACGGCATAGCTTTGCGAGGTAAGTGTAGCCAAAATGGTTCTTATGGTTATTTGTATAATTGGATAGCAGCAACGCAGTTTCCTAATGGTTGTGGTTGGGGACAAAATTGTCCTGCATCTAATTGGCAGAATAAATGGGTTCAGGGTATTTGTCCCGGCGGTTGGCGTGTTCCCACGGGTGGAGCTTGTGGAGATTTCCAAAACATGCCGGCTTCTACCCTTCTATTCACATGGACTTATACTTGGCTTGGTGTTTATGGCGGCTGGTCCGGTATCTATAGATCTCTGTTCGACCAGGGCGCCGTCGCCTATTACTTGTCTAGTACCCATGTCGACGCCACCCGCTTCAACTGCTTATTCTACAGCGGCGGCGCGGACCCTACGGGCGTCACCAGTAAGCACAGTGGATTCGCTCTCCGCTGTGTGAAGAACAATTAATTTTAATATTTAGAAACTGTTTAAATTTTTGACAGGATGAACAAGATTAACATGTTTTTTATTTTGCCGAAGCAAAATCATTCTGTAAATCTTGTTGATCTTGTCTAAAAAGGTTTTTGTCTAATTTTAAACAGTTCCTTAATGTTTTACTCGCCAATGCGAGAGCGAAATAGGAACATATCAGATGGCTGCGCACCTGCGGTGCTCGCCACGACGAACCGGCTGGCACTTAAACAGTAAAAACCAATTTTTAAGGACAAACTTGGTGGTTTCGTCCTCCGCACGGGTTGCAGAGGGACTTGTTGAAAGGGTTTGTCCTTCTTGTAGAGACGCAATGTATTGCGTCTCTGCAATTACCATATTCATACCGGCGGCACATTTGTGCTGCCGTTTTTTTAATTAACAACAGCCCTTTAATAACTTTAATTCCCAATTGAGATTTTTTTTGTATATTTGTAAAAATTAATTAAATGTTTGCAAACAAAAAAAACTTTTCTGCCTATGATTCCAACTGTACAATCTGTTAAGGGGCAGCACCCCGGTATTGTGCTGGAAAAAATATTAAAAGAAAGAGGAATAAAACACCGGCCGTTTGCCGCAAAAATCCACGAACGACCGCCTTCTCTTGTTGCGATTTTAAAAGGTCGCAAAGCCATAACGCCCCGACTTTCGATCGAAATCGAACGGGCTTTGGATATTAAAGATAATGAAGGCTATTTCTTTTTACTTCAGGCTTATTACGAATTAGCGGAAGCGAAAGCGAAATTAAACAAAGAAGAATTTTTCCCGGATCTTACGCGTATTCGTCCCACACTATTTTGGGACATGGGAGGGCTGAAGAACGTTGAGTGGCAACGCAAGAAACGTTCTGTGATCCGTCGTGTGTTAAAACGCGGAAATAAAACTGAAATTCGTGAAATTTGCCGTTTCTACGGCCGAATTGTTGTGGCTAACTGTCTTCCGAAGAAAGATCCGATCGAATGTGCCGCTATCCGCCAAAATCTGACCATTCAATTAGATGGCGAGCAAGTGGCCGATTTGGTTAAATTTTTCAACGAAGCACTTGATAAAATGTGTGGAAAAGTTGGCACAGAACAAGTGGTTGAAGAAGAAATTGAGCCAACAGCTGAAGCTAAAGTAGAAAAACCGGCTCCTCAACCGGCTGAAAAACCGAAAAAAGAAAAAATCGTTAAAAAGGCGATTGTTAAAGAAGAAGTTCCGGACGATCCGATGTTGCGCGCGCAGATGCTTTTGAAGCAAAGACAGAAAGAAGAAGAAAAACAATCTTCATTAATTGCTTTAATGCATGGTGCAGACGATGATGACAATATGGATGAAGCCGAACGTGATGCTTTGAGCAAGCAAATGAAACAGGAATTGAGACGCCTCGAAAGCCAGCTTAAGGGCACTAAAAAATCGAAGAAGAAAGTAGCAAAGCCTGTTTTGCTTGATGATGACGATGATCCTTCTTTTGGCTCTCCACCTGAAGGCTCCGATTTATTCGCTTTTGATGATTAACAAAAAAAAGTAGGGGCTCAAAATTTTTGAGCCCCTACTTTTTTTCCTTTTCAAATTTTACATCTTAATAATAGAACCAACGATTGTCTTCAACGTTTGCCTTTTCTTTCAAGGCTTCGTTTGTTCCGTTATATACTTGGTTTTGGAATGTTTGCATCATCTGCATTTGTGTTCCTATGATATAAGCCGGTGTTACTTCCGGTTTGTCCATTGCATCTAATTTTAATACATAAACACCCGAATTTCCTTTAATTGCTTTGCTCATTGATCCGTCTTTCATACCAAATAAACGACCCACAACTTCCGGCTCAAAACCACCATTCATTCCAACAGAATAAGCGCTGAAAGAAGCATCCATGATCGAATCAACCGGAGAGTTCCAAGCAGCTGATAAAGCGTCGATATTTTGATTTTTAGCGATATCGGCATTGGCTTTAGTCATTAATTGCTCGGCTTTTTTCTCACGGGCTACAATGTATTTGATTTGCGGATTGCTTTTAAATTCATCATAAGACATCACGCCTTTTTCTCTGATTTGACGCAAAGTCGCCACAGCAAACATATCCTCGTATTTATATACTTCGGGAGAAATAGCACCCACTTTGGTGTCTTCATTATAAGCCCAACGAACAATATCGCGACAGCTTGCAAGTCCTGGCAACTGGTTGTCCATGTTGCCTGTATATTCAGAAGTGCGTTTGTTTAAACCATATTTCGCTACCGCGCTATCAAAACTTTTTGTGGCAATGGCATTGGTTAAGAAATTGTTAGCGCGTTGAAACGCTTCTTTTGTTGTTTTGTTGCTTGGCTCAATTGGGACATAGACAAAAGCAGCTCTTACTTTTTTGATAGGTGCAGTTTTTCCGGTAATCATAATAATATGGTATCCGAAATATGTTTCAACCACTTTCACATCACCCACATTTCCTTGAATAACAGCGTCGTTGAATTCCGGAACCATCATGCCATCGCGAAACCATTCGAGATCGCCGCCTTTTTCGGAATTACTCTTGTCATCGGACATTTGTTGTGCATATTGTGCAAATAGTACAGGATTTTTGCCGATAATATTTTTCAGACTGTCAGCTATTTTTTCAGCATCTTCTTTGGTGCGCATTGCTTGGCTTTGTCCACCGGCTGCACCTTGGAAAGAAAGCAAAATATGGCTTGCACGCAAAGAATCGGGACGATTTTGTACGCTAATTAATTTTACAAATTCAAATTGATTTCCAACAACACGCGGAGTAAAAGTAGTTCCTGCGGCAGCAGAAAATAATAAAGAATCCCACGGTGCACGCACTTCGCTTTTCTTTTTAAACGTACTGTCGTACGGCTTAGTAGATTCTGCATTTACGAAATCGACAACATTAGATTCGCTTTGCATTTCAGTGTAAAGTGTATTTACGTGATTTTCAATCTCAACCAAGTCTTCGGGAGAAGGTGCTACGCTGAAAGTTACATAATCAATAGCGCGCGAATCTTCTTGTTCGAACATGTATTTATGTGATTCGTAATATTTTTTATAATCAGACTCTTCTACTTTCACATCCGTGTCCGGGATGCTCATATAAGAAAGGAATGTGGCGCGAGCTTGAGCTTTTTTGCTTACTAAAGCGGCAGATTGAGCCGCAACAGCTTTCGGCACATAGTAGCTTTTGCTAACCAATGTGTAATATTTCGATTTCAAGCGGTCTTCTTTCACAAATTTTTCAACATCGGCCAAGACTTTTTTATCTTCCGGGCTTAATTGATCAAAATTGTTAAAAGTCATCATCACTTGTTGACGGTCGAATGCGCCTGTTTGCGGATTGGTAAACAAACGATATACTTGTTGATGGATGAATTGTCCATAATACATATCGTTCATTTCTTTTTGCGAAACGGTGATGCCTGTTTTCGCGCAAGCGTCGTTTAACAAATATTCATTCAGCATGTTATCCCATGCCATTTGACGAACTTGGAACATGTCTTCGGCCGATAAAGGAATATCTTCCCCTTGTGCACGGCGGTAATTGGCGGCAAGTTCCTCAACTTTTGCATCATAAGCATCGTAGTTGATTGATTGTCCGCTGATTTTAGCCAACTTTGGTGGTTTGTTGCCGCCTCTTCCAGAGAAAGCATCTTGCAAAATAAATCCGGCGATAGAAACACCGATAAGGCCTACTAAAAGGCCCGAATGTTTTCTAATTCTACTAATAATTGCCATAAGTCGTTATATAATGTTTTAAACCTGCAAATTTACGTTTTTTCGTTGTAAAATAAAAATTTATTTTACCATTCGGCGATAATTGTTTGTCCGCCTTTAACTATTTGGTCTCTATCTACTTTGATTTTCGTGTCTAACGGGAGGAATAAATCTACCCGTGAACCGAATTTAATAAAGCCAAGTTCCTCATTTTGTTTTACATCCTCGCCTTCTTTGGCGTAACAAACAATGCGGCGGGCCACAGCTCCGGCAATTTGACGAACGAGCACTTCTTTACCGTTTTTATTTTCCAAAACAACTGTCGTGCGCTCATTTAAGGTTGACGATTTCGGATGCCAGGCCACCAAATATTTTCCGGCATGGTAACGGAACATTTTTACAATACCGTTTGTAGGATAACGATTTACGTGTACATTGAGCGGCGACATGAATACCGAAACTTGCAAACGTTTGTCTTTAAAGTATTCGGGTTCAAACACTTCTTCGATGATAACGACTTTGCCGTCTGCCGGACATACAATTGCATTTTCTGCAACTGTCATTTCGCGTTTCGGCATGCGGAAAAACCAAAGTACTAAGGCTAAAAGTCCGCCAAGCGCCAAATAAGCCAAAATATCCGCCCATAGCGGAAAGCGAAAAATTGTACAACGTAAAACAATGAAAATAAGCAATAAACCTGTTGCAATAGCAATGCTTGCGGTTCCTTCTTTATGCAAATACATATTTAAAAAATTTGGTTGAACTGAATCCATAAAATATAGGCGGTAACAAAAGGAATAGCCATTAAGAGGCTATCAAAACGATCGAGAATACCGCCGTGACCGGGCATCAGATTGCCCGAATCTTTCAGATCGAAACTACGTTTGAACATTGATTCGACCAGATCGCCGAAAATACCGAAAACAACAATAAGAACAGCGATAATAGCCCATTCCTTAAATCCAAGGAACATAGAGTCGATGGATAAAAGATATGCTGTACCGATACTGAAAATCAGGCCGCCAATGGCTCCTTCCCAGCTTTTTTTCGGGGAAATACGTTCAAACAAGCGGTGTTTGCCGAATAACATGCCTGTAATATAAGCAAATACGTCGCTTGTCCACAAGATCATGAAAAATCCAAACAGGTATTCCGGCATCCAAAACTCAGAATCGAGTCCCGGATTCCACAAAATGCTAAGCATGGAAAAAGGCACGCCGACGTACAAAATACCCAATAAAGTTGTGCCGATGTTCGACAAAGGTTTTTCGCTTTTGCGAAACAATTCGATGATAAATACAAAAGGAATCAGTCCGAAAGCGAGCAGCGTAAGTTCAAACAGCGATTCGGGCAGGAGCGGGCAGAAAAGTCCGAAAATACCAATAAACATTAGCGATGCGATGATCATACCGCTTATAATTTGCGGTGACGATTTGGCGTTGAGGTGGTAAAATTCCCATAACGCGAGGTTCATAAATGCCAGGAAAATGGCTCCGAATGCAAACGGATCGAGCATGGAACCGAGAATCAGCGCGACAAAAACAACGCCGCTGGCAGTACGTAATATAAGATTTTTCGAGATTTTCATATTCAATTATTTAGCGTCTACTAAAAATAAAAAATGTTGTTGAGGTCCCAGGCCGTCGGTTATTTGTCCGTCGATATCGCGTACATAGGTTATTCCGCTTAAAGTTTGAATCATCGATGGCATCCCGGTGGCATATTTGTTTTTGATTTGTTTCAATGCTGTACGCAAATCAGGCACGAGCTGAGCTGTTGTTGCCACAAAAACAAGTGTATCCGCACCTGCGTAAGGCTTACGTCCGGAAGGACTTTTACTGCTAATCACAATGCTGCCGGTACGTGCAACAAGACACTCGCAGGACGTAACGGCTACTTTGCGTAAAATAAGCTCGTTTTGGTCGTTGCTGTATGAAATACCTGCGTGAACAAGAATGCGCTGAATGCTTTCTTCGGCGGCGTATATTTTATCCCATTTTTCTTGTTGTGCAAAAAAACGGATGTTATCCACTGTTTCGTTGATGCCTTCGCAAAAGATAAATTTCCCTCCGTTCCGGATGAAGTTTTCTGCGAAAACAACATCCAACGGGTCGGTGATTTCCGGAAAAACGTTACTTTCCAAATCGATGGTGTCGAATGGATTATCCGCTTTCTCAATGAGTGCATCGCGAACGTTTTTCAGCGTGGTTTCTTTCGGCAGGGCTTCTTTCATGGCTATTCTATTAGGCCGGTTCGGATGTTGTGTGATCTGACGGCAACTCGGGTGCAATCACTTCACCTTTGCCACCTTGCTCGGGCTCTTCAAACGGGCGAGGTCCGAAGATTTTTTCCAAATCATCGCGGAAAATAACTTCTTCGTCAATCAATACGTTTGCGAGTTTATCAAGTTTATCGCGATTTTCCGTTATCATTTGAATAGCGCGTTGATAGGCTTTTTCAACCATTGCAGATGCTTCCGCGTCAATAGCTTCGGCGGTTTTCTCACTGTATGGTTTACTAAATGCGTATTCTTGTTGGCCGGAAGAATCGTAATAACTCAAATTACCCACTTTTTCGCTCATACCATAATAGGTAATCATCGCGTAAGCCTGTTTGGTAACTTTTTCCAAATCGCTTAAAGCGCCGGTGGATATTTTTCCGAAGATCACTTGTTCGGCAGCACGTCCGCCCAATGTAGCGGTCATTTCGTCGAACAACTGCTCGTAGGTTGTGATTTGGCGCTCTTCGGGCAAATACCAGGCTGCGCCGAGTGAGCGTCCACGCGGAACAATGGTTACTTTTACCAATGGATGCGCGTATTGCAAGAGCCAGCTCACGGAAGCGTGTCCGGATTCGTGGTATGCAATAACTTTTTTCTCATCTTTGGAAATAAATTTGCTTCTGCGTTCCAAGCCGCCTACGATGCGGTCGATGGCATCAAGGAAATCTTGTTTTTCGACTTCTTTTTTGCTGTTGCGCGCCGCAATCAAAGCGGCTTCGTTGCAGACGTTGGCAATATCGGCGCCGGAAAATCCGGGCGTTTGCTTGGCAAGGAAATCCACATCTACGCTCATTGCGAGTTTGAGCGGGCGCAGGTGTACGAGGAAGATGGCTTTACGTTCTTCGAGTTCGGGCAGTTCTACGTGGATTTGGCGGTCGAAACGTCCTGCACGTAAGAGTGCGCGGTCGAGAATATCGGCTCTATTGGTGGCGGCGAGGATGATTACGCCGCTGTTGGTTCCGAAACCGTCCATTTCCGTAAGGAGTTGGTTAAGCGTATTCTCACGTTCGTCGTTCGAGCCGCTGAATGCGTTTTTACCGCGGGCACGGCCGATGGCATCGATTTCGTCAATAAAAATGATACACGGCGCTTTTTCTTTAGCGGTTTTGAAGAGGTCGCGGACACGCGAAGCACCCACGCCCACAAACATTTCCACAAAATCGGAACCGGAAATGGAAAAGAATGGCACTTTGGCTTCACCTGCAACAGCTTTGGCTAACATGGTTTTTCCGGTACCCGGAGGGCCTACAAGGAGTGCGCCTTTGGGGATTTTTCCGCCCAAATCGGTATATTTTTTCGGATTTTTCAAGAAATCCACAATTTCCATAATTTCCACTTTGGCTTCTGCCAAACCGGCAACATCGTTGAAAGTAACGTTGATATTGGTGTTTTGGTCGATGAGTTGCGCTTTGGATTTTCCGAAGTTAAACATGTTTCCACCACCCATTCCGCCGCCGCCGCGGTTCATCATGCGCGAAAAAATAATCCAAATCACCACAAAAATCAAGATAGGGCCGAAGAGCGGCAAAATGTCTTGCCACAAACTCGGACGTTTTTCGCTGATGGGTTCTACAATCGGGCGGTTCATGATTTGGTCTTTTTCCGCCAGGGTTTTGCCTATGGTATCTTTTGCGAGCTGTTCATTTTGAACGCTGCGAACATCTTGCAAAAAGGTTTCGAGCAAGTTGAATTGATACGTATAAATCTTATTGTTCGTTTTTCCGTCGGTATCGCGAAGTTTATTAAATATAGTATCGGCGTAAATCGAGTCGGTTTTGATTTTGATTTCCGCGTATTCTGCATTTACAACGGTAATTTTGTCCACATCATTATTGCGGAGCATCTGTTTGAGTTCATACCATTCAATCTTAAAACTGCTTGGTTGCCAAACATTTCCCGAAAGGTTAATACCGATAAAGACTAAAAATAGGGCCGCATAAATCCAATAGAAATTGAATTTAAACTTTTTATTCTTTTGTTGTTTTCCGTTTGGTTGTTGTGGATTTTTCGGATTTTGCGGTTGCTGATTTTGTTGTTCGGGTTGTTGTTGATTTTGGTTTTGTTGTTGATTTTCCGGCTGGTTTAGCAGGTTTCTCAACGTTAGATTTTGCAGTTTTTCGTTCATTGCTGGAAATAGTAATTTTAACAGGCTCGTCGTGATAATGTTTAATTTCGGCATCGGCCCAAAGGTCTTCCAAATGATAGTGGGCTCTCACTTCTGTTTGGAAAACATGCACCAATACTTCACCAAAGTCTAACAATATCCATTCCGAATTAGCAAACCCTTCGGAATGCCACGGTTTGAGCTGACATTCTGTCCGAACTTTGTCCTCCACATTGTCGGCAATTGCTCGCACTTGTGTGCTGGACTCGGCGTGGCAGATGGCAAAGTAGTCGAAAGAACTGCCGCCGACAGATGTTAAATCCATCAGCACGACATCCTCTGCTTTTTTGTCATGCATGCTCGTGATAATGGTATTGATAAGCTCTTTGATATTGGTTTTAATTGTTTTTTTAGCCATATGTTTTCATAAATAATTTACGAAGATACGAGATTTTTCGGAATTGTGCAAATAAAAAAACGTTTTGAAATAAATTTCGTTTTTTCAGAAAAAAGTTATAACTTTGCGGCGGTAATAGTTAACGAGAAAACAGGTTAACAAGAAAACGAAGAAACAGAAAAAAACAGATAGATTATAAGAAAAAACAGATTAACTAAATAAATAAAGAAAGCGTAAGCTTAAATTCTTTTCTGAAAACGACCAAAACTTTCAATGCAAGGGAATTTATAAGCAATACGCTCATGCTGTGTCCGGCGTGGGTTGTATCTTATTTCTTGCATGGTGCTTGGTCGTACCTCAGAAAAAATAAGATTTCAATTCACGCTTTTTTTGTTATGCATGTACAGACCCTTCGGGTCTTGTTGGAAAATGATTAACAATTAAATAAAACACAACATGAAAACACAATTACAATTATCGGCTGTGGCCTGTACGGGCAGCCCTTGCGGTTGCCCTGCCAACAACAACGTGCCACCGCTTGCTGTACGGGCATCCCTTGCGGGTGCCCCTTCGAACGGCAATGTACGGGCGTATTGCATACGCCCATCAAAAGGCCACCCGCAAGGGGTGCCCCTACGATTTGCCCAATGGATTTTTCTGCAATTCTGCATTTTTGCATTTCTGCCGATTTTCGCCCAAACCCCCGCCCCTGATTTCACCGACCCACGCGACGGCGAAACCTACAAAACCGTCATCATGCCCGACGGCAAACGTTGGATGGCGGAAAACCTGCGTTATCGCAAGGGTTTGGATAATCCGGTATTCGGATATAGGGGTTACAATGGTGTGACCGTGACTTCCAATATCGCCGCTCCGGGAACAAATTTGCAGAAAACCTATTATTGCCCCGGCCCCGGTCCATTTCCCACTTCGCCAAATACAACGACTACTTCGCAGGCCGATCCGTTGCGTTGCGAATACGAAGGAGCTTTGTATCCTTTTTGGACGGCTTACGGACAAAATCAAGGCACGGCCAATGTTTTTGCTACTTTGGGCGAACAAGGTGTTTGTCCCAATGGTTGGCATTTTCCGAGTGATGGCGAGTGGAGTGCTTTGGCTGCGCAATTAAATAATGATTATTCAAGTCTTTTGGTTCTCAATGCGGGCTATCGGGTAAATACGGGCGTTTATGCCGATCGTACCACGAAAGCCTATTTTTGGACAAGTACGGGAAGCGGAACTGCTGCCGTTTCCCGCAGCTTTTCCGGAGGAACTATTACAAGAACCGCTTCACAACCTGCTTCGGATGCGCTTTCAGTGCGCTGCATTGAGGGAGCTTGTAAAGAAAGTTCTCAAATTGTGCTTGCAATGGTTCAAAATAGCTATGGTTCCGGCTGCACGGCATATACGGAAGCCAAAACCAATTCTGATTCCATTGTTTTTCGGGATGCTTCCATGTCGCGGAAGTATAACATCACCCTAAATCCTGTTTTGTCCACAGGTACATGGACGTATTCGGTTGCTTGCAGCGATTTGCCATCTGGCGTTGCCTGCACGCCTTCGGTTTCCGCTGCTCAGATTACGCTTGCATTTACGGGGCTTTCAGCTGCTGCCGATAATCAAGTATTCACGCTTAAAGTAGCAGGTTTAAATTCGAGTTATTGCAAGTTGGATACGCAGTTTTATTCCATAAAATTAATTTATAATCCTCCCACAAGTAACAGTTTTTCTTATGTTGCTTCTACTTATTCCGGCGCTTCTACAGCTTCTACGCATGTGATTAATGCTCCCGGCAATGATGTAAATGGTGCTACGGGAGTTTTAACGGACGGCAGGGACGGTAAGACGTATACCACCAAGAAAATGCCCGACGGGCAGTGGTGGATGACCAAGAACTTGGAAGTAGGTACTTGTCCCAACGGTGCCACGGGTTGGAATACGACTGTAAATGCAGCTTGGGGTTCTACTTACGACCAAGCGTCCAATTGGAATATCAACGGTACAGAACTACGTGGTAAGTGCCGCCAAAACGGCACGTATGGATATTTGTATAATTGGATAGCGGCTACACAGTTTCCGGATGGTTGTGGTCAAGGTCAAGATTGTCCTGCATCTAATTGGCAAAATAAATGGGTTCAAGGTATTTGTCCCAATGGTTGGCATCTTCCCACCGGAGGCACGTGCGGCGATTTTGCCAATATGCCTTTTTCTACCACTCCTTCAACGTGGTATTCCACCTGGCTTGGTGTTTATGGCGGCTTCTGCCTCAACACTGGCAGCATGTACTACCAGGGCAGCATCGCCTACTACTGGAGTAGTGCCCAGACCAGCACCAACGACGGCTGCAGCCTGGACTACACCAGCAGCGTCGCGTTCCCTACGAACCCCAACAGCAAGGAGTACGGCTTTAGCGTTCGTTGCATCAAGAACAATTAAATTTTAATATTTAGTCTGTTCTCGCAAACGCGAGGCGAAAGCGATGAAACATAACAACTAAAAAGGCGCGAGCCGCTTATTGATTCTTTTGTGAGACTTTGGTCGGTTTTCGATGGAGGATTTCGGCTCGCTTTTTGTTTATTTTAATGGTGTTTTTCTATGGGAAAGACTCGGCAGCGGGAACAACTGCCGGGTTTTTCTGTTTTGGATGTAATATTTAACAAATTTTTAACATTTGTTAAGAAATAATTTAGGGTGTCATCGCGTTTATATATGTAGAGACATTTAAAATTATTTTTATGAAATTACAAATTCAAGGCACGGAGATCGCCTTAGCATCCCACTTAAAAGAA